>NZ_CAKKLY010000003.1 GCF_918698095.1 Arthrobacter sp. Bi83
CCGCCGCCCCCGCCACCACCACCTCCGGCAACAAATGCCTGCGGACAGACGGCAGCACCGCCGGCGACATACGACCATGTCATCTGGGTGCTCTTCGAGAACAAGACGTACTCGCAGGTCATCGGGAGCGCCAACGCGCCGTACATGACACAAACCGCCAGGCTGTGTGCCTCAGTGTCCACCTGGAGTGACGCGGGACTAGGCTTGCCGTCGCTACCAAGCTATCTGGCCATGACATCCGGGAGCACCCAGGGCGTCACGTCAGACTCCAATCCGAGCGGCCTGCCACCGATAACAGCCGACAACATCTTCCGGCAAGTGAGGGCTTCGGGCCAGTCGCAGAAGAGCTATATGGAAGACATGCCATCGAACTGCAGACTGAGTGCGTCCGGCCTGTACGCGGAACGGCACAACCCCGAAATTTACTACCAGGGACCGGGGGACAGAACCGCCTGTGCCTCCAACAACGTGCCCATGGGTACCACGACTTCGGGAAACCTTGCCGGGGACCTCGCCAACAACACCCTGCCGGCTTTCTCCTTCCTCACCCCGAACGTCTGCAATGACATGCATGACTGCAGCATCGCTACCGGCGACACCTGGCTTTCCAGATGGCTGCCCATCATCCTGGCCAGCCAGAGCTACCAGGCAGGACGTACCGCCGTATTTGTGCTTTTCGACGAAGACACGCCCCTCCCCAATTTCGTCGTGGCACCGTCGGTGGTCACGGGCACGGTTGTGCAGGGCTCCTACAGCCACTACTCGTTGTTGCGATCAACCGAGGAAATGCTGGGGATCGGCCCGAAATTGCTCAATGCTGGCAACGCGCTTAGCCTGAGGGGGCCGTTGAATATATAGTCATCTCACATTCTCAGTGCCCGTTGAAATACCCGACATCCGGCCGCGGAACATAACCCGGCCGGATGTCGTTGTGTGAGCGGGATGTGGGGCAGGTATTCCAGGTTCCCCGCACGTTCAACCACCGACGTCAAAGGACAATTCATGCCCCAGCGCACCATCGTCATCACCGGAGCCAGCGACGGTATCGGCGCAGCAGCCGCGCGGAACCTGGCGAAGGCAGGCGAGCGGATCGTCGTCGTCGGCCGTTCTCCCGAAAAGACCAAGGCGGTGGCCGCCGGGCTGGGAGCCGATTACTTCATCAGCGACTTCGCCGAGCTGTCGCAGGTGCGTGACCTGGCCACCGCGCTGAAGGAAAAGTACGCGCGGATTGATGTGCTGGTCAACAACGCCGGCGGCATCATGGGCCAGCGCGAGCTCACCGTGGATGGCTACGAGAAGACCTTCCAAATCAACCACCTGGCCCCGTTCCTGCTTACCACTGAACTCATGGACGTGCTGGTGGCCAGCAGCGCAACGGTCATCAACACCGCCAGTGGCGCCAACGCGTTCGGGAACCTTGATCTGGCCGACCTCCAATCCGCCCGGAAGTACTCGACGAACCGCGCTTACGGCACGGCCAAACTCGCGAACATCCTGTTCACGTCGGAGCTGCAGAACCGCTTCGGCGCGGCAGGAATTTCGACGGCGGCCTTCCATCCCGGCGTTGTCGCCACCAACTTCGCCGCGGACTCGACCAGCTGGATGCGGCACGCCTACAAGACATTCCTCAACCGCTTCCTGCTGACTTCAGAACAGGGCGCCGACACGCTGGTGTGGCTCGCCACGTCAACCCCCGGCCAGGACTGGGTGCCCGGTGCGTACTACGCCAAGCGGGCCTTGGCGAAGGCCAACAAACAGGCGTACGACGCTGAGATCGCGCGGGAGCTGTGGGACCGGAGCGCGGAGATGGTCAAGGCAGAGGAGCCCGTGGAGAGGCCTGAGCTCGACCGCCGGTAGCCGCTGATCGAGCTTGTCGAGATCCAGGGTTTCGACAGGCCCAACCAGTGGCCGGGGTCAGCCCTCGCAGCCGTAGCCGTCGTGGTTGCCGTCCAACCGGTAGATATCAGTGCCAACGACCTGGACCGGTCCCTGCACGTAGGCGGGGCCGTTGCCGCTGCCCCCTGAACAGTCGACGTCTGATGCGATGGGCACGCATTCGCCCGAGTAGTTAGGGTCGCAGTCCGATGCCGCCGGCCCCGGAGGCGCTACCAGCGCCTGCTGGGCAGCCTGTTCCGCCGCGGCCTGGGCGGCGGCTGCATCCCGTGCAGCTCGAGCCTCGGCAGCTCGCTGCGACGCAACTCGGGCGGCCGCGGCAGCTTTCTTTGCCGCAGCCTTTTCGGCTGCCAGCTTCGCGGCCTTGTCGGCCGCAGCCTTCGCTGCGGCCTTGGCAGCGGCAACTTTCGTGGCAGCGGCCTTGGCCTTGGCAGCTTTGGCTAAAACGTCCGCAGCCCGCTGGTCCGTGACGGCTTTGGAGGCGGATGCTTCGAGCCACACGAGCTGGCCGGAGGCGTCCTTGGTGCAGATGAAGGCCTCCGACGACTGCGGCATCTGGTCCTTTTCTGACGCACACGGGGTCATTGCCAGCGTGCTCTCTGAAGGAGTTTCCGTGGCTACCTGCGGCTGCCAGTGCCACCGTTGGCCAGAACGCTGCTGCTGGCCGCCGCTCCATTGCCACAGGCGGTCACTGTCAGCAGCAGCAGCAGGCTTGGCAGGGCCAGCCATTTGACGCGTGCGCGGGCAGCTGGTCCGTCGAGGAAAGCGCTTTTGCGCGCGCTGAAGTACTGGCTCGTGTTCATTGATGCCCCATTAATTCACAAGGTGTGCGCAGTGTGAGGCGAGCGTAGCACCGGCCGATCCGTCGTCAATGGTTCCTCGAAATATGACACGGCTGATGCAAGTATTTCGTTCTGCCAGCGCTGAAGGAGCGCCGGCATGGGATAGCATTCCTCTAGCTCCCGCCGACCAGTGGCCGGAGGCGTTTTTCAATGGGGGAGTCATTCTTATGAGCGTGAAGATAATTCTCGTGGCAACTGTGGCGGCCGCGGGCCTGCTGTTGACTGTTTCCGTGCCGGCAAATGCTGCCCCGGCACCGAGGTCGTACAAGAACTGCACTGAACTCAACCGCGTCTATCCCCACGGTGTGGGCAGGAAGGGCGCCCGGGACCGGACCTCCGGCAGACCAGTCACTAACTTCACGGTCAATAACACTGTTTACGCGTACAACGACGGTGCACCGAAGCGCTATCTCCGCGAATACGACCTTGACCGCGACAACGACGGCATCTCCTGCGAGAAGCGGTAATTGCTCGGGCGCTCGTGGAGTTGAGACTTTGCTGATCGAGCTTGTCGAGATCCAGGGTTTCGGCAGCCTCAACCGGCGGCCTGCCCTCACCGCTTGAGCCGGAGCTCCTCCAGCGCGTCGATGGCGTCCGCCGAGCGCAGGATGGCGAGTTCCAGTCCTGTCTCGGGTTCCGGGTGGGAGAACAGGTAGCCCTGCATAGAATCGCAGCGCAGGTCCGTCAGATAGGCGGCCTGGGCTGCCGTCTCGACGCCTTCCGCCGTGACGGTCAGGCCCAGGCTGTGGGCCATGTTGATCATGGAACTGAGAATCGGCAGCTTCTCCGCGCCCGTTCGGATCATGGAGACAAAGGACCGGTCAATCTTCACGGCGTCCACGGGCAGGTCCTGAAGCCGGCCCAGCGATGAATAGCCGGTTCCAAAGTCATCCAGCGCCACCCTCACACCCGCCCGGCGCAGGCAGCCCAACTGCTCGATGACGTGCTCATCGGGGTCGAAGAACACACTCTCCGTGACTTCTAGCACGAGCTGCCTGGCGTCCATGCCGCAGGATTCCGCAAGGCAGAGCACACCATCGGCGAAGTCGCGCTCCTTCAACTGCGTTCCGGAAACGTTCACCGCCAGGGAGTGTCTGGGGTCGCCGGCGAGCCAGGGCCGCAGCTGGGTGAAGCTTTCCTGCAGCATATGCGTGCCGATGGCGGACATCAGCCCGCTGCGCTCCGCCGCCGGAATGAACAGCGACGGCGGGATCCTCTCCCCGTCCCGGTCCCACCGGGCAAGCGCCTCGAACTGGGTCACGGATTCAAGCAGAGGTGACACAATGGGCTGGAAGTTGACCGTGAGCTCGCCGTTGTCCACGGCGAGCCGCAGGCCGGCCTCCATGTCAGTCCGCTGGACTAGCGCCGTCATCATCTCAGGTTCAAACCGCATGTAGCGGTTCTTGCCGGCAGCCTTCGCCGCATACATGGCCACGTCTGCGTGGCGCAGCAGCTCCGAAGCGACTACAGCATCCTGGCTCATTGAAGCGAGTCCCAGGCTCAGGCTGGGCCGCAGCATGGCCCCCTCGATCCATACCGGCACATTCAGGGATTCCACAATGCACGCCGCCACCGACTCTGCGTCCTGCGAACCCGTCAGGAGCACCACGAATTCGTCGCCGCCGAGACGGGCCACAGTGTCCTCGGACCCAACGCAGGACCGCAAACGCCGGGCCACCTCGATCAGCATCTGGTCCCCGGCGTGGTGGCCCAGAATGTCGTTGACCTCCTTGAAGTCGTCCAGATCCAGGAGAAGGACGTCGACGGCGGCACTGCACTCGCCGTGCAGGGCCTCGGTCAGCTGGTCGTGGAACAGCTTGCGGTTGGCCAGCCCGGTCAACGGGTCCTGGAACGCCATCGCCTTGAGCTGGGCCGCCTGCGCGGCAAGGTCCGATAACGCCTGCCGGGCCTGCTCCTGCGCTTTGCGCCGCGGTGTGACATCGCGGAAGCTCCACACCCGGCCAACTACCTGGTGGTCAACCTTCTGCGGACGCGAATACCGCTCGAACGTTCGCCCGTCAATGAACTCAAGGACGTCGTGGCTTTCAGCGGTGGGATGGGTGTAGAGCTCATGCACCTTGTCCAGAAACGTCGCGGGGTCTGAGAGCTGACCCAGCACGAACCCCATCACAGCCTCGTCGTCATGCGTGGCCAACAGCTCACGCGGAATTCCCCACATGGACACAAACTGATCGTTGAGGCCGGCGATTTGGCCGTCCGAGCCCACCACCAGGATGCCGTCGGCCGTCGACTCCAATGTGGCGCTGAGCAACGACATTGCCTCCCGCAACCCGGCGTCGGCCTCCTTGCGGTGCGCTGTGGTTCGTACGGCCACGGTCATGGAAGCGCCCTGCTCCGAGCCGAGCAGGGAACAGGCCACCTCGCCCTGGAACTCTGTGCCGTCGCGGCGGAGGCCATAGGTCTCAAACGGATGGTGGCCCGCGGCGCCGTCGGCCGTTCCGTGCCCGCGGCGGAGGCTGGCGAAGAGCCGCTCGAAGCCGTCGCGAAAACCTTCAGCAAGGATGAAGCGGTGATTCTGGCCGACCAGCTCCTGCCGGGTATACCCAAACATGTTTTCCGCCGCGGTGTTGGCCAAGCTGATGACGCCGTCCTCGGCGATGACCAGCACGGCGTCCGGAAGCGCATCGAAGATTGCCTGGTAGTGCGGACGCGGATCCTCATGCTGCTCGGGCCGCAAAGGAGCATCCATTAACCGACCACCGTGTGAGACCACGAATCCTTCATTGAGTGCCAACCCCCTTGGGGAAATCATAGAGGGCTGACCTGACAGGCTCTACCCCGCGGTGTCCGCCAGCCAATCAACCGGAGCATCCGACCCGGCACCCTCTGGCAAAATAGCCAGCATGGAACCAGCCGGCACTGTCCCAGCCTACGATCTCCGCATCAGCATCCGGGGCACCGAACCACTTATCTGGCGCCGGTTGCACGTCCCGGAGACCATTACTGTTCCCGAACTTCACAGCGCCATCCAGGTGGCCTTCGGCTGGGAGGACCGGCACCTCTACGCCATCACCGCCGTCGACCGCCACGGCAGTTACCGAAGCATCATGGGACCTAGTGAAGCGGCAGAGGACACCGACGCGGAGCCCGCGTCCGGCGTCGTGCTCTTTGAACTGGCGGACACCCGCAATCCTGGCCCCGCGAAACTGGAGTACGAGTATGACTTCGGTGACTCATGGATCCACGAAGTCGAAGTCCTGGGTGAGGCCTCGGTACCGGCCTGCACCATGATTTGTGTCGAGGGCGCCAACCGCGGCCCGGTGGAGGACGCCGGCGGAATCGGCGGATACCGGCGGCTGATCGAAGTCCTGGCCGATCCGGGCCACCACGATCATCAGGAGATGGCGGCCCGGTACAAGTTCGCGACCGGTGACGGTGGCGGCACGTTTAACCCCTCATTTGTGGACTTGGCCGACATCAACAGGCGGCTTCGCGCGCTGAGCCGGAAAATGTGGCCGGAACCGCTTTCCGACGCTGAACTCAGTGCCGTGCTCCGTCCCGTCCTCTGGTTGCTTGGCCAGATGCCTCCGGCCGGTCTGGAACTCACCAAGGACGGCTACCTCAAACCGGCCGTGGTCCGGCAGACGATGGATGAGCTCGGGTGGGAGTATAGGTGGCCGGGAAAAGCGAACCGCGAGGTCCAGACGTTGCCCGTTCTGCGTCTCCGTGAACAGCTGCAGGCGTGGAAGCTCATCAGGAAGCTGAAAGGGCGCCTTCACCTGACGCCTGCGGCTCGAAAAATGCACGACGGCGGGCGGCCACTTTGGGACTACATCGTCGAGCGAGTGGCTTTCCCGAAAGAAGACGCCATGAGATTGGTGACCGCACTCGTGGTCCAGTGGATGATCGACGGTTCCACGCCGGCGGGGGACAGGCGCGAGCGGATCATTGCCGATTCGCTGGAGCGAGCGGGGTTCCCGATGACTTCCGGAAACTCCGTCCCTCTTGACTTGGCCCAGGATCTTTACCTTGACATCCGGTGGACGCTGGAATGTCTCGACCTGGTTCATCCCGAGCCGCGCTGGACCAAGCCGCCTGTGCTCACTGACGGCGGACTGAAGTTCCTGCTCCAAGTCGAGTCGCTTCTGGGTGACTAGGGGGCGCCGTCCCGCCGGAAGTGTTCCCATTCTTGTCAGAACCTCAGGGTATGTTTGGGCTTTGACGGAAGGATTCCTTATGACCGAGCCCGAATGGGTCCAGCACGCCATCTGGTGGCAGGTGTATCCGCTCGGCTTCGTCGGGGCCGAACCCGGGATGGCCCCGGAACAACCGGTGACCCACCGCCTCGGGCAGCTGCTCCCGTGGCTTGACTATGTGGTGGAGCTCGGGGCGTCCGGGCTGGCGCTCGGTCCCGTCTTTTCGTCGGAATCGCACGGATACGACACCACGGACTACTACACCATCGACCCCCGCCTGGGCGACGACGCCGACTTTGACGAACTGATTGCGCAGGCGCACGCGCGGGGTCTCAAGGTCCTGCTCGACGGCGTCTTCAACCACACCGGCCGCAGCTTCGAGCCGTTCCAGCGCGTTCTCGCCGAAGGCCCGCAGGCAGCCACGGCCTCCTGGTTCCGGCTGACATGGCCGGACTCCGCCTGGTCCCCGGGGAGCGAGCCAGAGTACGAAGACTTCGAGGGCCACCATCACCTAGTGGCGCTGAACCACGAAGAACCCGAGGTCGCCCACTTCGTCACGGACGTGATGAAGCACTGGCTCGGCCGCGGCGCCGACGGGTGGCGCCTCGACGCGGCGTACGCGGTCCCGCCGTCGTTCTGGAAGCCTGTCCTGGCGGAGGTACGGCGCGAGTATCCGGAGGCGTATTTCCTCGGCGAGTACATTCACGGGGACTACGCGGCGGAAGTGCGCGCGAGCACCCTGGATTCGGTCACGCAGTATGAACTCTGGAAGGCCATCTGGAGCTCACTCAACGACGGTAACTTTTACGAGCTCGCGGCGGCACTGGAACGGCACAACAGGTTCCTCGATACCTTTGTGCCCCTGACCTTCGTAGGGAACCACGACGTCACCCGCATCGCGAGCAAGCTGGAGAATCCGGACCTGCTGCCGCTCGCCCTCACCGTACTCCTGACAATCGGGGGAACGCCTTCCATCTACTACGGCGACGAGCAGGCATTCCGCGGCGTCAAGGAGGACAGAGCCGGGGGAGACGACGCCGTCCGGCCGGCTTTCCCCGCCGCGCCCTCGGATCTGGCAACGGTGGGGCGGCCCGTCTACCACGTGCACCAGGAACTGATCAGCCTCCGCCGGCGCCACCCGTGGCTGCACGGCGCGCACACCGAGGTTCTGACCCTCAGCAACGAGCACCTTGTTTTCGAAGCCCGCGCCAACGGCGGCGCCCTGGTCGTGGCCCTGAACCTGTCCGGTGAACCGGCCCGACTGGCTGTGCCCAAGCCGGCTACAGGGTTGCTGGCAGGCCGGGGCGAGAAACAGCCAGGCAGGGACGCTGTGAGTCTGCCGGCTTATGGGTGGGCGGTGCTGGGCACCTCCGGTGCATGAGCAACGCCGCTGGTTGAGCTTGTCGAAACCGGCTGTCCCTTGATCTCGACAGGCTCGATCAGCGGGTCTGGCCGCCGCTGGTTGAGCTTGTCGAAACCGGCTGTCCCTTGATCTCGACAGGCTCGATCAGCGGGTCTGGCCGCCGCTGGTTGAGCTTGTCGAAACCGGCTGTCCCTTGATCTCGACAGGCTCGATCAGCGGGTCTGGCCGCCGCTGGTTGAGCTTGTCGAAACCGGCTGTCCCTTGATCTCGACAGGCTCGATCAGCGGGTCTGGCCGCCGCTGGTTGAGCTTGTCGAAACCGGCTGTCCCTTGATCTCGACAGGCTCGATCAGCGGGTCTGGCTGCCGCTGGTTGAGCTTGTCGAAACCGGCGCCGCAACCGGCCGGGCGTTCGTCCCCAGCCCGCGCACTGTCCAGCCTTCCGCTTCCCAAGCCGCAGCGTCCAGCACGTTGCGTGCGTCCAGCACCGTCCGCCGTCGTACCAGCTGCCCAACGAGGGCCGGCGACATGGTGCGGTACTGGTCCCACTCGGTCAGCAACAGCACCAGTTCGGCACCCTCCAGCGCCCGCCCAGGAGCTGACTCGAAGCGCAGCTGCGGGTAGCGCATCCACGCGTTGTTGATGGCCTTGGGGTCCGTCACCGTCACGTGCGCCCCGGCCGCAGCGAGTTGGAGGGCGACGTCCAGGGCGGGGGAGTCGCGGATGTCGTCAGTGTCCGGCTTGAACGCGGCGCCCAGCACGGTCACCGTCCGCCCGGCCAGGTGCCCGTCGCAGAGGTCACGGGCGAGGTGCACCGTCCGGCTCCGCTGCCCAGTGTTGATGGAATCCACCAGCCCCATCCAGTCGCTCACCGCACCAACGCCCAGTGAAGAAGCCTGCGTCTTGAGGCTACGGATATCCTTCGGAAGACAGCCGCCGCCGAACCCCAGACCCGCGTGCAGATACCGGTTCCCGATACGCGGATCAAGGCCCATCGCCTCGCTGAGCTCGCTCACGTCAGCGCCGGAGGCATCACACAACTCGGACATCGCGTTGATGAAGCTGACCTTCGTGGCCAGGTACGCGTTCGACGCCGATTTGATCAGTTCCGCCGTGGCGAAGTTGCAGACCAGCCTCGGAATGCCAGCGCACAGCAGCGGCTCGTAGACGGCATCCAGCACGGCGGTCACACCCCGCGCAATTCCGCTCCCTCGCGCGAAGGCGGATTCCTTGCCGCCCGCCACGCCGTACACGAGCCGGTCCGGCACCAGCGTGTCCTTTACCGCGGTTCCCTGTCGCAGGAACTCCGGGTTCCAGCCGAGCAGGACGTCAGGCCGGCGGGCGAGCATCTTGCCGAGCATGTCGACGGTGCCCACGGGCACGGTCGATTTACCGACGACGGCGGCACCGCGGCCCAGGTGCGGAAGGAGCGTTCGGGTGGCGGAGACCAGGTAGCTGAGGTCGGCGCCGTCGGAGGTTTTGGACTGCGGGGTGCCCACGCAGAGGAAGTGGACCCGGGCGTCTGCGGCGTCGGCGAAGTCCGTGGAGAAGGTGAGCCGGCCGGTGGTGCGGCCGTCGCTGAGGAGCTCGTCCAGCCCAGGCTCGAAGAAGGGCGCGGTGCCCCTGGCGAGATGGTCCACCTTGGCGGGGTCGACGTCGATCCCCACCACGGTGTGGCCCATCGAGGCGAGAGTGGCGGCGTGCACGGCGCCGAGGTAGCCGCAGCCGATCACGGAGATTTTCACAGGGCGGCTCCTTCGGTGCTGCGGGCGGGGTTGGTGCGGAGGGCCTCGGGATCGAGACGCTCAACCGGCGGGAGGTTGTAGATTTCGCTGGTAGGGCCCGTCGAAACCGGTGTGCCGGCGATGACTGCCTTGTAATGCCGGACCAGTTCCGCGCTGAGCGCCGGCCACGTCCGGCCCTGGACCGAAGCGTGCGCCGCCGCCGCGAACGCACGGCGCTTGGCGTCGTCGCCCATCAGGTCCACGACGTGCCGGCGCAGTCCGGCCAGATCGCCGGGTTCGTACAGCCACCCGGTGCGGGAGTTCTCCACTAGATCCAGCGGCCCGCCGCGGCCTGTGGCCACCACCGGCACACCCGATGCCATGGCCTCCTGGATGGTCTGGCAGAACGTCTCGAACTCGCCCGGATGCACGAACAGGTCGAAGGATGCCACCGCCCGGGCCAGCTCCTCGCCGCCGAGGAACCCCGCGAACACGGCACCGGGAAGAGCCTCTTCCAGGGCGGCACGCTGCGGCCCGTCACCCACAACGACCAGCCGGGTGCCGGGGATGTCGGCCAGCACCGCCAGGTCCTCCACCTGCTTCTCGATGGCCAGCCTGCCCACATAGCCGATGATCCGTTCACCGCCGGGAGCCACGGAAGCCCGCCAGCCGTCGTCGCGCTTTTCTGGCGAGAACCGCGCGGTATCCACACCGCGCCGCCACATGTCCACCCGCGGAATCCCGCGGCCGCGCAACTGGTTCAGCGCGAAAGTGGAGGGCGCCAGCGTCCGGGAGGCCAGCAGGTGAATGTTCTCCACCCGGTTCCACGCCCAGTTCTCGAGGAAGGGGACCCCGTACCGCGCCGCGTAGCTGGGAACCTCGGTCTGGTAAATCGCCACACTCGGGATGCCGAGCTGTTGCGCCGCCTGCGCTGCCCGCCAGCCGAGTACAAACGGTGACGCCAGGTGGACCACGTCCGGTGCGTAATCGGCAAGGATTCTCTTGACCCGGTTCACACCGCCCAGCGCCACTCGGAGATTCGTGTACCCGGCCAGCGGGACGGAGGGGAGCCGGTGCACAAACGCGCCGTAAACAACGTCCAGAACATCTGTGTCCGACGTCGACGGCGCAATCACCATCACCTCGTCTCCCCGCTCCTGCAGATGCTCCAGCACCCGCAGGATGGAGTGCGTAACCCCGTTCATCAGCGGCAGGAAAGATTCAGCGACTATTGCGATCCTCACCCCTCCACGGTGTGCCCGGCGTCTGACGTTGCGGGGGAGGCGGTGTGACGGTAAGGGGAAGGTTGGGTTAACAGGAGGGCCAGAGTTTCGACGGGCTCAACCGGCGGGCGACCGGGGTTTCGACGGGCTCAACCGGCGGCAGACCGGGTTTCGACGGCCAGGGTTTCGACGGGCTCAAACGGCGGGGTCGGACCTCAGGACGTCCGGCAGCTCGTCCACATACACGGTCTGCGGCGGCTCGAAGTAAATGACGAGGACCTTGTCACCGACCGGGAAGATGCTGGTCTTATCGAACGGGTGCGCGTGGAAGGCGTTGGTTCCGCCGCGGAACGGAAGCATCACTTCGCCGATGGTGCCCGGCCCGATCCGCCCGGTGACCCTGCCGATCTTTCCGGTGAGGCTCCGGTCCACATTCCTATGCACTGGGAGGCTTCGGGGCATGCTTGGCAGGATCCTGACCGTTCTTGAGCGCCGAGGAAAGGCGGGGAAGGAACGTGCCGGCCTGGGAGAGGATGCCGCCGAGCATGCTGTTGACGCCGTCCGCGCCGTTAAGGACCGTCATCTGGCCGACGTGGCCGAACGGTTCTGCGGCGGCAGCCACGATTGCCGGCATGTTCTCCGCCAGCTGCTGGGCGATCACGGCGTCCTGGTTGGTTTCGAGTGCCTCGCCGCGGGCCTTGATGCCGTCCGCCTCCGCCAGGGCCTTGGCCTTGATTGCCGACGCGGCTGCGTCGCCGCGGGCTTTGGTGGCGGCCGCTTCGGCTTCACCTGTCACGCGGGTGGCCCCCGCGATGGCAGCCGCGGCCGTGGCGTTGGCCTGCGCCTCGACTTCCACGCGCCGGGCGTTGGCCTGCGCTTCGAGCTCGGTCCGCTTGGCCCGTGCTTCGGCGGCGCTGATGTCAGCGGACTTCTGAGCCTCCGCCTCGGTGCGCTGGGCGTAGGCCTTGGCGTCCGCGGGTTTGCGGATGCTGGTCTGCAGTTTCTGTTCCTCGCGGTCCGCCTCGAGCTTGGCCACTTCGGTCTCCTGGACCACCACCTGCTGCCGCGCCGTGGCGTCCGCCAGCGGTCCGGCCTGGGCCGCGTTGGCCCTGGCACGTTCGGCATTGGCCTGGGCAACGGACTGCTTGATGGCCGAAACGCTCTGGGCGTCTGCGATCTGCGCCGCAGCTTCGGCTTCCTTCTCTGCCGCCTCCCGGTTCCTGGTGGCCTCGGCGATGCGGGCCTCCATTTTGACCTGTGCAATGTGCGGCTTCGCGATATTTTGGATGTACCCCGTGGGATCCTGCAGGTCCTTTATCTGGAGCGAATCAACCACCAGGCCGAGCTTTTCCATTTCCACGCCGCTGGCGCCGCGGACCTGGGACGCGAGCTTGTCGCGCTCGCGGATGATTTCCTCCACCGTCATACTGCCGATGATGGACCTGAGATGGCCCTCGAAGACGTTGTAGACCTGGCTTTCCATTTTGGGCTGCTGGCCGAGAAACCTTCTGGCCGCGTTGGCAATGAAGGCGGGCGCATCGCCGATTTTGTAAATGACCACACCGTCCACAATGACCTGGATGCCTTGGGACGTGACACAGGAAACCTTGAGCTCGGTTTCATTCAGTGTCAGGGACAAGGCCCTGACGGTCTGCAGCCCCGGAACCACGAGCGCACCTTTCCCGGTAACGATCTTGAAGTCCATCCCGTCCGTGCTCTCAAGGGTTCCGCGGGTCAGGCCGGAAATGATGAGCGCCTCGTTGGGTTCGGCCACCTTCCACATCAGTTTTACGGCCAGCCAAATAGCGCCGACGCCAACCAGCACCCCAAGGATGATCGATATTAGCGGGAAGAAAGCTGACAGAGCCTCCACGAGTATTTCCTTTCACGTCATTGAAAAAGGTAAGAGTCGAGCCGGCGGAGCTGATTGCCTGCTTAAGAGACAGTCTTGTCGGCCCGGTATCCGGAAGTCCAGCGATTTGCGGAACACCTTCAGGACGCCTTGGTACTTGGGTCTTCCGGCCCTTGCAGAACGACGGCGAGGCCCCGGGGCCGGGGCGACCGGCGCCTACTCCTGCTGTTCCAGGATGAGCCGGGCGTTCCGCTGGGCCTCAATCTCTTCCGCGGCCACCATTTGCCCGGCCAGGTAACCGGCCCCGGCCATGATCCGCCTCAGCTCGGCCACGGTGCGCGGCGTGCCCACCCCCAGATGCGCCACGGCGTGGCAATTCGGGCACAGCGGCACCAAATCCGCGACCGGATCCAGCTGGTACTCGCCGCCGACCTGGGAGGCCGGAACGATGTGGTGGACCTGGATGAAGCCCCTGCCAGCCTCGCCGTAGGCAGCTTCGAAGGAAAAGCCGCAGGCGGCGCAGTTTTCCCCATGGTGCGCCACACAGATCCGCCGCGCGTCAGGGCTGCGCTCGTACCGGTTAACCTGCACCCGGCTGACAGCGCTCTCAGGGTACGTGCCGGGCACGGGATGGGTGGGGTCCGAGGCAGGAGCCGGGCCGAACTCCTTCCATACGTTCCGAATACGCGCCGCGTCGAGCACGTCGAGGAAGATGTCCGGCAGGTCCTGGCCGTCCCAGTTCAGACCGGGCAGGGCTTCAGCGAGAACATGGGGCGGCACCTGGTCGCCGACGGGCAGCAGAGCGTCAAAGTCCACCCGGATCTGCCGCATCGCGGTGGCAGCCAGTTCAGGCTCCCCGCCGCCGGTCCGGACGGGCGGCTCATCTGGTGTCTCAACCGGCAGGTCCTCCGAGACCACCGTGCCGTGGCCGAGGAGCCCGCTGCGGGTTCGGGCCTGCAGCCATAGCCAGGCTTCCGTGCCGGAACGGATGTCCGCTTGGCCAGCCACGCTCCACGTGGCCAGGCACTGGCCCGTTTCCGTGACCAGTTCGACGGCGGCGGCATGGTTCCAGCCGTTCCTGCGGTCCGGGTCCCACGCCAGGAGGATGGCTGTCATACGTCCATTCTTCCAGTGTTTTTGCCCGGCATGCTCGTGCCCGGACTAAGGCCCCTTGGTCCGTCAACTACGGGGGATCCGTGGCCGCGGGACGGGTCTTCAACCGGCGCCGCCCGGAGCCCCGCCCGGGAGACGGAGACCTGCGTCCTAATCACGGACTGACGGCCGGGCTGAATTTGCCCGTTCCACATCGGCCGCGCTCGCAGCTTGGCCTCGGGCCCTAAGTCCTGCCACGACGCCATCGACGTCGGCGTCGGGCCGGTTCTGGCTGAGTTTGGTCTTCGCGTCGATCCTTGTGATCAGCAGTTCGACGCCCACGATGGCGCGCAGCTGGCCGGACACGTAGCGCTCAGGTGCGTCGTCCACGGACCAGGGCCGCTCGGCCTCGGCTTCGTTGAGGTCGGTCAGCCGCCTCACGTGATGGCTGAGCCAGGCCGGGTCGTCGTGGATAACCAGCTTGCCGTACACATGGGCGGTGGAGTAGTTCCAGGTTGGCACGACGCGTCCGTGTTCGGCCTTCGATGGGTACCAGGAGGGCGAGATGTAGGCGTCCGCGCCCTGGAGGATTGCGAGTGCCTCCCCGATCGCGGGTTCGGACCACTGGGCGTTGTTTCGTGCAAGGTGCCCGTGCAGCGCGCCGTGTTCACCAATCGAGGGCTCAAAGACGAACGGCAGCAGTGTGGCGAGCAGGCCCTGCGAGGTCATAGTGACCAGATTGGCAGCGGCGGGCCGCGTGAGTAGATCATGGATTGCGTCGGGGCCGGCTGCGAAATGCGTTGGGACGTACATGGGGACTTCCTTTGTTGGATTAAGGATCTGTTGGGTCTGAATCGTCAGGGATTCTGTGCCGGGCGGCGCGGCGGGTTGAGCCGTTCGCGGATCGCGATGCCGGCACAGAGGATGACGGCGAGGCCGCCGATGATGGTGGTCCAGGTCAGGCTCTCGCCCAGCAGGAGCCCGGCCCAGCAGATGCTCAGGACCGGCTGGATGAGTTGGACCTGGCTGACCTGGGCCATCGGTCCGATGGCCAGGCCGCGGTACCAGGCGAAGAAGCCAAGGAACATGCTCACGACGCCGAGGTAGGCGAAGGCCAGCCACTGGACCGGGGTAGCGGAAGGCGGCTGCTGAGCCACGGAGAGGGCGCCGAGGAACACCATCAGCGGCGATGCGAGGACGAGGGCCCAGGACACCGTCTGCCACGCGCCGAGCTCGCGGGCCAGCAGGCCGCCCTCGGCGTAGCCGATGGCCGCAGCCACCACGGCACCGAGGAGCAGCACGTCCGCCCAGTGCAGCTGCCCGAGGCCGCCGGACTGCATGGAAGCGAAGACGATGGCCGCCAGCGCGCCCACGCCGGCGATGAGCCAGAACGCCAGCGGTGGACGCTCGCGCCCACGGAGAACCGCCGCCGTGGCCGTCGCGGCCGGGAGAAGAGCAATCACCACGGCGCCGTGGCTGGCGGGGGTGGTGGCAAGCGCGAAGGACGTGAGCAGGGGAAAACCGACGACGACGCCGGCGGCCACCACCGCGAGTCGGGCCCACTGCATGCCGCGTGGGAGTCGCTGCCGAGTGAGTGCGAGGGCGAAGGCGGCCAAGACCGCGGCTACGACCGCCCGGCCGGACCCGATGAACAACGGCGACAGTCCAGCGACAGCCACCCGGGTGAAGGGAACGGTGAAAGAGAAGGCCGCTACTCCGATGAGGCCCCACCACAGACCCGTGGGTTGTCGTGGCGATATCACTGGCCGAATAAGCGTAGTAGCGCTACTATTGTCTCTCATGAACAACGATAGCAGTTCCCGGATAGCGACGCGACTGCGGGAATGGATCGCCAAGGCCGCACCGGGATCCAGACTGCCGTCCACGCGGTCACTGGTGGCCGAATACCAGGCCAGCCCCGTGACGGTGCAGAAGGCCCTGCAGACCCTCACGGCGCAGGGCCTGATCGAGAGCCGGCCGGGCGTCGGGACCTTTGTGCGGGCTGTCCGGACCGCACGCCCGTCCGACTACGGCTGGCAGACTGCGGCGCTGCGGTCACCTCTGGCACCGCTGCCCCCGGCCTCCAGCACCATGCGCACCGTGCCGAATGATGCGATCTCCTTCCACTCCGGTTACCCGGACCGCGAACTCCTGCCGGAGCGGCTCGTGCGCGCCGCCCTCGTGCGCGCGGCCCGCGGCGATGCAGCCCTGTCCCGTCCGCCCGCCGCCGGCCTGCCGGAGCTTCAGTCCTGGTTCGCACACGAGCTCGGCACCTCGACGCCGGCGGGGACCACACCGCCGAACCCGAGCGACGTCGTCGTACTCCCTGGAAGCCAAAGCGGGCTGAGCTCCATCTTCAGCGCACTGGTGGGCACGGGGCAGCCGCTGCTGCTGGAATCGCCCTCGTATTGGGGCGCCATCCTGGCCGCCGCGCAGGCCGGTGTGCGCGTAGTCCCGGTGCCCAGCGGCCCCGACGGTCCGGAGCCGGAAGAACTGGCCCGCGCCTTTGACGAGACCGGCGCTCGCGTGTTCTACGCACAGCCCAACTACGCGAACCCCACCGGGGCGCAATGGCCCGCCCGGCGGGGCGAACAAGTCCTGGACGTCGTACGCGAGAACGGTGCGTTCCTTGTGGAGGACGACTGGGCCCATGACTTCGGCATCACGACGACCCCCGTGCCCATCGCAGCGCGCGACGACTCCGGCCACGTTGTTTACCTTCGCTCTCTGACGAAGAGCGTATCCCCGGCGATCCGTGTCGCCGCAGTCATCGCCCGCGGCCCGGCGCGCGAACGCATCCTGGCCGACCGGGCGGCGGAATCGATGTACGTCAGCGGCCTGCTTCAGGCGGCAGCGCTCGACGTCGTGACGCAGCCCGGGTGGCAGACGCACCTGCGCGGCCTCCGCCACCAGCTTGAGTCTCGCCGGGACCTGCTGGTCACCAGCATGCGCGAGCACGCCCCGCAGGCGCACATCGAGCAGGTTCCCAAGGGGGGTCTGAACCTCTGGGCGCGCCTGCCGGACGGGACCGACCTCGAACAGCTCACCCGCGATTGCGAGAGTGCGGGAGTCATCATCGCCGCCGGCACCGAATGGTTCCCGGCCGAACCGGCGGGGCCCTTCATCCGACTCAACTACGCCGGACCCAACCCGGGTGCCTTCCCGGAAGGGGCCCGCATTATTGGCCAGGCCATCGAACGCAACGGCCTCTAAGAATCGGGCAGCGACGCAGGAGGCCGTCATCCGCTTGGAATGCGTCCGCTGCGGTCCTGGCGGAAGTCCCGGCACGTGAAACGGCCGCCCCACCCGAAGGTGAGGCGGCCGTCGTCGTGCTTCAGGTCCTAAGGAGTTGGACCTTAGGTGTTCTGCACGTGGTCCTTCGCATCCGTGGCGCTGGACTTGACGTCTGAGACTGCCGCCTGGCCCTCTCCCTTGACGTGGTCAGCAGCGTCGGTAGCGGTCGCCCTGACGTTCTCCATGGCTTCCTGGGCCGGTTCCTTCAAGCCCTGGGCCATGTCCTTGGCGGCCTCGGTCAGCTGGGTGGTGACCGGTTCCGCTGCGGTCTTCAGGGCGTCGGCAGCCTCCCGTTCCTTCTCGCTCGGCGGGATAAGGGCCGAGACAAGCAGGCCCGCACCGAACGCGATCAGCCCGGCTGCCAGCGGGTTGCCCTGCGTCTTCACCGCTGCCTTGTGCGGGGCGTCGCTGATGGCCGCGCCGGCGTCGCCGATTGCGGATCCGGCGGTGCCCGAGACCGAATGGACGTTGCCTGAGGCGTGGTCCGCAGCTCCCATGACTTTCTCCTTCACTCCAAAGACGGCGTCCTTGACCTTGTCAGTCTGCCTGTGGACGATGTTGGACGGTGATACTTTGTCGGCGACCGCGTCCACGTTGGTGCCGAGGCGTGCGCGGGTCGTTTCGATGTCGGCGCGGATGGCGTCCGGGTTTTCACTCATCGGTGGTCTCCATTGGGTTTCAGGGTGGGCGGGATTTCCTGGACGGTCTCAACGGTCTGGGGCATGCCCTTGATGGCCTTGAGTTCCTTGCGTCCTACCGATGCGAGGACCGCGGCGATGATGCCCCAGATGACTGCAACGACGACGGCGGACCAGCCGAGGCCCATCAGTTCACCGAGGGCGTACCAGAGGGCGATGGACAGGAACAGGAGCACGAAGTGCCCGGCCACGCCGGCGCCGGCGAGCATGCCGCCGCCCTTGCCGGCCCGGGTGCCGGACTGCTTCAGTTCGGCCTTGGCGAGTTCTATTTCCTGCCTGATCAGTGTGGACAGGTCCCGGGTGACTTCACCCAGGAGATCTCCCAGGGACGTCGAATCCGCCTTGGCGTGCGCGGCAGTGGAGTGGGTCTCCGGTATTTGGCTGCTCACAGGTGGCGTCCTTCGCCTTCGGCAAAGGGGTCATCGACGTCACGCAGCGGAACTCCTGCCGGGGAACCTCCCGGAAGGGTCTGCGCCGAAGCCGGACCTGCCATGCCGGGCCGAGCGGGCTCCCCGAAAGCAGGCTCGCCGAAAGCGGGCTCCCCGGCGGCCGGTTCGCCGTACGCGGGGGTGCCATAGGTCTGCTCCCCGTAGGCCGGCTCGCCGAAGGCGGGCTCACCGAGTGCGGATTCGTCGTAGAACGGCTCACCTATGCCGGCTCCGACTGCGGTTTCCGTGACGGGCGGCTGAACCGGCTGGGGCGGAACGGCGGTGCCGGTTGCCGGGGTAGCGGCGGGGGCCCCGGCCTGCAGGCTCCTGCCCAGCCGGCCCGCAAGGACGCCTGCGCCGGCAGCGAGGAGCAGGAAGGTGCCCGGGCGCTGGCGGGCAAAGGACTTCACTTCGTCCAGCAGGGACCCCGGATCCCTGTTGTCCAGCCACGATGCTACGGACTGTGAGCGCTCTGCGGCCTGGCGGACGAGGTCCGAGGCGACGCCGGGCTGATCCGAGGCGTTGGCCATGGTGTGCAGTTCGCCGGAAATGGACCGAAGTCCCTCGGCTACCTTCTGCTGCTGGGTGCCGGCCTGGCTTGTCAGATCGGACTTCGCCTGGTGCAGGAGATCCTTGGCATTGGTCTTCACTTCGGAAGCCACATTTGCGGCCTCGGCCTTGGCGGTGCCTGCCACATTCTGGGCGGCGCCGGCGGCCTGGCCAGCCACATTGGCGGCTTCTTCCTTCGCCGTGTCGGTCTTCGAGGCTGACGCCGGGCTCCCGGAGGAGACGCCCGAGCCGTAAGCCGGTGAGTTCGGTGTAGCCGGGGGAACCGTGAGGCTCCCGTCCTGCGGCCATTGGTTCTCTGTCATCTTCGCTCTCTCTTTCCGAAAGGGTCAGCTGCTGTTTAGAACCAGCGTTGCTGGCATGCAATGGTAAGCATGTTTACTAATAAATAGTAAGCACCCTTGTCTTTTTTCTTGACTTGCGATGGAGATTTTCGGGATTGCTGCCGCTTTCATGAAGTGCCGGGGCCGCGTCACCAGGGCCGGCGCCTCCTTGCTTGCCGGCCTTCCGAAAACATTAAAATGCTAAGCAGGCTTGCCAATACGATAGTAAGCATGCTTAGGGTGTAGATGCGAGGTTGACCTTCAGAAATCTCTCCAGCGGACCGCCGGTTTCCTCAGCCAGAGGTATCCCTGCCGCCGGGCCGCACCGGCAAAGCGCCCGCAACACCAGGGCGTACAGCCAGCAAGCCAGTTGCACCAATAGTCAAGATCCAAGGAGACAAGAATGCTCACCAAGGAACATATCGACGACCTGCTCCAGCGGGATGGAGACATCCTCTCCACTGACGGGGGCAAGATTGGCTCTATCGGCCAGATCTACGCGGATGACGACAACGGCCAGCCCACATGGGTGACGGTGCGGACGGGCCTCTTCGGGACTTCCGAGTCCTTCGTTCCCCTTGAAGGCGCCCGCATCGATGGCGACAACATCGTGGTCCCTTACTCGAAGGAACAGGTCAAGGACGCGCCGCGGGTGGACACAGACGGCCACCTTGAGCCTTCGGAGGAGGAACGTCTGTACGACCACTATCAGCTCAGCGGCGGCGGGACCTACCCGGAGGTCACATCCGGCACGGACGCCACATCAGGTCGGGGCACTGGCGGTGTCATCGACCGCGACACCGAGTCCTCGAACACAGAGCGGTACTCGAACACGGAGCGGTACTCGAACACAGAGCGCGACGCCGGCTTTGCTGCAAGTGGCGGCACCTACAACGCAGCGGACGAATCAGGCACGGTGGGCCGGGACACTTCGGTCCCCACCACGGACGACGCCATGACTCGTTCCGAGGAGCGCCTCAACGTGGGCACCGAGAGGCAGGCCACCGGCCGGGCGCGGCTGCGCAAGTACGTGACGACGGAAAATGTCACGCAGACGGTACCGGTGCGTCGTGAGGAAGTACGGGTGGAACGCGAACCCATCACGGATGGAAACGCAGGTGCCGCAATGGGCGGCCCGGACCTCAGCGAAGAGGAACACGAGGTCATCCTCCACGAAGAACGGCCGGTCGTGGACAAGGAGACTGTGCCCGTGGAACGGGTCCGCCTGGACACCGAAACCGTCACGGACGAGGTCACAGTTGATGAGGAAGTCCGCAAGGAGCGCATTGAGACCGACGGCGTTGACGACACCCGTCGCTGACACGCAAAGCACGGGGGCCGGGCGGTCCCGGCCCCCGTGGTCGCGGCGGCCGGGGCATTGCTCCTGACCAACTCAGGCTCGAGAAGGAAGGACGGAACCGATGGTCCCGAATGCTGACGCCGAGCCGTGGGGGCCCCATCACTTGCTGTCCATGGCCGCCCGGCTCATCCAGCGCCGACAGGATCAGGCCCTTGCTGACCTGGGCCTCACCCATGCGGCCGTCATCGCCCTTCAAGGCCTCGCGGCCGGGCCGCTCAACCAGGAGCGGCTTGCCGCCGACATCAAAGTTCGCAGCCAATCGCTGGGCAGGGTGCTCGCGCGGCTTGAGGGAGCCGGGCTTGTTTCCCGCCGGTCCAGTTCCACGGACCGGCGCAGCAACGAGGTGGCGATAACGGAAGCCGGGCTGCAGGCTCTGGCGGCAGCCCGGAGGGTGGAGAAGGAGGCCCTGCCTCCGGACATGGTTGGCGGCACTGTGCTCAGCCGGGAGCTCTCGCGGGTCATCAGCTACTTTCCCGGTCCGCCCAAGGCGGAGGCAGTCCGTTCGGAGAAAACAGAACCGGACGAAGTGCGCCCAGATGAATCAGTGGCTGAGACCGCAGAGAAGGCGGGGCCGCCGGAAAGCAGTCCGGAAAACTGAATGCGAATAAGCGCTGCCCTCGCGCCACCGCCTGGTGGAGCGGGGGCAGTGCTTTTTACTGCTTTCTTCTCGTGTTTTCAAGACCCGGCAGCGAGGCTGCCCTTGGCCATCGGGTCCGGCCAATTGCCGATGAAACCGGCCATCGGGTCGGGCCAATTGCCGATGCGTCCGCGCATGGGGTCGGGCCAGTTGCCGATGCCGGCGCGGGAAGGACCGGAGTGGCTGTGCGCGCTTCCGGACGAGGGCAGGGGGCAACGGGAGGCAGCGAGCATCGAGGCGTGGGTAGACATGACATGTTCTCCTTGACTGAACTTTGGGATCCGTACGCCGGTGGCGCAGGTGGTCGTTTCTGCCGTGATGAAGGCAGAGTTGACCTGTTCAGTCGGGGGAAGACCCCGGATCGAATGCCGGACTGGAAGGAAGGGCAGTGGCGGCGTCGAGGACGCGCGCCCCGAGGTCCCGGGAGAAGTTGCGCCACGCCCCTGTGACATCTGCAGCCTGCCCGCCGGGGCCGTCAGAGCCCGAGAGCGAGGAACCGGACTCGCCCTGTGTCGCGGCGAGGTAGGCGTGCTCCGGGGCGAGCGGGGTGTGCACGAGCGGTCGCGCATGGAGTGTGACTGCCGCCAGGGGGCGTCCCGAGGACGTCATGGCAAGCTGCGCCAGCGTCTGGCCGCGTGAATCGGAGTCCGCAAAGTTGGCTCCGGGTGATGCCGGTGCGGCGTTCTTTGCGACGGATACGCTTCCCGTCGTGGACGGTGCCTCAACCACGGAAGCCGCCGGAGCTTTGGGTTCACCAATTGACGGCGAAGGAACCGCCGCCGCCGGGCGTTCGGCGTGGGGAGCGGGAACCGGCCGCGGCTCCGAGGGGAGCGGTGTGGGAACGGTAGGAACGTCCACAGACGGGACCTGGACCCCAGGAATGGTGACGCCCGGAACGGGGACCTCAGGAATGGTGACGCCCGGAACGGGGACCTCAGGAATGGTGACGCCCGGCACCTGGACTACCGGTACGGTGACGCCCGGAACCGGGATCCGTGGCAGCCGCGGATCCACTGAGGCAAGGGCATCATTTACGGTGCCAACAACCTTGTCGACCTCGGACAGCACCGGCGCGGCCGTCCGGGTCACGGTGGAAACCGCCCCCGATGCCTTCCCGATGACGGCCTCGGCAGAGTCGGTCACCGCTGAGATCGCTGCGTCACCGGCCGGGCCGGACCTGAGGGGCTTGGCGAGTAATGATCCGGAATTCAGCGACTCTGAACTGAGCGCTCCGGTGTCCGGAGACGATGCCGTCGCCGTTCCTGCACCCCAGATGAGCCAAGCCAGCGCGATCACTGCGGGCAGCAGGAGCGCGCGCAACGATATGGCGCAAAGAAGACGCAGGCTGCTGCCCATTCCGATTCACCCCCCAGAGGCAATGGGAGATCAGCATATGCCCGGGCGCCGGTTCCGTCCAGAGTCAAAATATTCGCCTGCATACTATCGGCAGGCTGGCGGGCAGAACAACCCTGATGGCAATGCCCGTTCCGCCGTAAAATTGATGTCAGAGGTGTTGGAGTGATGTCTGGATCGATCGTCGTCGTCCTGGTAATCCTTGCCGTAATTGCAGCGCTGGCAATCATCGGCACGGTCGTGGTGGTGTTGCGCGACGGTCGCGGCAATGTCCCGTCCGAACCGCCTCAACGGCCCTGGACGGCGGGCAATCTGCCGAGCCTGCCGTACTCCCTGATCCGCTTCTAAACGCAAGGGACGCCGTCGAACCGCCGGACCCGGCGCGGGTCTCACGACGCTCCGCCACGAGGTCCGGTTCAGCTCACAGAGCCCGGACACAAAGTTGGTGCAGCTGCCCACGGACTTTCGTGTGGCACCTGCACCAACCGGTAGTACGAATACTCAGATTAGATATCTACTCATTCGCGGCTCCTAGTTCCCGGGCGTTCGCGTTCCGGGTTATTTCCTGTCCTCGGCCAGATGCCGCGAGAACATCCAGCCGGCGGCAATCATCAGTACACCCACCACCAGGAGGGTCCAGCTGTCCGTCATGTTCAGCGACAGGAAATTGGCCGCCGAATCCACGCCGACACTGAGCCCGTAGATGCTGAGGATGATGTACAGCGCCCCGGCGCCCATGAGGAACCTGCGCGCACCCATTTCATTGCGTGACATGGCCCAGCCGGTTCCGCCGATGACCAGCTGCACAATGTTGAGCAGCATGGATACCTGGAACAGGCCTAGGAACATGGCGTGCGAATCAGGCCCAAGGAACATCATTTCGCCATAACGTGCGGTAATACCAGGGATGAACCCCAGGACACCAACCACCAACGCGACAATACCAACACCCATGCCAACGTTCTGGACATCTGTCCGACCAAAGTGAACGCCGTGTGCATGTGGGGATGCGGTAGTCATTTTCTGCCTCCAACCACTGATTGCGGACACAGTAATTTTACGTCGGTACGCCCGAAAAAGCGCTGGGCGTTGCCTGCATAGAAGCCTGCCCGGATTCACTCCGGCCTGTCTTCTGCCGGCATTGAGCCTGTCGAAAACAGGAGAGCCAGGCCGCCCGTGGCACGATGGGACACGATGAAACTGCGCGCTGATCAGACCGGAGACCGTGGCCTTCCCATGCCCTTGTGGCTGCAGGGCGGGCTGGAGTCGGCCCAGGCGGCGATAATTTCCGCGCTGGTGGTCGTCGCCCCTATCGTGGCCGTGTGGGCAACGTCCGGTTTCCAGGACACACACGTCGACGTATTGGCGCGGCTTGCCGGCCAGGCCTGGCTGGTCATTCACGGGGTGCCCCTGTACCTGACCATCGTCGCCGAGGGGGCTGCGGCACGGCCGGAAACGGGCACGCTCTCGCTGATTCCCCTGGGCCTGACGCTGATACCGTTCCTGCTGGCCTGGCGGGCGGGCCGGCGCCTGGCCCGGGCCTCCTATACTGACCAGCTCTGGCAGGCGCTGCTGGGGTCCTGGCTCGTTTATTCTGCCTTCGGTGTGGCCACGGGATTTGTCTGCCGCACGGACGACGTTGGGGTCTTCCTCTGGTGGGCCGCGCTACTGCCGCTGGTTCCCTTTGCCCTGGGCATGGTGATCGGTGCGCGGCGCGAGGCTGGCTCGTGGAGCCGCCTGATCGGCGTCGACGCCGTTGACTGGATCGCCCGGACCAGCCAGCATTCACGCTGGGCGGGATCGTACTTGGCCTCTGCCGCGAAGGCCGGGTTCTTGGCCATCATGGCGGCGCTCGCCCTGTCGGCGGCCCTGCTGGCGGTGGATCTCGTCATCCACTGGAACCTGGTGGTGGCTGTATATGAAGGGCTCAACGCCGGGGCCATGGGAGGCGCGGTCCTCACCATCGCGCAGCTCGGCTTCATTCCCAACCTTGCCGTCTTCGCGCTCGCCTGGGTGTCCGGCTCGGGCTTCGCCCTCGGTGCTGGTTCACAGGTGGGCCCGCTGGGCACCGCAGCCGGGCCGCTTCCATCAGTACCCGTGCTTGCAGCAATTCCCGCCGGACCGCTGGATTACGGCCTCGTGGCGCTGGTGGTGCCGGTACTCGCCGGTGTCCTGGCCGGCTGGTGGTTCCTGCGTGAAGGCGAGAACCACCTCGACGAGTGGCTGTCCATCAAGGTCCGCGTCCGCTGGTTCACGGCCGCAGCCTCCACGCTGTTCCTCGGCATCATCATAGGCGTCGCCGCCGGCCTGCTGGCCGGCGTCCTGGCGTGGATCGCGGGCGGCTCGGCCGGAATCGGCCGGCTCACGGAGATCGGTCCCGACCCCTTGTGGACGGCAGTCTGGGTGGCAGCGGAAGCGGGCATCGGCGTCGTCGTCGGTTACGCAGCCGGGCCGTGGCTGGAACGCCGCCAGCAACTGCGGGAAGCCGACCTCGGGACGGCACCGGGCAAGTAGCCCGTACGGTCAGCGGAACTGGCCGGGCATCGAGTTCTCAAGCTGGGCGCGGCAGTCGTTGCTCGCCTGGCTGGTCAGGGCGTGGCGGGCGCACTGCTGGTAGTCACGCACCTGGTTGAAGAACAAGGCGGAGGCCAGCACCAGCAGCACCATCACGGCGGACACCACCAGGCCCGAGATGGTTCCGAAGAGCACCAGCCTGGATTCCTTGAGCCTGACGGCACGGATGAGCACCATGATTCCCAGGATGATCCCGGCCACGGTCAGGATTGACGCCAGCCACAGGTAGCCGACGTCCAGCTGGAAGACGAAGAACGAGCCCAGCACCGCCACGATGAACATGCGAAAGAGGGTGTGCGTCTTCAGCAGCGAGGACTTTGCGTCCTCGCTGAGCGGATGCCTTGTCCGCTGTGAGCCGTTCGGGCCGGGGGTGGGGTTCATGTTTTCCAGCCTACGCGAGCAGCCGCATAAGCTGGAGCAATGCGCATCGTAGTCCTCGTCTCCGGAACCGGCTCCAACCTCCAGGCTGTCATCGACGCAGTGCAAGCGGGGGAGCTGGACGTGGAGATCGCCGCGGTGGGGGCGGACCGGCCGGGAACGTTCGGGGTGGAGCGCTCGGCCGACGCCGGGATCGACACGTTCGTGGTGGACTTCAAGGCCTACGCGGACCGTGCCGCCTGGAACGCCGCCCTAACGGAAGCCGTGGAGGCGTACCAGCCGGACGTTGTGGTTTCCTCCGGTTTCATGCGGATCGTGAGCCCGGAATTCATCGACGCGTTCGACGGGAAATACCTCAACACGCACCCCGCCCTGCTGCCGTCCTTCCCGGGCGCCCACGGTGTGCGGGATGCCATGGCCTACGGCGTGAAGGTGACGGGCTGCACCGTTCACTGGGCTGACGCGGGCGTGGACACGGGGCCCATCATCGCCCAGGAAGCCGTGGCCATCGAGCAAGGCGACACCGAAGACACCCTGCATGAACGCATCAAGGTGGTGGAACGCCGGCTTCTGGTGTCCACCCTCGCCGAGCTGGCCGCGGCGCACACTCCGAACTAGCTCGAAGCGCTATTCGAGGCGGCGCTGCCTGGTTTCGGGGGAGAAGAACATCATCCACAGCACGGCCAGCACCACCAGGCCGCCGGCGAGGGCGAACGATGTGGCCAGACCCAGCTCGGGCCAGAAGTAGTTCGCGAAGATCAGCGGGCCGAAGCCCGCGCCCAGCCGCGAGAACGTGGACGCCCAGCCGAAGCCGGTGCCGCGCAGCTCCGTGGGGTACAGCTCGGAGACGTAGGTGTAGAGCACCGGAATGGCCACCTGCACCACGAAGCCGAACACCAGCAGCCAGACCACGGCCGCCGTCGGAATGTCCACCACAAAGGCCACGATCACCAGTGCCAGGGCGGACAGCGGTCCAGTGACGGCCAGCAGCCACTTGCGGCCTATCCGCTCCACCAGCAGCGCCGCTGCCACCACGCCAAGAAGTCCGACGGCGGCCATCCCCGCCGTCGTAAGGAACGCCTTGTACTCGGCGAACCCAGCGCCGATCAGAATCCGGGGCATCCAGGTCAGGGACAGGTAGTAGACCAGCAGGATGCTGAAGAACAGGGCCCAGGCGGTGGCGGTGATTTTCCAGTTGAACTGCCAGACGCCGCGCAGCTGCTGCCAGGCGCTGCCGGCCGAAAGGCGCGGGACGGCCCCGGGATCGGGCAGGCTGTAGGCGCGAGGCTCCGCGCCGGTGGCCAGGACCAGATCGTCGATGACCTTGGCGGCTTCCTCACGGCGGCCCTTGCGGATGAGGAACAAGGGCGATTCGGGGACGCTGCGGCGGATCCAGAAAACCAGCAGGGCCGGCAGCACCATCACCAGCATGGTCAGTCGCCAGTCCGCGAAGGCCGCCACCAGCCCCGCCGAAACGAAGCCGCACAGCGCGGCTCCCACGGGCCACCACCCGTCCATGGCGGTGAGGACCCTGCCGCGCTGCCGGCGCGGAGTGAACTCGCCCACGAGCGCGTAGTCCACGGGGATACAGCCGCCCAGACCGAATCCGGCCATGAAGCGGAAGACGCAAAACCAGACAAAGTCGGGGGAGAACGCCCCGAAAACGGTGAACAGCGAGAAGATCAGCAGCGTGGCCGTGAAGGCCTTCTTGCGCCCGATGGTGTCGGCGATGGTGCCCCAGATAAACGCACCGAGCGCCATGCCGATCAGGTTGGCCGTGCCGATCCAGCCGGCCTCGCCGGGGGTGAGCTGCCAGTGGGTGGACAGCAGCGGAATCAGGATGCCGTTCAGCGTCACGTCCCAGGCATCAAACATGAATCCAAGGCCGCCGATCACGAAAATCCGGCCCTGCACCTTCCAGCGCCACGGCAGTTCCTGGACCACCTGTTCGCCGCTGGGCACAGTGGTGTAAGTGTTCATCTCGGCCTCCTGTTAAAACCTTACGTTGCGGCGCTCCGGAAGTGCGCGGCCTTCACACTCGGGCGGGCAGGAAGGACACGTCCGGCAACGCGATAAACTGGCCCTATCCCCACCAACCGCGGCAACAACCGCGTAAAAAGACGGAGACCTTTGTGAGCTTCACGCAGCTAGACCGTGTTCCCATCCGCCGAGCCCTGATCTCGGTTTACGACAAGACCGGTCTGGAGGAGCTGGCCAAGGGCCTGCACGCAGCAGGCGTCAAGATCGTCTCGACCGGCTCCACGGCCAAGAAGATCGCCGCGGCCGGCATCCCGGTCCAGGAAGTCGAGGAAGTCACCGGCTCTCCGGAAATGCTGGATGGCCGCGTCAAGACCCTCCATCCGCGCGTGCACGGCGGCATCCTGGCCGACCGCCGCGTTCCGGCCCACATGGATACCCTCGCCAACATGGAGATCGAAACCTTCGACCTCGTGGTGGTGAACCTTTACCCGTTCGTTGAGACCGTCAAGTCCGGCGCCGCCCAGGACGACGTGGTGGAGCAGATCGATATCGGTGGCCCCGCGATGGTGCGATCCGCCGCGAAGAACCACGCCGCCGTCGCGATTGTGGTTGATCCCACGTTCTACGGTGAGGTTGTCCGCGCCGCCGGTGAAGGCGGCTTCGACCTGAAGACCCGGCGCCGGCTGGCCGCCAAGGCCTTCGCGCACACCGCCACCTACGACAACGCCGTGGCCACCTGGACGGCGAGCCAGTTCCTGGACGAAGACGGCGACGGCATCATTGACTGGCCGGCCTACGCCGGCCTTGCGCTGGAACGCTCCGAAGTTCTCCGCTACGGCGAAAACCCGCACCAGCAGGCCGCCCTGTACGTGGACAGGGCAGCCCCCGCCGGCATCGCCCAGGCCGACCAGCTGCACGGCAAGGCCATGAGCTACAACAACTTCGTGGATGCCGACGCCGCCCTGCGCGCAGCCTACGACTTCACCGAGCCCGCCGTCGCCATCATCAAGCACGCCAACCCGTGCGGTGTGGCCGTCGGTTCGGACTCAGCCGAAGACCCGATCGCGGACGCCCACGCCAAGGCGCACGCCTGCGACCCTGTCTCCGCCTTCGGCGGCGTAATCGCAGCCAACCGCACAGTCACTGCCGGCATGGCCCGCACCGTGGCCGGCATCTTCACCGAAGTGGTCATCGCCCCCGGCTTCGAGCCCGAAGCCGTCGAGATCCTCTCCAAGAAGAAGAACATCCGCCTCCTGTCCCTCCCGGAGGGCTACGGCCGCTACCCGGCAGAAATCCGCCAAGTCTCCGGCGGCGTTCTGGTCCAGGTCTCCGACAAGGTGGACGCCGAAGGCGACAACCCCGCCAACTGGACCCTCGCCGCCGGTGAAGCTGCGGACGAGGCCACGCTGGCCGACCTCGCCTTCGCCTGGACCGCCTGCCGGGCAGCCAAGTCCAATGCCATCCTGCTCGCCGCTGACGGCGCTGCCGTGGGCATCGGCATGGGCCAGGTCAACCGCCTGGACTCCTGCAAGCTTGCCGTTGAGCGCGCCAACAGCCTGGGCGTCACCGTGACGTCCGACGTCGACGCCGCCGGCGGCGCCGCCGGCGGCGACGCGAGCGGGGCGCCGGAGCGTGCCCGCGGCGCCGTGGCTGCCTCGGACGCGTTCTTCCCGTTCGCCGACGGCCTGCAGATCCTGGTCGACGCCGGCGTCCGCGCCGTGGTCCAGCCCGGCGGTTCCGTCCGGGACGATGAGGTCATCGCGGCAGCCAACGCGGCAGGCATCACGATGTACTTCACGGGCGCGCGCCACTTCTTCCACTAGCGCGCAGTTTCCACTAGAACGCGGTGAAACGTCGACGGCGGTTGCCCCCTTATGGGGACAACCGCCGTCGGGCTTTAACTTGATTCAGCCGTCCTCAGGTGACGGTCCTGCTTCACCTTGGAGGCCTGGTTCACTTTGTGGGCCGGGTTCCCCTTGAGGGTCCGGTCGGCCTTGAGGGTCCGGGAGCCGGACCTCACGCGGTTTCGCTTCCGCCATCCGCTCCGGCGTCCAGTACTCCAGAATTTCTTCCGGGGTCTGGCTGGCGTCGGAGCGGCTTACCGGGTCCTCCTCGTCGGGTCGCGGACCGTCCTTACTTGGTGGCCGATGCACTCTTGTAGGCCTGCTGGATTGTGTCGCCCCAGTAAGGACCGAACATCGTTGTGGAGCGCGTGCCATAGCCATAGCTGTTGATGGAGTTCTGGAACGCCGTAGCGTCCGAGCCCATGAACCATGGCCCGCCCGAGGAACCGCCGGTCATGTCGCAAGGAATGCCTTGGGTGTCGAACTGGGGGTTGATGACGTCATTGGCTGACTTGCCGGTGCAGCTCACAAGGGTCTGGCCGGTAAACGGTGCGGCGGCCGGGTAACCATACGACTTGTAATTCAGTCCGCGTGCCTGGTTGAAAGCGACACCCGAGGCGCCTGCGACGTCGGCAAGGTTCTGGCCGTTGAGTTGGGAAACGACCGCGAAGCCGGTGTCATACTGCATGTTTCCGTCGCCGCTCCATTGCTTCGGCGCAAACAGCGCCTTGGCCGGCCATTTGCCGAGGGGTGCCGCACCGTCCTTGTACTGCGGAACGAAGACAAAGTTGGTGGCGAAGGCGCCCGGGCCCTCATTCACGCAGTGTCCGGCCGTGGAGACGGTGCTCTTGTTGGTCGAAACCACGGAGTTCCCGGAGCACACGAAGTTGGCGCCCCCGAGGGTGAAGAACACCTTCCCGATGTGGTTTACCGGAAGCTCATCCTTGTGCAGTGCGGTTGTCTTGCTGGCCTTTCCGGACGTGCCGGCGATTTTGGTGCTGGAACCCTTCTCCTCCACGCTGGGGCCGGAATTGGTGCCTTTGGAGTTTTGCCGGGCAACCGCCCGGTCAGCCAGCACATCGCCGGGAATGGCGGCGCGCATGCGCTCGGGCGTCCAATAACCTGCCGTGGTTGCACCCGAGACGGTGGTGGTTGCACTCGCGACGGTGGAGGTGGCGACCTGCGGCTGGCCCGAATCCTGCGACTTTGAAGGAGAGGCCGTTGCGCCGCCAGCTGCGGACAGCGCCAGCAGCAAGCCTGCTGAAAGGCTTATGAGGCTAGTGGCCAGAGACTTTGTGCTCGTCATTGTGGTCCTACCGATCGGGGTGGGGCGGGCGATGGTGCTGCCCGCCGAGTGACGGATTGAACCTACCCGGGTATGACAAGCTCTGTAGATAGACATTTCAAGTTATGTATTCCAGGTAGGGGTAATGCGCTCTGCCCCTGCCGCAAGGGGTTACTGAATGACGTTCAGCCGCCTAAGCGGTTTTCTTCCATGACCTAAAGATAAAGGTCCGCCGGGCTGGGGACAATGGGATTGGTCACCTTGGGGGCGTGGCGTGAGGTCACGGAACGGGATCCGGCCGCTCGGGTGGGGTTCAACGCGGCGTCCTCGGGTAAGTTAAAGGTTGGTGAAATAGACCGGATTCCATATACAAGCCGACCTCCAGGGAGACGCCCGAGCATGGCCAAAATTATCTATACCCACACCGACGAAGCGCCGATGTTGGCTACATATTCGTTCCTGCCGATCGTTGAGGCTTTCGCTTCCACGGCAGGTGTGCAGGTGGAGACCCGCGACATTTCGCTGGCCGGCCGCATCATCGCTGTCTTTGGCGACTACCTCACCGAAGAGCAGCAGATCGGCGACGCCCTGGCTGAGCTCGGGGGCCTGGCGAAGAAGCCGGAAGCCAACATCATCAAACTTCCCAACATCAGCGCCTCCGTGCCGCAGCTGAAGGCCGCCATCGCAGAGCTGCAGGCCAAGGGCTACAACCTGCCGGACTACCCGGACAACCCGTCCTCCGATGAAGAGACCGTCATCCGCTCCCGCTACGACAAGATCAAGGGCTCCGCCGTGAACCCGGTCCTGCGCGAGGGCAACTCCGACCGCCGCGCTCCGCTGTCCGTGAAAAACTACGCCCGCCAGAACCCACACTCCATGGGCGCATGGTCTTCCGAGTCGAAAACCAACGTTGCGCACATGGAAGAAAATGACTTCCGTTCCAACGAAAAGACCGTGGTGATCCCGGCTGACGGCACCATCGAGATCCAGCTGGTCCGCGAAGACGGCACGGTCAAGGTCCTCAAGAAGGCGTTCCCCGTCCTCGCCGGCGAAGTGATCGACGGCACCGTGATGCGCGCCGCGGCCCTCGACGAGTTCCTCGCGGCCCAGGTGGTGCGCGCCAAGGAAGAAGGCGTGCTCTTCTCGGCACACCTGAAGGCCACCATGATGAAGGTCTCGGACCCCATCATCTTCGGCCACGTGGTCAAGGCCTACTTCTCCGAACTGTTCGACACCTACGGCAAGCAGCTCGCCGCCGCCGGCATCAGCCCCAACAACGGACTTGCCGCGATCCTCAACGGGCTTGAAGACCTTCCGGAGGACGTCCGCGAGGGCGTCCAGGCCGCGATCAAGAAGGGCCTGGAAGAAGGCCCGGCGCTGGCCATGGTCGATTCTGATAAGGGCATCACCAGCCTGCACGTCCCGAGCGACATCATCGTGGACGCCTCGATGCCGGCCATGATCCGCAGCTCCGGCCACATGTGGGGACCGGACGGCAAGGAAGCCGACACTCTGGCAGTTCTCCCGGACAGCTCCTACGCCGGCATCTACCAGGTTGTCATCGACGATTGCCGTGCCAATGGTGCCTTCGACCCCACCACCATGGGCACGGTGCCGAACGTCGGCCTCATGGCCCAGGCCGCAGAGGAGTACGGCAGCCACGACAAGACCTTCGAGATCCAGGTCCCCGGCAAGGTCCAGATCGTTGACGGTTCCGGAGCGGTCCTGGTCGAGCACGAGGTGGCCCCGGGTGACATCTGGCGCGCCTGCCAGACCAAGGACCTGCCGATCCGCGACTGGGTCAAGCTGGCCGTGACCCGCGCCCGCGCGTCCAACACACCTGCCGTCTTCTGGCTGGACGAAGACCGCGCCCACGACGCCAAGCTCATCGAAAAGGTCCGTGAATACCTCAAGGAGCACGACACTGAGGGCCTGCAGATCGAGATCATGTCTCCGGACAAGGCCACGGCCTTCACCCTGGAGCGCATCCGCAAGGGCGAGGACACCATCTCCGTGTCCGGCAACGTGCTGCGCGACTACCTGACGGACCTCTTCCCGATCCTCGAACTTGGTACCAGCGCCAAGATGCTCTCCGTGGTTCCGCTGATCAACGGCGGCGGCCTTTTCGAGACCGGGGCAGGCGGATCCGCTCCGAAGCACGTCCAGCAGCTGCTGAACGAAAACCACCTCCGCTGGGACAGCCTCGGCGAATTCCTGGCCCTCGCTGTCAGCTTCGAGCACCTGGCCACGTCCACTGACAACGCCCGTGCACAGGTGCTCGCGGACACGCTGGACCGTGCAACCGGCACGTTCCTGCTGGAGAACAAGTCCCCGAAGCGCAAGGTCGGTGAACTCGACAACCGCGGCAGCCACTTCTACCTGGCCCTGTACTGGGCGCAGGAGCTGGCCAAGCAGACCGAGGATGGCGAACTGGCAGCGTCCTTCTCCGCCATCGCCGAGGCCCTCGCCTCCAACGAGGACGCCATTGTTTCCGAACTGCTGAGCGTCCAGGGTTCGCCCGTGGACATTGGTGGCTACTACCGCCCGGACGCAGAGAAGGCCGCTGCTGTCATGCGTCCGTCCGCGACGCTCAACAAGGTTGTCGCGAGCCTGAGCTAGCGCCTACACTCTCAACAGATCAGGAGCGCCCCGCCACTCGAGTGGCGGGGCGCTTCTGCTTTGGTTTGTTCTGACCGTCCGGGTTAGCCCGGCCGGCTCAGCCGGGCCGGACGAACCGGTTAGCGGTCCGGGGTTTCGTCCCGCCGGGTGTCACCCCTGGTGTCTATCCGGGGCTCACCTGCTTCCGTGTCGCCATAGGGGGCGTCGACCGCCATGTCAGGATCCGCATCCACCGGCCTTTCGGTGGCTGCGGTGTCGTAGCCGTCACCGGATTCGTAGGTGCGGCCGGGGGTCGCGTCCATTCCGGGTCCGGCCGCATAGCCCGTGCCGTCGTCGTCTGTCCCGTAGCTACCGGCCGGAGCAGCGCCGGCCGCCCCCACTCCAGCGCCGGAAGCCCCGGCTACTCCGGCAGCCCCGGCTACTCCGGCAGCCCCGGCCCCTCCGGCGGCCGCAGCGGTACCCGTTGGCCCGGCTGTGTCTTCGACGTCGCCGTCGCGGACACTTTCACGCCACGCGCCGGTTTCGGAGTCCTGGCTCTCGATGTATTTCTTGAACTTCTTCAGGTCCGAGGCAACCTGGCGGGAATCCAGGCCCAGGGCGGCGCCAGCCTTCTCCACCGCGGAATCCGGTTCCCAGGTGAGTTCGACATTGACCTTGGTCTGCTCAGGTCCCAGGGACTCGAACCATACGGTTCCTGCGTTGCGGGGCTCGTTCAGGCTCTCCCAGCTGACACGCTGGTCAGGCTCCTGCACGGTGATCTGGGCGTCGTATTCACGCTTGACGCCGGCGATGCTTGTCTCGAAATGAACGGTGGTGTCATCGAGCTGGCGCACCGCGTCAACGCCGCTCATGAAGTGCGGGAAGTCCTCGAACTGCGTCCATTGGTTGTAGGCCTTGGTCACGGGGACATCGACGTCGATGGATTCCTGAACAGTTGCCATGCGTAGTTCACTCCTTCAGGGAGCGGGCGGTCAGCCCGCGGTTCTGATAGCTGCACGTTCGGTGGAACATCTCCAAGCTAGTCCGAAGCGCGATGCAATTGAAGAGAGACAGTACCTTTGCTGACCAAGACGGCGTCCATCGAAAAACGGACCTCGGTTGTGGCCTGAAGGCATGTTCCATAGAGTGCTAAGCAGGCTTAGCTTTTCTATTGTGTGCCGAATCTTGCCAAGGCTGTCCAAGATAGAAGGAGCATTTCATGTCAGCAGAGACCAACATCAATATCCCTGGTGCGCCCGCTCCCGAGCCTCCCAGCGCCGAGGAGCCCACAACGCCCCGGGAGCCGTTACCTCCCAAGCCTGACCAACAGGGGCCCGAGGCAGTGTCCCCAACCGGCACCCCCACCGGCGCCCCAGCCAATTCCCGGGCGCAGTCCGGCCAGTACCTTACGACCGCGCAAGGACTGCGGCTCAGCGACACTGACCATTCCCTGAAGGCAGGCTCGCGTGGTCCCATCCTGCTGCAGGATCACCATCTCCGCGAGAAAATCACGCATTTCGACCACGAGCGGATCCCCGAGCGGGTCGTCCACGCCCGTGGCGCCGGCGCGCACGGAATCTTCAGGTCGTATGGAACGGCTGCCAAAATCACCCGGGCGGGCTTCCTGGCCAAGGACGTGGAGACCCCAGTGTTCGTGAGGTTCTCCACCGTCCTGGGCTCGAGGGGGTCCGCAGATACGGTGCGGGACACCCGGGGATTCTCCACCAAGTTCTACACCGACGAAGGCACCTACGACCTTGTCGGCAACAACATCCCGGTGTTCTTCATCCAGGACGGCATCAAGTTCCCGGACGTTGTCCACGCGGCCAAACCGCACCCGGACCGCGAGATCCCGCAGGCCCAGAGCGCCCACGACACCTTCTGGGACTTCGTCTCGATTCACACTGAGGCCCAGGCACACACGATGTGGAACATGTCCGACCGCGGTATCCCGCGTTCCTACCGGACCATGGAAGGTTTCGGCGTTCACACTTTCCGCTTGGTGGATGCCGAGGGCGGCACCACGCTCGTCAAATTCCACTGGAAGCCCAAGCAGGGCGTGCACTCTCTGGTCTGGGAAGAAGCCCAGATCATCAACGGCATGGACCCCGACTTCCACCGCAGGGATCTTGCCGACGCCATCGAGGCAGGCGCCTACCCGGAGTGGGAGCTGGGAATCCAGACTTTCCCGGACACCGAAGATCAGATGTTCGAGGGGATCGACCTCCTGGACCCCACGAAGTTCGTGCCCGAGGAACTCGCGCCCGTGCAGCCCATCGGTCTCATGGCACTCAACGCCAACCCGGTCAACTACTTTGCGGAGACAGAGCAGGTTGCTTTCCACCCCGGCCACCTGGTTCCCGGAATCGATGTCACCAACGATCCGCTCCTTCAGGTCCGGCTGTTCTCCTACCTTGACACGCAGATCTCCCGGCTTGGCGGTCCCAACTTCGGCCAGATCCCCATTAACCGTCCGCAGGCTCCCGTGAACGACATGCTGCGGGACGGCATGCACCAGACGGCCGTTCACGGGGGAGTCGCCCCGTACCGGCCGAATTCGCTGGACGGCGGGTGCCCCTTCAAAGCCGGGCAGGATCTGGGCGCGTTCGTGGAGGTTCCGGAAGCGATTGCGGAGGCCATCAAGGAGCGGAAGTCTCCGGCGAGCTTTGACGACCATTTCAGCCAGCCGCGGCTGTTCTTCCGCAGCCTGACGCCGGTGGAGCAGGAGCACGTGATCCAGGCGTATACGTTCGAACTGGGCAAGTGCTACGAGAAGGTGATCCGGGAGCGGCAGCTGCTTGCCCTGGCCAATATCGATTCCAGGCTGTGCGCGGCGGTGGCGCAGGGACTTGGCATGCCGGCGCCCGAGGCCACTGAGGCAGTGCCTGACGCGGATCCGAGCCCAGCCCTGTCCCAGCTCGGGCAGACCTGGCCCGTTGCCGGCCGGGTAGTGGGTATCGTCGCGGACGGATCCAGCGATCTTGATTCCGTGCGCGCAGCACGCAAGACCCTTCACGCCGCCGGAATCGTTCCGCTGGTGATCGCGCCCGTGGGAGGAACCCTCGGCGCGGAGAACGACGGCGGGATCCCGGTTCAGCGGACCTATCTCACCGCGCGCTCCACGGAGTTCGACGCAGTCGTTGTGGCGGGCTCCGGCGCCCCCGCCGACAATGCTGAGCCGGGGCTCGATGCCAAGGCCGGCGAACCGGGTGCCTCGCTTGATCCCCGGGTGGTGCTCCTGCTGTCTGAGGCCTTCCGTCATGCCAAGGCAATCGGGGCATGGGGATCAGGTGCCGCGGGAGTGGATGCAGCCAGCATCACGGAGGACGCAGCCGGCGTAGTGCTGGGCGACGGTCCGGAAGATGTCCTGCCCACTATCCAGGAACTGCTGGCAGCGCACCGGACGTGGGAGCGTTTCCCGGCGTCTGCCGCAGGACCGCAGAACACCTAACAGGCCAGCTGCCTGCTGAAGGCCGGGCAGGCAGGAAGCACCGCCGTCGTGCGTTCCTGCCTGCCCGGCTCTTAAACTGCGCTGACCGGCGACGTCGCGCAGACTACCCCTTGCCTTTGTCCGATCCCTTGCCCTTTTCGCCCTGCCCTGACTTGCCCTGCCCGGAGCCCGGCTGTCCGCCGGTGGCCGGCGCGGGCGCCGGGGAGACGACAACCGGTGAAGTCGTTGCGGGAGACGCGGGAGGAGCGGCCTTGGCCGTGGCCTTCGTGGCCGCCTGCACGGCCGCGAGGTCGGCGCGCACCGCGTTGACGGCCACCGTGATGCTCTGGTGGCGCCGGAAGGAAACCTGGCCGGCGGCAGCGGCGGCGTCGAGCTCCAACGTCAGCTGGTCAAGGGACTTGAGTGCGGCGGCCGGATTCTTCCCCGCGGCTGCCTTGGTGACAGCCAGCACGCGCTGCTGCAGTTGCCCCGCGGCAGCGGTCTCCAACTCCGCGGCAGTGCCGCCGCAGCCCGCAAGGCTGACGGCAAGCGCGCCGGCGGCGAGAGCCGACAACGCGCTGCTCCGCCGGATGCCCTGCGGGCGCAACCCGGCGTGCGGGATCACGGCTGAACGCTCTTTTGCAGCTCAGCGAGATGATCACCCATGGTTCCGGTCACCTTGGGATACGTCACGACGTCGGGCGTTTTTGGGGCCATTACGGCGGCGGTCACCGCCGCTCCACCGGCGAGCAGGGCGGCAGCGGCGACGGCGGACGCCAGCCAGACGCGCCGGCTGGGCCTCTTGCCGTCCCGGCGTGTGTCGCTGTTCTGCCGTGCGGTGGCAGTGTCTTCAGCGGGCTCTTCGGTCTGGGCGTAGCCTTCCGGAAGCACTGACGACGGCAGCCGCGACGGCAGGGCGGGCAGGACACGGGTATGCTCCTCGGCCACGTCGCCCGGCACGGATTCCGGCGAAACCAGGGCCTGGCGCAGAGCGACCTCCAGGTCTGCGGCGGTGGGTCTGTCCAGTGGATCGAGGGCTGTCATGGAGGCCAGAAGGTGCTGCCACTCTGCCGGGAGGTCCGCGGGAAGCTCGGGTGCGCGGTGCAGCCGGGCAACCGCTGATTCCACTGCGCTGCCCGGATATTCCACGGTTCCCTTGATGCATTCCAGCAGCACGAGGCCCAGGGAGTAGATGTCCGTGGCCGGCGACAGCGGCGAGCCCATGGCCTGTTCCGGGCTCAGGTACGCCGCGGTGCCCACCATGGTACCGGTCGCCGTGAGCCGGGTGCCGTCGACGATCCGGGCGATGCCGAAGTCGGTCAGCTTGGGCCGCACTGGTTCTCCCGGGCGCACCTGTACGAGAAGGATATTGGCCGGTTTGATATCGCGGTGGATGATGCCCAGACCGTGCACATACGCCAGCGCGTCGGCGACCCCGGCTCCGATCACGGCCAGCTCCTCGAGCGGAACCCGGCTGTGGCGGAGGCGGCCCCGAAGGTCCTGGCCCGCCACGAGTTCCATCGTGAGGAACGGCCGCGGCTGGTCAGGCACACGGGTGTCCACGCCGGCGTCGAACAGTGTCACGAGGCTCGGATGGTTGAGCGTGGCGAGCAGCTTGATCTCGGCTTCCTGACGCTTGAGCTCATCCGCGTCAGCAGCCTGAGGAGCGAAGAGCTTCAGCGCCACGTCCCTGCCGAGGTTCTCGTCCCGGGCCGTGTAGACCGATGACATGCCTCCGCGGCCAATTATTTCTCCGAGCCTGTAGCGGCCGTCCAGCACATCAGCCGTCATCCCGCTGGGCGAATCTTCCAACACTTTGCCGTCCTTATCCGCAGTGGGTCCCGTTAAGGGTAATACGCGCGCGGAGCGGAGGACGCCGAGATGCCGCAGGGGATGCCCCGAACGGGCCAGCCCCGGACACGGCCTTATCGGCAGTCCGGCTTCGGAGCGTCCAAGGACCAGTCGAAGCCGGACCGCCGATATGGGTCCGTTGTGCTCAGCCCGGACGCGCGGTCCCGGCTGATTATTCCTTCAGGGGGCTATGCCTTCTTCCTCCGGATGACCATCAGCATTCCGATGGCAAGGAGTGCGAGGGCGAGGGGCAGCAGGCCAGCGTCTGCGCCGGTGTTGGCGAGGGACTGCTTGGCGCCTACTGTCTGGCCGGAGCCCATGGCTGCCGCGGACGTGTTGGCTGCCATTGACGAGTCCGTTGTCATTGAACCCGCAGGCAGGACAACGATTCCGGATCCGGTCCCGCCGGTGGCAAGGGCTCCGGAGTCCGATCCCGTTGCGGTGCCGGAGCTGTCGGTGGTGCCGGTGCCGGGGTCCGAGGTGCCGGTGCCGGTTCCGCCGGTGCCGGGGTCCGGGGTGCCGGTGCCGTCGGTGGTGCCGGCGTCCGTTCCGGATCCGTCAGCAGGATCGGATCCCGTTCCGGATCCGTCCGTGGGATCTGACGCAGGGGGTGTGGTGCCCGTGTCAGTACCGAGGTGGACGCCAAGGTCGATACCCAGACCAAGGGAAGTACCCGTCCCGGTGCCAAGGGTGACGTCGACGGTGCCTTCGGCTGCCGCGCCGCCATCGCCCAGGAGACCCGTTTCGCCGAGGTTGACGTCGACGAGGGCGTCCGCTGCGGGGATGGTTTCGGTGCCTGCGCCGGTGGTGTTGCCGAGGTTCACGTCGACGGTGGCGTTGGCTGCGGGGATGGTTTCGGTGCCTGCGCCGGTGGTGTTGCCGAGGTTGACGTCGACGGTGGCGTTGGCTGCGGGGATGGTTTCGGTGCCTGCGCCGGTGGTGTTGCCGAGGTTGACGTCGACGGTGGCGTTGGCTGCGGGGATGGTTTCGGTGCCGGCGCCGGTGGTGTTGCCGAGGTTGACGTCGACGGTGGCGTTGGCTGCGGGGATGGTTTCGGTGCCTGCGCCGGTGGTGTTGCCGAGGTTGACGTCGACGGTGGCGTTGGCTGCGGGGATGGTTTCGGTGCCTGCGCCGGTGGTGTTGCCGAGGTTGACGTCGACGGTGGCGTTGGCTGCCGGGATGGTTTCGGTAGCCGGCGCCGTGTTGCTGCCAGTGATGAGGTCGATGTCAGCAGCTACAGCGACTTGAGGAGTATCCGACGGCGTTGGGCCACCCAGCAGACCCAACGACGTCGAAGCAGTGAGGTCCGCTGACGCGGATGCGGGCGCAACAGTAACAGTTCCTGTGGCCGTGGTATCCGCGTTAGCCGCGGTGGCGCCGAGGGCTAAGAGCCCGCCGGCAAAGAGGGTGCCCAGTAGGCCCCTGCGAATTTTCTGGTGCATTTTGATGTCTCCTGAAGAGTTGTTGACAGGCGCACAGAGGCAGCCCGATTGGCCGGATTTCTGCCCAAGGAAAGGCAGGAAAGGCCCAACTAGTCAGGAGAGGAGCCGGGGTCAATAGCCACCGGCGAAGGGACATGCTGAAGTGGACCGCTGGCCGGGACAATGCCGGTAAGCGGAAGGTATTCAAAGGGACTGGTCAGCCACGCGGCGGAGGTTGACGGGCCGCCCGAGGACTGGCCACTGCCCGACCCCGACGGCGTAGACGGCAGCAGGGCATCCGGGGACCGCGTGCTGTCGCCGCCGGGTGTTCCTCCGCCGGAGGGAAGTGCAGGCGACGAGCCCGAAGCGTTCTTGTGACCCGCATGGCCGGCACCGCCCAGGTGACTGGGCGCAATTTCGCTGGAGGCCACAGCGGTCACCAGGGGGGCATATCCCGGGCGGACTTGCGCGGAAAGGCCTGCGCCGTCAGTCCTCTCAGTGGCAACAGACGTAGCAACAGACGTGGCAGCAGGCGTGAGCGGGGGACCGGTGGAGGATTCGGGAACGGTGACGAGGTCCTTCACGGCCTCAACAACTGGCGTGCCCACAGGAGCATTGAGGGCCGGGGCATCAGGATGCAGATCGGGAATTTGGCCGATCACCTGGTCCACCGGGACCGTCTCGGTCACGGGCTGCACAACTGTCTCCACCACACCGCTAACCGCGGCATCCACCTGTGAGGCGACCGGCGCAACGGCCTCGGCGGGCAGTACTTCTGCCGCAGGCAGGATGCCTACCACCGTCTCCAACGGGATCGCGATCTCGTCCACGACGGGAGCGACGACGGCCGGTAGCACCGCCGTCTCGGGAGCGGGCGTTTGCGGATCGGGTTGGGGCAGCGGAGCGGCCGGCGCAGGCTCCGGAATGACAACCGCAGCAGGGTCCGGCAGCGTCTCGCCTACCGGATCGGCAACGTTCTGTGCATGGTGGATGACGTCAACAGCGTTATCGACGCCAGTGCTTAGCGACGAAACCGTCGCGGTGATTTCGCCAAGAGGAGACTCGGAGGTGGACGAGTTGGATGCGTCTGCACCCGGGGCTGAAAAGGAGAGCCAGGCCACAGCGACAGCTCCGGCGATAAGCACCGGGCGCAGGGGGCGGAGCGCGGACCATGGCAATCCGGCACCAGCCATGCGCAACACCCCCCCCAAGTCACCGAATAATCGACGATCTTCTACAGCCTAAGCCCGCTTCAAAGTGAGAGTCCAGACCCGGCAGACAATATTATTTGGATTTCTGCGAAGCAAGTGCCTGCACAGGACCAGCCTGTCAGTGGGCGTCGTTCGGATAGCTGACCCCAAGCTGTGCCCGGACTCCGTCGAAAAGCCGCATGGTGTTCAGGGAATCCTCGAGCGGCATGACAGGGCTTTCCGTCAGGCGTTGCTGGATGCACCGGGTCACCTCGCGAAGCTCATAGGTGTAGCCCTGGCCCGCAACGTGGAAATGTTCCGTGCGAAGCGGTTCGCGCCCGATGCCGATGACTAGCTGCTTGGGGTTGTTGATCGAGCCGAGTGCCTGAAGATAGCCCAGGCTTCCGGCAACTGTGGCGGCCCGCGGGCCGTGGGCCAGCAGCGACGAGGTCAGCTGCGCCTGTGCTCCGTGGTGGTAACCCAGCGTCAGCGCATTCTGGGCGTCGACGCCGTCATCATTAAGGAAGCCCGTGGCGCTGACCGCCTGCGGGAATCCTAAGGTGCCCAGCGCCCACAGCAGCGGGTACACCGTCAGGTCGAGGAGCGCACCGCCGCCGTCCTTGACCGCCCACAGCCGTGCTGTGGGCGAATAGGGTGCGGGGAAGCCCAGATCCGCGGTGACCCATTGCACCGTTCCTAGTTCGCCGGAGGCGGCGATTTCGAATGCCCGCTGAATGCTGGGAAGGAAGCGGCTCCACACCGCTTCCATCAGGAACAGCTGCTTTTCGCGGGCCACGGCGATCAGCTCGGCGGCCTCGCGGGCGTTGATCGTGAAGGCTTTTTCGCACAGCACATGTTTGCCGGCATTCAGGGCGGCCAGCACCATCTGGTGGTGCTGGGCGTGAGGCGTGGCCACGTACACGACGTCGACCGAGTCGTCGGCGAGAAGGCGCTCATACCCAGGCGTCCCGCCGTCGCCACCGTACGCCCTTGAGAAGCCGAATTCGGCGGCAAAGGTGTCCGCCGCCTCCTGCCGGCGTGAACTGACCGCGTACAGCTCAGCATCTTCGAGCAGGGCCAGATCCCGGGAGACCAGCGAGGCGATCCGCCCGGTGGCGATGACACCCCACCGAATCGGAGCGCCGGTGGCGGCGAGGGGATCCTGGTTGGACTGGCTGAAAAGCCACGGCGTGGCGATGGGTGACGTCATGACGCCATCCTCTCATCCGGGTGAGAGAGCGTTGGGTCGAACGCTGCAGGAAGTGAGAGAGCGTTCGAAGATTTCCGACAGCAACTGAGAGAGCGTTCGAAGATTTCCGACGGGAAGTGAGAGAGCGTTGTGTTGAACGCTGCGGGAGCTGAGAGAGGGTTGAAACCAGCCCTCCCTCAGTTCCCCGCTGTGCCCGCACCCCTAGGGGACGTTACCCCGCCGCCGCCGCGCCCACCCGGCTGCGGGCGGGTTCCTCCGTCAGTTTGCCCTGCTGCAGCCGGAAGCGCCGGTCGGTCTTGTTGGCGAGCTGGCGGTCGTGCGTCACCACGAGGATGGTGGTGTTGTGGTCCCGGCTGAGCGAACTGAGGAGTTCGATGATGTGCTCGCCCGTCTGCTCGTCCAGGTTGCCCGTGGGCTCGTCGGCCAGGATCAGTTTGGGCTCGTTCGCCAGCGCCCGGGCGATGGCAACGCGCTGCTGCTCGCCGCCAGAGAGCCGGTTGATCCGGCGCGCGTGCTTCTCCGAGTCGAGCTGTACCTGCTCGAGCAGCTCGCGCGCCCGCTGTACCCGCCCTGACTTCCGTACGCCGGCGAACTCCATCGGAAGCATCACATTGTCCAGCGCGGACAGGTTGGGGATCAGGTTGAACTGCTGGAACACAAAGCCGATGTCCCGGCGCCGGTACTCCGTCAGCTTGCCGTCGGGCATGCTCGCCAGGCTCACGCCGTTCACGACGACGTCCCCGCTCGTGGGCTTGTCCAGCGCACCGAGGAGGGACAACAGCGTGCTCTTGCCGCTGCCGCTCTTCCCGACAATGGACGCCAGTGTGCCCTGTTCCAGCTCGAAGCTGACATCATTGACCGGCCTGATGGTCCGGTCGCCGGTCTTGAAGGTGCGGACGAGGTTCTTGACTTCAATCATGGCTATTCTCCTCGGAGGACTTCGATGGGACGGATGCGGGCCGTGAGCAGGGCGGGGACCAGCGCACCGATGATGGCGACCCCGAAGACCGCGCCGATGCCGGCGGCGATCACGCCGGGGGAGGCACTCGCGGTGACCGAGGTCAGCAGCTGCGACGCCCCGCCGAACGGACCGCCGGGAAGACCGGCCCCGCCGCCGGGGAAGCCCGCGCCGCCCGGGACGCCGGCACCGCGCCGGGCAGCCGCCGTCGTGCTCGTGCCAGAGCTGACCAGCGCACTGGCGATGCCGCCGCTGGCGAAGGACGCGATGGCGGCACCCACCACGCTTCCCAGGGCCACCAGCACCAGGGCCTCGAGCACGAACTGGAGGCCGATGGTGCCGTTGCGTGCGCCGATGGCCTTCAGGACACCGATCTCGCGGCGGCGCTCCCGGACCAGCATCACCATGATCAGCAGAATGATCAGGCCGGCGGTTCCGAGCGCGGCCAGGAAGGCCACCAGGGAGATGTTCTTGACGCTGTCCAGCGAGCTGACGGCGGTTTCCAGGTTGCGCTGGCCCTGCGTGACGTCCGCCTTGTCCGACCCGATGGCGGCCTGCAGGGCCGTCTTGGTGGAGTCCACGTTCTCCATGCTGTTGACCGTGACGATCATTGTGGAGAGTTCACCGGGCAGTTCCGCCAGCGTCTGCGCCGCCGGCAGCGTCACGTACAGGGCGTTGTTGCCGAAGGCAGTGCCGGCGTCGAACAACCCCGCGACGGTGAATTTGGTGCTGTTGATGGTGAACGTGGAGCCCACCTTGAGGTTGTTCTTCTCGGCGAGGGTGGTGCCCAGCAGCGCCTTGGTGGAGGCCGCGGTGTAATTGCCCAAACCGGCGCCTTCGGTCAGTTCAAGCGCCTTTCCGGCGCTGTCCACCTCGGCGCCGATGCCGGTGGCAGTGATAGGAAGAGTCCGCGCCGGCTGTGTGGCGGCGCCGGTGGTGCCAGTGGTTCCCGAGCTGGCCTGGTTCCGGGTGCCGAGCGTTCCGGCGTCCACCGCCGCGGTGAGGCTGGTGGTCAGCGTGGTGGTCTGTCCGCCGGGGCCCCCTTGGCCGCCGCCCGGACCTGCCTGGGTCCCGGCCGCCGCCTGCGCGGCAGCTTCCGTGGCGTTGCGCAGCCGCAGCGTTTTGGTTCCGACGACGGCGGTCACGTTGGGGACGCCGGCCGCCGTCACCGCCTGTGCCGAGGTCAGCGGCTCGCCGCCGCCCTCGAATCCCTGGCCGCCGGCCGGATTGACCGTGAGCACCGTCCCCACCGAAGCGTTCAGCTCCTGGACTTTCGCCGCCACAGCCTGGTTGGCCACGAGCATGGCCAGGGCCAGTCCGATTGCTACGGCAAGAACGGCCACAACGGCAGCCGTCCTGACCTTGTTTCTGAAGGCATTGCCTACACTGCGGGCGAGGACGCTCACGGTACTCCTTGGGATCACGTGCCGGCGGAATGGCCGGCTTCGGATCCCACACTGGCGCCCGCGGCTGTGCAGAGTCGGAGCCAAAGCTATGCGTTTGCTGTGACTGTTTCCCAGCGCCCTCCGGGAGGTGCAGGAGGGTTGAGAGTTTTGTTGCGAAAGGTGCAGGAGGGTTGAGAGTTTTGTTGCGAAAGGTGCAGGAGGGTTGGGGAGGAAAGCGACGAGCCCCGGCCCTCCCTTGCGGGGGATCCGGGGCTCGTCGGTGCCAGTGTCTGGAACGCTGGGACGCCTGTGACCTTACTTCGTGATCGGTCCGAGTACCGGATCGCCCACGTAGGCCGTCTTGACGTTCTCCTTGGTCACGATGACCGGCTCCAGCAGGTACGCAGGAACGGTCTTGACCTTGTTGTTGTAGGACTTGTCGTCGTTGATTTCAGGCTTCTTGCCGGCCTGGATGTCCTTGACCATGACGATCGCGTGCTCAACGAGCTTGCGGGTGTCCTTGTTGATGGTGGAGTACTGCTCGCCGGCCATGATGGACTTGACGGACTCAACCTCGGAGTCCTGGCCGGTGACAACCGGAAGCGGCTTGCCGGCGGCCTTGACTGACGTCAGTACTGCACGGGCCAGGGTGTCGTTCGGGGACAGGACGCCGTCCAGCGAAGCGGAGGAGTAGCTGCCGGTCAGCAGCGTGTCGGCACGGCGCTGGGCATTTTCTGCCTTCCAGCCCTGGGTGACGGCCTGTTCGAACGACTTCTGGCCGGAAACCACCTTGAGGGTGCCGTCGTCGATCTTCGGCTGGAGCACCTTCATCGCGCCGTCGAAGAAGACCTTCGCATTGGCGTCGTCGGGGGATCCGGCAAAGAGCTCGATGTTGTACGGTCCCTGGGCCTTCTTCTTCGCCATGCCCTCGAGGAGTGCCTGGCCCTGCAGCTCGCCGACCTTGAAGTTGTCGTAGGCCACATAGTAGTCCACGTTCTCGGTGTTCAGCAGCAGACGGTCGTAGGCGATGATGGTCGCGCCGGCGTCCTTGGCCTGCTTGAGCTGGGTGCCAAGCTGGGCGCCGTCGATGGCGCCAACGATGATGACCTTGGCGCCCTTGGTGATCATGGCGCTGATCTGGTTCTGCTGCTCCGAGACGCCGCCGTTGGCGAACTGGACGTCTGCTTTGAAGCCGGCGCCGGTGAGTCCGTCGTTGAACAGCTTTTCCGCCAGGACCCAGTTCTCACTGGTCTTCTGGGGGAGCGCGACGCCAATCGAGGAGTTCTGGGGGAAAGCCTCGCCGCCAGCTGTGCCACCGCCCGTTGTACCGGAGTCGGAACGGCCGCAGGCTGTCAGCGCCAGTGCCGCAATGGCAGCGATCGCTGCCGCCTTTCCTGCTTTACCAATCATTCGCATTGTTGGTTCACTTTCTATAGGGGTGGGAAATGCTTCCGGGGAGTGGCGGTGCTCAGGCTTCCCGGGAGATGGTTTCTTTGGTGGAAGTTGTCTCGTCCGGCTGGAGCGACGTGCCGCCGCTGGGGCGGTTGAAGCTCTGGGTCAGCATGCCGATGATGGACCTCTTTCCCTGGCTCTTGTTGTAGACGTCGAACGCCACGGCGATCAGCAGGACCAGGCCCTTGATGATCTGGGTGAGGTCGGCGCCGACGCCGAGGAGCTGCAGGCCGTTGTTCAGCACTGCCATCACAAGGCCACCGACGATCGAGCCGATCACGGTGCCGACACCGCCGGTCACGGCGGCGCCGCCGATGAACACGGCCGCGATGGCGTCTAGTTCCCAGCCGACGCCGTCGAACGGTCCAGAGGCGGTGGACCGGCCCACGAAGATCATGCCGGCGAGGCCGGCCAGGATGGACATGTTCATCATGACCAGGAAGTTGACCTTCTTGGACTGGACGCCGGAGAGCTCGGCTGCATGCCGGTTGCCGCCCACCGCGTACACGTGGCGGCCGACGACGGTCTTGGCGGAGATGAACCCGTAGATCAGGACCAGGACGGCGAGGATGAGCCCGGGGATGGGGAACGAGGTGCCCGGGCGGCCCGTGGCGAACAGGTACGTGGCGTACAGGATGGCACCGCAGATCAGCACGAGCTTGGTGATGACCACCCAGGCCTCGGGGACCTCGGCGCCGAGTGCCTTGGCGGTGCGGCGGGAGCGGATTTCACTGAAGATCACGAATGCGACGCCCAGCAGGCCGAGCAGCAGGGTGAGGTTGTTGAAACCCGTGTTCGGGCCGACCTCGGGAAGGTAGCCGGAGCCGATGTACTGGAAGTCGGCGGGGACCGGGATGGTGTTGGACTTGCCGACGAACTGGTTGAAGCCGCGGAACAGCAGCATGCCGGCCAGCGTGACGATGAAGGCGGGAATCCCCACGTAGGCCGTCCAGAACCCTTGCCAGGCGCCGATCAGGGCTCCGAGCGCGAGCCCGAGGAGGATGCCCAGGTACCAGGGGATTCCCCAGTCCCTGATGGCAAGGGCCACGGTGACGCCGACAAACGCTGCCACAGAGCCGACCGACAGGTCGATGTGGCCGGCGATGATGACCAGCACCATGCCGATGGCCAGGATCAGGATGTAGGAGTTGCCGTTGAAGAGATTGATGACGTTGCCGGGGGTGAGCGTGCGGCCTTCAGTGGCGAATTGGAAGAAGACGATCAGGGCAACCAGGGCGAAGATCATGCCGAATTGGCGGGTGTTGCCGCCAAAGAGCTTCTTGAGCGCGTTCATTGTGTCAGTCCTTGTTCTGGAAGGTTCTGGAGGATTCCAGAGGGTCAGGCGGTTTTTCTGGCGGAAGTCATAAGTTTCATGAGGCTTTCCTGGCTGGCTTCGTCTTTGTCCACGACGCCGGTGATGGCGCCTTCGAAGATCGTGTAAATGCGGTCGGAGAGGCCGAGCAGTTCAGGCAGTTCGGAGGAGATGACGATGACTCCCTTGCCCTGGTTGGCCAGCTGCTGGATGATGCCGTAGATCTCGTACTTGGCGCCGACGTCGATGCCGCGGGTGGGCTCGTCCAGGATCAGCAGGTCAGGATCGGTAAACATCCACTTCGCAAGGACCACCTTCTGCTGGTTGCCGCCGGAGAGCTTGGCCACGCCTTCCTCCACGGATGGCGTCTTGGTGCGCAGCGATTTGCGGTACTGCTCGGCCACCGTGAACTCCTTGTTGACGTCCACCACGAAGTGCTTGCTGATCTTGTGCAGCGCCGCCGAGACGGTGGTGGTCTTGATGTCATCCAGGAGGTTCAGGCCCAGGGACTTCCGGTCCTCGGTGACGTAGCCGAGGCCGGCGTCGATGGCCTGTTTGACGTTCTTGAGGTGGAGTTCCTTGCCGTCCTTGTAGATGCTGCCGGTGATGTAGCGGCCATAGGAACGGCCGAACACCGACCGTGCCAGTTCGGTGCGGCCGGCTCCCATGAGGCCGGCGAAGCCGACGATCTCGCCCCGGCGGACGAAGAAGTTAGAGCCTTTGCAGACAATGCGGTCCTGGACCTGCGGGTGCCCGACGGTCCAGTTCTTGACCTCGAACAGGACCTCGCCGATCTTGGGCACGTGGTCCGGGAACCGGGACTCCAGCGTGCGGCCGACCATGCCCTTGATGATCCGGTCCTCGTCGACGCCGTCGGCCTTCACGTCCAGGGTCTCGATGGACTTCCCGTCGCGGATGATGGTGATGGAATCCGCGATCTGCTCGATCTCGTTGAGCTTATGGGAAATGATGATGGACGTGATGCCGCGGCCTTTCAGGCCCAGGATCAGGTCCAGCAGGTGCTGGGAATCGGATTCGTTCAGCGCCGCGGTGGGCTCGTCGAGGATGAGCAGCTTCACGGACTTGTTCAGCGCCTTGGCGATCTCCACAAGCTGCTGTTTCCCGACGCCGATTTCCTTGACAGGAGTATCCGGGTCCTCCCGCAATCCCACCCGTGCGAGCAACTCGCGGGTCCGGGTGCGGGCCTCGGCCCAGTCGATAACGCCGCGCTTGACGGGCTCGTTGCCCAGGAAGATGTTCTCCGCGATGGAGAGCTCCGGGATCAGCGCGAGCTCCTGGTGGATGATCACGATTCCGGCGTGCTCGCTGGCACGGATGTCCTTGAACTGCTGGACCTGTGCCTGGTAAACGATGTCGCCGGTATACGTGCCGTGGGGGTACACCCCCGAGAGGACCTTCATCAGCGTGGACTTGCCGGCGCCGTTCTCACCGCAGATCGCGTGGATCTCTCCGGCCTTCACCAACAGGCTTACCTCGGCCAAAGCTTTAACGCCGGGGAATTCCTTGGTGATGGAGCGCATCTCGAGGATTACGGGATCGCTATGCGTGTCGAGGGACGTCATTTGCCCTTACGCCTCCAATGCGTGACTTCGTTGTCCGCCCTGCAAAACGCAGGGCCGTCTGATGAAAAAGTAAACTGGATCACAACCCTTGTCGTCAAGTCTTTAACGCAACGGGCAGGTAACGAAAACCTTACGAACGCCGGATTCCGGCGTGTTGGAAGACCAGGGCCGCCGCGCCCAGAGCCTCGGCGCGGTCGCCCAAAGAGGACATTGTCAGGGTCGTCGTTTCTCCGATAACAGGGACTGCGTGCCGCACCAGACCCCTGCGGACGGGGTCCAGCAGGAGCTCGCCGAGCCCGGCCAGCGGGCCGCCCACCACTATCACCTCCGGGTTGATCAGGTTGGCCACGTTGCCCAGCGCACGCCCGACTGCCAAGCCGGCGTCGTCCACCACGCGAAGGGTGGCCGAGTCCCTTGCCAGCGCTTTGCGGACAATGTCCTCGGGTGTCAGCGGCTTTTCCTCCCCCCGGCTCAGCAGCTCGATCATGGTGGTGGTGGAGGCGATGGTCTCGAGGCAGCCCCTGTTGCCGCACCGGCAGATCAGTCCGTGTTCGTGGATCGTGGCATGGCCGATTTCACCCGTGATGCCTACGTTGCCGTAGTACGGGTTGCCGTTGAGAATCAGCCCGGCGCCAATGCCCGAACCGATCTTCATAAACATGAGGTTGCTGATGCCGCTGTGCGGTCCCCACGTGACCTCGGACAATGCCCCAAGATTGGCGTCGTTGTCGATGAATATGGGGAACTGCAGGGTGTTTTCGAGGTGTTCCAGGATGTTGATACCCACCCATTCGGGGAGGATGGCACCTTGGGCCACCGTGCCCGTCCGGCGGTCTATGGGGCCGGGGATGCCGACGCCGGCACCCACTATGGCGCTGCGCTCCACTCCGCTGTCGGTGAGCAATTTGGACAGCAGCGTGACGGCGGCCAGGATGCCCTGATCGGCGTGGTGCCCGAGGGGAAGCAGGACGGATTCCTCGGCGATGATGTGGTAGCTCAGGGAGGCAAGCACCACGCGCAAGTGCCGGCGGCCGAAGTCGATGCCCACAGCCACCGCGCCGTTGCTGTTCAGCCGCACGTTGAGCGCCCGCCGCCCGGAACTGGTAATCGGCTCGGTGGAGGCCAGGCCGGAATCCTGCATGATTTTCACGATGTTGGACACGGTCGCGGTTGACAGGCCCGTTTGCCGGGCGAGTTCCGCCTGGGTTGAGGGGCCGTTCAGCAGGCATTCGATGATCCGCTGCTGGTTCAGATGCCGGAGAGCGGACTGCGACCCTGGGTTTTTAGTTCGGCTCCTCGTTGAGCGCGATGTTGAGGGCATGCTTAGAAGAGTGCACCATCGCAGCCTTGCAGTCAAGAAGTTAACGCAAGGGAGGGGTTCTCATTGCCCGGGTGCAGGCGGACAATACGTCCCGCAGGCCGACTTCGACGGTGCAAATGGCCCGGGTTAAGGACTTACGGCCGGGGCTACGCTGAAGACAAAGGCGGTCCGGTCCAGGCGGACATTCGCAAAAGACTCTTGAGGTGATCATGGTGTTGCTGGCGCTGATGCAGGCAAACTCCACTGTTTTGGATGTGGAACACAACTGCCGTGCGGTTGATGAGGCGGCGCAGAACGCGGCGGCGGCAGGTGCGCGCGTGTTGCTGACCCCCGAACTGTTCCCGGTGGGCTACGCGCCGCTGCGGGTCCGCACGGAACTGGACCCTGCCGGCCTCTCCGCGATCCGCAGTACCTTGGCGGACATCGCCCGGCGCCGCAGCATCGCGATCGTCTACAGCCTTCCTGCCATCGCGGCCGACGGGCAATGGCAGATCTCGGCGACCCTGGTCAGCAACCACGGTGAGGAACTGCTCAGCTACTCCAAAGTCCACCTGTTCGGGCCCGAGGAGCGCAAGGCGTTCAGCCCCGCCGAAGCAGCCCCCGCCGTCGTGGATCTAGACGGGATCAAGACGTCACTGGCGATCTGCTACGACGTGGAATTTCCCGAGACCGCGCGTGCCGCGGCCGCCCGCGGCGCCGACCTGCTCCTCGTTCCCACCGCGCTTGCCCACGGATTCGACGAGGTTCCCCAGATCCTCCTGCGTGCCCGTGCGCTGGAAAGCCAACTGACGGTGGCCTACGCCAACCACTCGGGCACGGAAGATGGCTGCGAATTCCTCGGCGGAAGCGTGATTGCCGCTCCGGACGGTTCCCTGCTGGCCGCGGCCGGGTCCGGCCCGGAACTGCTGTTCGCTGACGTCAGCGCCGAGGCGGCCCGGCAGGCAAGGGAGACCGTGCCGTACCTGGCCGAACGCCGTCCGCGCGTCTACCGCGCGTGGGAAGACGGCCTGGATGTGGACGGCCCGGGTTAATTACGTCACGGGACCGGCCGTCGCGGCGCCGGCGGCCGGCAACAGCTCGTCCACGTACTGCAGGGCGATCCACAGCTCGGCCCGTACCTGCGCCTGGTTGAGGTCGCTGTCCAGCAGTTCCGCCACGGCGTTGATCTGCCGCCGGACGCTGTTGCGGTGCAGTCCGAGCACCTTGGCCGTGGCATCCCAGCTTCCGTTTTCGCCCAGCCACGAGCGCAGGACCGCGAGCTGCGCGTCCCGGCGTTCGGGCTCCTGGCTGAGCAGAGGCTCCAGCAGGCGGCCCGCCAGCATGGTGCCGGCTTCGCGGCCCAGCAGGCCGGCCACCGTCCACGAGACGTCATCCACCCGCGCGCTCTTTCCGGTGTTTCTGACCCGGGACCGGAGTGACGTCACGCGCTGGTACGCGCCTGCCAGCCCCGCCAGTTCGGTGGCGTCCCCGATGACCAGGCGCCAGCCGAGTTTTTCGACTTCGCCCACCAGGGCGTCGTCGACCTTCAGCCGCGTGACGGCCGCGAAGCCGTAGTCCGTGATCTCCACGAGCTTCGTGTCGAACAGCCGCCGCCACTGCAGCAGTTCCCGCACCGGGCTGTCGCCCGCCGGCCATGCGGCATGCTCCGCCTTGATGCCCTGCACCACCCGCAGCGGGGCCGATCGGGTGGAGGACGTGCTTTGGGCCAGCAGGTCCCTGAGGCCGTTGACATGCTTCGTTCCTCCGCTTGCCAGGCTGTCCGGGTGCAGCAGCAGCGCGGTGGCCAGTTGGCTGGGGGCGAGGGACCCGCTGGTCCGCTGCCGGACCAGCAGTTCCAAGAGTCCGACGGCGGATGACACCACGCTGTTCTGCGACGGCGTCAGCGCGGCGTCAGTGCCCAGGATCAGAGCGCCAAGGTTGGCGTCGCGGGTGCTGCGCAGCGGATGCCCGAACACCAGCGCGGAGCCGGGAACGTCGAAGGAATCCATCTCCACCCGGGGCCCGCTGCCGCCCAGGAGCCGTTCCAGGATCTGCTGCAGTGCAGGAAGCTCGACGCCAGCGCCCGCCCGGGCGCGGACCCTTCCGTCCGCGCCGACCAGCACCGCCCACACCGGGACCCGTTGGGTCAGCGCGGCCAGGAGTTCGTGCTCGGGGCGGGCGGAAAGGACCGCGCGCATCAGCTGCCGGTTGGTGTCCGCCAGTTGCCTGAACAGTTTGGCGTTGTCCGATTCGAGCAGCTGTGAGAACTCCAGCCCGATGGCCGCGAACGGCACCGTGCTGGGCACTTCCACCAGTGTCAGGTTGTGCCGGACGCAGGCGTCGACCAGTGCCTCCGGCGCAGCGTTGAAGTAGGGCTCAAGGCCGAAACCCAGGGCACCTACGCGGGCTCCCACCAGGCGCCGCACGTAGGCATCAACCCTGGCTTCGTGGCCTGCCTCGCCCACAAAAGGCAGCCCCGCGGTGAGGAGGAACTCGCCGTCGAGCAGATACGGGGTGGGATCCTCAAGCTCACTGGGCTCGACCCACCGGAGCAGGCCGGTGCCGTTGCCGCCGTCGTGAAGGATCTTCAACTCAGGCGGCAACTTGTCCAGGAACTGCTGGAGCGTGACAACGCTCAGCCGTTCGGTCCCGGTCCCGGCGCCGGCCCCGGCCCCGGCCCCGGTCCCGGAGCCCGTTCCGGTTCCGGTTCCGGTTCCGGCGGCAGCCTCAGGCGACATGGTTCGCACCGTCTTCGGGGTCCTGGTAGTCGGGGCACTCGTAAGCCCTGGGCAGGCCGCTATTAAGGGGCGGGCCGTAGGTCCGGGGGAGGCGGGGCGCGATTCTGTTGATGATTTCGTCGCCGTGGCTGCCGATGGCCGAGCCCCAGTCGTCAGCGCTCGCCGCTCCGGTGTCCGGATCACCAAACAGCACGGCGGTGTCGCCGACGGACACGCCGCCGGTTTCCGGGCCGAGATCCACCATGAACTGGTCCATGCACACCTTGCCGATCACGGGCACCCGCCTGCCGCCCAGCTGGACCATGCTGCGGCCGGAAATGCCTTTGGGAATGCCGTCCGCATAGCCCAGCGGAATCAGCCCCAGGAACCGCGCCTCATGCGTGATGGCCTGGTGTTCGTAGCTCACGCCGGTGCCCGCAGGCACCCTCTTGACCAGCACCACGGGAGCCGTCACGGTGAGGGCAGGACGCAGCCCGAAATCCGCCGGATCCAGGTGGTCGGCAGGCGCCAGGCCGTAGACGGCCAGTCCGGCCCGCACCATGTCGAAGGCGAACTCGGGGCGGTCCAGAATGTTGGCGGAACTGGAAACGTGCCTGAGTTCCGGATCCAGCCCGCCTTCCCGGGCCAGCCGCACGGCGTCCTCGAAGGCGTTTACCGCGGCGGCGTTGCTGGGGTGCGCGGGCACGTCGGCCCAGGCCAGGTGGGTCCAGATTCCCCTGACGGTGAGCGTTCCCTCAAGCTCGGCGCTGCGTGCGGCGGCCACAAGGTCCGGCCAGTCCTCGGTGCGGGCGCCGCCTCGGCTCAGCCCGCTGTCCAGCTCCAGATGGACCGCCGCCGGCTTTCCGAGCGCGCGGGCGATGCCCGCCACCACATCCAGCTGGGCGGCGCTGCCCAGGGACATGTCGACGTCGTTTTCCAGGGCCTCGCGAATGATGTCGCTGGACGCCGTGGCCAGGTACAGCCAGGACAGAACCGGGGCGGTGATGCCGGCCCGTCGCAGCGCGAGGGCTTCGGTGAGCTGCGCGGTCCCGAGCCAGTCGGCCCCGGCGGCAAGGGCTGCCTGGGCCACGTCCACCAGCCCGTGGCCGTAGGCGTTGCCCTTGACCACCGCCATGAAATGCGGCGCAGAAGTGAGCGCCCGGAGGGCCCGGACATTGTCGGAAATGGCAGTCAGGTCAACGCTGACCTGGCCGGAAAACACGGCAGAGGGCGTGGTTTTCTTTTGTGCATTACGTCTCATGCCAGAACACTATAGGTCATTTTGCACAACAGTGAGAGGTGCCTCACACGTCTAGGCTAGGGCGAGGGGAATCGACAACTACTCACGAACGGACGTCAACGATGACTGTGCCCACCTACACAGAACAGCGGCCGGCGGCGCCGGCCGGCCGGCCCGGCCTGGCAGCCCAGCTGCTGCGCCGCAAGCCGATCGGACAGATGGTCACTGAAGCCGAAACAGGCCACGGCGGACCCCGCCTGGTCCGCAGCTTCGGCGTCCTGCAGCTGACCATGATCAGCGTGGGTGCCACCCTCGGAACCGGCATCCTGGTGATTCTGGGTGAGTCGGTACCGCTGGCCGGGCCGGCCATCTGGATCTCTTTCGCCATCGCCGGCGTGGCCGCCCTGCTGTCCGCCGTGTCGTACGCCGAAATGGCCGGCCTGGTGCCGGTGGCCGGCTCCAGCTATTCCTACAGCTACGCCACCCTGGGTGAGGGCATGGCGTGGATCTGCGGCTGGTGCCTCGTGCTGGAATACGCCGTCTCGGTGGCCGCCGTCGCAGTGGGCGCCGGCCAGTACGTGAACGAGGCCCTGGCGGTCTTCGGCATGGTCATGCCGGACGCGATCTCCCAGCCGCCCGGTGACGGCGGCGTCATGAACATCCCGGCCATGATCATTGTTCTCCTGGCCATGATCCTGCTTGTACGGGGTGCCAAGGAAAGCGCCTGGATCAACACGGCCATAGTGGCTATCAAGGTGGTCATCCTGCTCTTCTTCTGCGCGGTTGCCTTCACAGCCTTCAACGCCGGCAACTTCGAGCCTCTTATGCCCATGGGTGCCGCCGGGGTGTCCGCCGCAGCCTCCAGCGTTTTCTTCTCCTACATCGGCTTCGACGCCGCATCCACCGCCGGCGAGGAAGCCCGCAACCCCAAGCGCGACCTGCCGCGGGCCATCATGCTCTCCATGTTGATCGTCACCACCATCTACGTCCTGGTTGCCGTGGCCGCCATCGGCGCCCGGCCCTGGGGCTGGTTCGACGGTAACGAAGCCGCGCTCGTCAAGATCCTTGAGGAGACCACCGGTCAGCCGTGGATCGCCCTCGTCTTCGCCGTGGGTGCCGTCCTGGCCATCGCCAGCATCGTGCTGACCGTCCTCTACGGACAAACCCGCATCCTGCTCTCCATGGCCCGCGACGGACTCATGCCCAAGGTCTTCGGCCGGGTCTCGCCGAAGACCGGCACTCCGGTTGCCGGCACGCTGATCGTGGGCATCCTCGTCGCCCTCACTGCCGGGCTGGTTCCGCTCGGTGCCCTGGCCGACGCCACCAGCATCGGCACCCTCTTCGCCTTCGCGCTGGTAAACGTCGCCGTCATCTACCTGCGCCGCACCCGGCCAGAGCTCAAACGGACCTTCCGGGTCCCTTTCTTCCCGCTCACCCCGATCCTCGGTGCGCTCATGTGCGCCTACCTGATGGCTAACCTGGGCGTCGATACCTGGGTGACCTTCGGGATCTGGATGCTGGTAGGCCTGGCCGCCTACTTCGGCTACGGCCGCCGCAACTCAAGGGTGGCTTCCCTGAGTCACGAGGAATACCGTGAATTGTCCAGCCGCGAACTTTCGAGCACCACGTCAACCCCCGAAACCATGAAGGCAGAGCTTCCATGACCATCGCCACCGAACTGCCCGCCTCGGATCCGTCCAGCGTCGGCACCTCCGCCGGCACCCTGACCGGCACCGCAGCGGCCGCTTCCGACAAGCTGGACCAGGCCCCTATCACCATGCTGAACCCGGACTTCCCGTTCAGCTACGACCACTACCTCGCCCACCCGGACGGACTGGGCTCCGTGCCGGCCGAGCTATACGGCACAGAAGTGGCTGTGGTGGGTGCGGGATTGTCTGGACTTGTCACCGCCTACGAACTCATGAAGCTCGGGCTGCGCCCGGTAGTCTATGAAGCCGACCAGATCGGCGGCCGCCTGCGCACGGCCAGCTTCCCCTCCGCTCCGGGAGTGGTTGCGGATCTGGGCGGCATGCGTTTCCCGGTGTCAGGCAAGGCGTTCTACCACTACGTTGACTTGTTGGGCATCGAGACCCAGGACTTCCCCAACCCGCTGGCCCCCGCAACCTCCAGCACTGTGATCGAACTCGCCGGGCAGAAGCACTACGCAAGCACCGCGGCGGACCTGCCGCCGTTCTTCCGCGAAGTGGCCGAGGCCTGGAAGGCGGCCGTGAACGACGGCGCCAAGTTCAGTGAGATGCAGGACGCCATCCGGGCTCGCGACACAGCGCGGATCAAGGAGCTCTGGAACGAGCTGCTGCCGCTGCTGGACGAACAGACCTTCTACGGCTTCATTGCCGGAAGCGACTCGTTCAAGGAGGCGGGCTTCGCGCACCGCGAGGCGTTCGGCCAGGTGGGCTTCGGCACCGGCGGCTGGGACACGGACTTCCCCAACTCCATCCTGGAGATCCTGCGCGTCGTGTACACGGACGCCGACGACCAGCACCGTCTCATCGCCGGGGGAGCGCAAAGGCTCCCCGAGGCACTGTGGCACCACGCGCCGTCGGGCATGGCCCATTGGCCGGAGGGGACGTCACTGGCGTCGCTGCACTCGGGCTCCCCGCGGGGAGCCGTTGACCGGATCAGCCGCGATGCCAGCGGCGACCTGCGCATCCGCGAGCGGTGGGGCCGCGAGTCCGCGTACCCGGCCGTGGTCACCACATGCCAGTCGTGGCTGCTGTCCACGCGCATCCACACCGAGGAGGCGCTGTTCCCGGCGGAGCTCTGGACGGCGATTGAGCGTTCCCACTACATGCAGTCGTCCAAGACCTTCGTGATGGTGGACCGGCCTTTCTGGAAGGACATCGACCCCGCCACCGGCCGCGAGGTCCTGTCCATGACGCTGACAGACCGCCTTAACCGCGCCACGTACCTGTTGGACAACGGACCGGACAAGCCGGCAGTGATCCTGCTGTCCTACACCTGGAACGACGACGCCCTGAAGTGGCTCGCGCTCGACGCCGACCAGAGGGTCGAGCTGATGCTGCACTCACTGGAGCAGATCTACCCGGGCGTGGACATCGCGAGCCACATCGTGGGCCAGCCCATCACCGTCTCCTGGGAAGCTGACCCCAACTTCATGGGTGCATTCAAGGCAAACCTGCCGGGGCACTACCGCTACCAGCAGCGGCTCTTCAGCCACTTTAAGCAGGACAAGCTGCCGGAAGCGCAGCGCGGGCTCTTCCTGGCCGGCGACGACATCTCGTTCACCGCCGGCTGGGCCGAGGGCGCCGTGACCACCGGGCTGAACGCCGTGTGGGGCGTGGTAAACCACCTCGGCGGTTCGTCGTCCGCTGCGAACCCGGGCCCCGGCGACCTGCTCGACGCGCTGGGACCCATCAGCCTGGACTAGCCGCTGGTTGAGCTCGTCAAAACCGTGATCTCGACGAGCTCGGTCAGCCGCTGCTAGCTGGCGTGCAGTTCGCGGTGTGCCTGCGCGAGTTCACGGTAGTGGGCGGCGTTGCGCTTCACGCCGTCGAACTCCTCATCCGAGAGTTCGCGGCGCACCTTGGCCGGTACACCGGCCACCAGGGAGCGCGGCGGAACCACGGTTCCTTCGAGGACCACGGCGCCGGCGGCCACGAGCGAGCCGGCGCCGATCACTGCGCCGTTGAGTATGGTGGCGCTCATGCCGATGAGGCAGTCATCCTCAACGGTGCAGCCGTGGACCACGGCGCTGTGCCCGACGCTGACACGTGCCCCGACGCTGCAGGGGAAGCCGGGGTCGGCGTGCAGCACTACGTTGTCCTGCAGGTTGCTGCCGGCGCCGACGCTGATCGTCGCGGTGTCCGCCCGCACGGAAACGCCGTAGAAGGCGCTGGCGTCCTCCGCGAGCGTAGCCCGGCCGATGATCGACGCTGTCGGCGCCACGAATACCGAGGGGTGGATGTCCGGGGTGTCGCCGGCGAAAGAATATATGGGAGCCATGCCACCAGCCTAAGACACCCGTTCGGCCCATTTGCGTAGCAGCTCGCGCCGGCCTCAGGCTGAGCGAAAAATTGGCCGAACGGGGGATCGCCTCATGTCCGGGAATATTTCCGTATATGCGCCGGCGGGGAGCTTACATCCGTGCGAATTTGGCCTTCACCATCAGGTAGAGCCCGTAGCAGATCAGGCCGGCGCCGACGGCGGTGAGCATGTACACCCCGTACGGCTGCTCGCGCAGTGCCTTCAACCCGCCATCCAGGCCAGTGGACTCCTGGGGGCGGGCGTTGGCGGTGGCGATGATGAACAGCAATCCCACCAGAAACAGTGCGACGCCCTCGGCCACGTAGCCGACGACGCCCAGCCCGGTCACGACGGAACGGGCGGTGCCCGAGGACGGCAGCCGGAGCTCCTTCTTGAACGATCCTTTGACTCCGAGGACCACGAAGACAAGGCCGCCGATGGCGATCGCGGCCCCGATGGCGATCAGCAGGACCGCACCTCCGGGCGCTTTGATGATTGAGAGGGTGAAATCGCTGGTGGTCTTTCCGCTGTTCTTGCTGTTGCCGCTTGCGGAGGCGGCGAACGTCAGCGCGATGACTGCGAACACCACCGCCTTGCCGGCTGCGGAAATCTTCTTGCCCACCTTCTTCTTGGCCTCCAGCTGACCGTAATCGAACACGGAGTTACTGATTTGCCAGAGAGTCAGAGCTACGCAGGCGGCGAATCCGGCCCAGAGCAGCAGCAGACCCTGCGGCTGGGCGGCGAGTTGGGCGACTGCACCGGCTTGGTCGGCCGGTCCCGCCTTTCCCGCCGTGCCTAATGCCAACTGGATGGCGACGAACCCGATAAGCAGGTGCAACAGGCCGCTGACGGCAAAACCTGCTCTGGCGGCAATCACGAGAGCCCTGGAGTTCGATGCGTCCTCGACCGCGTTCGCGGCGTCCTTCAGCTCTTTCTTCATTGCCGATCCTTAGCGCAAGCGCAAATGCAGATGCGGTGGCGGGTAATACACCCTATTTTGTCACGTGAGTGCACGCTCAGACACGGTTGGGTGGTCAGGGGAGGACGACGGCGATCGGCGCGCCTGGTGCCGCCACCCGCTCGAGTTCCCGTACGACGTCGTCCGCCTCCTCAGCGGTGAGCCCCGCCAGAGCCTGCACTGCCCACACCGCTGGGAAGCTGTGGTCCGCGAAAGGCAGGCGGGCGGGTTCCGCGACGGAAACGCTGAGGCGGCGGGAGAGGGCGTACCGGACGTTCCCGTCGAACGGGTCCACCCCGGTGTAGTGGATGCCGGCCCGAACGAACCTGAGGCCGTCCTCGCCGGGGCCGCAGCAGACGTCCAGCACTGCGTGGCGCCCCTGGGCTTTGAGCAGCGCGATGAAGGTTTCCAGCGAAGTTTCGGTCAGCAGGGTCATGGCGTTAACCAGTCTGAGTTAAAACCCGCCTGCTGGGAACAAGCCCGCGGTGACCAGGTCAGCTAAGGACGGGTCAGTTGAAAACCACTGTCCGGTTGCCGTCGAGGAGCACCCGGTGCTCGGCGTGCCACTGCACGGCCTGGGCGAGGGTCCGGCCTTCAACGTCGCGGCCCATCTGCACGAACTGCTCCGGAGTGCGCGCGTGGTCCACCCGGATCACCTCCTGCTCGATGATGGGGCCCTCGTCCAGCGCGGCGGTGACGTAGTGGGCGGTGGCGCCGATCAGCTTCACGCCGCGGGCGTGGGCCTGGTGGTACGGCTTGGCGCCCTTGAAGGACGGCAGGAAGGAATGGTGGATGTTGATGGCCTTGCCGGTCAGCTCGGTGCACAGTTCGTCGGAGATGATCTGCATGTAGCGCGCCAGCACCGTCAGTTCGACATCGTTCTCCGCCATGATGGCACGAAGCTTGTCCTCGGCCTGCGCTTTGGTGTCGGGTGTGACCGGAATGTGGTGAAACGGGATCCCGTAGAACTCCGCGAGCCCGGCCAGATCGTTGTGGTTGGAGACGATGGCCGGAATCTCGATCGGCAGCGTGCCGGAGCGCTGCAGGAACAGGAGGTCGTTGAGGCAGTGGGCGGACTTGCTCGCCATGAGCAACGTGCGGACCTTCTGGCCCACCGGGTGGAGGCTCCACTGCATGCCGAACGCCCCGGCCACGGGCTCGAGTGCCGCGTGGACGTCGGCCCGGGAGGCGGCGGTCGTTGCTTCAACGCGCATGAAGAAGGTGCCGGTGGACTGGCTGCCGTACTGCTGGGAGTCCGTAATGTTGCAGCCTGCCACGAGCAGGGCGCCGGCGACGGCGTGGACGATCCCGGGGCGGTCGGGGCAGGAAAGGGTTACTACGTACGCTTTGGCGAACTGGTCTTCAATCACGAAGAACAGCCTACCCGCGCGGAGGCCTGCCTTTTGGTAGTCTGGTGGGGTCGCAACTGGCGTTGGGTGGCTAACCACCAGGGAGCGGCAATCACGAAGACCACGGATCGTACGCCTGGGCCGAGGGTCATGTTTTGCCGGCAGGGTGCTGCGCTTCTCGAAGAGCGGTCACCCGGTTCGCTGCGGTGCCCTGAACGGACAAGCGTCCGGGACAGTCCTGTGACTTGTCATCAAGGGGCGGAGCAACGTCCCAGCCGGTAGCCTGACCTTAGCAGTGCCCATCCCTAGCCAGGAGTTCTTCGTGACTACTTCACCGACTTCCGTCAGCACTTCCTTCACCGTCAGCAACCAGCCGCTGGCTGAACTCGATCCCGAGATCGCCGCAGTACTGGACCAGGAACTCGGCCGCCAGCGCGGCACCCTGGAAATGATCGCCTCCGAAAACTTTGCACCGCGCGCTGTTATGGAAGCCCAGGGCTCCGTCCTGACCAACAAGTACGCCGAGGGCTACCCGGGCCGCCGCTACTACGGCGGCTGCGAGTACGTCGACATCGCCGAGCAGCTGGCAATCGACCGCGTCAAGGAACTGTTCGGCGCCGAATACGCCAACGTCCAGCCGCACTCCGGCGCGCAGGCCAACGCCGCCGCCCTGTCCGCCATGATCACTCCGGGCGACAAGATCCTGGGCCTCTCCCTGGCGCACGGCGGCCACCTCACCCACGGCATGAAGCTCAACTTCTCCGGCAAGCTGTACAACGTGGCGGCCTACCAGGTTGAGCAGGACAACTTCCGGGTCGACATGGACAAGCTGCGCGAGCAGGCCATCGCCGAGAAGCCGCAGGTCATCATCGCCGGCTGGTCCGCCTACCCGCGCCACCTCGACTTCGCAGCCTTCCGCTCCATCGCCGATGAAGTGGGCGCCCTCCTCTGGACCGACATGGCGCACTTCGCCGGCCTCGTGGCAGCCGGACTGCACCCGAGCCCGGTGCCGCACTCCGACGTCGTCACCTCCACCGTGCACAAGACCCTGGCGGGTCCCCGCTCCGGTGTGATCCTGGCAAAGCAGGCGTGGGCCAAGAAGCTCAACTCCAACGTCTTCCCGGGCCAGCAGGGCGGCCCGCTCATGCACGTCATCGCCGCCAAGGCTGTGGCCTTCAAGATCGCCGGCACCGCAGAGTTCAAGGAACGCCAGGAACGCGTCCTCGAGGGCGCCAAGATCATCGCGGACCGCCTCAACCAGTCCGACGTCGCCGAAGCCGGCGTCTCGGTCCTCACCGGCGGCACCGACGTGCACCTGGTCCTGGTTGACCTGCGCAACTCGCAGCTGGACGGCCAGCAGGCCGAAGACCTCCTGCACTCCGTGGGCATCACCGTCAACCGCAACGCCGTGCCGTTCGACCCCCGCCCGCCGATGGTCACCTCCGGTCTGCGCATCGGCACCCCGGCGCTGGCAACCCGCGGTTTCGGCGCCCAGGAGTTCACCGAGGTTGCAGAGATCATCGCCTCCGCACTGAAGGCAGGGTCCGGCACCGATGTGGAGGCACTGCAGGCCCGCGTGGACAAGCTGGCCGCCGACTTCCCGCTGTACCCGCAGCACGAGCAGTGGTGAACCCCTCTATGGCGCAGACCGCGAAGGTCCTTGACGGTAGGGCAGCCGCTGCCGCCATTAAATCCGAGCTGGCTGAGCGCGTGGCGGTCCTGAAGGCCCGCGGCGTCACTCCGGGCATTGCCACCGTACTCGTGGGCGCGGACCCTGCCTCGCAGCTGTACGTGTCCATGAAGCACAAGCAGTCTGTGGAGATCGGGATGAACTCGATCCAGCGTGAGCTTCCGGCGGATGCCACCCAGGCCCAGGTTGAGGCCCTCATTGACGAACTCAATGCGGATCCTGCGTGCCACGGCTACATTGTGCAGCTGCCGCTGCCCAAGCACCTGGATACCGACGCGATTCTTGAGCGGGTTGACCCCGCCAAGGATGCCGACGGCCTGCACCCGACCAACCTTGGCCGGCTGGTGCTCAATGTCAACGGCGAGATCACCTCGCCGCTGCCGTGCACGCCCCGCGGCGTCATCGAGTTGCTGGAGCGCAACGGCTACAGCCTCGCGGGCAAGCACGTCGTGGTGGTCGGCCGCGGCGTCACGATCGGCCGCTCGATCGGCCTGCTGCTCACCCGGCGGGCCGTGAACGCCACCGTGACGCTGACGCACACCGGCACCAAGAACCTCTCGGAGCTGCTGCGGCAGGCGGACGTCATTGTGGGGGCGGCGGGTGCCAAGCACATCGTCAAGGCTGCGGACATTAAGCCGGGCGCGGCCGTGCTCGACGTCGGTGTCACCCGTGAAACCGATCCCGAGACGGGCAAGAGCAAGGTCCATGGCGACATCGATCCTGCCGCTGCCGAGGTAGCCGGGTGGATTTCGCCGAACCCCGGCGGCGTCGGTCCCATGACCGTGGCGCTGCTCATGACCAACGTGGTCGAAGCCGCGGAACGCCAACTGGCAGCGGGAAGCACCTCCGGCGTCGGCTGATTTCGCTCTCCACTGCCCGGACCGTAGGGCGCCTACTCCTGCCGGAGTAGGCGCCCTACGCCGTTAAGCAGACGACGACCAGCGCGCCCGCGGCTAGGCTCGGACTATGCAGCGCCGTTTCCGGGGACCGCCCACCGCCGTCATCGTGACCGCTGTGGCGGTTTTCCAGATTGTCGGCACCTTCTTCGCCTCCGCCCGGCAGCCGGACCACCGGCCCCTGGATGTACTCGCCTTCGTCCTGCTGCTGCTGGGGCCGGCCTCGTTATCGTTGCGGCGGCGCGCTCCGCTGGTCATGCTGCCGGTTGCGGCAGCGGCCGTCACGGCCTATTTGGCGCTCGGCTATGCGTGGGGCCCGGTGTTCCTGTCGCTGGCCCTCGCCATCGTGTTCTCCGCGGCGGCCGGCAAACGCTGGCAGACCTGGGCGTTGGCAGGCGCGTGCGCTGCCGTGCTGGTGGCTGTGTCACTGCTGGCCGGCGATGACGCATCCCTGATCCGGGCCTTCGCTGGAACATCGTGGCTGGGCATCCTCGTCCTGTTCGGGGAAGGTGCCAGGCTGCGCGGCGAGCGGGTTGCCGAACGCCGCCGCCAACGTGAAGCCCGGGAGCAGGCCGCGCGCGACGAGTACCGGCTTGCGCTCGCCCGGGACATCCACGACGTCGTGGCGCACTCACTCTCGCTGATCAACGTCCGCGCCTCAGTGGCGCTGCACCTGGGGGAGAAGGATCCGGGCCAGTTCCGCCCGGCACTGGAGGCGATCAAGACAGCGAGCAAGGAATCGCTGGCGGAGATCCGCCAGCTTCTGGGAGTCCTCCGCGACGACGCCCCGCTGGGCCCGGCCCCGCTGGGCCCGGCCCGGTTGGGCCCGGCCCGGTTGGACCCTGCCCCGCTCAGCCCGGTGCCGCCGCCACAGCTGCAGCGCGTCGCCTGGCTCGCGGAAGGCGCCCGCAACGCCGGTCTGGAGGTGGTGCTGACCCAGCCGGACCCGGACGTTTCGAGCCGCCTTCCAGAGGCGGTGCAGGAGGTGGCCTACCGGATCGTCCAGGAGTCCCTGACGAATGTGGTGCGGCACGCCGGAGCGCGGAAGGCCGGCGTCGTCCTCGCCCTGGAAGATCCGGAATCACCGGCAGAGTCCGGCGGCGGCCGGCTCACCGTGACAATCGACGACGACGGCGCTGGCGCCGCCGGAGTTCCCGAAGGGAACGGCGTGACCGGAATGCGGGAGCGGGCGGCCGCCCTGGGTGGCACGCTTGAGCTCGCTGCACTCGAGCCGGGCTGGCGGGTCCGGGCCATTCTGCCGGTCCCCGCCCCGCCGCTGCAGGAGATGGACGGCAGGCCATGATCCGCATCCTGCTGGCCGACGACCAGAACCTCATCCGGGCTGGTTTCCGCGCACTGCTGAACGCCGAACCGGACATGGCCATGGTGGCCGAGTGCGGGACCGGCCGCGACGCCGTGCGCCTGGCGGCCCGCGAGCATCCGGACGTGGTGCTCATGGACATTCGCATGCCCGGCGGCGACGGGCTTGAGGCCACACGGCAGATCATGGCCGCCGAGGACCTGGCAGGCACGCGGATCATAATCCTGACCACCTTTGAACTGGACGAATACATCGCGGAGGCGGTGCGGGCCGGGGCGGCCGGATTCCTGGTCAAGGACACGGAACCGGAGGAGCTGCTCCGCGCGGTGCGCGTGGTCCACGACGGCGACGCCCTCCTGTCGCCCTCAGTGACCCGCCGCATCATGGCCCTGCTGGCCGTGCAGTCGCGTGCGTCCCGGCCCCCGGCCTCGCTGGACCAGATTACGGAGCGCGAACGCGAGGTCCTGCGGTTGGTGGGTGAAGGCCTGAACAACGCAGAGATCGCTGAACGGCTGTTCATCACGCCGCTCACGGCCAAGACGCACGTCTCCCGGATCATGACCAAGCTGCTGATCAGGGACCGGGCACAGCTGGTGGTGCTCGCCTACGAATCGGGGCTGGTGCGCCCGGGCTGGGCCGGCTGACGGCGCTGGGCTGACTCAAGGCGCTGGGCAGCTTAAAGGTGTAGGCCAAAGGCGTAGGTGCACGCCTCCTGCCGGAGTAGGCGGGCATCCCAAGGTGACTCCCGGCGGCGGACGCCCCCCCGCCGTCGAACGGCAAGACTCGGAACAGAGCCGAAAGACGGCCCTCCACCGAGAGTTTGGATGACTGAAATGCTTACTTCACTTGCCACCACCCTGGCTGCGGCGGCCTCGCAGCTGCCGGCGGACACTGTTGTATACGGGGGCCCTTGGAATGGCGGCGGCTTCTCACCGTGGTTCCTGCTGTTCCCGCTGTTCTGGATCCTGGTCATCGGGCTGTTCATTTTCGTGGCGAGGCGCACCTGGCGCCGGAACCACGAGTGGGCAACGGCCCGCGGCGGTGAAAGCGTTTTGCGGGAGCGCTATGCACGCGGCGAAATCGATGAATCGGAGTACCGCCAGCGGCTGCGGGTCCTCCGCGGCGACGCCACGACCGGCGGAAAATAGGCCCACGAAGATCGGCGCCTGCTGGGGCCGGGACCGTCAAGAGGCGGGGTCGGCCGCGGCGGCGCCGATCTTTTGAGACCGGGCTATTCCTTTGGCAGGGCCCGAGTACTAGCGTGGTGGAGTGCCTGAACTCCATTCCGCCGAAGAAACGTCTGAAAAACCTGTGTCCACCGAAGAAGCCGGGTCCGCCCACGAATCCGGGTCAGCCGCACGGCCGTACGTCATCACCGCGGAAAACCTAACCAAGACCTATGGCGACGTCACCGCCGTCGACGGCATTTCCTTCAGCGTTCCGGCGGGGGAGTCCTTCGGACTGCTGGGGCCCAACGGTGCAGGGAAATCCACCACCATGAAGATGATCGGCGGGGTGGCCCAGCGCACCTCCGGAAGCCTGACAATCATGGGCCTGGACCCGGAACAGCACGGGCCGGAGGTCCGCGCGCACCTGGGCGTCGTGCCGCAGCAGGACAACCTGGATGAGGAACTCAGGGTCCGTGACAACCTGCTGGTCTACGGCCGCTATTTTGGGCTGCCGATTAGCTACCTTAGGCCCAAAGCGGACGAGCTCCTCGAATTCGCCCAGCTGACGGACAAGGCCAAGTCCAAGGTGGACGCGCTGTCCGGCGGCATGAAGCGGCGGCTGACGATTGCACGTTCGCTCATCAACGAGCCCCGCATCCTGCTCCTTGACGAACCCACCACGGGCCTTGACCCGCAGGCCCGGCACATCCTCTGGGACCGGCTGTTCCGGCTCAAGGAACAGGGCGTCACCCTGATCCTCACCACCCACTACATGGACGAAGCGGAGCAGCTCTGCGACCGGCTCATCGTGGTGGACAAAGGCCGGATCATGGCCGAGGGGTCGCCCGCCAGCCTGATCCGGGACTACTCCACCCGCGAGGTCCTGGAACTGCGGTTCGGCTCCGAGCGCAACGCCAGCGTCGGCGCGGAACTGGAGGGAATCGGCGAACGGCTGGAGACCCTCCCGGACCGCGTCCTCATCTACACCCACGACGGTGAAGCGGCCCTCGAGGAAGTCTCCGCCCGCGGCCTCCGCCCGCTCACCTCGCTGGTGCGCAGGTCCTCGCTGGAGGACGTTTTCCTCCGGCTGACGGGCAGGAGCCTCGTTGACTGAGCCGTCGTTCGCAGACGAAGTCAAGGAGCGCCCGACGTCGGTACCTCCTTTGCGGGCCCACTCACCGGAGGTTTCGGCCGCCAAAGCAAGGCGCTGGGGCGCGTTCTACTACGCCGAGCAGGTCCTGCGGGTGATGAAGGGCTACGGCTGGTCTATCTTCCTGTACAGCGTGGGGCAGCCCGCGGCCTACCTGTTCGCCATGGGCGTCGGCCTGGCCACACTCGTGGACACCGGCGGCGCTGCGGCGTTCGGCGGCGTGAGCTACATAACCTTCATCGCGCCGGCGCTCCTCATCTCGGCCGCCGTCATGACCGCCGCCACCGAATTCACGTTCCCTGTGATGGACGGCTTCAAATGGCGGCGGGTCTACTTCGGGCCCCACGCCTCGCCGCTCACCCCCGAGCAGATCGCGGGCGGGCAGATCATCGCCGTGACCGTGCGCTTCTTCCTCCAGTCCGCCATTTACTTCGTGATCGTGGCGCTCTTCGGCGCCTCGCCGAGCGGCTGGGGCTGGGTCTCCATCCTCGTGGCCACGCTTGCGGGCCTGGCCTTCGGGCTCCCGCTGATGGCCTACGCCGCCACCATCAAGGAAGACAAAGGCCAGTTTGCCATGGTCATGAGGTTCATCGTGATGCCGTTGTTCCTGTTCTCCGGGACGTTCTTTCCGCTGGACACGCTGCCCGTTGCGGTCCGCTGGGTCGGTTGGATTTCGCCCATCTGGCACGGGACGGAGCTTGGCCGGGTCGTGAGCTACGGCTATGAGGAATCGCCCGTGCTCACCATCATCCACATTGCCTTCCTGCTCGGACTCGCCTGGCTTGGCTGGGTCCTCACCAAGCGCCAATTCGCCAGGAGGATGGGGCAGTGACAATCCTGACCCAGGGCCACGGCGTCACCGAGGAAGCGCGTAACAGGCGCTTCGGGCCGCTGTATTCACGCAACGCCAAGGCGGTGATCGGACGCGGCCTGATGGCCACCAAAAGCAGCAACTGGATGGTCATGCTGTCCGGGTTCTTCGAGCCCGTGCTGTTCCTGCTCTCCATGGGCGTCGGCATGGGCGCCGTGGTTGGAACCGTCCAGGGCCCGGGTGGCCAGGAAATCAGCTACGCGGCGTACATCGCGCCTGCCCTCCTGGCAGTCTCGGCCATGAACGGGGCCGTGTACGACTCCACCTGGAACGTCTTTTTCAAGATGAACTTCGCCAAGCTCTACCAGGGGATGCTCTACACGTCGCTGGGGCCGCTGGATGTTGCCATGGGGGAGATTTTCCTGGCGCTGCTGCGCGGACTGCTGTACGCCACGGGGTTCACCGCAGTGATGGGCGTCATGGGCCTCATCACCACGCCATGGGCCCTCCTGATGATCCCCGCCTCGGTTCTCGTCGCCTTCGGCTTCGCCAGCTTCGGCATGGGCATCACGAGCTTCATGAAGACCTTCCAGCAGATGGACTGGATCAACTTCATCATGCTTCCCATGTTCCTGTTCAGCGCCACGTTCTATCCGCTCAGCGTCTACCCGCAGTACATCCAGTGGCTGATCCAGGCCATGCCTCTCTGGCACGGCGTTGAGCTGCTGCGGCAGATCAGCGCGGGGGCTTTCACGCCCGCGACGGCCGTCCACATCGGCTACTACCTGGTGATGATCGTGCTCGGGCTCGCGCTGACCACCGGCAGGCTCAGGAGCCTGTTCCTCAAGTAGCCGTCCGCCGGTGCTGCCAGCCGGTGCTGTTCGCCCGGGGTGGAAGCGTTGCTGGCAGGGTCCGCGGGTTTGAGACAATAACTGCATGCAATCACTGGGCAGCTCCAAGTCTTCCTCCCACCCGACCAAGGGCGGATTTTCCATGTTCCGCATCAGCGGTCCCGGCCTGCTGGTTCTGATCACGGCCTTCCTGGTGGCCGTCATTTTCGCGGCCAACCAGAACGACGTCGTGGGCTGGATCGTGGCTGTCATCGCGCTGTTCTGGCTACTGCTTGCCTCATTCGTGGTTTTCAGCATCCAGAGGGCGGCCAAGAAGGCCGGAGCGAAGTTCAGCGAAGCGCAGAACGCCTTCAACGCGGCCGCCGGCCGGGCTCCGTCACGGGTATCCACGGACCAGGGCGGCACCCGCCTGGTGGGTGAACGCGGCGAAGCCGAAGAAATCCGGGACATGAAGCTGGATCACTCCTTCAAGATTGTGCAGGTGCAGGTGCGCGTTGTGGAGCAGGAGCGGGCCAAGGGCGCCGCCGCGGACCAGGACACCATCCGCCGCGCCCTGGAAACCATCGAGATCACTGCCACCAACGCCCGCGACATGATCAAGTCCTCCGGCGGCCCCGGTGAGCCGGTTACCGGAACCATCATCGACTAGAGTGGAACGGGTGAGCTCGGCATTGAAGAAGGACCACCTTCGCATCGCAACAGTCAACGTCAACGGCCTTCGTGCTGCCTACAAGAAGGGCATGGCGGAGTGGCTGGCGGAGCGCGAGGTGGACATCCTGACCCTGCAGGAAGTCCGTGCCCCGGACGCCATAGTCCACAAGCTGCTGGGCGAGGGCTGGCACATTCTGCACGCCGAAGCCGAGGCTAAGGGACGCGCGGGCGTTGCGATCGCTTCGCGTGACGAACCGCTCGCCACCCGCACGCACATCGGTGACGACTACTTCGCGCTGGCCGGCCGCTGGGTGGAAGCCGACTTCCGCGTCACTGACACTGCGGGCAAACCCGCCCAGCTGACCGTGGCGAGTGCATACGTCCACTCCGGTGAGGCGGACACGCCAAAGCAGGTGGACAAGTACCGTTTCCTGGACGTCATGTCCACCCGTTTGCCCGAGCTCTCCAAGCACAGCGACCACGCCCTGGTCACGGGCGACCTCAACGTTGGCCACACGGAACTGGACATCAAAAACTGGAAGGGCAATGTCAAACGTGCCGGCTTCCTTCCGCAGGAGCGTGCCTACTTTGACCGCTTCTTCGGCGAGGAAATCGGCTGGAAGGATGTTCACAGGGGCCTGGCGGGTACCGTCAACGGCCCCTACACCTGGTGGTCCCAACGTGGCCAGGCCTTTGACAACGACTCAGGCTGGCGCATCGATTACCACATGGCCACCCCCACCCTCGCCGCCGCAGCTGTCTCGGCGGTCGTGGACCGGGCGCCCTCGTGGGACACACGTTTCTCTGACCATGCACCGCTGGTAGTGGACTACCGGCTCTAGTTTTAAGGCCTCCGACGAATGACCTCCACCCCAATCGTGACCGACGCCGCAGCATCAGGGCAGCCAGCTGCCATCCCCGTCCTCCAACAGGATGCCGGGACCGTGCCCGGCACCGGACTCCGGCACCGCATCCTGTCCGGAATGCAGCCCTCCGCCGACTCGCTGCACCTCGGTAACTACCTCGGCGCCCTCGTGAACTGGGTGCGGATGCAGGATGAGTACGATGCCATTTTCTTCATCCCGGACCTGCACGCCATCACCGTCCCGCAGGATCCTGCCGAACTGGCCCGCCGCACGCGCGTGACTGCCGCCCAGTACATCGCCGGCGGAGTGGACGTTGAAAAGTGCACTCTGTTCGTCCAGTCGCAGGTGCCGGAACACGCGCAGCTCGGATGGGTCCTGAACTGCATTACAGGCTTCGGTGAGGCGTCCCGCATGACGCAGTTCAAGGACAAGGCGCAGAAGCAGGGCTCGGACCATGCCAGCGTGGGGCTGTTCACCTACCCCATCCTCCAGGCCGCGGACATCCTGCTCTACCAGCCTCACGGCGTGCCTGTGGGCGAGGACCAGCGCCAGCACGTGGAACTCAGCCGCGACCTCGCCGCCCGGTTCAACACCCGCTTTGGCGAGACGTTCACAGTACCCAAGCCCTTCATCCAGAAGGATTCTGCCAAGATCTACGATCTACAGCATCCCACCGCCAAGATGTCCAAGTCCGCCGAGTCGCCTGCCGGCTTGATCAACCTGCTCGACGATCCCAAGGTCACCGCCAAGCGGATCAAGTCGGCCGTGACGGACGCCGAGACCGAGATCCGTTTCGACCGCGAAACCAAGCCGGGCATCTCCAACCTGCTGACCATCTACTCGGTGATCACCGGCCAGAGCGTTGAGCAGCTGGTCGCGGCCTACGAGGGCAAGATGTACGGTCACCTCAAGGTGGACCTTGCCGAGGTGGTGACGGAGCACCTCACGCCAATCCGCAGCCGCGCCAACGAACTGCTGGCCGATCCCGCCGAGCTGGACCGGCTCCTCGCCCACGGGGCGGACAAGGCGCGTGAAATCGCCGCAGCCACCCTGCAGGACGTCTATGCCAAGGTCGGCTTCCTTCCGTACGCCGGAGCCCGCTAAACCGATGCCTGCCAACAGGAGAGTCGGCGATGGAATGAGCCTCGGGGTCATTCTGGGCTTCCCGCCTGGAATCGCCGAGGAACTGCAGCGATGGCGGGCATCCTTCGGGGACCCCATGGCCACGGTCATTCCGGCGCACATCACGCTCGTCACCACCACGCCCACCCATGACTGGGAGGCCGCGCGGGAACATGTCCGCAAGATCGCCCGTACCCAGGCGCCGTTCATGGTCACGATCGCCGGCACAGGGTCCTTCCGCCCGGTTTCCCCGGTGGTCTTCATCAACGTGGAAGAGGGTTTCGGGGAGTGCGTCGAACTGCACGAAAAACTGCAGACGGGCCCTCTGGCACGCGACCTGCCTTTCGGCTACCACCCCCATGTGACCATTGCCCACGATGTGGCGCCGGAAAGCCTGGACGAGGCCGAAACGGTACTGAAGAACTACAGGGCGACCTTCCCCGTGGTTAGCATGGGACTTTACGAGCACGATGCCGACGGTATTTGGCAGCTACGGGAAGAGCTTGACTTTGGCACCGAACCTGACGACGAACGAGAGCAACTCCGAGCCGCAGACGCCGGCGGAGCAGCCGCTTCCCACTGAACGTGCCCGCCTAAAGCTGGAGGTCATCCGCAAAAAGGTTGAGTGGGGCAAGGTGCGCCGGTCGGGCAAGGGAACTGTGCCCCAGCTCTTGGCCATGATCCAGTGGCTGATGGCCCGGCTGAACGCCTTGCGGCCCATGCGCGCCTTCCAGCACTACAACCTTCAGCACGGTCCGCTCATGAGCGCCGGCATCGGCTTCAACATGTTCTTCTCCATTACGGGCCTGCTGACCACCGGGTTCTCCGTTGCGGGCCTTGCGCTCCGGGGCCAGCCGGCCCTGCTTGACCGCATCATCGCCAGCGTGGCAGAAAGCGCGCCGGGCCTCCTGAAGGTCAATGGCGGCGAGGGCCTGGTGGACCCCAAGGATCTCCTCAACCCTGACGGGCTGGGCTGGACCGCGGTCATCGCAGCCGTCGTTACGGTCATCACCTCGCTGGGCTGGATCGCCGGCCTGCGCGAGGGCCTGCGCGGCGTTATGATGCTGCGTCCGCTGAAGCTCAACCCCGTGGTCCTGAAACTGCACGACGCCGGCACGCTGCTCCTGCTCGGCCTGGCCCTGGTGATCAGCTCGGGTGCGTCGCTGGTCTTTGGCACCGCGGCCGGCTGGGTGATCGGGCTGCTCAAGCTGGACCGCGCCGTGGCCGTCCCGCTCGCAACCGTGATAAAAATCGCCGTGCCGCTGGTGCTCAGCTGGATCACGGCGCTCATCATGTTCCGCCTGGCCGGCGGCCTGAAGCTGTCCCGGCGGGCCTTGCTGGAAGGGACCATCCTCGCCGGTGTGGGCACCGCCATCCTGCAGGTCTTCAGCACCGAACTCCTGGCCGGCGCCGGGCGCAATCCCATCCTGGCGCCCTTTGCGATCATCGTGGGGCTGCTCATCTGGTTCAACCTGGTCAGCCGGGTCTACCTCGTGGCCGCTTCCTGGTCAGCGATCCGCGAAGAGGACCTGAAGGCCGCGCCGGCGGCCAGGCAGACGGGCTGGGGGTCACGGCAGGTGCAACCTGGGAAAACCCCCGTGGAGCGGCACCACGCGGCCGAGCACCCGCGCCCGGTGGCAGTCAGTGCCCGGCGTCGAGGTACTGATCGGCCCACGCCGCGATAATCTTCGCTGCCCGGGCCGCCTGTCCCTTGCCCGTCAGCAGGTGATCGCTGCCCTCAAGGGAGACAAAGTTCCTAGGATGGCGTGCCGTCTGGAAGATTGTGCTGGCGTTTTCAATGCCCACGGTGTTGTCCGTGGGGGAGTGCAGGACCATCAGGGGCCTGTGCAGCCGCTTGATGCAGTCGGTAAGGTCGGCGTTTTCGAGGTCCTCCACGAAGTGCCTGCGGATCTCCACGCGCTTGCCGCCGAGGTCCACCTCCGCACTGCCTTCGCTGAGGATCTTGTCCAGGGCGGCGTCGAAGACATGGGCCACGTGCTTGGGTGAAAACGGCGCCCCAACAGTGGCCACAGCGTCGAGCTCCGGAATTTCGGAGGCGGCGGCAAGGACGGCGGCGCCGCCAAACGAGTGGCCCACCAGGAGGGAGACCGGCCGGCCTTCGGCGCGCATGTACTCTGCAGCTCGGACAGTGTCGGCCACCTTGTGGCTGAAGGATCCCTCGGACCACAAGCCGGCCGAGTCGCCCAGGCCCAGGTTGTCGAAGCGGAGCATGCCGATCCCGTTGTCCGCCAGCGCCTTACACATCCGCGACGCCGCGGGACTGTCCTTGCCCAGTGTGAAGCCGTGCGAAAACACCCCCCAGCCCCTGACGGGCCCTTCGGGCAGGTCGACGATCCCGGAGAGCATCTCGCCGGTGGACCCTTCAAAGGTGATTTTCTCGGAACGTGACATGAGGCCCCTTGGTGACGGCGGAGAGGTTGCGGTGGTTGTCGTTAAACGACGACGGCGCCACTCACCGCACGCTTGCCGCGCATGGTGAGAGACGCCGTCGTCCGCGTTGACCTTGACTAGATCTTGCGGGAAAGAATTGCCTGCTTGACTTCGGCAATCGCCTGCGTGACCTGGATGCCTCGCGGGCATGCTTCCGAGCAGTTGAAGGTGGTGCGGCAGCGCCACACGCCTTCCTTGTCGTTCAGGATTTCCAGGCGCATGTCTCCGGCATCATCGCGGGAATCGAAGATGAAGCGGTGGGCGTTGACGATTGCCGCGGGGCCGAAGTACTGGCCGTCCGTCCAGAACACGGGGCAGGACGAGGTGCAAGCGGCGCACAGAATGCACTTGGTGGTGTCGTCGAAGCGCTCACGGTCCTCGGCGGACTGCAGGCGTTCCTTGGTGGGCTCGTGGCCCTTGTTGATCAGGAACGGCATGACTTCGCGGAAGGACTGGAAGAACGGCTCCATGTCCACGATCAGGTCCTTCTCCACCGGCAGGCCCTTGATGGGTTCAACCGTGATGGGCTTGGACGTATCCAGGTCCTTCAGGAGCGTCTTGCAGGCAAGACGGTTGCGGCCGTTGATGCGCATGGCATCGGAACCGCAGACGCCGTGCGCGCAGGAGCGGCGGAAGGAGACGCTGCCGTCCACTTCCCACTTGATCTTGTGCAGGGCATCCAGCACGCGGTCCGTGCCGTACATGGTCAGCTTGAAGTCGTCCCAGCGGGCTTCCTCGGAAACCTCGGGGTTGTAGCGGCGCACGCGCAGCGTGATGTCGAACGTGGGGATTTCCCCGCCGCCGCCAACGCCGGCGGGCAGTTCAATCTTTGAGGCTGGCTCAGCAAGTTCAGCGGACATATTAGTACTTCCTCACCATCGGCTCGTAGCGCGTAAATACAACCGGCTTGGTGCCAAGCCGAATTCCGGCGATGCTCTCGGCGGAACCGTCCGCGGGAGCGTGCTCGTCCTTGTACGCCATGGAGTGCTTCATGAATTTTTCGTCGTCACGCTCGGGGAAGTCCTCGCGGAAGTGGCCGCCGCGGGATTCCTCGCGGTGCAGGGCAGCAACCGTCATGACCTTGGCCAGCTCCAGCAGGAAGCCGAGTTCAACGGCCTCCAGGAGGTCCAGGTTGAAGCGCTTGCCCTTGTCCTGGACGTTGATGCGCGTGTAGCGCTCTTCGAAGGACGCGATGTCCTTCAGGACCTGGTTGAGGGTGTCGGCCGTGCGGAACACCTGCATGTTGGCGTCCATGGTGTCCTGGAGTTCCTTGCGGATCACGGCCACCTTTTCGTCGCCGGTGCCGTTGCGGGCGATGTCGAGGAGCTGCAGGGTGTAGGCCTCCGGGTCCTCCGGGAGCTCCACGAAGTCGGCCGTCTTGGCGTATTCCGCAGCGGCGATGCCTGCCCGCTTGCCGAACACGTTGATGTCCAGCAGGGAGTTGGTGCCGAGGCGGTTGGAGCCGTGGACCGAAACGCAGGCCACCTCGCCGGCGGCGTACAGGCCCGGAACCACGGTGTCGTTGTCCTGGAGGACCTCGGTGGTGATGTTCGTGGGGATGCCGCCCATGGCGTAGTGGGCCGTGGGGAAGACGGGGACCGGCTCCGTGTAGGGCTCCACACCAAGGTATGTGCGGGCGAACTCGGTGATGTCCGGCAGCTTGGCGTCGATGTGGGCGGGCTCAAGGTGCGTCAGGTCCAGGAGGACGTAGTCCTTGTTCGGTCCGCAGCCGCGGCCTTCACGGACTTCGTTGGCCATGGAGCGGGCCACGATGTCGCGGGGTGCAAGGTCCTTGATGGTGGGGGCGTAGCGCTCCATGAAGCGCTCACCTTCGGAGTTACGCAGGATGGCGCCCTCGCCACGTGCGGCCTCGGAAAGCAGGATGCCCAGGCCGGCAAGGCCGGTCGGGTGGAACTGGAAGAACTCCATGTCCTCCAGGGGGATGCCGCGGCGGAACGCGATGCCCATGCCGTCGCCGGTAAGGGTGTGGGCGTTGGACGTGGTCTTGAAGACCTTGCCGGCGCCGCCGGAGGCGAACACCACGGACTTGGCCTGGAACACGTGCAGCTCACCGGACGCGAGGTCGTAGGACACGACGCCGGCAACACGCTTCTGCTTGAACGGCGTGCCGTCCTCGCGCACGGCGTCTTCCTCAACGGTGAGGAGGTCCAGGACGTAGTACTCGTTGTAGAACTCGACGTTGTGCTTGACGCAGTTTTGGTACAGCGTCTGCAGGATCATGTGGCCCGTGCGGTCGGCTGCGTAGCAGGCGCGGCGGACGGGAGCCTTGCCGTGGTCGCGGGTGTGGCCGCCGAAGCGGCGCTGGTCGATCCGGCCCTCGGGCGTGCGGTTGAACGGCAGACCCATCTTTTCCAGGTCCAGCACGGCGTCGATGGCTTCCTTGGCCATGACTTCGGCGGCGTCCTGGTCAACCAGGTAGTCGCCGCCCTTGATGGTGTCGAACGTGTGCCATTCCCAGTTGTCTTCTTCGACGTTGGCCAATGCCGCACACATGCCGCCCTGCGCCGCACCCGTGTGGGAGCGGGTGGGGTAGAGCTTGGTCAGTACTGCTGTTCGCGCGCGCTGACCGGATTCGATCGCGGCGCGCATGCCAGCGCCACCGGCACCGACGATGACGACGTCGTACTTATGGACCTGCATACCAGACGCTCTTTCTCTCAAAATTCGCAATAAAACAACGGGCGGGCTGAGGCCTGCTCCGCAAAGTGATGCCCGCCGGTCGGGGCGGGCAGCCGCAGCTCGCTACGCCGGGCAGAAACCACCGGGGAGCTGGACGCCGTCCACCACCGGGCACGGGTTGAAGGTGAAGATGACCAGCGTGCCAAGGATGATGATGACCGTGGTGGCCGCGTAGAGGACGATCTTCAGCCAGAGGCGGGTGGAGTTGTTCTCGGCGTAGTCGTTGATGATGGTCCGCACACCGTTGGTGCCGTGCAACATGGCGAGCCAGAGCATTGCGAGGTCCCAGACCTGCCAGAACGGGTCTGCCCACTTTCCGGCCACGAAGCCGAAGTCGATGGCGTGGATGCCTTCGCCCACCAGCAGGTTCACGGTGAGGTGGCCGAAAATCAGGACAACCAGCACCACGCCGGAGAGCCGCATGAACAGCCACGCCAGCATTTCGAAGTTGCCGCGGGAGCTGCCGCTGCGGCGGTACTGCGGGCCAATCTTGCCGCTGCTGTCTTTGCCGCTGTTATTTCCGCTGCGCGGGGACTGGATCTGCGTTGCAGTCATGGCTTAGTGACCTCCGAGTGCGAGGGACAGGTGGCGGATGGCGAAGGCGACCATGGTGACGATCCAGAGGCCCAGCACAACCCAGAGCATCTGGCGCTGGTACTTGGCACCCTTCTTCCAGAAGTCGACGGCGATGATCCGCAGGCCGTTAAAGGCGTGGAATACGATCGCTGCGACGAGGCCCGTTTCACCCAGGGCCATCAGCGGGTTCTTGTAGGCACCGATCACTGCGGTGTAGGCCTCCGGCGACACCCTCACAAGGGAGGTGTCCAGCACATGGACCAACAAGAAGAAAAAGATCACAACACCGGTAATGCGGTGTCCAACCCAGGACCACATGCCTTCACGGCCGCGGTACAAGGTGCCAGCTGGTTTCGTCGGCACTGAATAAACCTCCCTGCAACACAGCGGCGCTGGCGTGGGATCCACGCGGGGGGAACGCCTGCTGCGAGAGCACTCGTAGCTCAGGCCTAAATCTAGGCTTCGCTCACAGCTTATTCAATTCAGGGCGTCCTTGGCGCCCACGTACTGTACGGTTTTTGGCGTTTTATGAGACGAACGCCACATCCGGTTCCAAGTGTGTCCGCCCCGCCGGTGCCGCCGCAAGGGCCACTTTGGGGTCGTCGGCTAAAGTAGAGCGTGATGAGTAAAGACAAAGTGACAAGCCAGGATTCACCCATCAGCCGCTTTATAGCTGTGATTCCTGCAGGCGGTGTGGGGACCCGCCTCTGGCCTCTGTCACGTGCAGCAGCTCCCAAATTTCTTCACGACCTCACCGGCTCGGGGAGCACGCTCCTGCGTGCAACCTACGACCGGCTCGAGCCCCTTGCGGGCAACCGGGTCCTGGTCGTCACCGGAAACGCTCACCGGGCGGCTGTGTGCCGTCAGCTGCCTGAGGTCGAGGACGGTGACCTCGTGCTCGAAAGCGAGCCCAAAGACTCCGGTGCCGCCATCGGCCTGGCGGCGGCCATCCTGCACCAGCGGGACCCGGACATCATCATGGGCTCTTTCGCCGCGGACCACGTGATCAGCCCGGACGACCTCTTCCAGGACACAGTTCGGGAAGCGATCCACACCGCCGCGGCCGGCAAGATCGTCACGATCGGCATCAAGCCCACGCACCCGTCCACAGGCTTTGGCTACATCCGCTCCGGCGTATCCCTGCACATCCCCGGCGCGCCCAGCGCGCGGGCGGTGGTGGAGTTCGTTGAAAAACCGGATGAGGAAGTCGCCCAGCAGTACGTCGACAGCGGCGAGTACGTCTGGAACGCCGGCATGTTCGTGGCGCCCGTCTCCCTCATGCTCAAGCACCTGGAAGCGAACCAGCCGGAACTGTTCAACGGTTTGCAGGAAATCGCCGAGGCGTGGGACACACCCAACCGCGACGAAGTCACTGCCCGCGTCTGGCCCACCCTGCCCAAGATCGCCATCGACTACGCGGTCGCCGAGCCTGCGGCGGCAGCCGGGGACGTCGCCGTCGTGCCCGGAACCTTCCGCTGGGACGACGTCGGTGACTTCGCCTCGGTGGGACGGCTCAACAGCGCCAAGGAAGTGGACGAGGTCACGGTCATCGGCGAGGGCGCGCGCGTCTTCACCGAAAACGCCAGCGGCGTGGTGGTCTCGGACACCAAGCGCGTCATTGCGCTGATCGGGATCAAGGACGTGGTCATCGTGGATACGCCGGATGCGCTGCTGGTTACCACCAAGCAGCATGCCCAGCGGGTGAAGCAGGCTGTGAACGCCCTTAAGGCCAGCGGCGACTTCGACGTCCTCTAGTTTTCCGGTCCTTTCAGGACTTCGACGTCCCCTGGAACTTCGACATGGTCGGGATATCCGTAACGCGGCGAAGGCGATGCCGCTATTCTTTCGGCCCTCGCTAGAGTTGTGGTGTGCGCAATTACACTACTGAAGCTGAGCCCACCGCACTGGTGGGGCCGTGGCTCGAGCCGCTGCTGCCGGAACTGATCGATTTCCGGCGGGACCTGCATGCGCACCCCGAGCTGTCGTTCAAGGAGTTCCGGACAACGGACAAGCTCGTGGAACGTCTCGAAGAGGCCGGGCTGGAGCCGCGCCGCCTCGACGGCACAGGCCTAACCGTGGACGTCGGCGAGGGCCCCATCGCCACCGCGCTGCGCGGCGACATCGACGCGCTGCCGATCATCGAGGAAACCGGCCTGCCGTTCGCCTCGAAGAACCACGGTGTGACACACGCCTGCGGACACGACATCCACACCACCACCATGCTGGGCATCGCCTTGGTGCTGCACCGCATGCACCTGGAATCGCCGCTGGGCGGCACGGTCCGGATCATCTTCCAGCCCGCCGAGGAGACGATGCCGGGTGGCGCCCACTCCTGCATCGAGCAGGGTGTCCTGGAGGGCGTGCCGCGCATCCTGGCGCTGCACTGTGACCCGCGCATCAACGTCGGCAAGATCGGCACGCGCATCGGTGCCATCACGTCCGCCTCGGACACCATCAAGATCGAGCTGAGCGGCCGCGGCGGCCACACCTCGCGCCCGCATCTGACGGAGGACCTCGTTTTCGCGCTGGCCCAGATCGCCGTGAACGTTCCGGCCGTCCTTTCGCGCCGGGTGGACGTCCGCAGCGGCGTGTCGGTTGTTTGGGGCCAGATCAACGCGGGCTCGGCGCCTAACGCCATTCCGGGCACCGGCTACATGGCCGGCACCATGCGCTGCCTCGACAGGGACGCCTGGCACAGCGCCGGCGAGCTGCTCGACGAAGTGGTGCAGCAGGTTGCTGCGCCCTACGGCGTGGAAGTGCACCTGGAACACACCCGCGGTGTGCCGCCGGTGGTGAACTCGGAGCACGAGACTGCGCTCATTGAAGCTGCGGCGCGGGCGGAGATCGGCGAAGGCGCCGTGGTCCTGACCCCTCAGTCCATGGGAGGTGAGGACTTCGCCTGGTTCCTCGCCGAGCTGCCCGGTGCCATGATGCGCCTGGGTACCAAGACCCCCGGCGGCGAGGAGTACGACCTCCACCGCGGCGACTACATCCTCGACGAGCGGGCCCTCGGCTACGGCATCCAGGTCCTGACCGCGGCAGCCCTCCGCACCATCCGCGACCTCTAACACCGTCGGACGAGCGCGAACGAACACTTCAGCCCCTTTGCGAGGGCCCCGAATGTTCGTTCGCGCTCTTCCTGGCCTAGGTAAGTTGTGCACAATTGAATTGTGGGCTAACGTTGTGTCCATGACCAACGCCCCCCGCCTTGACCGCCAGGTGTGCTTTGCGCTCTACTCGGCGTCCCGTGCCGCCACCGCCGTCTACCGTCCCCTGCTGGACGAGCTGGGCCTGACCTACCCGCAGTACCTCGTGATGCTGGTGCTGTGGGAAAACGAACCGCGCGGCGTGCGGGAACTGGGGGAGGAGCTGGGCCTGGACTCCGGCACGCTCTCACCCCTGCTCAAGCGGCTCGAAGCCCTCGGGCTCGTGGAACGGCGGCGCTCTGCCGAGGATGAGCGCCGTGTCGCCGTCCACCTCAGCGACACGGGCCGGGCGCTCAGCAGCAGGGCCTCCCGCATTCCCCAGCGCCTCGCGGAGGCTGCCGGCCTGACTCCCGATGAGCTGGATCAACTCCGGGAAACTCTCGGCAAGCTCACCGCTGCCCTCCATGACTCGCGCTGACACCCAAGACCACCGTCTCCGAAACGACCAGAACGGAACTACTTTGAAGACTCTTTACACTGCCGAGGCACTCGCTTCAGGCGAGGGCCGCGACGGCTCAGCCCGCTCCAAGGACGGCAGGCTCGACGTGAACCTGGCCAGTCCGGTGGAGCTCGGCGGAAGCGGCGAGGGCACCAACCCGGAGCAGCTCTTCGCCGCCGGCTATGCTGCCTGCTTCCACTCTGCCCTCCGCGTCGTCGGCCGCAAGGAACGGGCCGATCTCACTGACTCCGCCGTTGCGGCGAAGATCCACTTCGGTGCCCTCGACGGCGGTGAAGGCTACGGCCTGGCCGCCGAACTCGAGGTCGCCCTGCCCGCCCTGGACCGCGCCGCAGCCGAATCGCTCATGGAAAAGGCCCACCGGATCTGCCCCTATTCGAACGTGACCCGCGGCAACATGGACGTGGCCCTGACCCTGGTGGAGTTTGCAGCATGAGCACCAACGACGAGCGGGCTCTGCCCGTCACCACCCGTGAGATCCAGCTGGCATCCCGCCCGGTGGGACGTCCGGTTCCGGAGAACTTCCGCCTGGCTGAAACGCCGCTTCCCGAGCTTCAGGACGGCCAGGTCCTGGTCCGCAACCTGTTCATCTCGGTTGATCCGTACATGCGCGGCCGGATGAACGACGTCAAGTCCTACTCACCGCCGTTTGCCCTTGATAAAGCGCTCGACGGCGGGGCGGTGGGTGAGGTGATCGCGTCCAGGGCCGAAGACCGCAAGGTGGGGGACGCCGTCGTACATCCACTGGGCTGGCGGGAGTACGCCGTGCTGGACGCCGGCGCAACGACTCCCGCGCGCACGGAGCTGGCACCGGCATCCGCGTTCCTTGGTGCGCTCGGCATGACCGGGCTCACGGCGTACGCCGGACTGCTGAAGGTTGCCGAGTTCAAGGCGGGGGATGCCGTATTCGTCTCCGGCGCCGCCGGCGCCGTGGGCTCGCTGGTGGGTCAGATCGCAAAGGCCATGGGCGCCTCCCGGGTGATCGGCAGTGCGGGAAGCCCGGAAAAAGTTGCACGCCTGCTAGAGCTCGGCTTTGACGCGGCGTTCAATTACCGTGATGCGCCGGTCCGGGACCAGCTGAGGGAAGCTGCCGGCGAGGGCGGGATCGATGTGTACTTCGACAACGTGGGCGGGGACCACCTCGAAGCTGCGCTGTCCGTCCTCAACGTCGGGGGCAGGGTTGCCCTGTGCGGCGCCATCGCGCAGTACAACGCCACGGAACCGACCGCCGCTCCCCGGAACCTTGCGGTGGCCATCGGAAAACAGCTGACGCTGCGCGGCTTCCTCGTGGGCGGCCAGAGGCAGCATGCGGCGGAGTTCGCCGAGCGGATGTCCGGCTGGCTGGCAAACGGCACCGTCAGGTATGACGAGACGGTGGTGGACGGTCTCGAGAACGCTCCGCAGGCGTTCATGGATCTCCTCGACGGCGGCAACACCGGAAAGATGCTGGTGCGGATCTAGCTCCGAAAGCGCGAGCCCAACCACTGCGGGACGCTCCGACGGAGTGCGTGCACACCGGCGGGCTACTCATAGGTAACAAGTTCTCAACAATCTTCATTTTTCGCCTCGGATGTGTTATCCGGACGTGGCGCAGGCCACTACAGTGGCTTCATAAGTGCGCTTCGGCGCAGTGCTGCGAAACCATCAGTGAAAACAGAATTTCAGTGTGGAGCATTAGAAACGGACACTCATTGAATCTCCGTCGTGGCGCCTATCTCGTTCTTCCTGGAGGAAATTTGAAGATCTCACTGCGTGCAAACGTCAAGCGCGGTTCACTCGCCGGCGTGGCTTCCGTTGGTGCGGCGGCCCTGCTTCTGACCGGCTGCGGCCCGGCACCCCAAGCGGGCAGTCCGTCTGCCACGGCCAGCGACTACACCGGCTGCATCGTGTCCGACTCCGGCGGATTCGATGACCAGTCGTTCAACCAGTCGTCCTACGAAGGGCTCAAAAAGTCCGAGAAGGACCTTGGCATCAAGGTCAACCAGGTCGAGTCCAAGACCAACAACGACTTCGAGCCCAACCTTCGCGCCATGGTCTCGGCAGGCTGCAACCTGACCATCACGGTCGGCTTCCTCCTCGGTGACGCCACGAAGGCTCAGGCCGCGGCTAACGCTGACAAGCACTTCGCCATCATCGACGTCGGGTACGACAAGCCGATCGCCAACGTCAAGCCGATCATCTATGACACGGCGCAGGCTGCATTCATGGCCGGCTACCTCGCCGCCGCCTCCACGAAGACCGGCACCGTCGCCACCTTCGGCGGCATCAAGCTCCCCACCGTCACGATCTTCATGGACGGCTACGCCGACGGCGTGAAGTACTACAACGAGAAGAAGGGCAAGAGCGTCAAGCTTCTCGGCTGGGACAAGGCCAAGCAGGACGGCAGCTTTACCGACGACTTCGAAAAGCAGGACAAGGGAAAGCAGCTGACCCAGAACTTCCTGGACCAGGGCGCGGACATTGTCATGCCCGTGGCCGGCCCGGTGGGCAAGGGCGCCGGCGCTGCGCTGAAGGAAGCAAAGGCCGCAGGCAAGGACGTCAAGCTCATCTGGGTTGACTCCGACGGCTTCCTCACCGCCCCCGACTACAAGGACATCATGCTGTCGTCCGTCATGAAGCAGATGGGCTCCGCCGTTGAGACCGTCGTGAAGGAAGACAAGGACGGCAAGTTCACCAGCGAGCCGTATGTCGGCACGCTCGCGAACGACGGCGTGCAGCTGGCCCCGTTCCACGACTTCGATTCGGCCGTCCCCGCCGACGTGAAGTCCGAGCTGGACCAGATCAAGAAGGACATTGTGGACGGCAAGCTGAAGGTTGAGTCCGCAGCCAGCCCCAAGGCGTAACTTCCTCCGCTAAGCGCCACCGCCCGGATGGTCATTGACTGCACGGGAGGTGGCGCTTTTCGTTGGGCGTACCCGCTCAACCCATGACTGCAGGCACTAGGCTGGTGCTGCAGCCACATATCCCGTCCGGCCTTCACTACCGGACGCAACGAGATTGGTCAGAGTTTTGAAACTTGAACTCAAGGGGATCACCAAGCGCTTCGGCTCCCTGCTCGCCAATGATCACATAGATGTGGTTGTTGAACCCGGACAGATCCACTGTCTGCTGGGCGAAAACGGGGCCGGCAAGTCCACCCTGATGAACGTTCTTTACGGGCTGTACGAGCCCACCGACGGCGAAATCCTCATCGACGACGAGCCCGTCAGCTTCCGCGGCCCCGGAGACGCCATGGCTGCCGGCATCGGCATGGTGCACCAGCACTTCATGCTGGTGCCCGTGTTCACGGTCGCCGAAAACGTGGCGCTCGGCGCCGAATCCACCAAGGCAGGCGGCTTCCTGAACCTGGAGGACACCCGCCGCAAAATCCAGGAGATCTCGGACCGCTACGGGTTCGACGTCGACCCCGACGCCCTCGTGGAGGACCTCCCGGTGGGCGTCCAGCAGCGCGTGGAAATCATTAAGGCACTCGTGCGGGACGCCAGAGTACTGATTCTGGATGAACCGACGGCGGTGCTGACGCCCCAGGAGACCGACGAGCTGCTGGACATCATGCGCCAGCTCAAGGGCGGCGGCACCTCCATCGTCTTCATTTCGCACAAGCTGCGTGAGGTCAAAGCCGTTTCGGACATCATCACCGTGATCCGCCGCGGCCAGGTGGTCGGATCCGCGGATTCCGGTGCCTCAACCACGGAACTGGCGTCCATGATGGTGGGGCGCGCCGTGAACCTCACCCTGGACAAGGCCCCCGCGCAGCCGCAGGAGACCACCTTCGAGGTCAAAGACCTGACCGTGGTCGCGCCGAACGGCCACCACACCGTGGACGGCATCAGCTTCAGCATCGCCCGTGGCGAAATCCTCGCCGTCGCCGGTGTCCAGGGCAACGGGCAGACCGAGCTCACCGAGGCGATCCTTGGCCTGCAGGAGCGGGTCAGTGGCTCGATCCTGCTCGACGGCAAGGAACTCGTGGGGCGCAGCGTCAAGGACGTGCTGGATGCCGGCGTCGGCTTCGTGCCTGAAGACCGCAAGGTTGACGGCCTGGTGGGCACATTCTCCGTGGCCGAAAACCTGGTCCTCGACCTGTATGACAAAGCTCCCTTCGCCAGGGGCATCAGCATGAGCCCGGCCAAGGTCCTGGAGAACGCCAACTCCCGGATCGGCGAATTCGATGTCCGCACACCGTCCGCCGCAGCCGCTGCCGGAACGCTGTCGGGCGGCAACCAGCAGAAAGTGGTGATGGCCCGGGAGCTCTCGCGGCCGCTGCGGCTGTTTATCGCCTCGCAGCCCACCCGCGGTGTGGACGTCGGCTCCATCGAATTCCTGCACCGCCGCATCGTGGCCGAACGAGACACCGGCACCCCGGTCATGATCGTCTCCACCGAACTTGATGAAGTCATGGAGCTCGCGGACAGGATCGCCGTGCTTTACAAGGGCAAGCTCGTAGGAATCGTCCCCGCGGGAACAGGGCGCGACGTCCTGGGGCTCATGATGGCGGGACTTTCACCCGATGAGGCACACGCGGACAAGCTCCACCACCGCGACCCCGCCCTAGGAAACGACCCGGTACCCGGCAACAGCCCAGCCCTCGGCAACAGCCCTACGCCGACGTCCGCCTCCCGCGCCGAAGGAGGCGACCATGACTGACCAGACCCAGCCACACCACCCCGACGGCAATCCCTCGGGCCCCGACGCTGACAAACACGAAGCTGACAAGCACGACACCGACAAGCACCACACCGACAAGCACGCCGCTGACAAGCACGACGCCGGCAGGCCGCACACAGACAAGCCCCACGCGGACAGGCACCATGCGCCGAAGCCCGCGGACGAGGAGACCGCCGCCGTCGTGTCACTGGACACTGCCGGCGGAGCCATGGGACCCTCCGCCGTTCCGGCCACCGCCCAGAGCGGCAAGATCCCAGGCGGCCCGGAAACACTCGTCCGCAGGATCTTCACCGGCAGCGGCACCGTATCGGTCCTGGCCGTCCTGCTCGCCCTGATCCTCGGCGGCCTGCTGATCGCGCTCACCGACAAGCAGGTCGGCGCCACGGCAAGCTATCTGCTGGCACGTCCCACCGACTTCCTGTCGGCGGTCTGGAACGCCGCCACTCGTTCATATGTGGCACTGTTCCAGGGCTCGGTGTTCAATCCACGCGGAGGAGGCATAGGCGGGCAGTTCGCCCCGCTCATGGAAACACTCACCATCGCCACGCCCCTGATCACCGCCGGCCTGGGCGTGGCCCTGGCCTTCCGCGCCGGGCTGTTCAACATCGGCGCCCAGGGCCAGATCATCATTGCCGGCATCCTGGCGGCATGGACCGGTTTCGCCCTGCACCTCCCGGTGGGCCTGCACCTGCTGCTGGTCCTCGTGGCCGGCATCATCGGCGGTGCCTTCTGGGGCGGACTGGTGGGTTACCTCAAGGCCCGGACCGGAGCCCACGAGGTCATCCTCACCATCATGTTCAACTACATCGCGCTGTACCTGCTGAGGTATCTGCTCAACACCCCCGCGTTCCGGCGGCCGGGGGAGTCCAACCCCATCTCCCCGATCCTGGACCCCAGCGCCGTCTACCCGCAGATCTTCGGCAGCCAGTACCGGCTCCACCTCGGCTTCCTCCTGGCCATCGCCATCACGGTCTTCGTGTGGTGGCTCCTGAACCGCTCCACCGTGGGCTTCGAGTTCCGGGCGGTCGGCGCCAACCCCAAGGCAGCGCAGACCGCGGGCATCAATGTCTCCCGCTCAACGATTCTGGTAATGGCCATTGCCGGCGCCCTCGCAGGCCTCTCCGGCGTGGCGCAGGTAGCCGGCACGGAAAAGGTCCTCACCGACGGCGTCGCCGCCACGTACGGCTTTGACGCCATCACCGTGGCACTCCTGGGACGTTCGACGCCGTGGGGGACGTTCGCTGCCGGCCTGCTGTTCGGCGCCTTCCGCGCCGGAGCGGTCCAGATGCAGATCCAGACCGGAACGCCGATCGACATCGTCCTGGTGGTCCAGTCGCTGATCGTTCTCTTCATCGCGGCTCCGCCGCTGGTGCGGGCAGTGTTCGGGCTGAACCCGCGGCGCAAGAAGCCGGTAACCGCCGGCAAGTCCAAGACCGCAGCCACCACGGGAGGTGCAGCATGAGCACAACAGCAACCTCGCCCCAACCGGGAAAACCGCAGGCGGGAACCCCGCCGCGGGCTGAAGAGCGCCAGCAGGCAACGTCTGAGAAGCCGGTGACCTGGAAGGTTCCCGTCCTCTTGTCGGCACTGGGCATCGTGGCCTTCATCTTCTTTGGCCTTATGGGACCCAACCAGACGGCACGGTTCGGCCTGTCCTCCAGCGGGGATTTCTTCCAGCTGCCCGCGCTGGAGGTCCCGGGCTTTCTGGGCGGCATCGTGCTGTCGGTCATCATGCTGGGCCTGGCCGGCTACGCCGTTTACCTCAAGACGAAGGACCAGGCTGCACCCCGCTGGCTGCCCATCGCCTTCATCGTCCTCTTCGTCGCTGCCTTCCTCATCTGGGTGGTGGGCGGTGCCCGCACCCCGAGCATCTCCCTTGCCGGCCTCATCGCCGGCTCCGTGACGCTGGCGGTTCCCCTCGTGTTCGGCTCGCTCTCCGGAGTGCTGTGCGAGCGGGTGGGCGTCGTGAACATCGCGATCGAAGGCCAGCTGCTGGGCGGGGCCTTCACGGCAGCCATGGTGGCCAGCATGACCAGGAACCCGTTCATCGGACTGCTGGCAGCAGCGGTGGCAGGCGCCGTCGTCTCCATGGTGCTGGCGCTGTTCAGCATCAAATACCTCGTGAACCAGATCATTGTGGGCGTGGTCCTGAACGTCCTGGTCTCCGGCGTCACCGGCTTCCTGTTCAGCACAGTGATGCAGGCTGACAAGGCGACGTTCAATTCTCCGGGGCGGCTCCCGATCATCGACATCCCCGTGCTGTCCGGCATTCCCGTGCTCGGGCCCATCCTCTTCAAGCAGTCCCTGGTCGGCTACCTGATGTACATCGCGGTGATCGTGGTGTGGATCGGACTGTTCAAGACCAAATGGGGCCTGCGCGTCCGTGCCGTCGGGGAACACCCGCAGGCCGCGGATACCATGGGCATCCGGGTGAACGCCACACGGTTCTGGAACGTCACACTGGGCGGTGCCATCGCCGGCATCGGAGGTTCGTTCTTCACGCTGGTGGCGATCGACAGCTTCACCAAGGAGATTTCCGGCGGGCGCGGGTTTATTGCCTTGGCAGCCCTGATCTTCGGACGCTGGAACCCGATTGGCGCGTTCTTCGCGGCCCTGCTGTTCGGCTTCGCAGACAACCTGCAAAGCATTGTGACCATCATCGGCACCCCGGTCCCCAGCCAGTTCATGGCCATGCTGCCGTATCTCGTGACCGTTTTGGCGGTGGCCGGCCTGGTCGGCCGTTCCCGGCCCCCGGCCGCCAGCGGCATCCCTTACGTCAAGGGCTGACCGCGGTGGACAAGAGCGTCTCGACAAGCTCGACCACCCGGGGCGAAAAGTCCGACGTCGACTGGCCGGCTTTGGAGGCCGCCGCCGTCGCGGCGATGAAGAACGCCTACGCGCCGTATTCCAGGTTCCCGGTGGGTGCGGCCGCCCTCACCGGGGACGGCCGGGTCGTGAGCGGCTGCAACGTTGAAAACGCAAGCTACGGCCTGACGCTGTGCGCCGAGTGCGCGCTCGTGGGCAACCTGCAGATGACCGGCGGCGGGCTGCTGCGCGCCTTCTATTGCGTTGACGGCGGCGGCAACGTGCTCATGCCCTGCGGGCGTTGCCGCCAGCTGCTGTACGAATTCCGGGCTCCCGGCATGGAGCTCATGACCACGCAGGGAATCAAGACCATGGACCAGGTGCTCCCCGACGCATTCGGCCCCCAACACCTGGAGGAAACACGGTGACCCAGAAGACCGAGGCGTTTGACGCCGTCGACATCATCCGCACCAAGCGTGACAAGGGCATCCTGAGCCCTGCACAGATCGACTGGACCATCGACGCCTACACCCGCGGCGTCATCGCCGAAGAGCAGATGGCCGCGCTGAACATGGCCATCCTGCTCAACGGCATGGACCGTGCCGAGATCTCCCGCTGGACCGCCGCGATGATCGCCTCGGGCGAGCGGATGGACTTTTCGAGTCTCCAGCGTCCCGACGGCGGCGTGAAGGTTACGTCCGACAAGCACTCCACCGGAGGCGTGGGCGACAAGATCACCCTGCCGCTGGCACCCCTCGTGGCCGTATTCGGGGTGGCCGTGCCCCAGTTGTCCGGACGCGGCCTGGGGCACACGGGCGGCACACTGGACAAACTGGAGTCCATTCCGGGCTGGCGCGCCGCGCTGAGCAACGAGGAAATGCTGGCTCAGCTTCAGGACGTCGGGGCGGTGATCTGCGCTGCCGGTGCTGGCCTGGCCCCGGCGGACAAGAAGCTCTACGCGCTCCGTGACGTCACGGGCACCGTCGAAGCCATCCCGCTGATCGCGTCGTCGATCATGAGCAAGAAAATAGCGGAGGGCACGGGATCGCTGGTGCTCGATGTGAAGGTGGGCAGCGGCGCCTTCATGAAAGATGAGGCCCGTGCCCGGGAGCTTGCCGAGACCATGGTGGCCCTCGGCAAGGACGCCGGAGTGAACACGGTGGCACTGCTCACCAACATGAGCACGCCCCTCGGCCTGACGGCCGGCAACGCCATCGAAGTGGAGGAGTCCGTGGAGGTGCTGGCTGGCGGAGGGCCCGAGGACGTGGTGGAACTGACGGTCCGGCTGGCTGAGGAAATGCTGGCCTGTGCCGGCGTGAAGGACGCCGATCCTGCCGCGGCACTGAAAGACGGCCGCGCCATGGATGTCTGGAACCGGATGATCAAGGGGCAGGGCGGGGATCCCCAGGCAAAGCTGCCGGTCGCGAAGGAGTCCGAAACCATCTACGCACCGGCGGACGGGGTCCTCGTGGAACTGGACGCACTGGCCGTGGGCGTTGCGGCCTGGCGGCTTGGAGCCGGCCGCGCCCGCAAGGAGGACGTGGTACAGGCCGGCGCCGGCGTCCGGCTGCACGCCAAGCCTGGAGCCACTGTGCGGGCGGGGGAGCCGCTCATGACGTTGCTGACGGACACCCCGGAGAAATTCGCCCGCGCCAAGGAGGCACTCGAAAGCGCTGTCACCATCGCGCCGGAAGGATCGCGTCCGGCACAGCAGCTGATCATCGACCGCATCGCCTGACCCAATGCAGGCCATCAACGACTTCATCCTTGCTGCCGCCGGGCAGCCCTGGGTCCTGATCCTTGTCCTGGCCTGCTGCATCATTGACGGTTTCTTCCCACCCATCCCCAGCGAGTCCGTCGTGGTGGGGCTGGCGGCGGTCGCGGCCACCGCGGATGTCCCCAATCCGTGGTTGCTCATAGCCACCGCGGCGCTGGGGGCGTTCACCGGGGACAACACCGCGTACCTGATCGGCCGGGGCGTCGGCACGCGGCGCTGGCGCTGGATGCGGGGGCCCCGCATGCAGCGGGCCTTCCGCTGGGCAGGGCGTGAGCTCAGGAAGCGCGCGGCGTCGCTGATCCTCGTGGCGCGGTTTATCCCGATCGGCCGGGTGGCCGTGAACCTGACCGCCGGGGCCACGCACTATTCCCACGCCCGGTTCGTCGGGCTGACAGTGCTGTCCGCGTCACTGTGGGCAGCATATTCAGTGGGGATCGGGCTGTTCTTTGGCCAGTGGTTCGAGAACAATCATCTGCTCGGCGCCGCCATCGCGATCGCCTGCGCGATTGTGCTGGGCATCGTGGTGGACATCGTAATCAGCCGGATCCGGGGGCGCCTTCCGGACCCGGCAGGGGAGGGCGAGTTTTCCTGAACGGGCGTAGCGGACTATGCTCCGGCCATGGGACACTAAAGAGCGATTTGCGTCACTATTGTTTTGGTCATTTTCCGCTAGGAGCAACACCCGCGTGGAGTTTATTAATGAGGCCGTGCTCCATGCAGCGGGTCAGTGGTGGATTTACCCCATCTTGCTCGTGTTCTTTTTCGTGGACGGCTTCGCCATGGTTGTTCCCAGCGAGACACTCATCGTGGCGCTGGCGGCGTTCTCCCGGCAAAGCGGCAATCCAAACCTTTGGATACTGGGGTTCACTGCGCTCGTCGGGGCGATGGCCGGCGACAACATGGCATATCTCCTCGGCCGGAAAATCGGACTGAACCGCTGGAAATGGATGCGCCGGCCAAAAGTGCAAAAGGTCTTCGGCTGGGCGCGGTATGAGCTGGAGAAGCGCGGCGCCGTGCTGATCTTCACGGCCCGCTACATCCCCTGGGGGCGAGTGGCCGTCAATTACGTTGCCGGAACCACAGGGTTTCCGCACCGCCGGTTTTTCGTCCTGGACGGGCTGGCCTGCTTTACCTGGGTTGGGTATTCGATCGGCATCGGTATCGTTGCCAGTTCGTTCCCCTGGCTGCACAGCAACCCTCTTCTCGGGGCGGGCATCGCCGTGGTGTTCGCCATCATCCTCGGCATCGCCATTGACCATTTGCTGCGCTGGTGGCACAAGCGGCTCGGCCGCCACGACGCCGTGCATGCGCCGGGAAGCACAACCGAACATCGGCCGGCACCGGAGGGTGCCCCGAAAGGACCCGACGCCGAAAGCCTCGCCGCCGAGCGGCCGGCCGCGGTGGCCGCCGACGTCGAATCGGCCCGCTGAGCTTAGCCCGCCAAACGCGGCCTCCGCATTGCCGTTGGCATTGCGCGCGGTCCAACCCTAGAGTTGGTACGTGACTGAGCCAATCGTTGACGCCGCCCCTGCCCTTGACTTCGACCTGAAGAGCCTTCCAAAGGTATCCCTTCACGACCACCTGGACGGGGGTCTGCGACCGGCCACCATCATCGACCTGGCGGAGGCCGTTGGCCACACCCTCCCTTCAACAGACCCCACCGCACTCGGGGAATGGTTCCGTGAGTCCGCCAATTCCGGTTCTCTGGTCCGCTACCTCGAGACCTTTGACCACACTATTGCCGTGATGCAGACCAAGGAAGGGCTGTTCCGGGTGGCGAAGGAATTCGTGGAAGACCTCGGGGACGACGGTGTGGTGTACGGAGAGGTCCGCTGGGCTCCGGAGCAGCACCTCCAGAAGGGCCTGACGCTCGACGAAGTGGTTGAGGCCGTCCAGGAAGGTCTTGAGGCTGGTGTGGACGCCGTGGCCGAGTCCGGGCGCGAGATCCAGGTGGGCCAGCTGATCACGGCCATGCGGCACGCCGACCGCGGCCTGGAGATCGCGGAGCTGGCCGTCCGCCACCGCGACAACGGCGCCGTCGGCTTCGACATTGCAGGTGCCGAAGACGGCTTCCTGCCGTCGCGCTTCCGCGACGCCTTCACTTACCTTGCGGAAAACAATTTCCCCGCCACGGTTCACGCGGGCGAGGCCGCAGGCCTTGACAGCATCCAGTCCGCCCTGGTGGACGGACGGGCACTGCGCCTCGGCCACGGCGTCCGCATCGCCGAGGACATCATGGTCGAGTTCGACAGCGACGACGCCGACGAAGACGATGACAACATCGGCCTCGTGACGCTCGGAAACCTCGCCAGCTGGGTCCGGGACCGCGGCATCCCCCTGGAGATCTGCCCGTCCTCAAACCTGCAGACCGGAGCCATCGCAGGCTTTGGGGAGGGCATCGAAAGCCACCCGCTGGACATGCTCTACCAGCTCGGCTTCAACGTGACCATCAACACGGACAACCGCCTCATGAGCGGCGTAAGCCTCACCGACGAGTTCGAGCTTCTGGTAGAGACGTTCGACTATGACCTCGACGACCTGCTTGAACTGACGCTCAACGCCGCCGAGGCGTCCTTCCTTCCGCTGGAGGAAAGGGAAGCCCTGGTGGAGTACATTAACGACGCCTACGGCGACCTTGGCTGAAAGCAGCGCCGGGGAGGTCTCCAGACTGCTCGAAATAATTGCAGCACTCCGCGAGCACTGCCCGTGGATGGGGGCCCTCACGCATGAGTCGCTCGTGGAGTACCTCCTCGAGGAGGCCTACGAGGTGGCGGAGACGATCGAGACCGGCGCCGACGAAGCCGAGCTGAAGGGCGAACTGGGCGATGTGCTGCTGCAAGTGGTGCTGCACGCCCGGCTCGCCGAAGAGCGCGGCACCTTCGCTTTCGGCGACGTCGCCCACGGCCTCACCGCCAAGATGATCCGGCGCAATCCGCACGTCTTCCGGCCGGACGGCTCCCTGCAAGACTCCTTTCCGGCAACTGTGGAGGAGATAGTGCTCAAGTGGGACGCCGTCAAAAAGGCCGAACGGCCGGAACGGGCCACCCACTTTGAGGGCATCCCCGAAGCGCTGCCGGCCTTGGCCCGTGCCCAGAAAACCCTCGACCGGGCCGCCCGGGCGGGTCTGACACCTCAAGTTGGGCATGCCCATCCGCTGGTTGAGCTTGTCGAAACCTGTGACTCCGAGAACCAGCTCGGTGACCTTCTGTTCGCGGTGGTCCGTGCTGCCCGCGGCAAGGGGTTTGATGCCGAACGCGCCCTCCGGGGCGCAGTCCGGCGGTACCAGAACTCAGCTCCGCCGGGATCATGACGTCCGGGTTCTGGATAGGTTTCCGTAACGTGCACCACTCTCGACTACGCTAGTCCCTGACGAGGACGTCGAGATTTTCCGCTAGTTTCCCAGTAAATCGCTTCACCATAAGGAGCATATTCATGGCGCTTATCGATGCCATCCACGCCCGCGAGATCCTCGATTCCCGTGGCAACCCGACCGTAGAAGTAGAAGTTCTGCTCTCCGACGGCCAGATCGGCCGCGCAGCGGTTCCCTCCGGCGCCTCCACGGGCGAGCACGAGGCCGTTGAACTCCGCGACGGCGACAAGGGCCGGTACCTCGGCAAGGGTGTCCAGAAGGCCGTTGACGCGGTCATCGACCAGATCGCCCCGGCCCTGATTGGCTTCGACGCCACCGACCAGCGCAGCATCGACCAGGCCATGATCGACCTGGACGGCACTGCCAACAAGGGCAAGCTTGGCGCCAACTCCATCCTGGGCGTGTCCCTGGCTGTTGCCAACGCCGCAGCGGCCTCCGCGGACCTGCCGCTCTACAAGTACCTGGGCGGCCCCAACGCCCACGTCCTTCCGGTGCCGCTGATGAACATCCTCAACGGCGGCTCGCACGCCGACTCCGACGTGGACATCCAGGAATTCATGATTGTCCCGATCGGCGCCGAGACCTTCTCCGAGGGCCTGCGCTGGGGTGTCGAGGTCTACCACAACCTCAAGTCAGTCCTGCAGGCCAAGGGCCTGTCCACCGGTCTGGGCGATGAGGGCGGCTTCGCGCCGAACCTGCCGTCCAACCGTGCCGCTTTGGACCTGATCCAGGAAGCCATCAAGAACGCCGGCTACACCCCGGGCAAGGACATCGCCCTGGCCTTGGACGTCGCCTCCTCCGAGTTCTTCACGGACGGCGCCTACCAGTTCGAAGGCAAGGCACTTTCCGCCACCGAGATGAGCGCCTACTACGCCGAGCTGGTAGCCGACTACCCGCTGGTTTCCATTGAGGACCCGCTCGACGAGAACGACTGGGAAGGCTGGAAGACCCTCACCGACGCCATCGGCGACAAGGTCCAGCTCGTGGGCGATGACCTCTTCGTCACCAACCCGGCCATCCTGCAGCGCGGCATCGACACCAAGACCGCGAATTCGCTGCTCGTCAAGGTCAACCAGATCGGTTCCCTGACCGAGACGCTGGACGCCGTGTCACTGGCCCAGCGTGCCGGTTACACCACCATCACCTCGCACCGTTCCGGTGAGACCGAGGACACCACCATCGCCGACATCTCCGTCGCCACCAACGCCGGCCAGATCAAGACCGGCGCCCCGGCCCGCTCGGAGCGTGTAGCCAAGTACAACCAGCTGCTGCGCATCGAAGAGGAACTCGACGACGCCGCACGCTACGCCGGACGCAGCGCCTTCCCGCGTTTCAACGGCTAGTAGCCGGATAAACAACTGACCGGTGGCTATGGTGGAAAGACCATAGCCACCGGTTTTTGTTTGAGGCCGTTGCCCGCTACGGCCGCTGCTCGTCAGGCCGGCCACCGTCCAGCGTTACCGTCCAGCGTTACAGCCCAGCGTCACGCGTTTACAGGAGTGTCATGGCTACCCGCCGTCCCAAAGTTCCCCGGGTGACCCCAGCATCCCGGCACCCCGAGACCGGATCCCCCGGGGGAGACGTCATCCAGGCGGACTTCGGCGGCCACCGTCCTGCTGACGCCGTCAGGGAAACGGGCACACGGGAAAGCGGTGCAGCGGGCGCCAGGGAATCGGCTGCGTCGAAAGCAAACGGCACCCACGGGCAGCCAGCCAAGGGAACGGCACCTGCTGGCGGACCCGCGCCCGCAAAGGGATCCGCCCCCGGCAAGGAAGCAGCCGGGAAAAACCGCGGCACATCCGGATCCTCAGCGGTTCAGGCGGCCGACGAAGCCCTCGACCCCGTTCCCGCCAAAGCCTTTTCCGGCCGCATGCTGGCACTGGCCGTCGTTATGATTGCCATCACCATCATGCTGGCGCCCACCGTAAAGATCTTCATCGACAAACGGGCGGAGATCGCGGCGCTGGAAGCGGACATCGCCGCCAGCAAGTCGAACCAGGACAACCTCAAGCGCCAGGTCTCGCGCTGGCAGGACCCGAACTATGTCAAGCAGCAGGCCCGGGACCGCATTAACATGGTTATGCCGGGAGAGACCGGCTACTGGGTGTTCGGCAGCGACCTGCCGGCCGGCGCGTCAGGCAGCCAGCCCGGTGCAGCAGCAGCACAAGACCCCGCCAACCTGCCGTGGGTGGATTCCCTCTGGGAGTCCATCAGGCGTTCGGCAACAGACTAAGAGCGGCGCCCGCCGCGGGACTGTCTCACACGCCTTTGAGACAGCCAGATCCGGGCAGGAAGGACGGCCGCGCCAGTGGACGAGAACACGGCAACAGCGCCGGAGGAATCCCGCCAGCCATCGGCACACGATCTTGAGGTGCTGAGCCGCCAACTGGGCAGGCCGGTCCGTGACGTCGTCGAGATCCCCGCGCGCTGCGTCTGCGGCAACCCGCTCGTGGCGGCCACGGCTCCCCGGCTCAGCAACGGCACGCCGTTCCCCACCACCTTCTACCTCACGCATCCGGTGATCACGTCAGCCGTGTCACGCCTTGAGGCGGCCGGGCTCATGAACGAAATGAACGACCGCCTCACCGCGGATGAAGCGCTGGCGGCAAGCTACCGCGGCGCCCACGAGGCATACCTCGCATCCCGTGCCGAAATCGGGGCCCGCTCCGGCATTGGCGGCGTGCCCGAAATTGACGGCATCTCGGCCGGCGGCATGCCCACCCGGGTCAAATGCCTGCATGTGCTCGTCGGCCAGTCGCTCGCCGCCGGCCGCGGCGTGAATCCCCTCGGCGACGAAGCCATCGACGCCATCGCCGAGTGGTGGACCGCCGACCGCTGCTACTGCGACGGCGCCTGGGACACCGACGGTGAAGCGCCGTCGAGGGACCTCAGCCGCCACGGTCCGCAGGGCCTGCCGGAAATCGTCGGGCGGCCCGCACCCGTCCGGAAGTCCAAGCAGGAGGCCGGCGAATGACCAGGGTTGCAGCCATTGACTGCGGTACCAACTCCATCCGACTGCTTATCGCCGACGTCGACCGCGGCAACGGCGCCACCAAACTCACCGACATCGTGCGGGAGATGCGCGTGGTGAGGCTCGGGCAGGGCGTTGACGCCACCGGCGAGCTCGCGCCCGAAGCGCTGGAGCGCACGTTCGCGGCCACCGCGGATTACGCCGCAATGATCCGTGAATACCGGGCTGAGAAGGTCCGCTTCGTGGCTACCTCCGCGAGCCGCGACGCCCGCAACCGCCAGGTGTTCGTGGATGGCATCCACGGCCTCCTCGGCGTGGAGCCGGAGGTCATCTCCGGCGATGAGGAAGCCGCGCTGTCCTTCGCCGGGGCCAGCAGCGTGCTGCCGCTCTCCGGCAGTGACCGGGTACTGGTGGTGGACCTGGGCGGCGGCAGCACGGAATTCGTGCTGGGTGACACCGGCGGCGTGATCGCCGCGAAATCCGTGGACATCGGCTGCGTCAGGCTGACCGAACGCCACCTCAAGAGCGATCCGCCCACGGCCGAACAGATCGCCGCGGCTGAGGCTGACGTAGATGCCGCGATCACCGAAGCGGGCCTGGACGTTCCGCTGGAACGCAGCACCGCCGTCGTCGGGGTTGCCGGTTCCATCACCACCATCACCGCGCATGCGCTGAAACTGCCGGAGTACCTGCCGGCCGCCATCCACGGTGCCGAGCTGTCCATCGAAACCATCCAGGCTGCGGCAAGCGACCTGCTGAGGATGACCAAGGCGCAGCGGGCCGAACTGCCGTACATGCACCCCGGCCGGGTTGACGTCATCGGCGCCGGAGCGCTGGTCTGGCGGCAGATCCTCACCAGGATGGGCGAGCTCACGGGCGGAGCGGTCATTACAGCCACCGCCAGCGAGCACGATATTCTTGACGGAATTGCCCTGAGTGTCAGTTAACTGAGTGTCAGCTAACGAGGCACCAGCCAACCGAGTATTGGATCTTGAATGACCAGAGCAACAGCCCGGTTCCGCCGGACGGTCTCCGCTCTGCTGTCTGCGGCGCTTGCCGGCGGCGTCGCTGCGGCAGCGATCGCAACAGCCCCCGCGGCGCAGGCAGACACCTGGCGCGACAAGGAATACTGGCTCAAGGAAGCAGGCATCACCAAGGCCTGGGAGATCTCCAAGGGCGCCAACGTCAAAGTGGCCGTGATCGACAGCGGCGTGGACGGCGACCACCCGGACCTGAAGGGCGCCATCGCCGGCGGCCATGACGTCTCGGGAGCGGGTACATCCGACGGGCAGAAAAGCATCGGTGCAAAGCCCGAGCACGGCACCCTCGTGGCCACCATGCTGGCGGGCCGCGGACACCAGCCGCCGCCGAAGAAGTCCAAGGCCGGCGCCAAGTCGACGCCCAGCCCGTCACCGTCGAAGACGTTGCCGGACGGGATCATGGGGGTCGCACCCGAAGCCGAGATCCTCTCCGTATCCACATGGCTGGGTTCAGCCAACCCTGGCGGGAAGAGCGATCAGGACCAGATCCCTGAGGCTGTCCGCTGGGCCGTGGACAACGGGGCCAAGGTAATCAACATTTCGCTGGGCAGCACATCGCCGGAATGGCCGCAGAGCTGGGACGCCGCCTTCCTGTACGCGGAACAGAAGGACGTGGTCATTGTGGCCGCGGCCGGCAACCGGGTCGGTGGAAACGTCCAGGTGGGGGCACCCGCCACCATCCCGGGCGTTCTCACCGTGGCGGGACTGGACCGTAACGGCAACGCCAGCACGGACTCCTCGTCGCAGGGCATCAGCATCGGCGTGGCAGCGCCCGCCGAGAAGCTTGCCGGAGGGCTCCCCGGCGGGAGCTACGCGGAATGGGCCGGCACCTCCGGCGCCACCCCGATCGTTTCAGGCGTGGCCGCGCTGATCCGCTCCAAATGGCCGCAGATGAGCGCGGAGCAGGTCATCAACAGAATTGTCACCACTGCCAAGGATGCGGGGGCGCCGGGCAAGGACCCGCTGTACGGTTTCGGGGTGCTCAATGCCGAGGCGGCACTGAAGGACAACGTCGCAGAGACGCAGACCAATCCGCTGGGGTCCATCTCGGACTGGATCCGCGTCCACCGCCGCGGAAACCTGGCAACGCCGTCCCCGGTTCCGCCTGCCGAATCCCACGTGGCCCAGCCCACCCTTCCCAAGGCCACGGTGCCGGTGGCGCAGCCGCCGTCGCAGCTGGACAGCGCCCTTCCTGCCGCCGTCGTCATCGGTTTCGGAGGCCTCTTCCTGGCCATCATCGCCGGCGCAGCCATTCAGCTGCGCCGCGCCTACCGGGCGTCCGGCGGAAGCGGCGAGGAGCCCGATACGGGTGTGCTGAACCGGGTGGATTCCGGCGATCCGCCTAGTTAGTGAAGATTTTCACAAACTACTGTATTCTGGATGCATGGCAACCACCCCTCAGCTCCAGGACCGTCCCCGGGTGCTCGTCGTCGGCGGCGGGTACGTCGGCCTGTACGTAGCACTCAAACTGCAGAAGAAGATCGCGAACGCCGGCGGCATCGTCACCGTCGTGGATCCGCTGCCCTACATGACCTACCAGCCCTTCCTGCCCGAGGTCGCCGGCGGCAACATCGAGGCGCGCCACGCTGTGGTCTCCCACCGCCAGCACCTCAAGCAGACCGAACTTATCCAAGGCCGCGTCACCTCGATTGACCATGCCAACCGCACTGCCGTGGTTGCTCCGGCAGACGGCGGCGACAACTTCGAGATTCCGTACTTCGACGTTGTCCTGGCGGCCGGTGCGATTACCCGCACCTTCCCCATCAAGGGCCTGGGGGACAAGGGCATCGGGCTCAAGACCATTGAGGAAGCCGTTGCACTTCGCAACAAGGTCCTCGAGCGGATTGAGACCGGCTCGCTCATGACGGATCCCGCAGAGCGTGCCCGCGCCCTGACGTTCGTCGTCGTCGGCGGCGGCTTCGCCGGCATTGAGTGCATTACCGAGATGGAAGACCTCGCCCGCGCGGCGGTCAAGAACAATCCTCGCGTCAAGCAGGAGGAAGTCCGCTTCGTCCTCGTCGAAGCCATGGGCCGCATCATGCCCGAGGTCACGGCCAAGCAGGCCGAATGGGTCGTGGAGCACCTCCGCAGCCGCGGCATCGAGGTGCTGCTCAACACCTCGCTTGACAGCGCCGAAGGCTCCCTGAAGCTCATCAACCTCCCGGACAAGACCCCGGCGCAGGAATTCGAGTCGGACACCCTGGTGTGGACCGCCGGTGTGCAGGCCAACCCGATGGTCCGGTCCACCGACTTCCCGCTCGAGCCGCGCGGACGTGTGCGCACGCTCCCGGACCTGCGCATCGCAGGCGACGAGGGCATTGTCGACAATGCCTGGGCTGCCGGCGACGTCGCTGCCGTGCCTGACCTCACCGGAAGTGGACTGCCGGACGGTACCTGCGTCCCGAACGCCCAGCACGCACTTCGCCAGGCGAAGCGCCTCGCCAAGAACCTGTGGGCTTCCCGCTGGAACAAGCCGCTGGTGGACTACAAGCACAAGAACCTTGGCGCTGTTGCCGGCTTCGGCGAGTGGAAGGGTGTTGCCAACATCAATCTCCTCGGCCGCATCGGTCTCAAGGGCGGCCTCGCCTGGCTGGCACACCGCGGCTACCACGGCATGGCCATCCCCACGGTTGAGCGCAAGGTCCGCGTAATCTTTGGCTGGATCCTGAGCTTCTTCATGGGCCGCGACACCACGCCGCTCATGGACCTCGACAACCCCCGCGGTGCCTTTGTTGCGGCCGCCACCCCGGCTCCGAAGCCGGCCGCCGCTCCGGCTGCCCCGGTTGCCGGCAAGACCGCCGACGCCCCGCTGGGTGGTTCAAAGGACCCTGTTGTGGCGGAAGCCAAGTAAAGAGCTACAGCTGACGACGGCGGCCGTTCCCCTTGGGGGAGCGGCCGCTTTCGTCGTTGTCCTGTTTTCTTCAGTGCGGCTTCCGACGCAGCCGCGTCCCGGGAAGCGGCTGCGGTGAAGTCTAGACTGGCTGCATGACGGGTGAAAAGAACCTCCAGACGCTCCTGGCCGCCATGCATCCGGTGCTCCGCGAAGGCGAGTACGTGTATGTGCTCTGGCCGCACGGAAGGCCCTTGGCAGCCGGCATCGAGGCTGCTGTCCGTGAAGCCGAAGGGCTGACCGTGGTGCTGCCGCGCGCCGAGGCGGACGCCTTGGGACTCGATTACGACTTCGTGGCCGCCTGGATCACTCTGGAGGTCCATTCGGATCTGGAGGCCGTGGGCTTGACTGCCGCCGTGAGCCGGGCCCTGACAGACGCCAAAATCAGCTGCAACGTGCTGGCAGGCTTTCACCATGACCACTTGCTGGTCCCCGTGGGAGACTCTGCCCGCGCCCTCGAGGCGCTGGCCGAGCTTGCAGCGACGAACGCATCTGATCCTGAACCCGTGCGCGAGGTGAGGCTGCGCAACGAGAAACCCGAAGACCGCGAAGCCATCCTCGCTTTGGCGGCGGAGGCATTCTCGGTGTCTCCGGTCACAGGGCTGCCGGTCGAGGGCGAGCCCGTGGAGGTGGACATCCTGCGCCGGCTTTTCGAAGCGCGGGAGTACCTGCCGGAGCTCAGCGTTGTGGCCGAGCTGGACGGCGAAATCGTGGGACACGTGATCAGCACGCGGGCGTGGGTGGACGGCCTTGAGCTGCTGGGGCTGGGGCCCATCGGTGTGGCGCCCAGGCTACAACGCCACGGCATCGGCTCGGCGCTCATGCGTGAAACGGTAATCCGGGCCAACGCGGCGGGGGAGCGGGGCATTGCCTTGCTCGGCAGCACCGAATATTACCCGCGGTTCGGCTTCGTGCCTTCGGCGTCCATGGGCATAGAGGCGCCCGATAAAAAGTGGGGAGACAACTTCCAGTTCCTTCCGCTCGCAGTCTGGCCCGGAGGCGTGCACGGAACCTTCCGGTACGCGGAACCTTTCGCTGCCGTGGAAGGCGATACCATTGACCGGGCGCCCCAGTAGCCCAATTGGCAGAGGCAGCGGACTTAAAATCCGCGTGTTGTGGGTTCGAGTCCCACCTGGGGTACAAGTTTCCCGGTTCGTGAGGTGCCGTATGAACGGCCCGTATTCGGGCGCGGATAATGTCATTCCTTCAGGTGTCCCATATGCAACGAGTGTTATAAGGATGTGACCTTACTCACTTATGTTCGGGGCCCAATTGCACTAGCTTGAAGTTAGCTCAGGAACACCTGACCAATCGCATCAAAGGCCGTTCGCACCTTTCGATCGAGGAGACATTAAATGATTTCACTCCCCCAGACGGCGCCCCGAGTAGCTAAGCTCACAGCGCTTAGCATCGGCGTCGCCCTTCTGGCTACGGCTTGTGGTGGCAGCTCCACTCCAACCGCGACCACCTCAGCGGCCGGCGGGGCCGGCGGCATCGCGTGCCCTGCTGCCAGCGCGACAGCCGGAGGCTCCAGCTCAGCAGCCGCAGAAGCCTCCGTGCCCGCTTCGACGACGACCACCCCCACTCCGCTGAAAATCGGATCGCTCCTGCCGACAACGGGGTCGCTGGCGTTCCTCGGCCCGCCCGAAATTGCCGGCGTTAACCTTGGCATCAAGGAGATCAACGCCGCTGGCGGCGTTCTGGGCAAGCCGGTGCAGGTTGTCCACCGCGACTCGGGCGACACGAAGACGGACATTGCGACGCAGTCGACTACGGCCCTGCTGGGCCAGGGTGTCAGCGCCATCATCGGCGCGGCTTCCTCCGGCGTCTCGAAGACCGTCATCAACCAGATCACCGGAGCCGGCGTCCTGGAATTCTCTCCGGCCAACACTTCCCCGGACTTCACCACCTGGGACGACAAGGGCCTGTACTGGCGTACGGCTCCCTCTGACGTCCTTCAGGGCAAGGTTCTCGGTAACTACATGGCCACTTGTGGAGCCCAGACCCTGGGCATGATGGTCCTCAACGACGCTTACGGCACCGGCCTGCAGAAAAACGTGAAGGAAGCCTTCACCTCCGCCGGCGGCCAGGTTGTGGCTGAGCAGCTCTACAACACCGGCGATTCGCAGTTCAGCAGCCAGGTCGATGCGCTGGTCGCCGCCAAGCCCGACGCCATTGCGCTGATCACGTTCGACGAAGCCAAGAGCATCATTCCGCTGCTGACCGGCAAGGGAATCAAGCCGGAACAGCTGTTCCTAGTTGACGGCAACCTCTTCGATTACAGCAAGGACTTCAAAGCAGGAACCCTTAAGGGCGCTCGCGGCACGCAGCCGGGAACCTTTGCTAAGGAGGACTTCAAGAAGTCGCTTCTCGCGATTGATCCCGCCCTGCGGACGTTCAACTATGCAGGCGAGGCGTACGATGCAACCAACATGACCGCGCTTGCGGCAGAGGCAGCAAAGAGCACCAAGGGCACGGACATTGCCAAGCAGCTCAAGGCAGTCTCTGAAGGCGGCGAGAAGTGCAACACCTTCCCGTCGTGTGTCACCCTGCTCCGGAACGGCAAGGACATCGACTACGACGGCCAGTCCGGTCCGATCACGTTCTCTGACGCCGGTGACCCCACGGAAGCCTACATCGGCATCTACGAGTACGACGACACCAACAAGCCGCAGCCTGCGAAGGAAGAATTCGGCAAGCTGTAGCCCCTTTCCTAGCCAGACCAGTAGCCCCCGTCCCACGAGGACGGGGGCTTCTGCGTGCCAGACCATTGGCTTGGCGCTGCGCAACGACCGGTGACGCGACAGTCTGCGCCGCGTGACGCCGTCGTGCGCCTCCAGTCGTGCGCCTCCAGTCGTGCGCCTCGCTGAGCGAGTGGTACGCCCGGGGCTAGACAAGAACCACGGGCACGCAGAAAGGGCCGCCACCGGAGGTGACAGCCCTTCTGGCGGTCCAGCGAAGCTTAGGCTTCGTCGGCGAGCGTTCCCAGGTACAGCTGGATGACCTTCGGGTCCTTCATCAGCTCCCGGCCTGTTCCTGTGTACGCGTCCTTGCCCTGGTCCAGGACGTAGCCGCGGTCGCAGATCTGCAGGCAGCGGCGGGCGTTCTGCTCCACCATGATCACGGACACGCCAGCGCGGTTGATCTCATGCACGCGAAGGAACGTTTCGTCCTGTTTCACGGGGGAGAGGCCTGCCGACGGCTCGTCCAGCAGCAGCACCGCGGGGTCCATCATGAGGGCCCGGCCCATGGCCACCATCTGGCGCTCCCCGCCGGACAGCGAACCGGCGCGCTGGGCCCTGCGCTTGCCAAGCTCAGGGAAAAGGTCGGTGACAAAGTCGAACCTCTCGGCGAAGTCCTTGGGGCGCTGGAACATGCCCATCTGCATGTTTTCCTCGATGGTGAGGGTGGCGAACACGTTGTTGTTCTGCGGCACGAAGCCGACGCCCTGCGTGACGAGCTTGTTCGCCTTGAGACCGGTCAGGTCCTGGCCGCGGACCACCACTGAGCCCGAGTGCACCTTCACGAGGCCAAACATGGCCTTGAGGAGTGTGGACTTCCCGGCGCCGTTCGGCCCGATGATGCCGATCAGCTCGCCTTTGCGGGCCTCGATGCTGCAGCCATTGAGGATGTTCACACCGGGCAGATATCCGGCCACGAGGTTCGTGACCTTGACGACGGAGTCGTCCGCTGCTGCGCTCTTTGCGGCCGGTGCCGCGCTCGTGGCACTCATGCTTTGTCCTTGTCTGTGCGGATGGTCTCCTGCATATCTGGCGCCACAACGTCCACGGCGATGATGCCGGCGTTTTCCGTGCCGACGATCGACTCCTCGTCGGCGACGAGTTCCTGCTCCAGGGCCTTGATGCCTTCAGAATCGCCCAGGTCGACGTCGTGGTGGGCACCCAGGTAGGCATCGATCACCGCCGGGTTCTTCATGACCTCGCCCGGGGGACCCTCGGCCACGATCTTGCCTTCAGCCATGACAACTACCCAGTCAGCGATGTGGCGCACCATGTTCATGTCATGTTCCACGAAGAGGACCGTCATGCCCTCTGCCTTGAGGTTCTTGATGTGGTCCAGCAGGGACTGGGTCAGCGCAGGGTTGACGCCCGCCATGGGCTCATCGAGCATGACGAGCTTGGGCCGGACCATGAGCGAGCGTGCCATTTCGAGCAGCTTGCGCTGGCCGCCGGACAGCGAGGCCGCGTAGTCGTCCTTCTTCGTGTCCAGCTTGAATTTCTCCAGCAGGACGTTCGCCTGATCCGTGATTTCCTTTTCCCGGCTGCCCCACATGCCCTTGAACAGGGCCTTGGAAAGCCGTTCGCCGGGCTGGTCAGAACCGCCCAGGCGCATGTTCTCCATGACCGTCAGCTTGCCCATGACCTTGGTCAGCTGGAAGGTGCGGACCATGCCCATGCGAGCCACCTTGTAGGAGGAGACGCCGGCAATGCTCTGCCCTTCAAACTGCCACTTGCCGGAGTTCGGGGTGTCGAAGCCGGTGAGCAGATTGAAGAGGGTGGTCTTGCCCGCACCGTTCGGACCGATCAGGGCCGTGATCTTGTGCCGAGGGATCTCCAGGTATTCGACGTCGACGGCGTTGATGCCCCCAAACGTGCGGGTCACGTTTTCGGCGACGACGATGGGGTCCCGCTTCTTGCAGCCGGGGGTGTTCTCTCCGACGGCGATCGCGCGGGCGTCCGTCATGTAGTCGACGCCGGCTTCCATTGATTCTTCGCTGTGCTTGCTCATGCGAACGCCAGCTCCTTCTTGTTGCCGAAGACTCCCTGGGGCCTGAAGATCATCAGCAGCATCAGGGCTACACCCACGAGGATGTAGCGCAGCTGCCCGGCCTGGACTGTGGTCAGCCAGGTCACCGCGCCCGATTCGATGAGGCCGTAGAGAATGCCCTGTGTCAGCGACAGGACCACCCAGAAGATCATGGCGCCGATGACCGGCCCCAAAACGGTGGCCATGCCGCCAAGCAGGAGGCAGGTCCACAGGAAGAACGTCAGCTCCGTGCCGTAGTTGGCAGGCTGGACTGCGCCGCGGGGGAGCGTGAAGACCATGCCGGCCAAGGCGCCCAGCACACCACCGATGACCAGCGCCTGCATCTTGTAGGCGTACACGTTCTTGCCCAGGGAGCGCACCGCGTTCTCATCCTCGCGGATGCCCTTCAATACGCGCCCCCAAGGGCTCCGCATCAGAAGCCAGATAATAACGCAGCAGATCACCGCGAGGCCCCAACCGATGACCCGGATGAAGAAGTCCCTGTTGTTCATGCCGAGGTAGTCGCCCTCGGGGAACGGGTTCATCGAGTAGAACCCGCCTTCGAAGGCTGCGAGTCCGTTGGCCGAGCCAGTCACCGACGTGAGCTGGTTGGTGGTGACGACGTAGCGGATAATCTCCGCCGCCGCAATGGTGACGATGGCCAGGTAGTCCGCCCGCAGGCGGAGGGTGGGGATACCCAGAACCAGCGCGAACAGCACAGAGCAGATGACAGCGATCAGCAATCCCACGAAGAAGGGGGCGCCGAAGCTAAGGGTGGAGATGGCGAAGCCGTAGGCTCCCACCGCCATGAAGCCGGCCTGGCCGAAGTTCAGCAGGCCCGAGTAGCCGAAGTGGACAGCAAGGCCCAGGGCGGCTAGGGCGTAAGCGGCAGTCGTCGGGCTGAAAAGCTCTCCGGCGGCGCTTGCAAGGATGAATCCGAAGTCCATGGCTGTCTCCTAACCCACGCGCTCGCGACGGCCCAGGATGCCCTGCGGCCGGAACAAGAGGACAACAATCATGATGAACAGCGCTCCCACGTATTTGAGGTCGGCCGCGAGGCCGAAGACGGTGGTCAACTCGACGAAGATGCCGACGATGACGGATCCGATCAGGGCGCCGAAGACGGTGCCGAGGCCACCGAGCGTCACGCCCGCGAAGATGAGCAGCAGGATCTGCGAGCCCATGTCGAACGTGACGCCGGGACGGTAGTAGGCCCAGAGGATGCCGCCGAGGGAGGCCAGCACGCCGCCGACAATCCAGACGAGACGGATGACGGAGTCCACGTCAATGCCTGAGGCGGCTGCCAAGGCGGGGTTGTCCGCCACTGCCCGGGTGGCCTTGCCCAGCCGGGTCTTGAGTAGGACGATGCCGATCAGGCCGATCACGATTGCGCTGATCACCAGCGACCACAGGTTGTTGGGTGAGATGGAGACCGGCCCGATCTGGATTTCCGCGCTCTGGGCAAAGGGCAGCTGCTGGGTGGCACCGCCAAAGTAGAACTGGATGACGTATCGGATGGCGAGGGCCAGGCCGATGCTGACGATCATCATGGGGACCAGACCGGTGCCGCGGCGCCGCAGCGGCCGCCAGAGGCCGGCGTCCTGGGCGTAGCCGAAGAGTCCTCCACCCAGGAGGGCCAGGAGGATGGCGAGCCAGAACGGCAGGTTCATGGCATTAAAGACGAATACGAGAACGGCGCCAAGCGTCACCATCTCACCGTGGGCGAAGTTGGTCAGCCCGGTGGTGCCGAAAATCAGGGACAGCCCCACGGATGCGAGGGCGAGCAGGAGCCCGAAGCTCACGCCGGCGACCAGCCGGTTGAGCAGGTTCTGGCCGAAGTCCTGCTGTTGGACGACGATGCCTTTGCCGAAGGCGAAGATCACCGAGACGTTAGACGTCTGGCTGAACGTGATGCTGCGGGGGTTGGCCTGGCCCGCCGCGAGCTTGATGCCCTGCGGCAGGGTGGACTCGTCCAGCTGGACCTCGTAGGTGCCCTGGGACGGTACGCCTATGTTCCAGGCCCCGTTGGCACTCGAGGTTGCTGTTCCAGTGAAGTCACCGTTTTTGGCCGTGATCTTCACACCTTGGATGGGGGCGCGTGCATCATCGCGGAGGAAGCCGCTGATGTTGTTCTGGAACTGCTGGTTCGACGGGGATGGCGTCGGTGATGGCGTGGCCGCCAGCGATGCTGGTGCGGCGACGAGCAGGATTGCCACGGTGGCGGCGGCAATTGCCCCCATGACCTTCAGCAATCCGGCTGGCCGTCTGCGCGGCAGGCCTCTCGGTGTGCGTCTCAAATTCAAAACCTCCACATGGGGGTGGCGTGGGTTGCGATTGCTTCATTGCAGCCGCTGCGAACGGAGAAGGTGACAGGGGTGGTGCAATTTTTGGTGTAGCTGTTTACTGGATACTTGTGATGTTTGTCACCCTTCTTCGCTCATGTTACAGCGCAGGCAGTACAAACTTTGCGGGCAAACATGCTGCCTAGATCGCGATCAGGTAACAACTGTGAAGCTGGGTCCAATCCACAATTCAGTGTCGCTAATGAAAACTTTTGGTGTATCGGAGTATTCCTAAACAGTCCCTTCTGCGGCGGTGAAAACGCCGGGGTGCAGCCCGGGCAGGTCACGATTCCGTGTCGGCCGTGGCCGGGGCGGAACTTTACCCGCCGCCGGCGCGTGGGAATTGGTAGCTTGAATAGAAGAAACCACTAGCACCCCTCTGGAGGACACCCGCAATGGCACTTGGCGGAAACCCGATCTTCAACGGAAAGAACTTCCGTGGAGCCACCCAGGCGCCGCCTGTACCGCAGGCGTTCGGCCAAAACCACTACGGCCAGGCTCCCGGTCGTGCACCGGGCCAGGTCATCGACGCCCAGGGCGGCTGGATGGCCCAGCAGCAGAACATGACGCAGGACCAGCTGCAGCAGATGTACAACCGGCCGGCCGCCGGCCCCGCCGAGACCGGCCGGATGACCTATGACGACGTCATTGTCAAGACCGCTGTCTGCCTCGGCGTCGTGATGGCCGGAGCTGCCGTCACCCTGTTTGTCGGCCTTTCGCTGGCAGGCATGCTGATGATCGTTGGTGCACTGGGCGGCTTTGTCCTGGGCCTCGTCAACTCATTCAAGAAGCAGCCCTCGCCCGCCCTGATCCTGGCGTATGCCGGGCTTGAGGGCCTGTTCCTCGGCGGCCTGACCCGCATCCTTGACGGCTTCTACCCGGGTGTCGGGCTCCAGGCTGTCATCGGCACGCTCTCGGTGTTCGGTGTGACCCTTCTGCTCTTCAAGAGCGGAAAGGTCCGCGCCACCCCGAAGGCCATGCGTTTCTTCATGATCGCAATGATCGGCTACGCCGTGTTTGCCCTCGTCAACATGGTGCTGGTCTGGACCGGTGCGGTTAAGACGCCGTTCGGGCTCAGCACCAGCGTTGAGATCTTCGGCATTCCGCTGGGGGTCTTCATCGGGATCCTGGCCATCGGTCTGGCCGCCTTCTCGCTGATCATGGACTTCACCAGCATCGAGGCCGGCGTGCGCAGCGGCGCTCCCGAGCGCTTCTCCTGGACCGCGGCCTTCGGCCTTACCGTCACGCTGGTCTGGCTCTACGTGGAAATCATCCGCCTGCTGGCCATCCTCCGCGGCGACGACTAGAACGCCAGGCGGCCGCCGCCGTCGTGCTTAATCAGGAAGAGGGTCCCGCTCCGGCGGGGCCCTCTTCCGTCATTAAGCCTGTTCTTCCATACAGGTGGAGGGGCGCGGTCAGCTAAGGCGCTCCAGCACCAGTGCCATGCCTTGCCCGCCGCCCACGCAGAGCGTGGCCAGGCCCAGGGTTCCGTCCGTCGCGCGCAGGCCGTTGAGCAGCGTGGTGGTGATCCGGGCACCGGTCATGCCGAAGGGGTGGCCGAGGGCAATGGCGCCCCCGTGGACGTTGAGCTTCGCAGAATCGATCCCGAGTTCGCGGGCGCTGGCGATCACCTGGACCGCGAAGGCCTCGTTGAGCTCCACGAGATCAATGTCCCCGATGCCCAGGCCGCCAGAAGCCAGGGCCCGCCGGGTGGATTCCACCGGGCCCATTCCCATCAGCTCGGGTGACAGCGCGCTGACGCCGGTCGATACGATGCGCGCCAGCGGCTCCAGTCCCAGTTCCCTGGCCCGTGAATCGCTCATGATGACCATCGCGGCAGCGCCGTCGTTGAGGGGGCAGGCGTTGCCGGCAGTGACCGTGCCCTCTCGGCGGAACACGGGCTGCAGGGCACTGACGGCTTCAAGGGTGACGCCGGCGCGCGGCGAGTCGTCCCGGTCCACCACCGTGCCGTCGCGCCGTTCATAGGGTGTGATTTCCCTGGCGTAGAACCCGGAAGCGATGGCGGCCTCGGCCCGGTTCTGGCTCAGCACTGCCCACGCGTCCTGCTCTTCGCGGCTGATGCCGTAGGACGTGGCCACGTTCTCGGCCGTCTGGCCCATGGCGACGTAGATGTCCGGCATACGCCCGCCCAGCCGCGGGTCCGTCCAGGGCGTGTTGGACTCGGCCCGTGCTGCGGTGCGCTGGCGGGCCGGCCCGAACCGGGGGTTGTGGTTGCCGGCGTCGGTTTCTCCGGCCCCGGCCCAGCTCTGGTACCGGGACACGGCCTCGACGCCGGCCGACACGAACGCCTGCCCCTCGCCGGCCTTGATGGCGTGGTAAGCCATGCGGATGGTCTGCAGGCTCGAGGCGCAGAACCGGTTGATGGTCGCCGCAGGGACGGTGTCCAGGCCCGCCAGTATGGTGACCACCCGTGCCATGTTCGAGCCGGCTTCTCCACTGGGTTCGGCACACCCCAGATAGAGGTCGTCGAGCCCGGGACCGCTGTCCCCGGACGGGTCGAATGACGGCAGCTTCGCAAGCGCCGCGGCCACCATGGCCGCGGCGAGGTCGTCCGGCCGCTCGTCTTTCAAGGACCCCTTGAAGGCGCGGCCGATCGGGCTTCTGGCGGTTGAAACAATGACTGCTTCCGGCATGCGCCCAGCCTACGCCCGCGGCTACGCCAGCCGCATCGCCCCGGCGGCCGGGGTGACAGTGAAGATGTCCGGCGCGGTGTATCCCGCCTCGGCAAAGGCCCGTTCGACGGCGGTGCGCACCCGCTGTTCCTCCGCCACCGGGGTCAGGGCGATGGCCGCGCCGCCAAACCCGCCGCCCGTCATCCGGGCGCCGATGGCCCCGTTCGACCGGGAGGCTTCGACAGCAAGGTCCAGCTCGGCGCAGGAGATTTCGAAATCATCGCGCATGGAGGCGTGGCTGGCATCCAGGAGTCCGCCGATCGACGAAGGACCCTCCAGACCAAGAAGTTCCACGGTCTGCAGGACGCGGTCGTTTTCGGTGACGACGTGGCGGACCCGGCGGAATGTGACTTCGTCCAGGAGTCCGCTGGCCTCGTCGAGGTCGCCCGGTGCAACATCCCGCAGGGCCTTGACGCCAAGCACTTCTGCCCCCAGCTCGCAGGATGCCCGGCGGGACGCGTAACCGCCGTCGGCATGGGAGTGGGAAACCTTGGTGTCGATCACGAGCATGACCAGGCGGGCGGCCTCTGCCTCAAAAGGCACCAGCTCCACGCTTTGGTCGCGGCAGTCGAGGAACACGGCATGCCCTGCTGAGCCCCGCAACGAGGCGGACTGGTCCATGATGCCTGTGGGTGCGCCGACGAAGTCGTTCTCGGCACGCTGCGTTGCCAGGACCATTTCCTCGGGGCTGAGCCCGGCGCCGGTGATGTCATTCAGGGCGGAGACAACGGCGCATTCGATGGCATGGGACGAGGAGAGTCCTGCACCGAGAGGAACGTTGGAATCCAGGAGCAGGTCAAGGCCGGGAACGTCGATGCCGCGCTGCTGCAGCGACCAGATGACGCCCAGGGGGTACTTGGTCCAGCCCTTGGCCGTCCGGCCGTCCAGCGTGGCGGTGTCCGCCGTCGTCAGGCCCTGGTCCCCGTAGGTGGACAAGAGCCGCACCGTTGAGTCGGAACGGACGCCGACGGCGACACGCGCCGTCTTGTCGATCGCGAACGGAAGGACGAAGCCTTCGTTGTAGTCGGTGTGTTCGCCGATCAGGTTCACCCGGCCCGGGGCCTGCCAGACGCCGTCCGGTTCGCTGCCGAAGGCGGCTCGGAACTGTTCCGCGAGCTGGGTGGTGCTGGCGGCGGTCATGCGTGGGCTCCTTCGGTGAGTCCGGAGGCGGACGGGGCGAGTGCTTCAGCCGTCGAGGCTGGAACAGTGACAGCGCGGAGCCTCTCAGCCACAAGCTCGGGTGTGGTGTCGTTGATGAACGCGCCCATGGCGGCCTCCGATCCTGCCAGGAACTTGAGCTTGTCCGCAGCGCGGCGGGGGGAGGTGAGCTGCAGGTGCAGGTAGCCCGCCGGGCGGAGCAGGGTGTCCACCGGTGCCTGGTGCCAGGCCGAGATGTAGGGGGTCGGTGTGGGATACAGGGCGTCGAGGCGTTTGAGCAGGTCCAGGTAAACGTGCGCCAGTTCGTCCTTCTCTTCGCCGGTCAGTGCCGCCAGGTCGGGAACCTGGCGGTGGGGAACGAGGTGGATCTCAAGGGGCCAGCGGGCGGCGAACGGAACGTAAGCGCTGAAGCTGTCGCTTTCCATGACCATCCGGCTGCCGTCCTCCCGTTCTGCCCTCAGAAGCGAGCCGGTCAGCGTTTGCCGGCCGTCGGCGTCGTCATAGAACTTGCGGGCGGCGGCCCCCATGACGGCGGCCCGGGGTGTCACGTAAGGGTAGGCATAAATCTGGCCGTGCGGGTGGTGCAGGGTCACGCCGATGTCCGCTCCGCGGTTTTCGAACGGGAAAACCTGCTTGATGCCCGGCAGGGCGCTGAGGGCGGCGGTGCGGTGGGCCCAGGCTTCAACCACGGTCCGCGAGCGGGTTTCGGTCAGGCCGCTGAAGGATCCGGTGTGCTCGGGCGTAAACGTCACCACCTCGCACCTGCCGAACGCGGGTCCAGTAGTTCCCCAGCCTGGGTTGTCCGGAACCGGCCCTACCGCCGGGCCCAGGGAGGGGAAGCGGTTTTCGAATACGGCGACGTCGTAGTCCGGCGCCGGGATCTCGGAGGGGTTGGCGTCGGTGGTGGGGCAGATCGGGCATTGGTCCGCCGGCGGGAGGTGCGTGCGGGCCTGCCGGTGCGCGGCCACGGCCACCCATTCCCCGGTGAGGGCGTCGAAGCGGACCTCGCCCGGTTCCCCGCGGGCCGGGAGGTCCCGGCGGTCCTGCGTGGTTTCCACGGAACGGGGCCGGGCCGATCCGGCGTCGTCGAAATAGAGCAGTTCCCGGCCGTCGGCAAGGTGGGTGCTGGTGATGTGGGTCATGCGTCATGTCCTTTGAACGCGGTAACCGGCCGGTTCGGGCCGGCCGGGAGGTAGGGGTGGAGTTCGGCAGCAGAAGCGTGGAGTGCTCCGCGTGCGGGCCGTTCGTGATGGGGGCCGGCGGGCACGATGCGCACATCGCGGACCGTCTCCCGCAGCAGGTCCAGTGCGGAGCGGCCGCCGTAGCCCGTGCCGATTCTGGTGTCGGTGACCAGCGTGCCGACGGCCGAAAGCGGCGCTATTCCGGCCAGCCCGACGAGTCCGTACTTTGTGGCATCCGCGAGCACGACCAGCTCGCCCGACGCTGCAATCATGGCGGCGTTCACCTCGGCTTCGAGGAGGTTGGGCGACGTGATTCCGGCATGCGGGTCGATGCCGTGCACTCCCATGAAGCAAAGGTCTGCGTGAAGGTTTTTCATGGCGTGCATGGTGACCGGGCCGACGAGTGCTTCGGAGGGCGTCCGCTGGCCGCCAAGCACCAGGGTGCGGATGCCGCCGGGTTCACCGCCTGGGTGTTCCCGGTCTGACTGTCCCTGCCCTGACTGTCCCTGGCCTGACTGGGGCGACGGGGCCGGACCCGCCAGGGCATTGGCCACCATGATGGAATTCGTGGCAACCGTCAGACCGAGGCCGCGGGGGAGGAGCCGGGCGAACTCATACGTTGTGGTGCCGCCGGAGATGAGGAGCGTCATGTCCGGCCGCAGCAGGTTCAGCGCTTCGGCTGCGATGGCCCGTTTCGCCTCGGTTTCCTGGGCCAACTTGCTGACAAACTCCGGTTCGACGGCGCCAAAGGTTCCGGTCTTCGTGGCACCGCCGTGAACCCGCAGCAGCAGGCCTTCGGCGTCCAGGGCGTCGATGTCCCGCCGGATTGTCATTTCCGAGACGCTGAGCAGACCGGCGAGTGAGGTGACGCGGACGGTGCCTTGGGCTTCGAGTTCCTGGAGGATCCGGTGCTGGCGCTGGGTTGCAAGCAAAGGGTCCCTCCTTTCCGGCCTCTTCGGCGCCTGTGGTCCGGAGCGCCGCTCACCAGTGCTCCGTCTGCCCCGTATGCGGCATATCACCATTGTGGCATAAAACGATCAAAAACAAATACTTTCTAACAAAAGATAACAATCGGATCGGCTGACGACGGAAGGCCCGCACGTTGTACGGTAAGTTTCATGACTTCCGGCGCCCTTCCTGAACCCCGTGATGACCAGCACGAACGCAGGCGTTATGCCTCCGGCCGGCAGTACGAGCTGAGGCGCGGCGACGCGCTCGCAGTGGTGACCGAGCTGGCCGCGGGTCTGCGCTGGTACAGCCGCGGCGGCGTCCAGCTCACCGAGTCGTATGGCGACGCCGATATCCCGCCGGGAGCAACGGGCATAACCCTGGCGCCCTGGGCAAACCGGGTGGAGGGCGGGACGTGGCACCTCAACGGCAAGAAGCAGCAGCTGGACATCACCGAGGTGTCGCGGAATAACGCCAGCCACGGACTCCTGCGCAACGCGTCGTACGCCCTCGTCTCCGAGTCGGAGTTTTCGGTGACCCTCGAAGCCCCCGTCTTCCCCCAGCATGGCTACCCGTTCCTGGTGCGGCACCGTGTGGAGTACTCCCTGGCCGAGGACCTGGGGCTGGTGGTGCGCCAAACCCTGATCAATGATTCGGAGGGTGACGCGCCGTTCGTCCTGGGGGCGCATCCGTACCTTCGGCTGGGCGACGTCCCCAGCGAGGACCTCACCCTGACCGTTCACGCAGATACGCGACTTGTGGCGGACAACAGGCTCATTCCCCGCAGTTCTGAACCTGTCAGCGAAGACACCGATCTGCGCCCGGGCCGGAAAGTGGGGGACCTCGACATCGACGTCGCCCTCACTGACCTGGAGTTCGACGGCGGGATTGCCCGTCACACGCTGTCGGCGGCAGACGGCCGCACCGTGAGCCTGTGGCAGGACGCCACGTGCCCGTTCGTGCATGTGTTTGTGACCCGCGAATTTCCCGGCCGGCCCAAGGCGGTGGCCATAGAACCGATGACCGGGCCGGCGAACGCCTTCAACTCCGGCCACGGCCTCGGGTGGCTGGCCCCCGATGAGTCTTTCACCATGACGTGGGGCATCAGCGGGAGCACCACCTGACTCTGTGCTTCGCTCCCGTTTCCCATAGCCGCGCAGCTAGGGAATTATGGGGCTATGACGCCAGCTAAGGACGCCACGCCCGAAGAACCTGTCAAGACAACCATCCTTCCGCCCCCGCGCCCACGGACGGAGCATGACCTCGAGCACGACATTCCTTACGGCGTGCGCATCGCGGCGGCGTGGGCATGGCGGCTGGGGCTGATCCTGCTGGTCATCGGCGGGCTCGTATGGCTGCTCAGCAAGGTCAGCTTCCTCATCATCCCGGTCATGGTGGCGGCGCTGCTGGCCGGCCTGCTCAGCCCCGTGGTGGGGTGGCTGCGCTCGCAGCGCCTTCCGAACGGAGCTGCCGTCGCCCTCACGGTCCTGGCGTTCGTCGGACTGATCGTCGGGGCGCTGGCACTGGTGGGGCGCCAGCTGGCTTTGGGCTTCCAGGAGCTGTGGAGCGAGGCACTGACGGGTGTCCAGCAGGTCCAGGACTGGCTGGCGGTGGGACCGCTGCACCTGACGGCCGCGCAGATTGACCAATACATTCAGGAAGCAACGGCTGCGCTGCAGAACAACAGCAGCAGCATACTCAGCGGTGCGCTTTCCTTCGGGAGCACTGCAGGACACTTTGCCGCCGGGATGGTGCTGGCGCTGTTCATCCTCATCTTCTTCCTCCTGGAGGGGGAGCGGATCTGGGGCTTCATGGTCCGGCTTCTCCCGCGGCGGGCACGCATTCCCGCCGATGGTGCCGGGCGGCGCGGCTGGACGTCGATGGTCAGCTACGCCCGGATCCAGATGTTTGTGGCCTTTGTGGACGCGGTGGGCATCGGAGTGGGTGCGGCCATCATCGGCGTCCCGCTGGCACTCCCGCTCGGCGTGCTCGTGTTCATCGGCTCCTTCATTCCGGTGGTCGGTGCCCTGGTGACGGGTGCCATCGCGGTGCTGCTGGCCCTTGTGGCCAACGGCCCCGTAAACGCGCTGGTCATGCTGGGCATCGTGTTGCTGGTGCAGCAGCTGGAAAGCCACATCCTGCAGCCGCTCGTCATGGGCAAGGCCGTGGCCCTGCACCCGGTGGCAGTGATCCTGTCTGTCGCCGCCGGTTCCTACCTCGCAGGCATCCCCGGAGCCCTCTTCTCCGTGCCGATCCTTGCCGTAGCAAACTCGGCGATTCGGTATATTGCCGGCAGAACGTGGGAACATGATCAAGTGCTGGCTGCCGCGCGCGGCAGTGTCGCGGCGGGCTCAGCCGGCGCAGACCAGGACAACACCTTCAAAGACGTCCGTTTGCCGGGTGCGAATCCCGGCCACGGCAAGGACGCCGATCGTGCAACAGGTGCCCCGGGCGGCAAGGCCGCTCCGGGCTCCGAAGCTGAATTTCCCAAAGGAGAATAGTTCGTGAATACCCCTGAAAGCCTTCCCGTCACGCTGGACGATGTCCTTGAGGCGCAGAAGTTGCTTGACGGGATTATTACCCGGACGCCCGTGGAGTCCTCCCGGGCGCTGGGCAGCATGGTCGGCGGCCAGGTCTTCTTCAAGTGTGAAAACCTCCAGCGTGCCGGTTCCTTCAAGGTGCGCGGCGCCTACGTCAGGATGGCCCGCCTCTCTGAGTCGGACAAAAAGCGAGGAGTTGTGGCGGCCTCAGCCGGCAACCACGCGCAGGGTGTGGCAGTGGCTGCCAAGAGCCTGGGTATCAAGGCACGGATCTACATGCCGCTCGGCGTGGCCCTTCCTAAGCTGGCCGCCACGCGCAGCCACGGCGCCGAGGTGATACTGCACGGGCATAACGTGGACGAGGCACTCGCCGAGGCGCAGCGCTACGCCGACGATACCGGCGCGGTCTTTGTCCACCCCTTCGACAACGTTGACGTGGTGGCCGGCCAGGGTACCGTGGGCCTGGAAATCCTCGAACAGATACCCGACGTCGACACCATCCTCATGGGCGTCGGTGGCGGCGGCCTGCTGGCCGGCGTGGCCGTGGCCGTCAAGGCCAGAGCCAAGGAACTTGGCCGGGAAATCCGTATCATCGGCGTGCAGGCCGAAAATGCGGCCGCCTACCCGCCGTCGCTGGCGGCCGATGCCCTGGTGCCCTTGAAAAAGGTTTCGACCATGGCCGACGGCATCGCCGTGGGCCGACCCGGGCAGCTGCCCTTCAGCATCATCCGTGAACTCGTGGATGACGTGGTCACGGTCAGCGAGGACTCCCTGGCAAGGGCGCTGATCTTCCTCCTGGAACGGGCCAAGATGGTGGTGGAGCCGGCCGGGGCAGTGGGCGTGGCGGCCCTTATGGACGGCAAGATCGAAAACCCCGGCACAACGGCAGTCATACTGTCCGGCGGCAACATCGACCCGATGCTGATGCTCAAGGTCATTCAGCGCGGTCTTTCCGCCGCCGGCCGCTACATGACCGTGCGCATGATGCTCGACGACCGCCCGGGTTCGCTGGCCACTATCGCGCGGATCATTGCGGAGAACGATGCCAACGTGACGGGTCTTGACCACACCCGGGTGGGCGGATCCATCAGCATGGGGGACGTTTCCATCACGGTGAACCTCGAGACCAAGGGCCACGAGCACGGTGAACAGGTCCTCGGTGCGCTGCGCGCCGAGGGTTTCCAGCCGATCGTGGTGCACTAGGAGCAGGCATGCTGGACACCCCTGGCGACTCTCCGGCCACGAGGGACACGCCGGCGTCGCGCGCCAAGGGCGGGCTGCTGGTGGTGGGGTCATTCGTGGCGCTCCTCTTTGCCATCGAGCTGGTGAACATGCTCACGCTCCACGCCCTGAACGGCATCTTCGGACTCCGGCCGCGCAGCGCGGACGGAATCCTGGACATCTTCACCTTCCCTCTGCTCCACGCCAACCTGAACCACGTCCTGTCCAATGCGCTGCCCCTGATCATCTTTGGCTTCCTGGTCTTCATGTCCGGGTTGCGGATCTTCCTTACGGCCGTGGCCTGCAGCTGGCTGGGCTCCGGCGCGGCAGTCTGGCTGATCGGCGGCGGCGGGATCACCGTGGGGGCGTCCGGCCTGGTCTTCGGGCTGTTCGCCTTCCTCCTGGTCCGGGGCTTTTTCAACCGCAACTGGTGGCAGATTCTGCTGTCTGTGGTGCTCTTCATGGCTTACGGCAGCATCCTCTTCGGGCTCATTCCAAGCGTGGCGGGCTACGTCTCGTGGCAAGCACACCTCGGCGGCGCCGCCGGCGGCGTCCTGGCGGCGGTCGTGCTACGGGCAAGAAGCGCGGCCCGCAGCGGCTAAGGCGAGTTAAAGCACGACGCCGGCCCTCCCGCAATGGGGGAGGGCCGGCGTCGTGCGTTGACGGTCGTGCGTTTTAGCACGACCAGCCGAAGCGAAGGGCGCGCCGCTTAGCCTGCGTAGGGCTTGGCGGACAGGATCTCCACGGGGATTTCCTTGCCGTTGGGGGCAGTGTAGCTGAGCTTGTCGCCCTCTTTGTGGCCCATGATGGCCGCGCCGAGCGGGGACTTCTCGCTGAAGACATCCAGATCGGAGTCGCCGGCGATTTCACGCGAACCAAGCAGGAACTTCTCCTCGTCCCCGGCGATCCGGGCAACGACGAGCATGCCGGGCTCGACGATTCCGTCATCTGCCGGGGCTTCGCCGACGTGGGCGTCGCGGAGCAGCGCGGTGAGCTGGCGGATGCGGGCCTCAATCTTGCCCTGCTCTTCCTTGGCTGCGTGGTAGCCGCCGTTTTCCTTGAGGTCTCCCTCTTGGCGCGCAGCTTCAATTTTCTGGACGATATCCGCCCGGCCGGCGCTGGAAAGGTGGTCCAGCTCTGCCTTCAGGCGGTCAAAAGCTTCCTGGGTAAGCCAAGCTGCAGGCGCGCTGTTGGTGGTAGACACGGACTTCTCCTCTAGTGGTTAAACAAGCAGGTCATACAAGCAAAGACCCCGCCACGGTGGCCACTTGTGGAACTCAGCAACCAACTCAGCGGGGTAAAGGTATTGGTCCATTGTAGTCAATCCTGTGGATAAAACCCAACGAGCAAGCGGTGTGGGTCACATACCTACTTGGCGGCGCCCGGGATCCAGCAGCCGTCCACGACCGCAGAGACGGACTGCGATTCTGTGCGCAGCACTTCGCGCCGGGAGATGGTGCGGCCGCCGTCAGCACCCTGTGCCTGCTGGGAATCCGGCTGGTCCGGCGGAATATCCACCACTTTCCAGCCCACGACGGCGAACTTGGAATCGAGCGCCTTGACCGCGCACTTCACGGCGGTGCCGGGCTCCCGGGTGACCTGGAAATCCAGCTCGGCCCGGGTTGCGTCGGTGGTGCTGTAGCCGAGGTCCTTGAACGTGACAGACGACATGGCCGAGGACGTGGACACCCAGGCCAGGAATCCGATCCCGGCCACCAGGGCTGCAATCACTGCGCCCCGTTTGGCTTTTCCGGACAGCCCGCGCTTTGGACCGCCATAGCGATTGGCTAGGCTAATGTCTGCAGGCTGGGGAGTGCCCGACTTGTCCTCGGTAGTCACCCCTCCAGTTTAGTGGGGATCCGCCGGTGAAAAATCCGGAGCCAGCCGCCGCAACCGGCAACAGTAGAAAGAGGGGCAGTCCCAGATGACCGCGTCCACCAGCCAGTCACCTTCGCTTCGCCTGCTGACCGTCCATGCCCACCCGGATGACGAGTCGAGCAAGGGCGCCGCGACCATGGCCATGTACGCCGCTGCCGGTGTGGACGTCATGGTGGCCACCTGCACCGACGGCTCGCGGGGGGACATCCAGAACCCCGCCGTGGAGGGGGAGCCCCACCCCAAGCGGGACATGGCCGGAGCGCGCAGGCTCGAAATGAGTGAGGCCGCGCGGATCCTGGGCGTCAGGCAGCGGTGGCTCGGCTTCGTCGATTCAGGGCTGCCGGAGGGCGATCCGCTCCCGCCCCTGCCCGCCGGATCATTTGCACTGCAGCCGCTTGAACGCGCCGCCGCACCGCTGGTACGTCTTGTCCGGGACTTCAAGCCGCAGGTGATCGTCAGCTACGACGAAAAGGGCGGTTACCCGCACCCGGACCACATCATGGCCCACCGCGTGGCGGTGGAGGCCTTTGAGGCTGCCGGGGACCCGGCCAGGTACCAGGGAATCGGCGAGCCCTGGGAGCCGAGCAAGCTTTACTACGACCGCGCCTTCAGTCCCGACCGGTTCCGCGCCCTCCACTTCGCGCTCGAAGAGGCCGGGCTCCAGTCGCCCTATGCCGAGCGCTTGGCTGCCTGGCTTGAGACCGACGCCGAAGGGCACACCCCTCCGCAGCCCACCCATGCGACCACCACCCAGGTGGACTGCGGTGACTTCTTCGAAGCGCGCGACGATGCCCTCCGCGCCCACCGCACCCAGGTTGATCCGCTGGGCTTCTTTTTCGCTGTCTCTCCCGATATGCAGCGCCGGGCCTGGCCGTGGGAGGACTACACGCTGATCCAATCGCGGGTGCCTGCCGAGCTCCCGGAGAAGGACCTTTTTGCGGGGCTAAGATAGAGACAACAGATCATTTCTATGCCGCGTAGAAAATGACGCGGTAGAAAATAACGCAGCCGAGAACGGCCAGGCGTCCTGCGCCCCAGTCCACCGAGAAGGTTCCAACCGTGCACCACTTGCTCATCGCCCTGGCATCGTCCCCGGCTCCCTCGCCTTCATTGCGCCCGGGCCTCTCGCAGGACCAGGTAACCCCCGGCCTGCTGGGGTTCCTGTTGACGGCGTTCATCGTCGTGCTGACGGCGCTGCTGATTGTGGACATGGTGCGCCGCATCCGGCGCGTGCGCTACCGCGCCCAGGTCGAAGAGGAGCGCATGGCTGCTGCTGAAGCTGCAGACATCGCCCACGACGATGCCGCTGACGGCAATGCAGGCAGAACAGACGCCTGACGCCGGCCCCGATGGCGGCACCACGGAGCCCGGGACAACGGAGCAGCCGGCCACCCAGCCGGTGGCCACGCAGCCGGGGGCGCACAACGCCCTGGGCGGGGAACCGTCCGCCTACTTGCGCCAGCACGCCGGCAACCCGGTGCACTGGCAGCCCTTCGGCGACCAGGCGTTTGCGTACGCGGCCGCCCGGAACGTTCCGGTGTTCCTGTCCATCGGCTATGCCGCATGTCACTGGTGCCACGTCATGGCCCATGAATCCTTCGAGGACCAGGCCACCGCGGACTATCTGAACGCGCATTTTGTCGCGGTAAAAGTGGACCGTGAAGAGCGGCCGGACGTCGACGCCGTCTACATGGCGGCCACGCAGGCCATCAGTGGCGAGGGTGGATGGCCCATGTCCGTTTTCCTGACGTCGGACGGACTCCCGTTCCATGCCGGAACCTACTTCCCGCCCCGGCCGATGCCCGGCCGGCCGTCGTTCCTGCAGCTGCTCGAGGCCGTGCGGGATGCGTGGGACGAGCGCCGTGACGCGGTGGAACAGAATGCCCGCTCCCTTTCGCAGAACATGGGCCACGCCCAGCTCTCCGCCGCTGTGGACCTGTCAGGTCCGCCCGAGCTGCTCGATGCGGAGCTACTTCCCGCCGCGGTCCTGTCGCTGGCCCGGTCGGAAGACCCCGACGACGGCGGTTTCGGCGACGCCCCCAAGTTCCCGCCGTCGGCGGTACTTGAGTTCCTGATACGGCACGCGGCCGTGCCCTCAGAGACGGCCGGGGCGGCCCGGGACATGGCGGGGCGTACCCTGGCGGCCATGGCGCGTTCGGCGTTGTTCGACCAGCTCGACGGCGGTTTCGCGCGGTATTCCGTGACCCGCGACTGGTCCGTTCCGCACTTTGAAAAGATGCTCTACGACAACGCCCAGCTGCTCAGGGTTTACGTGCACTGGATCCGGCTTGGCGGCACGCCCGGCTTTCCCGCGGCGGAAGCGGCCGAAGTGTCGGGGCGCACCGCCGAATGGATGCTTGCGTCCCTGGGGCTCCCTGCGGCAGACGGCGGGCGGACGGCGCCGAGTGACGCCGTCGCGCTGGCGTCCTCGCTCGACGCCGACTCGGTGGTCGATGGAGAACACCATGAAGGCGCCAGCTACCTCTGGACCGTCGGCGGTCTCGACCAGCTGCTGGATGCCGACGACGCTGCCGCCGTTGCCCGGATGATGAACGTGGGCGCCCAGGGTACGGTCTCGGAGTTCGGTTCGCCGCTGCATCCCGCCCGGGCCCTGACAGGCGAGGAGGCGGCGCTGTGGGCGGAGGTGCGGGCTCCGCTGCAGGCGGCCAGGGCTGCCCGGCCGCAGCCGGCGCGCGATGACAAGGTGGTGGCCGGCTGGAACGGGCTTGCGGTGGCGGCCCTGGCCGAGGCCGGCGCGGTGCTGGACCGGCCCGAACTGTTGGACGCGGCCGTGCGGATCGCTGGCTATCTGGAAGAAGTCCACTGGCGCGCTGCCACCGGGGAGCTGGTTCGCGTTTCACACTCCGGGACCGCACGGGGGATCGGCGGCCTGCTGGAGGACTACGCGTTCTGCGCAGAGGGCTTTCTGGCGCTGTTCTCGGTCACCGGCAGTGCCCACTGGTACCGGCTGGCGGAGTCGGTGATTTCTGCCGCCTGCGCGAGATTCATCGTGGACGGCAAACTGGCGGACTCAACCGGGGAATCCGAGCAGGTGTTCAATGCCCAGGGCCGCCAGCCGGGACTGGACCCCTTCGATAACGCCACGCCCAGCGGCGCAGCCGCGTTTGCAGGCGTCCTGCTGGGCTACGCGGCCCTGTCCGGCTCCGCGGAGCACCGGATCACGGCAGGCAACATCATGTCCCTGTTGCCGCCGATTGCCCCGCGGGCCCCGCGGGTGGCGGGCTGGCTGCTGGCCACCGCGCAGGCGGCGGCTGCAGGCCCGGTGGAGGCCGCCGTCGTCGGACCCCCAGGTCCGGCAAGGGACGCGCTGCACCGGGCACTGCTGGGGTCACCCAGCCCCGGACTGGTCGTGGCACTGGGCGATGACCCTGATTCTGGTGCCGGTGCTGCGGAGCATGCCCAGGGGGTGCCGCTGCTGCGCGGCAGGACGGCCGGCGCCGACGGGGTTCCGCTCGTCTACTTGTGCCGCGACATGGTGTGTGAGCGGCCGGTGGCATCCGTGGCCGAGGTTCTGGAAAGCCTCAGCCCGGACCGCATTAGCTGAGGACAGCTATGAGGATTGCCGCGAAGTGGGCGGCAAATGCGAGCACAGTGAACGCATGGAACAGTTCGTGGAAGCCGAAGTGTTGGTAGCTGAAGTTCGGCTTCTTGAGCGCGTAGAAGACAGCGCCCGCGATATACAGGGCTCCGCCGATGCAGATGAGCAAGGCGGCCGGCACGCTTGCCGCGAAGAAGTCCGGAAGGTAGAACAGCGAGCCGCAGCCCAGGGCGATGTAGATCGGGACGTAGAGCCAGCGGGGCGCGTTGGTCCACAGGAGCCGGAACAGCACGCCCAGGATGGCACCGGACCAGACCAGCCACAGCAGCAGCACCGCGGTGGGCCGCTCCAGCAGGCTCCAGGCCAGAGGCGTGTAGCTGCCGGCGATGACCAGCATGATGTTGGTGTGGTCGAGGCGTTTCAGGACAATCTTCACGCCGGGGGACCAGTTGCCGCGGTGGTACACGGCGCTGATACCGAACAGCAGGACGCCCGTGAGGGCGTAGATGGCGGACGTGACCTTGCGGTCCGGCGTGGGGGCCAGCACTACCAGCACGATCCCCGCGGCCAGGGCCAGGGGCGCGGTGACTGTATGGATCCAGCCGCGCCATTTTGGTTTGATCGTCAGCAGTTCGGCGATGCGGACGGCGGCGCTGTCCATGGCGTTCGGCTGACGCTCGGGCGCGCCCGAAGTCCCCTCCGGGGTATTGCTCGTCATGCCTCAAGAATAACCTACGCTTCAGTAAGTTACTTGCCGGTAACGGGAGGTGGCGTGACCTGCTGCAGGAGAAGACCGCGTCCACGGGCGCTGCTCCTGTGCGCGGGGGCCTCCTCCGGACGGTAGCCTAGGGTTTGCACGAAGTCACACAGCCAGGAAGTCAGGTGAATCTCCGGATGGAATTGCCCGGGTTCCTGTATGGCTTCTACGAGCGCAAACTCCAGCGGTCGCTGGATCCAGCACGCATTCCCAGGCACATCGGCGTCATGGTGGACGGCAACCGGCGCTGGGCCCGGCAGTTCAACGCCCCCACGAGCCAGGGACACCAGGCCGGTGCGGACAAGATCCACGAGTTCCTGGGCTGGTGCCAGGAACTGGGGATCAGGGTAGTCACCCTCTACATGCTCTCCACCGACAACATGAGCCGCTCCGGTGAGGAACTGGACCTGCTCATGGGCATCATCGCGAACACACTCGACCGCCTGGATGAGGCCGCCGACATTTCGGTGCACGCCATGGGTGCGCCCGAACTCCTCCCGGACTACCTTGCAGACCGGCTGACCAAACTGACCACGCGGACTCCGGTGCGCGAGAAGCTGCACGTCAATGTAGCGGTCGGCTATGGCGGACGTCGGGAAATCGTCGATGCCGTGCGGGAGTTGCTTCACGATGCCGTGGCCCGCAAGGCCGACATCAGCGAACTCGCCGACACCCTGTCCGTGGACGACATCTCACGTTTCCTCTACACCCGCGGCCAGCCGGACCCGGACCTGGTCATCAGGACCTCCGGCGAACAGCGGCTGTCAGGCTTCCTGATGTGGCAGAGCGCCTACAGCGAGTTCTACTTCTGCGAGGCGCTCTGGCCCGCGTTCCGAAAGGTCGATTTTCTCCGCGCCCTGCGGGACTACGCCGGCAGGCAGCGGCGGTTTGGCTCCTAGCCTTCCTTGGGCCGGTCCCGGCGTGACCGCGGACTGTCCGCGCCGTTCATCTTGAATTCACAAGATGGCAACAGGAATCGCCGGTCCAAGACTTTGGAAATTAGTCGGAGGAGATTTACGTTAAAACCATCAGCAGGCAAACCGCCGGCTGATCGGGGAGGCCAGTACATGGAGCGGAATTTTCGCACCGGTTGTATGGGAGGCCGAGCCGGCCTCTTTTGGCCGAGCCGCCTCACCAATAACAATTCCGGGCATGTGCCCCGGGGCTGGAGTCGATGTGGCTAATTCTGAACAACTGCCCGAAGTCATCACGGACCAGGGTGAGAAGGCTACCTCTCGCGCCAAGCGAGCAATTTCAAAGACCGGTGCGGCCACGAAAGACGCCGCGGCCGGTCTTGCTGTTTCCGGCCCAAGGTCAGAATCCCAGCCCGCCGTCTCGACGTTCGTCATTGACACCTCGGTGTTGCTGTCCGATCCCCGCGCCCTGCTCCGCTTTGCGGAGCACGAGGTCATTGTGCCCATCGTGGTCATCACCGAGCTGGAAGGGAAGCGGCACGATCCCGAGCTGGGCTACTTTGCCCGGACAGCCCTCCGTCTCCTTGATGACCTGCGCGTCCAGCATGGCGGGCTCGACCGGCCCATCCCGCTGGGAGACGCCGGCGGGATACTCATGGTGGAGCTGAATCACATCTCGTCCGAAGTGCTGCCGGCCGGTTTCCGCGGCGGTGACAACGACAGCCGCATCCTCGCCGTCGCCAAGAACCTCGCCAACGAGGGCCGCAACGTCACCGTGGTGTCCAAGGACCTTCCCATGCGGGTCAAGGCTTCGGCCATGGGTCTTCTCGCCGATGAGTACCGCAACGAGCTGGTCAAGGATTCCGGCTGGACCGGCGTCGCGGAAGTTGACGCCAGCGAGGAGGAGATTTCCACGCTCTACGGCCACGAGCCGGTCTTCATTCCCGCCGCCGCCGAGATGCCGGTCAACACCGGTCTCGTGTTGCTCTCCAACAGGGGCTCGGCACTGGGACGGGTAGGCCCGGACAAGCAGGTCCGCCTCGTGAAAGGCGACCGGGACGTCTTCGGCCTCCACGGACGCTCCGCCGAACAGCGGCTCGCCATCGACCTCCTGATGGACCCGGCGGTAGGCATTGTGTCGATCGGCGGCCGCGCCGGCACCGGCAAGTCAGCCCTCGCCCTGTGCGCAGGACTGGAGGCCGTGCTGGAGCGCCGGGAGCACCGCAAAGTGATTGTCTTCCGCCCGCTCTACGCCGTCGGTGGCCAGGAACTGGGCTACCTGCCGGGCTCTGAGGCGGAGAAGATGAACCCGTGGGCACAGGCTGTCTTCGATACCCTCGGTGCCCTCGTCAGCCAGGAAGTCGTGGAGGAAGTCATGGACCGCGGCATGCTGGAGGTCATGCCGCTAACCCACATCCGCGGCCGTTCCCTGCATGACGCCTTCGTGATCGTGGACGAGGCACAGTCCCTGGAGAAGAACGTGCTGCTCACCGTGATGAGCCGCATCGGGCAGAACTCGAAGATCGTCCTCACCCACGACGTCGCCCAGCGTGACAACCTGCGGGTCGGCCGGCACGACGGCGTTGCCGCCGTCGTCGAGATCCTCAAGGGCCACCCGCTCTTCGGCCACATCACCCTCACCCGTTCCGAGCGCTCGCCCATCGCCGCGCTGGTGACGGAGCTGCTGGAAGGGGCTGAGATCTAACCTGCGTGCCCGAGGGCCGTGGCCGGGTTCGCCGGGCCACGGCCCTTCGCCGTCGCTTAGACACGACGCATATGGACCCGCTCTGGTCGCTGGGCGACCTCCGCGGGTCCGATGCGCCGCGATGCGCTCCTACGCGAAGGACCGCGTCCCGGCGAGGGCCGCTGGTTGGGCTTGTTGAAACCTGGGATGCCGCTGGTTGAGCTTGTCGAAACCTGGAGTTCCGCTGGTTGGGCTTGGCGAAACCTGGGATGCCGCTGGTTGGGCTTGTCGAAACCCGGGATGCCGCTGGTTGGGCTTGTCGAAGCCGGGGCGGTCTCGGCCGGTCAGAGGCCCAGGAACTTGGCCGTGGGGGCGTGGCCTTCTACCTTGAGCTGCCAGTCGGGGCGCTTGAAGGATTCAGGGGTGAGGCGGACGCGCTGGACTGTCTCGGGCTTGCCGCCCCAGGACATCCGCGTGACGCCGTTCAGCTCGTAGCCGAGGGACCGGGAAACTCCCAAGGACGCGGCGTTCCACTCCGCCGCTTCGGATTCCGCGGCGTCGGCGTTCAGCCAGTCAAAGGCGTAAAGCGCGACGGCGGCACGCATCTCCTTGCCGAAGCCGCGGCCGTGCGCGCTCCTCCTCAGCCACGAGCCGGTGGTCACGGTCTTGAGGATGGCAAAATCCTTGGCGCCGACGTCCTGGCATCCCAGGAAGGTGCCGCCGTGCCAGATGCCCAGGATCAGGGCCCAGGACTGCGGCGTGGTGCCGGCCCGGCACTGCCAGTACCACTGGGCCATGTTCTGTCCCAGCTCGTCCGGAGGAGATTCGGCCCAGGGCGTGCTGAACGGGCTGCGTCCGCGGTCGTGGATGCCGCTGGCCGCAGCCTCCACGGCGGCGGGGATGTCGTCGTCCCGGAGAGGACGAAGGATGAGCCTGGGAGTGGTCAGGGCGAGGGCGAAGGGCGGCCAAACGGAGATCAGCTCGGTCATGAGGGAAGCCTAGCCGATGGGACGTTACAGCGGCCGGACGAGAACGCCGGTCGAACGGGACGACCGAACCGGCGACGGCCCGAGCGTGGGTTAGCTGCCGGTGTGGTGCGACAGCCCCAGGGACAGCCGCGTTCCGCCGGGTCCCTTCAGGACCAGGGCGATGGACTTGTCCGGCAGCTCGAAGACCATGGTCGCGTTGAGTGAGTCGCCCTGGCGAACTTCAGCCCGGGGGTTTGACGTCCACAGCGGCTTTACGTCACTGCCGCCCAGGCCGGTGACCACATACTGGGACGAATCCAGCGTGATGCCGGCGCCTTCCAGGGCGGTGAACTGCACCAGTACTCGGACCCGGTGGGTGCCCGCGGACGCGCCCTCCTCCAGGGCCTGCACATGCTCCGGCGGCAGCCAGCCGTCCTTCTCGAGCGGGACAACTCCGTTCACCCTCGCCATTCCGCCAGGGACAGCGGCACTCGCGCCCAACGGCACGCTTGGCTCCGGCTTCGCACTCAGGAACACATAGCCGAAGAACAATGCCAAGGCAGCGATGAGGGCCAGCGGTATCAGCATCATGCGTCTGCGCCTGCGTTTGGACGTCATTGCGGCGGGCGGCTGTTCGGTGGCAATCGAGGACATGCCCCGAGTCTGCGATGCCCAGCTTGGGAAAACCCTGCACGGGCCCCCGCATCCGGGCGGCTCCGGAGCGTTCCCTACCGGGCCGGTGGCTGCTCAGGCCCGGTTGGGGCGCGGCGGCCACTGGATATGCTCGCGCACATCCGTCAGGTTCACGGGCTCGGCCACGAAGAGATCATCGAGCATGTATTCGTCGACGGCCAGGATACGGATCCAGTGGCCGGGCTGCTGCGTCCCGCCGTCGAGGGCTTCGCTGGCCACGCAGATGCCGGTTCCGGCGTCCACCCGGATCCTTGTCCGGCCCGGTCCGCACAACGGCCGCGCCGGATCCAGCGGGCGGTAGCTGGCGTTTGGCGAAACCACAGTCTCCAGCGCGCTGCGGCCCTCGTGCTCCACCTCGCGCACGGGCTCAAGCAATTCCACGGCATTGGCACGGGGGAATTCCAGGGGAACGGGCGCATTTCCCGCGAGCTCCACCGGGTCGAGGGCCGCTCCGAAGCGGCTGTTGCCGAACGACGGTTCACCGTATGCCGCTTCCGGGCGGCGCCTGACCAGCCCGCCGTCGTCGTAAACGGGGGTGACCAGATGCGCCGGCAGAAGCCATGACCGCCTGGTGGCGCTGACGTACAGGCCGTCGCGCGAGTCGTTGATGCCGGTGGTGCTGTGCAGAAGGGTTCCGTCCGTGGACTCAAGACGAAGGGCGCCAGGGCGGCGCAGCCAGGCGCGCACAGGGACCGTGCCGCCGCCCTCGGGCGTTTCGCGGTATTCGAACCTGAGGGACTGCCACTTCCAGGGGGACGAGCGGCAGAGGTTCCGGAAGGATGCGACGGAATCCGAGGGCGTCGAGGCCCCGCCGTGTTCCTGCCGGTGCTTGGCGTCCCAGGTCCCCATATCCACAGTTTACCCACGGGTCCAGCGGCGGACCGGGCAAATCCAGTAGCATCCGAGAGTGATCCAACGACTTGGCGAACTCTGGGAAGCAGCACCGCCGGCCTTCTGGCTGGTCCTGGCCGCGTGCGCTTATTTCGCTGTGATGGCCGCCCGGCTCACGGTGATCGATGTCCGCCACCATCTTTTGCCGAACCGGATCGTCTTCCCGTCGTATGCGGTGGCGGGCGCGCTCCTGCTCGGGGCCGTGATCAGTCTGGCCGTGTCGGCTCAGGGCAGCGGGAGCGTTCCGGCCGCCGCCGCGCAGCTGTTCGGCGTGCCTGCGCTCCGGATCCTGGCCGGGGGAGCGGTGCTGTGGCTGTTCTACTTTGTCCTGCGGCTGGTGTATCCGCCGGGGATGGGATTCGGTGACGTTAAGCTGGCGGGGGTGCTGGGCATGTACCTGGGGTATCTGGGCTGGCCGCACATTTTCGCCGGCACCTTCGCCGCCTTCCTGCTCGGGGGTTTGTGGAGCATCGGCCTGCTGGCGTCGCGGCGCGGAACGCTCAAGTCGGCCATTCCGTTCGGGCCCTTCATGCTCGGAGGAGCGGCCGCCGCAATGGTGCTGCTGCCGGCTTGAGCAGCCCCTGGGAGGGAACGCACATTTGAGCACCCCCTCCTCGCGACAAGCGGGACTAAAAGGCAGGGCCGCCGCAACCCCAAAAGACTGCGACGACCCCGCAACTTCCCCCGGACTATTGCCCGGCGGAGGGTCGGCTGCGCTGGCCGGCCAGCTCGCCGTCGTCGTTCTTGGCGTTGCCGGCCGGCTCACTGTCAGCGGGAGCGTCCAGCGCCTCCGCGGATGCCGCGATGCCGACGACGGCGGCTCCACCGGCACCGTGCCGTGCAGTCTCCAGCCGCGCAGCTTCCAGCCGCTCGGCCTCCTCGCCGCCCACAGCTTCGCCGCGGGCCACCATGCCGGCCGTGTCCGAGAGCGGGATCTGCTTCAGGGTCAGTGCCAGGATCAGCGCGATGCCCAGGAACGGCAGCAGGTACCAGAACACCGGTGCCAGCGAATCGGCGTAGGCGTTCACGATGGCGTCCCGGAGCTGCTCCGGGAGCTGGCTGAGGGCCTGCGGGTCCAGCGTCCGGGTGGACTGCGTGGCCTGCTCGGCTGAGGCGCCGGCACCGGTGAAGGCCTTGCCAAGGGACTCAGACAACCGGGACGTGAAGATGGAACCGAACACGGCCACGCCCAGGGACGCGCCCACTTCGCGGAAGTAGTTGTTGGTGCTGGTGGCGGTTCCGATCTGGTCCGCCGGGACGGAGTTCTGGACCACCAGGACGATGACCTGCATGATGGAGCCCAGGCCGGCGCCGAACACGAACAGCTGGACGCAGATGACCCAGATCGGGGTGTCTGCCGTCAGGGTCGTCAGCCAGAGCATGGCACCCATGGTCAGGACAGCTCCCAGGATGGGGAACATCTTGTACCTGCCGGTCTTGGAGATCCGGATCCCCGAATAGATGGCCATGCCCATGAGGCCCACCATCATCGGAAGCATCAGCAGCCCGGACTCGGCGGCCGAGGTCCCTGAGGACATTTGCAGGAACGTGGGCACGAACGCGATGGCGGCGAACATGCCCAGGCCCAGCGTAAAGCCGATGGCCGTCGAGTTGACGAAGATCCGGTTCCTGAACAGGCTCATCGGGATAATGGGGTCCTCGGCGCGGCGTTCCACCATGACGAACGCGGCAGCAGCCACAACCAGGCCGGCACCGAACGCCCACGTGAGGGGCGAATCCCAGCCTTCGTCCTTCTTGCCGCCGAAGTCGGTGAAGAAGATCAGGCAGGTCGTGGCTGCGGAGAGCAGCAGGACGCCCAGTATGTCGATCCGCTTTGCGGCCTTCTTGTTCGGCAGGGTCAGGGTGAACCAGGCGATGGTGAACGCGGCGATGCCGACGGGGATGTTGATGTAGAAAGCCCATTCCCACGTGAGGTGGTCCACGAAGTAACCGCCCAGGAGGGGCCCGGCAACGGCTGAGAGACCGAAGATGGCGCCCAGCGGGCCCATGTACTTGCCGCGTTCCTTGGCCGGGACGATGTCGGCGATGATGGCCTGCGAGAGGATCATCAGGCCGCCGCCGCCGAGGCCCTGGACGGCACGGAACACCACGAAGCCCCAGAAATCGGTGGCGAATGCGCAGCCGACCGAGGCGAGCGTGAACAGCGCGATGGCCACGAGGAACAGGTTCCGGCGGCCCAGGACGTCACCAAACTTGCCATAGATGGGCATCACGATGGTGGTGGCGAGCAGGTACGCGGTGGTGATCCAGGCCTGGTGCTCTACGCCGCCGAGTTTACCAACGATGGTGGGCATGGCGGTGGACACGATGGTCTGGTCCAGGCTGGAGAGCAGCATGCCGGCGATGAGCGCGGAGAAGATGATCCAGATGCGCTTCTGGGTCAGGAGCAGCGGTTCGGCTGCTGCCTTGGGTATGACGGCGGTGCTCATTTGCTTCCTTCTGTGGAGGGTGATGGGGTGTCCGCGGACGGGGATGCGGGGCGGGAAAATGGCTGGGACAGCAGTAGCCTCGCACCCTCGAGATTTTCGAGCAGGAGGTCCCGGTAGGGGCGGGTGTTGCCCTCGGAGAAATAGGTCATGCTGGCGTGCCTGGCGATGCTGCCCATCACCACAACAGCCATCCTGACCACCGGATGGTCCGGGGCTACGCCTTCCCTGGCGGCGACGACGCGGGCGAAATGGGCCTCCCGTTCCTCGGTGGCGCCGATGATTTTCAGCATCAGCTGGGGTTCTTTCTTGATGACGCCGATCAGCTGCCGGGTCTCTTCTTCGGAGGCGCTCATCCTTTCAGACAGGTGCAGCGACAACTCCGCAAGATCCTGAAGCAGGCTGGCCGAGATCTCTCCCGCGGGGGACGTGCTACCGCCCCGGATGAAGTCTTCGAAGAATTCCTCGGGGTGTTCATCGTCAACATGCCCCAGGATCGAGTCTTCCTTGGTGGGGAAGTAGTTGAAGAACGTGCGCCGGGAGATGCCCGCCTGTTCGCAGACGTCCTCCACGGTGTAGCCGTTCAGGCCGCGTTCCGCAGTCAGGGAACGCGCGACGGCGGTAATCGCCGCCCGGGTTGCCGCGCGCTTCCGCTCGCGAAGGCCGCCCTCAATAATTGCACTCTTGGTCACATAGTAAATTTTTGCACTACTTCATCTAGAGTGCAACTTTTGCGATATTGTCGGTGGCCGTACCTAGCCTGTTCCTGCCCAGCACTATCGCTGGCACCAGGTGGCACCGGCGGGACCGGGGCCGGAAATGGGGAAGCATGACAGACACAGGGCTTACACACGTTTACGTGCTCAGGCCGGTGCCGGCTGTCCCTCGCCCAGTTCGACGACACCTACGAGCGGGTGTACGAATCTGTGGATATCCAGGATGTCCCGCCGCTTGTTCTTCAGCCCAGGGGATCCACTGCCCTGCACGATGCCATGGTGCGCCTGATCGGTGAAGCCGGGGCGGAGCTTGCGGCAATGCCGGCACACGAGCGTCCGGGGACTGTGCTGGTGGCTGTCCTGACCGACGGCCATGAGAACGCCTCCCGGGAAGCGAACGGAGCCATGGTCAAGGGCCTTGTGGAACGGCAGCAGATGCAGTGGGGATGGCAGTTTACCTACCTCGGCGCGAACCAGGATGCCGTTCTGACGGCCCAGGGCCTGGGGATCAGGGCCGAGGACGCGCTGACCTATGCAGCTGGAAATGTGGACGCCGCCTTCAGCGTCCAGTCTGCCAAGACGCGCAGGCTGCGGGAAGCACGGGTCTCCGGAGCCACGCTGGAGCAGGCAGCTGCCGCGGCGGCCTACACTCCGGAGGAGCGGCGGGCGGCAGGAGGGCCGGGGGCAGCCGCATAGCCGGACTGCGCGGGGGCCGGGGGAGAACGACGCCGGCCGGCACCTTCCACTGGAAGGCACCGGCCGGCGTCGGATGCGTGGTTCTGGTAGCGGAGACTATGCCTTGTGCGGCGGGCGGGTCATGGACATGACGTCCAGGGCGGTGTCGAGCTGCTCTTCCGTCAGCTCGCCACGCTCCAGGAAGCCCATGGCTACAACGGTCTCGCGGATGGTCAGTCCCTCGGCGACGGCCTTCTTGGCGATCTTCGCTGCGTTCTCGTAGCCGATGTACTTGTTCAGCGGAGTAACGATGGACGGCGATGCCTCGGCGAGGAAGCGGGCCCGGTCGACGTTGGCGGTAATGCCGTCGATCATCTTGTCGGCCATGACGCGGCTGGTGTTGGCCAGAAGGCGGACAGATTCGAGCAGGTTCGCGGCCATGACGGGGATGCCCACGTTCAGTTCGAAGGCGCCGTTCGTTCCCGACCAGGCGATGGCCGTGTCGTTTCCGATCACCTGCGCGCACACCATGATGGAGGCTTCACAGATGACGGGATTGACCTTGCCCGGCATGATCGACGAACCCGGCTGGAGGTCCGGAATGGCGATTTCGCCGAGTCCGGTGTTGGGGCCGGAGCCCATCCAGCGCAGGTCATTGTTGATCTTCATGAAGGAGATGGCAATGTTGCGCAGCTGGCTGGAGGCTTCGATGAGGCCGTCACGGTTGGCCTGTGCCTCGAAGTGGTCGCGGGCCTCGGTCAGCGGCAGGCCGGTGTCGGTGGCGAGCAGTTCAATGACGCGCTCCGGGAAGCCAGCCGGCGTGTTGATGCCAGTGCCCACGGCGGTGCCGCCGAGCGGGACTTCGGCAACCCGGGGGAGGGAGGCATTGATGCGCTCGATGCCGTAACGGACCTGTGCGGCGTAGCCGCCGAATTCCTGGCCCAAGGTGACCGGAGTGGCATCCATGAGGTGCGTGCGGCCGGACTTGACCACGTCCTTGAACTCCACGGCCTTGCGCTCCAGCGACTCGGCGAGGTAGCCGAGGGCGGGAATGAGGTCGTTGATCAGGGCCGAGGTGGCGGCCACGTGCACCGACGTGGGGAACACGTCGTTGGAGGACTGCGAGGCGTTGACGTGGTCGTTGGGGTGGACCACCTTGTCGCTGCCGGCAGCCTTGAGGGCCCTGGAGGCAAGCTCGGCAATAACCTCGTTGGTGTTCATGTTCGAGGACGTGCCGGAGCCGGTCTGGAAAACGTCGATGGGGAAGTCGCCGTCGTACTTGCCCGCGGCCACCTCATCGGCAGCTTCGGCGATCGCCTTGGCCAGCTCGCCGTCGAGCACGCCCAGTTCTGCGTTGGCCTGGGCAGCGGCCTTCTTTACCCGCGCCAGAGCCTCGATGTGGGCACGTTCAAGGGTTTTGCCGGAGATCGGGAAGTTCTCGACTGCACGTTGCGTCTGCGCGCGGTACAGGGCGTTCACGGGGACGCGGACTTCGCCCATCGTGTCATGTTCAATGCGGAACTCTTCAGTGGAAGTCATGGGGCTAGCTTAGGGCGATCAGGGGCCGCACCGAAAACCGTGAACTGCTTGCTACGGGCCTGCTGACCGGGCGCTCCCGGCGGGGTTTTAGAGCTCGCCGATTCCGGAAACAAGGTCCGCGCGGCCCTCCGCGAGGCTGTAAGAGAGGCCGATGACCGCCGCCCGCCCCGTTTCGATTGCGTCGGAAATCACACGGGAGCTGTCCACGAGCCGCTGCGAGGTCTGCTTGACGTGTTCCACCACCATGTCGTTGACCTCGGTTTCGCCATTGCGCAGGGACGTCAGGACGGACGGCGTGATGCGCTCGACGAGGTCCCGCATGAAGCCCACGGGCATCTGGCCGGTTTCCACGGCCGACTTCGTGGCACTGACCGCGCCGCAGCTGTCATGGCCCAGCACCACGATCAAGGGCACGCTCAGCACGCTGATGCTGTATTCAAGCGATCCGAGCACGGCGTCATCAATGACCTCGCCGGCGGTGCGCACCACGAAGGCGTCGCCGAGGCCCAGATCGAAGATGATTTCTGCCGCGAGCCGGGAATCGGAGCACCCGAAGATCACCGCGAAGGGGTGCTGGTTTTCCACCAGGGAGGACCGCCGCGAGGCGTCCTGGTTAGGGTGCGAGGATTCACCGTTAACAAAGCGCTCGTTGCCTTCGCGCAGACGGCGCCAGGCCAGGGCGGGAGTCAGGTAGGTTGCCACGGCCCCTACCTTACGGCTTGGGGCTCGGTGACGGTGAAACTGTGACAACCGGGTTACTGTCGAGGGACTTTACGACGGCGGCGGCCAGTACCGAAAACTCGTCCAGTTGCGCACTCCCACTGAGGACAACGGTGGTCCCCCGGTGGTTCAGCACCATACTCCGCTCACCCTTGCCGGTGTCCCGCAGTTCCCATTCCTGCCCGCCGGCATTCCGGTTTCCGGTCACTGGGGCATTCTTCGTCTGCTGCAGGAGCCAGGTCGGGTTGGCCTTCCGCGTCTGGACCAGCCCGATGAACGCTTCTTTCGGGGTGAGGTATCCAACCTCCCAGGTGGGGACGCCTGTTCCGGTGCCGGCTTCCCAGCGGGCGTAATTTGGCTTGAATGTGTCGCCCGTTTCTGGGGCGACGGGTGTGAATCCCGCCACATCCACCGCGTGTGTGGCGACCGCGCTCACATCGATGTTGGGGCGGTAGCCGTCAGTCTTGGGTGACGGGTTCATGAGGACGATCGGCAGGAAGGCGGCGATGCTGACCACCAGCGCGACAATCATTCCGATGACGGACGCATTGGCCCGCTTGGCCGCGGCGGCGGGGATTACCGGCTTGACCGCCTGGGTAGCCGGAGCCGGGGAAGAGCCGTGGCCGGCTGCCGGGCTGGTGGGGGCGGACTGGTCCTGCGTTTCACTCACCCCTCTATAGTCGCCCATGCGGGCGCCGAACTCACATTCCCCGTGCCCGGCGGTGAGGAGTAACACGTGTTTCGCGTGGTGGTCATCCCATGACCTGGGACGCATAGCCCGACTATGATCAGTAGCAGAGGAATCACCGCAGAAGCCTCCTTCGGCACTGCGGGTCCAATGATCGCCACTCGAAGAAGAGGTTCACGTGTCACCAGCGTCAATGACCCAGAAGTATTCCACGCTTTCCCCGTCGCTCGCCGTCGGGATCGACGAGCCGGACCGCAACCTCGCACTTGAGCTTGTCCGCGTCACCGAAGCCGCCGCGATCGCCGGCGGCCACTGGGTTGGATTCGGCGACAAGAACAAGGCAGACGGCGCGGCCGTCGACGCCATGCGTTCCTTCCTCCAGACCGTCCACTTCAACGGCGTTGTGGTCATCGGTGAGGGCGAAAAAGACGAAGCTCCCATGCTTTTCAACGGTGAGCGGGTTGGGGACGGCACAGGCCCAGAGTGCGACGTCGCCGTCGACCCCATCGACGGTACGCGGCTGACCGCCCTCGGCATCAACAATGCACTGGCCGTCCTGGCCGTCGCCGAACGCGGCTCCATGTTCGATCCCTCCGCCGTGTTCTACATGGAGAAGCTCGTCACCGGTCCCGAGGCCGCCGACATGGTGGATCTGCGTTTACCCGTCAAGCAGAACCTGCACCTGATCGCCAAGGCCAAGGGCGTCAAGGTCAACCAGCTCAACGTCATGATCCTCGACCGTGACCGCCACCGTCCGCTGGTGGAGGAAATCCGCGAGGCCGGCGCGCGCACCAAATTCATCATGGACGGCGACGTCGCCGGCGCCATCGCAGCTGCCCGTTCCGGAACCGGCGTTGACGCGCTCATGGGCATCGGCGGAACGCCGGAAGGCATTGTTGCCGCCTGCGCCATCAAATCGCTCGGCGGCGTCATCCAGGGCAGGCTGTGGCCCACCAGCGACGACGAAAAGCAGAAGGCCATCGACGCCGGCCACGACCTTGAGCGGGTGCTGTCCACGAACGACCTCGTCTCCAGCGACAACTGCTACTTCGCTGCCACGGGCATCACCGACGGCGACCTCCTCAAGGGTGTGCGCTACTCCAAAGACAAGGTCCTGACGCAGTCGATCGTCATGCGCTCCAAGTCCGGCACGATCCGCTTCGTGGACGGCGAGCACCAGGCCAGCAAGTGGGAAGGCTACGCCCGCAAGAGCTAGTCCACCGACTCCATAGCGCGAACGAACACGTGGGGCCCCGAATCCGACCGGATTCGGGGCCTCACGTGTTCGTTCGCGCTGACGGCGCGAAGCCTAAGTGTTCGTCCGCGCGAGGGTTTTGCGGAGTCTTTCGCGGAGCTTGCGGGCCACCTGGTAAGCCGCGTAGCGGGGCTTGTTGACGGGCAGGTCCCACGTTCCCGGGTAGGCGATTTCCCGGCCCCCGAAGGACTTCTTGAAGGCGGTGAAGCCGGCCCACTTGTGATCCGGCTGGTCAGCCGGCGCCACGCCCCAGAGGTCCACGTGCTTGAGGCCCTTGTCCTTGGCATCGGCCATCAGCGTGACCAGGAGCGGAATGCCGGCGCTGAGCTTGCGGTGGGTGTCGTCCATGGCAGCGTGGGCGTAGGTGCGCGTGTCTGCGGAATCATAGGCCAGCGCCGCCGCAATGGGGCCGCCGTGCAATTCGGCGACGAACAGGGTGGCCGCCCCGGCAGGCATCAGCGACGCCGCGACCCGGGTCAGGTACTCGTCGCTTTGCGGTTTGAAGCCATTGCGCCTGGCCGTCATGTGCAGGAAGTTCAGCAGGATGCGGATGTCGTCGGGATCCTGCGAGGCGTGGAACGTCACACCCTTCTTGTGGATGTTCCGGTAGAGGTTCCGGTTGACGGGCTTCATATCGGCCAGCACGTCCTTGAAGTCCCTGTCCAGATCCACGATCCAGCTCAGCTCGGGCTGCTGGTTGACGGGCGCAGGCTGCAGCCCGCGGCTCTTCAGTGCACCTGCGGCGGTCCCCGGTTCCAGGCCAGCCGTCACCGGCTCGATCCGGACGAAAACGGCACCGCAGGATTTCGCCACGTCCACGAGCTCAGCCAGCGCGGCGTCAAACGCGTCGACGGACTCAGCCACGGGACCATAGGGCGCATACAGCACTTTCCCGGACGGGTTTTTCTCCTCAACGGCCAGGAAGCTCCAGCCCTCGCCGGACCGCCGGTGAACCGTACGGCCGAGGGACCGCTGGAAGTCGGCCCACGCCTGGCTCTGCAGGAAGTATTCCACGGCGGTCAGGCTTTCATCGACGTGGTCACGGCGAAGGCCACGGCGGTGTCCGCGGCGCCCGAAACGGGGTGGACGTTGACAGGGGCGTGGGCTGCCGGAAGGAAGGCACTCGCGCCGCGGTTCAGCCGAAGGTCGCCCTTCGGCGAGTCCAGATAGACGGAGCCGGCAGTGACGATGATCACCGCGGCCCCCGATTGCGCCAGTGGCACCGGGCTTCCGTCCGGGAGCAGCTCGATCCTTTGGAGCTGGAATTCCCGGAAGGGCGGCTGGTACAGCTCCTGGCCGAGTTCTGAGACTTCGGCGCGGAGCATGGGCACACCCACCGACTCGAACGCGATGGTCTTCAGCAGCTCCGGTACATCGACGAACTTCGGCGTCAGGCCCCCGCGCAGCACGTTGTCCGAGGAGGCCATGACCTCCACACCCAGGCCGTGGAGGTAGGCATGCACATTGCCGGCGGGGAGGTACACGGCCTCGCCAGGCTCCAGCGAGAGCCGGTTGAGCAGCAGGGAAATCAGCACGCCGGGATCGCCCGGGTATTCGCTGTTCAGGCTCAGCACCGTGGACAGTTCCGGCTGGTACGGCGCCATGGGCGCGCCGGAGGTCAGCGCCGCGACGACCCTTAAGGTCGCCTCCGTGACGCCATCACCGCCCGCGATCAGCCGCTCGAACGCCGACCGGAGCGCCGCACGCTCCTCGGGCTGCGACAGGTCATCGATGACCTCGGTCAGGATTTCCGGAACGCCTGATCCGGAGAGCTCCAAGCACCCCGCCAGGTGAAGGAAAACGTCCCGGGACTTGGCCGGCTCGCGGAATCCGCACAGCGCGTCGAACGGCGTCAGCGCGAAGATCATCTCCGGTTTGTGGTTGTCATCCCTGTAATTCCGGTTGGCCGCGCCGGCGGGGACGCCGTCGGCATTCTCGCGGGCAAAACCGGCTCTGGCCTGCGCAAGGCTGGGGTGGACCTGCAACGAAAGGGGCTTTGCTGCGGCGAGCACCTTGGCGAGGAACGGGAGCCGGGGCCCGAATTCCGCCACCGAGGCGTCGCCCAGGAAATGAGCGGGGTCCTCGGCGATAAGTTCATTCAGGGCCACGGCCGTGCCGTCGGGCCTGCTGGCCAGGGAAGGTGAGTCCGGGTGCGCGCCGATCCACAGCTCCGCTTCCGGGCCGCCCGACTCCGGCCTGCCCAGCAGGCCGGCGATCGCCGTCGTAGATCCCCAGGCGTAAGGCCTGAGGACGTTATCGATTTCGTACACAGCCGGGTGTCCTTCTTTCTTGAAGCAGGTGTTTGTCACAAGGGTGCGCATTGGCCGTTGGTGGCCACGAGATCGCGGATAGCCTGCTCGTTTCCCTCGCGCTTGAGCTGGTTCAGCATCTTTTCGGTGATGGGCTCACCTTCCGGCGTGGTGGTCACCGGAGTGAAGTCCGACGACGACGGCGACGACGGCGACGGTTTGGTGACCGGTACGGCCGGTCCGGCTGCCGTCAGCCCGCTGCCGCCAACTGCGTATTGCAGCTGCAGCGCGTCGTCGGGCGCCGCGGCAGGTGACGGCTCTGAGCTCTGGTCGCTGAGCAGCTTCTTGACCCGCTGATGGATAACGTCAAAGTCTGGCACGGTGGAGAAGGATGCGGCAAAGTCCGGCGGCCCAATGGTGAGGCGGCTAACGTCCTTGCCTTTGGCTTTCATGGCAAGATCCACAAAACTGCCCAGCTGGCTTGAGGAAATGTTGGATTCCACCACCTTGGTTCCGGCGTTGGCGATGTCCTCGAACTTCGAGAGGAGGGTCGCAGGATCCAGCTGTTTGAGCATGGCCTGCTGGACGCACTGCTGCCGCTGGATCCGCGCGTAGTCGTCGACGAACTCCCGGGATCGCCCGTACCACAGCGCATGGAAGCCATCCAGCTTCTGGTCGCCGGCCGGAATCCAACCCAGCGGCATGCCGTGGATGCCGTTGGCCTCATCGATCATGTCGCCGCTGATCGGCACCCAGCCGCCGGCCTTGATCCTGATTCCGCCCATCGCATCAATGAGTTTCGCGAAGCCGTCCATGTCCACGAGCACGTAGGCCTGAACGGTGATGCCAAGGGTCCCCGATACCGCTTCCAAGGTGGCCTGGGCACCAGGGTCGGCAACGTCCGGATAAAGATCCTTGTACTTGTTGGTGACCTCGGTATTGATGGCGTTGATAAGGCATTCATCGCCGCAGTTGTAGCCCTCGGGGTAGATCTTCAGCATGGGGGAGCCCTCGCTGAACCGGGCGTTCTGCAGGTTGCGGGGGACCGAGATGATGGCCGTCTTGCCGGTCGTGGCATCAACGCTGAGGACAGACAGGCTGTCGGGGCGACGGCCCGTGCGGTCCGCGCCCGCGTCGCCGCCCATCATCAGGAAGTTGTAGCGGCCGTCCACGGGGTCGATGGCCGGGCCGTTGGCGTTGAAAATGCTGCCGATGGCGTTGCGGCTGACGTTGAGCAGGTACGCCGCGTAGCCGAGGGAGCCGCTGCTGGCAACCATTGCGAGAGCCAGCGCGACGCCGACCACGGGCCTCATGCGCGGCCGCAACAGCACGGGCCGGATCAGCCGCAGGGTGTTGATGAACAGCACCGCCCAGCCCACCGCCAGGGCGGTCAGGACCAGGACGATCAGCAGGGATGCCACGGGATTGGTGACAATGTTGATGAGCAGTGTCCGGTTGGTGAACAGCAACACCAGGGCGAGGATGACCAGTGCCCACACAGTCAGCGTGACCCGCAGGGCAATGCGGCCCAGCTTGCGGTCCCCGGCGGCGATCTGGGCGCTCCCCGGAACGAACAGGGTGAGGAGGATCAGCAGAAAGGCGCGCTTGGTACGGACGGGCGCAGGCGCGCTCGCCGGATGCCGGACGGGGTCCGTCAGGAGCCCCTGGGATGGCAGATCAGTGTTGGACATGAGAGTTCCTTAACGGCTGCCCCGGAGAACCACGTTTCCTTCGGAGAAGACTTCATTGACCTTCTGCCGGAGGTTGGCGCCTTTCCGGCTGGCCACGTCATTGAGTTCCTGTGCGAAGTCCAGAAGATCGGTGCGGAGGCGGACGGCGAGATCGTCCGTTCCCGAGGCCAGCATCCGCACGGCGAGCAGGCCCGCGTTCCGGGCACCGGCGATGGAGACGGTGGCGACCGGTACGCCCGCCGGCATCTGCACGATGGACAGCAGCGAATCCATGCCGTCCAGGGTCTTGAGCGGGACCGGAACCCCGATGACGGGTAGCGGCGTGACCGAGGCGAGCATCCCCGGAAGGTGGGCGGCGCCGCCGGCTCCTGCAATGATGACGCGAAGACCGCGCTCATGCGCCGTCTGGCCGTACCGGATCATCTCGGTGGGCATGCGGTGGGCCGAGACGACGTCGGCCTCGAAGGCGATGCCGAACTCCGCAAGGGCGTCGGCGGCGGCCTCCATGACGGGCCAGTCCGAATCCGACCCCATGACGAGGCCGACCAGTGGGGACGGGCTGTCCGTTCCGGGCGTGGCGGCGGGTTCGGGGCTCATGCGTTCTCCTCGGTGTTGCCTGGTCCCGCGTCGGCAGGCAGCCTGCCGTCACGGATGATGTTTGCCACGGTGGTGGCCCGTTGCCTCAGGGACTGCACATCCGCCACGGAGGCGCCCACGAGATTGACGTGGCCGATTTTCCGGCCTGGCCGCACCGATTTCCCGTAGCAGTGGACTTTCGCGGCGGGTTCCGCGGCCAGCGCTACTGGATAGGCGGAAAACAGGTCCTGGTTCTCGCCGCCCAGGAAGTTCTTCATCACCACGACCGTGCCGAGCATGTCGGTGGCTCCCAGCGGCAGGTTCAGGACTGCGCGGAGGTGCTGCTCAAACTGGCTCGTGACGGAGCCGTCCTGCGTCCAGTGGCCGGTGTTGTGCGGGCGCATGGCAAGTTCGTTGATGAGGAACCCGGCCCCGGACCCCGGTGTTTCGAAGAGCTCCACGGCCATGACGCCGGTGACGCCCAGTTCATTGGCGATCCGCAAGGCCGCATCTTCGGCGGCCGCGGCGACCTCGAGGGGGATGCCCTGCGCCGGAGCGATCACTTCGTCGCACACGCCGTCAACCTGGATGGTGTGGACCACGGGCCAGGCCCGGGATGCGCCGTCCGGCGTGCGCGCCACAAGCGCAGAGAGCTCACGGCTGAACTCCACCTTGGCTTCCGCCAGCAGAGGGCTCATGGCCTCGAACCAGTCGGCGCTGTCCGCAGCCTCTTGGGGCGATCCGACGATCCGCACGCCCTTGCCGTCATAGCCGCCCCGGGGCGTCTTGAGCACCACGGGCCACCCGGTCTCGTCGCCGAAGCGGACCAGGGCGTCCACGTTGTCCACGGACGCCCATGCCGGGTTCGGCAGTTCGAGGCGGTCGATGGCGCCGCGCATCACAAGCTTGTCCTGGGCATTGATCAGTGCGTCCGGGCCGGGCTGGACGTTCACTCCCGCCGCAATGAGGGCGTGCAGGTGGTCAGCCGGCACGTGCTCGTGGTCGAAGGTCATGACGTCAAGGCCCTCGGAGAACTCCAGCAGGGCAGCCAGATCCTTGTAGTCGCCGACGGGCGCGTTGGGCACGGCCGATACTGCGGAGACGTCTTCACCTTCGGCGAGGACGCGGAGTTCGAAGCCTAATGCTGTGGCGGCGGGGGCCATCATGCGCGCAAGCTGGCCGCCGCCAACCACGCCGATTACTGGAAAAGTCACAAGTCTCAGCCTACAGAAAAGGAACGGGGTTACCGGCTTTCATGGCAGTGAAGCCCGGGAAAGTCCCGAAATTCTACGGCGGGACAGGGCAAGGGGGAGCCGCTGGCTGCAGCCTGGTTGGGGCCGCTCCCAGCAATCCGGGCTAAAATGGGACTTTGGCCCATCGGCCCCACTATTCATACGGCCACGGAGGGTCATGATTAACACACTTGCAGAGCGCATCCGGGGACTAGCCTCGCTTTTCTGGCGCGAGGTGGCGAAATTCGGTGCCGTCGGCGGTGTGGCGTTCGTCATTGACAACGGCCTGACCTTCTACCTGATGCACGGTCCCATGACGGACAGCGAGGCCAAAGCCCGGTTCGTGGGTGCCACCGTTGCCACAATCTTTTCCTGGATTGCCAACCGCCTGTGGACTTTCCGCCACCGCCGCCAGGCCAATGTCCTCCGGGAATTCCTGATGTTCATCCTCATTAACGGCATCGGCATCGGCATCTCCACCGGCTTTACTGCCTTGGCCAAGTATTCGATGGGTGTCACCGACAAGAACATGCTGTTCGCGGCCGGTGTGGTCGGAATCCTGGTGGCAACAGTGGTCCGGTTCTTCGCCTACAGGTTCCTTGTGTTCAACCAGGAGCTGGACCAGGAGCCGGAGTTCTCGCACGACCACGAGCTCATCGAAGGCCACCACCATGCCAACCATCCGGCTGCGGGGCAGCCCGAGCCGGCGGCAGAGGATCCGGAAGTCTCCGCCCGGCAGGATTAAGCAGCGGGGGATTAGACGGCGCCGGACCAGACGGCCGGCGCTTTTCCCTCAGTCCCCGTGGACCCGTTCCGCGGCGAGCAGTTTGTCAGTGAGTTCCACGTCCCCGTGCACCAGCACCACTGAACCGTCGTTCTTCCATGCACCGAGCGCGTTGGCCAGGGCCGCCTCCAGCCCGTCGCTTGCGCGGACGAGCAGTCTGGTGCCGGACTCGTGGCCGGCCGCGAAACTGTCCAGTAGTTCCGCGTGGCGCACGGCCGCCCCGCTCGAGCTCCGGACTGCCGGATGCCCCGGATCGGGGTCGTTGTGCGCCATGAAGACGTCACCGTGCGACCGGACCTCCGCCGCGTAGTCGATCACACCGGAGGGCAAATCACCGGGCCACCTCATTGCCAGGGCGGGAAGCGGCACAGCAACCACGGCGTCGAACCCTTCTCCGGCCTGTGCCGGATCGTCAGTTGCGAGCAGGTCCGCGCCGTTGTCGTCCAGAACGACCTCCATCCCCAGCTGCCAAGCGGCGAGGGCCCAGATGATGGATTTCCAGTGCGCCGGGAGGTCCAGCCGGAGACGCATGCCGGGTTCGGCGTCGAGGTCGTCCTGCAGCAGGTTGCTCGTCTTGGCCACCCAGTTATCCAGAACGCGGCCGGAGAGTTCCACGCGTTCCGCGTCCGGGCCGTACCAGGTCAGGCGGGGTGACGTTGAGTGGCCCGAGCGCAGGGCCGTCATCAGATCAGTGGCCGGGATATTCATGGCTTCATCTTGCCACGCACGTCGCCCGTGTCCACCGGGTGCCCGGTGCTTTCCGGGCACCACCGAAGACGTCAGGTTCAAGGCGATCTATGATCTGCGACACATAAGACTTTCTAACGTCATTTGCGTTAACCCGTATTCATCTCCCGTTTTCCGCGGAATTGCGCAGATTTTATGCCAGGTAGTAAGCTTGCTGTCAAATTTCAGGCGTGTCGGCCATGGACTGCGGAAAAAATTCCCGGGCGTGGCGCGGCACCTGATCGGGTCCGGAGTTGATTATTATTCCTCGCGGCTTGACTCCCCTTAGTTACACGCGTGTAATTAGTTATCGAAAGCCACCGCGAAGTCTCGGGCACACAAACCTAGTGCCCTGAGTGTCCGGCAGGCTGCACAATTCAGGAGGGGACGCCATGGGGCAAGAGCGTATCCATGAAGATGCCGTTGTGGCCGGCCAGGCCACGGCAAAATACCGTTCACGCGGCGTGCCAAGCGATTGGTACGTAGATCCGGCTGATCCGGACGCCGCCGAGCGGTATAACCTGGACACCGCCTCGTCCCTGCAGGACCAGGCCACCGCCTTCCTTGCGGCGCACGAGGCGCTGCTGGGTGGAAGCCCGGAGCAGGATGAGGATCTCAACGATCCGCCCATGGAGCTCCGGAACCCCGGCGCCGGCACGCTCGCACAGCCCGTGTGGATCGGTCTGCCCCTTCAGCAGGACTTCGACGACGAAGGCGAGCTCGGCTGGCAGACGGATGCGCTGTGCGCGCAGACTGATCCTGAAGCGTTTTTTCCGGAGAAGGGCGGCTCCACGAGGGACGCGAAGAAGGTTTGCGGCGCCTGCAACGTGCGGTCGCAGTGCCTTGAATACGCTTTGGCGAATGATGAGCGTTTCGGTATTTGGGGAGGCCTCTCCGAGCGTGAGCGCCGTCGGCTGAGGAAGCGGGCAGTCTAATTCTTCAGGAAGTACACGTCACTGCCGTTGTGGTTGCCCACAACGGCAGTGCCTATCTCCCCAGGACCCTGGCGGCACTGGCAGGTCAGACCCGGCCGGCAGATCTGGCCATCGGCGTTGATACCGGTTCGCAGGACAATTCGGCTGCCCTCCTTGAACGGGCGCTCGGCGCCCCCAACGTCACCGGCATCAGTGCGGGCAAGACGGGAATGGGCGTCGCCGTCACGGCCGGGCTGGCCGCCCTGGCGCCGTGGAACGCGGAAGCCCCGGATGCGGCCTCAGAATGGATCTGGCTGCTGCACGACGACGCCGCACCCGCCCCCGAGGCGCTGGCCGAGCTGCTCCACGCCGTGGAGCGTGCGCCGTCAGTCACCGTGGCCGGCTGTAAGCAGCTGGACTGGGACGCAAAACGCAGGCTGATCGACGTCGGCCTTTCCACGAGCCGTTGGGCCGAACGCCTCACCCTGATCGAGGCCGATGAGCTCGACCAGGGCCAATACGACGGCCGTTCTGACACTTTCGCCGTCAACTCTGCCGGCATGCTGGTCCGGCGCGACGTCTGGGAGCTCCTGAAGGGGTTTGATCCCGCCCTGCCCGGTACCGGCGACGACGTCGACTTCTGCTGGCGTAACCGCCTTGCCGGTCACCGGGTGGTAGTGGTTCCGAGCGCGAAAATGTTCCACGTGTCGCACCGCCCCCACGCTCTGGGCAATGCCTCGGCTGCGCGCCGGGCGCAGGTTCATCTCCGGCTCAAGCACGCCCCGCTGTGGCTGGTTCCCGTGCATGCGGTGGCCGCACTCCTCGGCAGCATCTTCAAACTGGTCTTCAGTATCGCGGTCAAGGACCCAGGGCACGGTTTCTCCCAGCTCGTGGCCACGGCCGCCGCGCTGGGCCGTCCGGCAGCTGTTTTCCGCGGCCGCCGGAATGCCGCACGCACGCGCCGTGTCCCGCGGTCTCTGGTGAACAAACTGCAGACGGAACGGCGCGAGGTGTGGAGCCACCGGCGCTCCCTCATGGAGGCGTTTGGCGCTGACGACGCACAGGCTGAGGGAAACGTAGCCGATTCGCTGGCGGAGCAGCCCACCGGCGACTCGACCGACGACTTCGCCGCACTCTCCACCAACGAACGGGGCTGGATAGGCAACGGGGCCCTCGCCGCCGTCATCCTCGCCAGCGCCGCGTCCTTTGCAGGTTTGGCAGGGCTCTTCCGGGCCGACGCCGTGGCCGGCGGCGCCCTGCTGCCGGTTTCATCCCGGCTCGAAGACATCTGGCACCGGGCATCCGGCTGGTGGATCGGGCTGGGGGCCGGGCTGCCCGGCCACGGCGACCCGTTCGGCTACGTCCTCTGGGTTTTGGGCGTGCTGGGCGGCGGCAACGCCAACGGCGCCATCGTCTGGCTGCTCCTGCTGGCCATGCCACTGTCCGGGCTCACTGCCTGGTTCGCCGCCGGCGCCCTGACCTCACTCCGCAGGTTCCGGCTGGCGGCCGCCTTGGTATGGGCAGGCGCCCCGGCCCTACAGATTGCACTGAACCAGGGGCGCATCGGGGCCCTCCTCGCTCACCTCATGCTGCCGCTGCTTGTCCTCGCGCTGCTGCGAGCCACGGGGACGGCCCTTGGACGCGGCCGCTTTTCCCTGCCCGCCCCAACCGACCGGCGTTTCATGGAGAAGCCTCCGCTGAAGCCGGGCATCAACGGGACGCCGTCGTGGACGGCGGCGGCAGCGGCCGGACTTTCCCTGGCGGTAGTTACCGCTGCGGCGCCGTCCCTGCTGGTGCCGGCCGTCGTCGTCATTGTCCTTGCGGGCTTCCTGCTGCGGGGGAGGGGTCGTACCCTGTGGTGGGCTCTCCTGCCCAGCGCCGCGCTCTTCATACCCTTTGCCCTGTCCACGCTGGACCGTCCCCGCGCCCTCCTTGCGGATCCCGGACTTCCGCTGGGCTTCGATGCTGCTCCGCTCTGGCAGCAGGTTCTTGGCCAGCCGCTGAGCTTTGAGGCAGCGGACGGGCTGTCAGGGCTTGGACTTTTCGCGGATGGCCCCGTGCCGTGGGCCCTGTTGCTCGCCCTCCTGGTCGGGGCTCCCGTGCTGGCGCTGGCCGTGGCCGCACTGGTTATTCCGTCCCGGCGCACCCGCGTTGCCCGCGCCCTGTGGGTGGCTGCCCTGATCGTGCTGGCGGGCGGCTGGCTGTCCGCCCACGTGGCCACGGGCGCCACCGCGGAGGCACTCGTGGCGCCGTTCCCCGGTCCGGCGGTCTCGGCCGCCATGTTCGCCTTCCTGGGCGCTGCGCTCATCGGCGGGGAAGGGCTCTTCTCCGTCTCTGCGCATTCCAGTCCAGCCGCGGGCTTCACGGCCGGCCAGGCTGCTCAAGGCCGCGGAAGACGCGCAGTCCTGGCGCGTTCCGCAACCGCACTGGCCATGGTTCTCCTGCTGGCCGGACCGCTGGCCGGACTCGCCGCGTGGACAGCCCAGAACGTGCTCCAGCCTGCGGCCACGGCCACGGCCGCGGGCGTGGCGGAGACGCCCGGCCTGGGAACTCCCCGGAGGGTGGATGCTGCCGATCCGCGGACGCTGCCGGCCACGGCGATTGACCGGGGCGAGGGGCCGGAGCAGACACGTACATTGCTGATCAGCATCGGCGAGGACGAAAGCTACGACGCCTCGCTCATGCGGGGCGGAGGCACCACCCTCGATGGCCTGTCCGCCATCGCGTCGGCCCGCAACATCCGGGGCAACCCGGGCGAAGAATCGGTCCGCGATGATGACGAGGTGACCGCCGCGCTGCGCACCACCGTGGCCACAGTGGTTGCCGGCCACGGAGTGGATCCGCGGCCCGAACTCGAACAACTCGGTGTGGGATTCGTGGTCCTGCGGTCTGCCGACACCGCAGCCCAGCTGACAGCGAGCCGCATGGACGCCGTTCCCGGCCTCGTGGCTGTGGGCCCGACGGACTCCGGCTGGCTGTGGCGGGTAAGTCCGCTGAACCAGGCCGTCCTGCAGCCAGCCGACGTTGCACACCGCGTGCGCGTCGTTGACGGCAAGGGCGCCACCACCAACCTTCTTCCGTCCGGGCTGACCGGCGTGGACACGGCCGTGCCGAAGGGGCCGGAAGGCAGGCTGCTGGTCCTCGCCGAACGCGCGGATCCCGGCTGGACCGCCTGGCTCGACGGGCGGAAACTGACCTCCACAACATCCGGCTGGTCGCAGGCCTTTACGCTGCCCCCGCAAGCCGGTCACGTGACGGTCCGCTACGACAACCCCTGGGCGCTCTGGGCGGGTATCATCCAGGCCGGGGTGATCGGCCTGACCGTCCTGCTGGCGCTGCCCATGCCGGCCCGGCGCCCCCACACCGGCCTGTCCAGGGACGAAGGCTCCCTGCGTAAGGAAAACCAGAATGCTTAACACAGAGAACGACGGCGGCACACCGGCAGCGCCGGCACCTGCACCTGAGTTCACAGAAGGTTCCGTAGCCCGAACCGGGGAGAGGCCCGCGCCGGCGAAAAAGGGCGAACCCAAACCGGCGAAGGGCGGGCCCCAGCAAGCGAAAAAGGGCGGGCCCAAACAAGCGAAAAAGGGCGGTCCCAAACAAGCGAAAAAGGGCGGCCGGCCCGCCCGCCGGGGAATGGTGGCCGGCTTGCTGTCGGCGGCAGCGATTGTTGCGGCCGGGGGCGGCATGGTGGCGGCAGCCTCGCTTGCGCCGCAGCCTGCAGGCAACCGGCAGCTGGAAGTTCCACTGGCGTCCGTTCCGGCCGGAAGCAGCCAGGACGTTTGCCCCGGCCCGGCGAAGCTGCTCGAGGGGACGCCTGTGGGTACCGACCCGCAGTTCAGGCCCGAGTCCGCTACGGCAAGGAGCAGTGTATCCGCGGCGGTTGTCGGTGCGGCGGGGGCACTGCTCCCGGGCAGCAGACTGTCGGCACTGGATGGCTCCGAGCTGGTGCGGATCGCGAAAGACCCCGGCTCCGCAACGGCTCCCGCCGGAGCCTCGGCGCAGCTTGCCGGAACCATCGCCCAGCGGAGCGTGAAGGACGTCAGTGTCCTGAGCGCCGACGCCCTGGGCAACCGGCAGGCAGCTGCCGCCGGAGTGATGAGCTACTCGGCAACGGACGGCGATCTCCAGGGGCTGGCCGCCGCCGCGTGCCAGGCGCCGCTGAATGACCTTTGGCTGGCAGGCGCCAATACGGCGGTGGGTCGCAGCAGCGTCCTCCATCTCACCAACGCGTCAACGACTCCGGCCACGGTCAGCCTGGAACTCTACGGCAAGGACGGGCAGATCAAGGCTCCCGGCAGCCGCGGGCTCCTGGTCGCACCGGGAACCACGCGGTCCATTGTGCTCGCCGGCCTCGCTCCCGGCCAGGAGCGGCTGAGCATCCACGCCCGCAGCACCGGCGGCCCCGTGAGCGCCTTCATCCAGCAGAGTGTGTTGCGGGGGCTGACGCCTGGCGGGGTCGATTTCATAGCTCCGGGTGCGGCACCCTCATCCCTCCAGGTCATGACGGGAATCGACATCCAGGATCCTGGCGGACTGGAATCGCTCACGAAGTCCCGTGGCTTCGGCGACGCCGCACCGTCCCTGCAGATCACGGTGCCGGGACCCGTGGACGCCGTGGTTGAAGTCAAGCTCTTCGGCCGCGGCGGACAGAAAGCGCTGCCTGGCGGCGGAGTTGTCACCGCCAAGGCAGGCACCGTGACTGAGGTCCCGCTGGCCGGCGTTCCGGCGGGGCAGTACACGGTCTCCGCGAGTTCGGATGTGGCCATCGCGGCCGCGGCGCGCGTCAGCCGCGGGCTGAAGACCGCCCAGACGTTGGATTTCGCGTGGGCTCCGTCAACCGGCAGGCTCGGCAGTCAGCACATAGTCCCGGTTCCCGGTGGCGGCGAGCGGTTCCTGGTCTTCGGTGCGCTGGAAGACCGCGCCACCATCTCCTACACACCCATTACGGCCGACGGTAAAGTCCGTCCGGCGGCTACCGCGGATATCGCCGGCGGAACCACCACGTCCCTGACGGTGCCGGACCGGATTGGGAAGTCGCCGGTCGTCGCCTACGTGGTTTCGGCAGCCGGCGGTGCAGCCTACGGCACCGTGCTCCTCGAACAGGAAGACAGGAACGACGTCGCCACTGTCGCCATAACGCCAGGTGCAGAGGGCCAGGAAAAGGTGCCGGTCAAGCTGGGATACTAGTCGGAACGGGGCCGGGCCGCGTGCCTGCGCCGTTAAGGGTCAGTAGCGCCGCCGGTAGACGGGGTCCAGGGTTTCCGGCGCCACACCCAGCATTTCGGCGGTGTGTTCCACCACGACATCGTGCACCAGGTCCTGCAGCTCCTCCCGGACCGGGCACCCCTGCTCGACAACCCGGCGGTACAGCGTGATGACCGGCCCTTCGTCCTCCGTGGCGGGCGTGTAGCAGCCCATCGGAGCGGGCGAACCGTCGGCCACCAGCTGCTCCAGGTTCGGCGGGATTTCGTCGACCGCAAACCGCACGCCGTCGAGCGTCTTTCCCCAGATGTCGTGGAGCCGCTGGGCGGAGTCCATGACGAGTTCGTCGAACCGGTCAGAGCGCGTCCGGTAGGCGGGAAGCGTGGGCAGCAACAGCTCGCCGCGAAGTCCCCGTCCATGGCGGTTGCGCCTCCGCCGCGCAAAGCTCCGCCCGGCGGCCGGGCCGGCGGCTTCCTTGGGAGCCCCGGGGTCAGCCAACCGGACCGTAAAACCCGAATCATGGTGCGATGACTGCATATACCGACTCTAAACCCGCCGGATGATTTGCGCGACATAATCCACGCCGGGCGGCACGGCCGTGGCGCGTCCGCCGTCAATGTCGGAATTCGCGCCGCACCCGGAGTAGTCTGTGATGTCGTGGGTGCTATCCGTCAATGTTCCAGGTCAGCCTGCCGCCAGTCCGCGGTGGCCACTTTGACGTACGTATACGCGGATTCCACGGCGGTCCTTGGACCGCTTGCCACCTACGCCGAGCCGCACTGTTACGACCTCTGCGCGCAGCACGCGGGTTCACTGACCGTTCCGCGGGGCTGGGAAGTCCTGCGCCTTGCCATGCCGTCCCAGCCGCCGCAGCCCGGGCCCGACGACCTGCTTGCCCTGGCCGACGCCGTGCGTGAGGCGGCATCCCGGCCGGCTGCCTCCGGAACCTCGCAGGGGCAGCGCGGCGCCCATTCCGCGCTCGAGGCGCCCGCCGGGGCGGAGGGCGTGCGCCGCGGCCACCTCCGCATACTGCGCGAACCGTCCTGAACCGCAACTGGCGGTAGGCTGGAAGCTGCAAATCCGTCAGCCACAGCGCGCCTTCGCCCAGCAGGGAGCATCAACCATGCCAAAGATCAGTCCCGAACTGTTGTCCGTCCTGCGGTGCCCGGTCACAGGCTCGGCCCTGACGCAGGAGGGCGAGGAACTCGTGTCGACGGCGGCGGCAGAGGGCGGCGAAAAGCTGCGCTACGCCATCGAGGACGGCATTCCGCTGCTTCTTCCCCCGGAACTGCTAGCCGCGGCGAGCGCCGCCCAGTCAGACG
>NZ_CAKKLY010000004.1 GCF_918698095.1 Arthrobacter sp. Bi83
CCGGACTGTCAGTGGCCGAACTGACCCAACCGGGCCAGCCTGCCCAGCGGATTTCCCTGCCGCGGCGAAGCCTGCGGGACTGCCTGGCCGAGGAACTGCGGCGTCTGGATCCCGACGAAGTGTTCGGCGAAGTGATTACTATTGGACTGCCACGTACCAATCTAAGGAGTGTCCGTCCCAGTGAGCGCTGACCCGAGAGTAAGCATCCATCCAGACTCTTCCGTCCTCATGGCCGCCATCGCGGCTCGCCTGATCACCAAGCTCGTCGATGTCCAGGACAGGTTCGGTGAGGCAACGGTGGTGCTGACCGGGGGCACGGTGGGCATCGGTACTCTCAAGGCGGTGGCGGACTCACCGGCGGCGCCCGCGGTGGACTGGTCCAAGGTGAACTTCTGGTGGGGTGACGAACGCTTTGTCGGCGCCAAGGATCCCGACCGCAACACGCTCCAGGCCCATGAGGCACTGCTGAAGCACATCGCGGTGGACCCTGCACGCGTCCACGAGCCGGGCTCTTCGGACGATTTCGAAGGCCCGGAGCTGGCCGCCGAGGATTATGCCCGCCGGCTCGCCGACGCTGCGGCGTCCGAACACGCCGCTGACATGTCTGACGACAGGCCCGAGAACCCTGGGAACCTGCCGCGCTTCGACGTTGTCCTGCTTGGTGTGGGGCCGGACGCCCATGTGGCGTCGCTGTTTCCGGAACAGGGCGGCGTCCGCGAGAAGCAGCTCACGGTGGTCGGGGTGCGCAACTCACCCAAGCCGCCGCCGGAGCGGATTTCGCTGACGCTTCCCGCGATCAACACGGCGGCAGAGGTGTGGATGGTTGTTGCGGGCGAGGACAAGGCGGGAGCGGTCGGTTTGGCTCTTGCAGGCGCCAACCCTGTGCAGGTTCCCGCGGCCGGACCGGCCGGGCGCTCCCGCACCCTGTGGCTGATCGACGAAAACGCGGCGTCACGCGTGCCTGAGCAGCTAGTCCGCAAGGCCCCCGCGGGCTCGTAGCCGTTGAAGCGCTCCGGCCAGGACATCTTCCGCGTCCTGGCTGGAGCGTCTTTCTTTAACGTAATCCAGGTGGCTCTTGTAGCCATCCTCGTTTGCTTCCTCCCCCAAGGCTGCCCCGGGGTGCCGGGAGGCGGCTTTCCCGCATCTGCGGCAATCCCACACTTCGGGAATCTGCTCTTCGGGCAGCTTAACGAAAACAGGCCGCGTCTCGTGCCCCTGGACGCACCAGTAGGAGACACAAATACGCGGCAACCGCTCACCGAGCGGGTCTTCGCCCTGATTCCTCAGCCCGGTCCCTTCCGTGACACCTACACGGGTACCCCGGAAACCGGAAGATGAATGCGCCACCGGGAACTCCTCGCTACTAGCACCATTGCTGTTAAGGTCAACAGCCACAGTTTAGTGCGGAGTTCCCGATGGCGGCAGGGTCATGCGCGGCGCCGGGCCTGCGGGGCCGGCCAGGCAGGGCCCGCTAGGAGTCAGCGACGCCGGTAAACCGCATCAGCAGACCGAGCGAGATGATGACCACGCCCCAGGTGATCCCGAGGATGATGGTGAACCTGTTCAGGTTCTTCTCGGCAACGCCGGAGGAGCTCAGGCCGGAACTCATTCCGCCGCCGAACATGTCCGACAGACCGCCGCCACGTCCCTTATGGAGCAGGATGAGCAAGGTCAGCAGGAGGCTGGTGATGCCCAGGAGGATCTGCAGAATGACATGAAGAACGTCCACGACGGCCTTTCAGAAGATAGGAAATGCGGGAATCTGGCCTGCGTCCGGACTAGTCCGTCACCAGGTGACTCTCGAACCTGACAATATTAGCAAACTCGGCAGGATCAAGGCTGGCGCCGCCCACCAACACGCCGTCGACGTCGCGCTCATTCAGGATCGCCGCCACATTGTTGGCTTTCACAGAGCCGCCGTAGAGAAGCCGCACCTTGGCCGCGATGTCCGCGCTGAACAGTTCAGTCAGTTCGGCCCGGATGGCGGCACACATTTCCTGGGCGTCTTCGGGCCCGGCAACTTCACCGGTCCCGATGGCCCAGACGGGCTCGTATGCGACCACGAGTTCCGCGGCCTCCTCTGCGCTGAGCCCTTCGACGTCGGCGCGGAGCTGATCCAGGGTGTGCTGGACGTGGGTGCCTGCCTGGCGGATTTCCAGACCTTCGCCGACGCACAGCATCGGCGTGACGCCGTGGCGGTAGGCGGCCTTGACCTTGGCGTTGAGAACGTCGTCAGACTCGTTGTGGATGGTGCGGCGTTCGCTGTGGCCGACCAGGACGTACGTGCAGCCGAGCTTGTTCAGGAACTGCCCGGAGATGTCCCCGGTGTAGGCGCCGGAGTCGAACTGGGACAGGTCCTGGCCGCCATAGGCTACGTCGAGTTCGTCGCCCTGGACGAGCGTCTGCACGCCGCGAAGGTCCGTGAACGGCGGGAAGACGGCAACTTCCACGCGGCTGTAATCATGCTTTGCGTCGGACAGGGTCCACGCAAGCTTCTGCAGGAGCGTGATGCCCTGGACATGGTCCATGTTCATCTTCCAGTTGCCCGCAATCAGAGGCTTGCGGTCGAAGGTGCCGTTTGTTGACGTTGTCACGTGTTCTCCAAAAGTGCAGGTCAAAAGTGCGTGTCAGGTGAAACAGCCGGCAGGGCGCACGCATACTGGCGCCCTGCCGGCTGGGAGTGCTTTAGCGGTCCAGGACGCTCAGCCCGGGGAGTTCCTTGCCTTCAAGGTATTCCAGGCTGGCGCCGCCGCCGGTGGAAATGTGGCCGAACTGGTCATCGGCGAAGCCGAGGGTCCGGACTGCCGCGGCTGAGTCGCCGCCGCCCACCACTGTGAAGGCATCCGTCTCGGTCAGAGCCTGTGCCACGGCCTTGGTGCCGGCCGAGAACGCCTCGAATTCGAAGACACCCATGGGCCCGTTCCAGAAGACGGTCCTGCCAGCCTTGATCCGCTCGGCGAAGGCCTTTGCGGAGTCCGGGCCGATGTCCAGGCCGATGCCCTGCGCACCAAAGCTGCTGCTTTCGATGGCCTCCGCACTGACGGTCTCGTGGTCCGCGTCGGCGGCGAACTTTGCTGCCACCACTACGTCGGTGGGCACCACGAATTCCGTGCCGGCGTCGGCTGCACGCTTGAGGTAGTCCTGGACGACCGGGATCTGGTCCTCTTCCAGCAGGCTGCCGGCGACCTTGTGGCCTTCGGCTGCAAGGAACGTGAACAGCATGCCGCCGCCAACGAGGATCGTGTCCGCCTTGCCGATGAGGTTGTCGATGACAGCGAGCTTGTCAGAAACCTTGGAGCCGCCAAGCACCACGACGTAGGGACGCTGGGTGTCTGCCGTGAGCTTGCGCAGCACCTCTACCTCGGTGTGGACGAGGTCGCCCTGGTACGACGGAAGCCGGGTGGCCACGTCGTAAACGCTGGCGTGTTTGCGGTGCACGGCACCGAAAGCGTCATCCACATAGGCGCCGTTTTCTCCGGTCAGGGCCACCAGCTCGTCCGCAAAGGCGCCGCGCTCGGCGTCGTCCTTGCTTGTTTCGCGGGCGTCGAAGCGGACGTTCTCGAGAACGAGAACCTGCCCGTCCTGCAGGGAGGAGGCGAGCTCCTTCGCTGCTGGTCCGACCGTGTCTTCCGCCAGCGAGACGGGGAATGACGCGAGCCCGGCCAGCCGCGTGACAGCGGGCTTGAGCGAGTACTTGTCTTCCGGGGCGCCCTTGGGGCGGCCCAGGTGGGCTGTTACCAGCACGCGGGCACCGGCGTCCGTGAGCTTTCCCAGCACTGGCAGTGAGGCCTTGATACGGCCGTCGTCAGTCACTGTAGAGCCGTCGAGCGGCACATTCAGGTCACTTCTGACAAGAATGTACCGCCCGCGGACACCTTCAGCGATCAGTTCGTTGAGGGTGTGAAATGTCATGTAGCTAACCCTAGCCCAGCTTGGATGCGACGAGCTCCGTGAGGTCCACCAGACGGTTTGAGTAGCCCCATTCGTTGTCATACCAGGAAACAACCTTGACCTGGTTGCCAATGACCTTGGTCAGTCCGGAGTCGAAGATGGAGGAAGCAGGGTCGCCAACGATGTCGGAGGAGACGATCGGCTCATCCGTGTAGGTCAGGAAGCCCTGGAGTGCCTCGGACTCAGACGCCTTCTTCAGTGCTGCGTTGACTTCCTCAACCGTGGTCTCCCGGGAAACCGTGACGGTAAGGTCGGTTGCGGAGCCGGTGGGGACCGGTACGCGGATGGCGTAGCCGTCCAGCTTGCCCTTGAGCTCCGGAAGGACCAGGCCGATGGCCTTGGCCGCACCGGTGGAGGTGGGGACCATGTTGATCGCTGCGGCGCGGGCGCGGCGGAGGTCGTTGTGCGGGCCGTCCTGCAGGTTCTGGTCGGCCGTGTAGGCGTGAATCGTGGTCATGAGACCGCGTTCGATGCCGAACTCGTCGTTGATGACCTTGGCCAGCGGGCCCAGGCAGTTGGTGGTGCACGACGCGTTGGAGATGATGTTGTGGGCTGCGGGGTCGTACAGCTCGTGGTTCACGCCCATCACGATGGTGATGTCCTCGTCTGAGGCCGGGGCGGAGATCAGGACCTTCTTGGCGCCGGCGTCGATGTGCTTCTGCGCTGCGGCGGCCTTGGTGAAGAAGCCGGTGGACTCGATGACGATGTCAACGTTCAGGTCAGCCCAGGGAAGGTTGGCCGGATCCCGCTCGGCAAGGACCTTGATGGCGTTGCCGTTGACGACCAGGTTGCCCTCTTTGACCTCAACGGTTTCGGTCAGGCGGCCGCCGACGGAGTCGTACTTCAGCAGGTGGGCAAGTGCCTCGGGGCTGGTGAGGTCGTTGACAGCAACGATTTCGAGGTCCGCACCCTGTGCAAGTGCTGCGCGGAAGTAGTTGCGGCCGATGCGGCCAAAGCCGTTAATACCAATACGGGTGGTCACTTTTTTCAGTCTCCTTGGTGCTTGTTGAAGCACAACTAGTTGAGCGGGCGTTCTAGCCAACTAACAGATCCCGCACGCCATTGGGCAGAGATGATTACCAGATCGGAGGGCGACCAGCCACATTGCTGAAGGCTAACCGCCTTCCGTGATCCATCTTACGTTTAAGAAGGTCTGCCCCCGCAAGTGCGGGGGCAGACCGTCCACAATTCGGCCCTAAAGACGCCGAATGTGAAGTTTGTTACCAGTGTGCGTTGCGCACATCACAGTCCTAGAGCGTGATCAGACCGGTGGCATTGGCGCGGGCGGCGGCGAAGCGCTGCGCGACATCTGCCCAGTTCACGATGTTCCAGAACGCCTTGACGTAGTCCGCCTTGACGTTGACGTAGTCGAGGTAGAAGGCGTGCTCCCACATGTCCAGCATGAGCAGCGGCGTGGTGCCAAGTGCCACATTGCCCTGCTGGTCGTAGAGCTGCTCGATGACGAGGTTGCCACCGATGGGCTCGTACGCCAGGAAGCCCCAGCCGGATCCCTGCAGGCCGAGGGCGGCTGCGGAGAACTGGGCGCGGAAAGCGTCGAAGGAGCCGAAGGCGTCGTCGATGGCTGCAGCCAGCTCGCCCTCCGGCTTGTCGCCGCCGTCCGGCGAGAGGTTGTTCCAGAACACGGAGTGGTTGATGTGGCCGCCGGTGTGGAAGGCCAGGTCCTTGGAAAGACGGTTGATGTTGGCGAAGTCGCCCTTGTCGCGGGCCTCGGCGAGCTGGGCCAGCGCGTTGTTGGCGCCCGTTACGTAGGCTGCATGGTGCTTGCTGTGGTGCAGCTCCATGATCTTCGCGGAGATGTGGGGCTCCAGCGCTGCGTAGTCGTACTTGAGTTCGGGCAGAACGTACTCGGTCACAAAATCCTCCAATGTAGTGGACAGCTTGTCCGGTTTGGTAACTCTCGGATTGTGCATCCGGATGACTGGTCACCCGGAAATTTCCAATGGCTGGATCCTGGCACCCTCACCGGTTCCTGAGCCGAAGCTCCCGGCCAGCCAGGGTATCTCCACCATCTGGTCTTGATTCTAGGGGCGCCGCTACTCGTCCAGCATTTCCGGCGTCACATTGGCATCCGTCCCGGGAATGCCGAGATCAGAGGCACGTTTGTCGGCCATGGCCAGCAGACGCCGGATGCGTCCGGCGATGGCGTCCTTGGTCATGGGCGGATCGGCGAGCCGTCCAAGTTCATCGAGGCTGGCCTGTTTGTGGGCAACCCTGAGCTCCCCTGCGTATTTGAGGTGTTCGGGAACGTCGTCGCCGAGGATCTCCAGGGCTCGGTCGACGCGTGCTCCTGCGGCTACCGCCGCCTGGGCCGAGCGCCGGAGATTGGCGTCGTCGAAGTTGGCGAGCCGGTTGGCGGTGGCCCGCACTTCCTTCCGCATGCGCCGTTCCTCCCAGACCATCAGCGCGTCGTGGGCGCCCATCCGGGTGAGCAGTGCGGCGATTGTGTCGCCGTCGCGGATCACCACGCGGTCCACTCCCCTGACTTCACGCGCCTTCGCCTGGATGCCGAGCCGCCTCGCGGCACCTACCAGGGCCAATGCGGATTCCGGGCCGGGACAGGTGACTTCCATGGAGGAGGACCGGCCGGGCTCGGTCAGGGAACCGTGGGCCAGGAAAGCACCGCGCCACACCGCCTCGGCGTCGGCGGCCGAGCCGTTGACCACCACCGAAGGCAGTCCGCGCACCGGGCGGCCCCGGGTGTCCAGGAGGCCGGTCTGCCGGGCCAGGGCCTCGCCGTCGCGGACTACCCGCACCACGTAACGGCTGCCGCGTCGCAGCCCGCTGCCGGAGACGACGATGATTTCGCTCTGGTGCCCATAGACTTCGGCGATGGCTGCCCGCAGGCGCCGGGCCGTGGAGGCCAGGTCCACTTCGGCCTCGATGACAATCCGGCCGGAAATGATGTGCAGTCCGCCGGCAAAGCGGAGCATGGCCGAGACTTCGGCCTTGCGGACCGAAGACTTCTTTATGTCCAGGCGGGACAGTTCTTCCTTGACTGATGCTGTCAGTGCCATGGCACCTTCCTAACTGTTCCCAAAAATATCCTGGTAGGCCGTTGCGAGCCGCAGGGGGTCGTGTACAGGACGCCGACCCGGAGCCCCCACTTTACCCAAGACAACCTCGGCTCCGATCATCCCGGCGGCCCGCTCAAACTCCTTCATATCCGAAACGGACGCGGGGTCGGCGAGCACCACGTCCGCGCTGAACTCCGGAGCGTAGGTGCGCAGGACGTGCAGGTGGTCGGCGGCGGACATCCCCGAGGTCTCCTTGGTGTCCATGGCGAGGTTCATGGTCAGGCAGCGTTTGGCCGGCGTGTCACACAGCGCCTGCCGCATCTCCGGCAGCAACAGGTGCGGCAGGACGGAGGTGTACCACGACCCCGGACCGAGAACCACCCAGTCGGCCAGTTCGATTGCCGTCAAAGCCTCCACGCACGCCGGTGCATGTTCGGGCAGCAGCCTGACGCTCTCAAGCGAGCCGGCGACGGCGCAGCGCGCCTGGCCTTTGATGGTGGTGAGCGTGCTGCTGCCGTCGGGCGAGGCAACGCGGACGTCACCCTCGATGGTGAGCGGCACCGTGGACATGGGCAGCACCTGGCCGCGGGCCCCGAGTAGTGCGCCGGCCCACTTCAGCCCGGCCACTGCATCGCCGAGCAGCTCCCAGAGCGTAACGATCAGCAGGTTTCCCATGGCGTGGTCGTCCAGCGAGCCGCCGCCCGGCCCTGACCGGAAGCGGTGCTGCATGACGTCGCGCCAGGTGCGGCCCCAGTCGGTGTCGTCGCACAGCGCGGACAGCGCCATCCGGAGATCGCCCGGGGGCAGGACTCCGTACTCTTCGCGGAGGCGGCCGGAGGATCCGCCGTCGTCCGCCACGGTGACAATAGCGGTCAGCTCGGACGTCAGCAGCCGCAGCGCCGACAACGAGGCCGAGAGGCCGTGGCCTCCGCCGAGGGCCACGACCGAAGGTCCCTTTGCCTGCTGGGAGCCGGCCAGGCCGGAGGGCGGAATGAGCGGCAGCGGGCCGGTGAGAACTCCCATTATTCGCGGCCCAGATCCCGGTGGGTGGTGGTCACCGTGACGCGCGGATATTGCGCCAGTTTCTTGGAAAGCTCGACGGCGACCGCCACCGAGCGGTGTTTCCCGCCGGTGCATCCCACGGCGATGGTGGCGTAGTGCTTGTTCTCGCGGCGGTACCCGTCGAGGACGGGTTCAAGTGCCAGGACGTAGCGTTCGACGAAACTCGGAACGCCTTCGGCCTCGAGGACGTAGTCGCTCACGTCCTGGTCGAGGCCGGTGTGCGGGCGGAGCTTCGGCACCCAGTGCGGGTTGGGAATGAAGCGGACGTCCGCCACATAGTTCGCATCCACGGGCAGGCCGTACTTGAAGCCGAAGCTCATGACGTTCAGCCGCAGGGCCACAGGGCCAGTCTCCGTGAACAGTTCCGTGATGGCGGTGGCCAGCCCGTGCACATTGAGCGCGGACGTGTCGAGGACGAGGTCGGAGGAATCCCGCAGCTCCTTGAGGAGTTCGCGCTCGGCGGCAATGCCGTCCAGGATCCGGCCCCCGCCCTGGAGCGGGTGCGGGCGCCTGCCCTGCTCGAACCGGCGGACCAGGACGTCGTCGCTCGCATCCAGGAACAGCACCCGGAATGTGACTCCACTGGCCGCCAGGGCGCCGAGGGCTGCGCGGATGTCCGCGAACAGCGCCTTGCTCCGCACGTCCATGACGACCGCCAGCTTGGGAATGGACTGCGGGGCGTGGGAGACCAGCTCGGCGAGGGTGCCCAGCATCTGCGGCGGCAGGTTTTCGACGACGTACCAGCCGTGGTCTTCGAGGGCGTCAGCCGCTGTGCTGCGGCCCGCCCCGGACATGCCGGTCACCACCAGCAGTTCTGCCTCGACTGGCTTGACCGGTGTGAGGCCGTCCTCGTCCGCGCCCGATCCCGCCGTCGACTCTGCCATTAAATCCAGCCCCATTCCTGCTCTGCGCTTCTTGTGTGCCTGCGCACGCCAGTGCGCGCGGCAGGATTCCCGTACTTACCCTAGCTAAGATTCAGGACGCTAGCTAAGTTTCCAGGACTTCGCCGGTGGTCATGTTGATGGCTGGCATGGCGTCGGCGGACTCGCTCCCGGCTCCGTTCGAGCTGAAGTGGGTGACGATGGCCGCGGCAAGCGACGGGCCGATGCCTTTAGCCGCGGTGAGCTCGTCGATGGACGCCGCCTTGATTTTCTTGGCGGAGCCGAAGTGCGCCAGCAGCGCCTTGCGCTTGGAGTCGCCGAGGCCGGGCACGCCGTCAAGGACCGAGACGGTCATGGCCTTTCCGCGCTTCTGCCGGTGGAACGAAATGGCAAAGCGGTGGGCCTCGTCGCGGATGCGCTGCAACATGTACAGGCCCTGCGACGAACGGGGCAAAATGACCGGGAAATCACTGTCCGGCAGCCACACCTCCTCAAGCCTTTTGGCCAGTCCCACAACATAGACGTCGTCCACACCGAGCCCCGCGAGGGCGCGTGCAGCCGCGTTGACCTGCGGTTTTCCTCCGTCCACCACCACGAGGTTGGGAGGGTAGGCGAATTTGGCCCGCGGTGCGGGAGTGGTGGTGTCCTCTACCGGCGCGTCGGCCGACCCGGCAGGCTTCGCCGTGACGGTTCCCAGGTCGGAGGCCTCCACCTGTGCCGTCTTATCCAGCAGATAGTGACGGAAGCGCCGGGTGAGGACGTCGTGCATGGCCGCGGTGTCATCCGTAGCCGCCGCTCCCGTGATGGAGAATTTACGGTAGTCGGATTTCTTAGGCAGACCGTCTTCCACCACCACCATCGAGGCCACGACGTTCGTTCCCTGGACGTGGGAGACGTCGTAGCACTCGATCCGCAGCAGCGGCACGGGCAGCTCCAGGGCTTCCTGCAGTTCCTGCAGGGCCTGGGACCGCACGGTGAGATCGCCGGCACGCCTGGTCTTGTGGAGCTTGAGCGCGTGCTCCGCGTTCTCCCGGACCGTCGACATCAGTGCGGCCTTGTCGCCGCGCTGCGGCACCCGGATGTCCACTTTCGCGCCCCGAAGGCCGCCCAGCCACACCGCCAGTTCAGCTGCGTTGCTCGGCTCCACCGGAACCAGCACCTCGCGGGGCAGCCGACCCTGGGTATCGCCGTCCTCCCCGTAGACCTGCTGCAGCAGGTGCTCCACAAGGTCCGGCGTCGTGGAATCCTCCACCTTTTCAACCACCCACCCGCGCTGGCCCCTGACGCGGCCGCCGCGCACATGGAACACCTGAACCGCAGCTTCGAGCTCGTCCTCGTACAGCGCGAAAACGTCGGCGTCCGTGTCTTCAGCGAGCACCACGGCGTTGCGTTCAAAGACTTTGCGGAGGGCGACGATGTCGTCGCGGAGCCGGGCGGCCCGTTCGTAGTCAAGTTCGGCGACGGCGGCTGCCATCTCTTTTTCCAGCCGGGAGATGAAGCGCTTGGCCTCGCCTCCCATGAAGGCGCAGAAGTCCTCGGCCAGAGCCCGGTGCTCCTCGGGCGTAACCCGGCCGACGCAGGGGGCCGAGCATTTGTCGATGTAGCCGAGCAGGCACGGCCGGCCGCTGGCCTGGGCTCGTTTGAGGACACCCGGGCTGCAGCTGCGCACCGGGAAGACACGCAGCAGGGTGTCCATGGTTTCCCGGATGGCGCCCGCCGTGTAGGGGCCGAAGTAGCGGGTGCCCTTGCGCCGCTCGCCGCGCATGACCTGCACACGGGGCAGCTTCTCCCCCATGGTGACGGCGAGGTACGGGTAGGTCTTGTCGTCCCGGAACACGACATTGAACCGCGGCTTGAATTCCTTGATCCACGTGTACTCCAGCTGCAGCGACTCAAGCTCGCTGCCCACCACCGTCCATTCCACGCTGCTGGCGGTATGGACCATGGCGTGGGTCTTGGGCAGGAGGCCCGCGGGGTTGGCGAAGTACGAGTTCAGGCGGGAGCGGAGGTTCTTGGCCTTGCCCACGTAGATGACCCTGCCGTGGGGATCCCTGAACCTGTATACGCCCGGATTGGTCGGAATTTCACCCGTCTGGGGTCGGTAACTTGCTGGATCTGCCACGCTTCAAGTCTACTGAGCTTCAGGCAGGCCCGTTGCCCGGCCCTGGAGGCGCCGGACGACGCCTGGGTGCGGGGGCACTGCCTACTCGACGGCCTTGCTCTGGTTGTAGCTCGTGGAGCGCTCCTGGCCGCTCAGCCCGGCAATGGCGTCCATGATGCGGTCAGTGACCTGGCGGCGTGCCGGCAGGGAGTGGTCCGGGCCGGTCTTCTCGAAATAGAGCGGCTCTCCGACCTTCATCGTGAAGTGCTGGGGTTTGACGGCATTGCGGCCGGCGGGTTGCAGCTTCTCGGTTCCGATGAGGCCCACCGGGATGACTGGCGCGCCCGTCGTGAGTGCAAGCCAGCCAACGCCGGTCCGGCCACGGTAGAGGATCCCGTCCCGCGACCGTGTGCCCTCGGGGTAAATGCCGATGCCTTTCCCGTCCTCCAGGATGTCCAGGAGCGTCTTCAGCGCCTGCACGCTGGCGGCCTGCTCCCCGCGCTCAACGGGAATGGAGCCGACGGCTTCAAAGAACGACTTCATGAGCCGCCCCTTGAAGCCTCTGGTGGTGAAGTACTCCGCTTTGGCGAAGAAAGCGACCGGCCGCGGCATCAGCGCCTGCACAATCACGCTGTCCAGGAACGAGAGGTGGTTGGGGGCCACGATGAACGGGCCCTCCTTGGGGACGTTTTCCAGTCCGATGACCGTTGGCCGGCACGTTCCCGAAATCAGCCCGCGGGTGGTCCAGCGGATGCCGTCAAACAGCTCCATCGTTGCGCACCTCACTCAGGGCGGCGGCGCGGACTGATTCCAGTTCCTCGATGGTGGTGCGCAGGCTGGGGGTGTCGTGAACCACGGCGACTGCCCCGGCTTCCTCCAGTTCGCCGTCAAGGGCAAAACCCCAGCCGACACCGACGCAGTCCAGGCCATTGGCGAGTGCTCCTGCCACGTCCTGGGCGCGGTCCCCCACCATCACGGCATGCTGCGTGCGGAGGTCGGCCATGGCGGCAGCAATGATGCCCGTCTTGCCGACCGGTCCGGCCGCCGCTGCGGTTTCGTTGACCGCGGATCCCCGGACGGACTGGAACCGGTTTGCTATCTTGTGGTGCTGCAGGACAAGCTGCGCCAGGGTTTCCGGCTTCTGCGTGGCTACGGCGACGGGCCGTCCTGCGGCCACGTAGCTGTCGAGGAGCTCCACAATCCCTGGGTACAGGCGGCTCTGCGATATGCCGGTGTCAAGGTAATGCATCCGGTAGCTCCGGATGACTGCAGCAAGCATGGCCGGTGGAACGGCCGCGATATTCAGCAGTGAATCGCTCAGCTTGGGCCCGATCATGGCGTCCAGGACGTCCTGGGCGGGGACGGGAAGGCCAAATTCCCGGAGGGCCGACGCAATTCCGTCTGTTATTCCGCCGGCCGGATCGACAAGAGTGCCGTCCAGGTCGAAAATCACGGGCACTGTTGTTGAAGTCACCGGCTTAGTTTCTCATGACAGCACCTTTGCTCAAACTCACATGCCGTGCAGGGAATACTTCCCCGCACGGCATGGTGAATTTCACCGCCGTCCGCCGAATGGGCTGGTCAGCTGCCTGCTCTAGCCGAGGATCTCCGCCAGGAAGCTGGCGGTGTGGCTCTCCGTCGACTTGGCAAGCTGCTCCGGCGTTCCTGATGCCACGATCCGTCCGCCTCCCGAGCCGCCGTCCGGGCCGAGGTCCACGACCCAGTCCGCACTTTTGATGACGTCCAGGTTGTGCTCGATGGTGATGACGGTGTTGCCCTTGTCCACCAGGCCCTGAAGTACCAGCAGCAGCTTCCGGATGTCCTCGAAGTGCAGGCCGGTGGTCGGCTCGTCCAGGACGTAGATGCTGCGGCCGTTGGAGCGCTTCTGGAGCTCCGCAGCGAGCTTCACACGCTGGGCTTCGCCGCCGGAGAGCGTGGTGGCTGGCTGGCCGAGGCGCACGTAGCCGAGTCCGACATCCACGAGCGTGTTGAGGTGACGGGCAATCGGGGAGAATGCCGCGAAGAATTCGGCCCCTTCCTCGATCGGCATGTTCAGCACGTCCGCGATGGTCTTGCCCTTGTAGTGCACTTCGAGCGTCTCACGGTTGTACCGGGCACCGTGGCAGACCTCACAGGGAACATACACATCCGGCAGGAAGTTCATCTCGATCTTCAGTGTTCCGTCACCCGAACAGGCCTCGCATCTGCCGCCCTTGACGTTGAAGGAGAAGCGTCCCGGCAAGTATCCGCGGACCTTGGCCTCGGTGGTTTCCGCGAACAGCTTGCGGATGTTGTCGAACACCCCCGTGTACGTGGCCGGGTTGGAGCGCGGTGTGCGCCCGATGGGGCTCTGGTCCACATGGACCACCTTGTCCAGGTGCTCCAGCCCCTGGACGGTCTTGTGCCGCCCCGCCACCTGCTTGGCGCCGTTGAGCTTGTTGGCGAGCACCTTGTACAAGATCTCGTTCACCAGGGTGGACTTGCCGGAGCCGCTGACTCCCGTCACGGCCGTAAACAAGCCCAGCGGGAAGGCGGCATCGACATTAATGAGATTGTTTTCCCGGGCGCCGATGACTTTCAGCTCACGCTTTTTGTCGTACTTGCGCCGTTTCTTGGGGACGTCGATCTTCTTCCGCCCCGAAAGGTAGTCACCGGTGAGGGACGCCGTGTTCTCGAGCAGGGCTTCGTAGGACCCGGAGTGGACCACCTGGCCGCCGTGCTCCCCTGCCCCGGGCCCGATGTCGACGATCCAGTCCGCTTCATGGATGGTGTCTTCATCGTGCTCGACCACGATGAGGGTGTTGCCCATGTCCCTGAGCCGGGTGAGCGTCTCGATGAGCCGGCGGTTGTCCCTCTGGTGCAGCCCGATGGAGGGCTCGTCCAGGACATACAGCACGCCCACCAGACCGGAGCCGATCTGCGTTGCAAGCCGGATCCGCTGTGCCTCGCCGCCGGAAAGGGTCGCGGAGGGCCGTTCAAGGTTCAGGTATTCCAGCCCGACGTCCAACAGGAACGTCAGCCGGGCCTGGATTTCCTTGAGGACCTGGTGGGCGATCTGTGCCTCGCGTCCGGTCAGCACGAGATTGCTGAGGAATTCGGCGCAATCGCGCATGGGCAGCGCTGCCACCTCCGCGATCGATTTGCCGTTGATGAGGACAGACAGCGACGCCGGGTTGAGCCTCGCGCCGTTGCATGCAGGGCAGGGAACCTGCCGCATGTATTCCTCGTAGCGGTCGCGGGCCCAGTCCGAATCCGTCTCGCCATGCTTGCGGTGTACGTACTGGATGGCGCCTTCGAACCCGGTGCTGTATTTGCGCTCCCGGCCAAACCTGTTGCGGTACTGAACCACCACGTTATGGTCCTTGCCGTGGAGGACGGTCTGGCGGACGTCGGCCGTCAGCTTCTCCCACGGGGTGTCCATGGAGAAGCCGACGTCCTTGGCGAGTCCGTCCAGCAGCCGGTTCCAGTATTCCGTGGTGGCGGTGCCGAGGGACCACGGCGCGATGGCACCTTCGGCCAGCGAAAGCTCCGCATTCGGAACGATGAGGTCCTCATCGACTTCGAGCTTGGTTCCGATGCCGCTGCAGGCCGAGCAGGCGCCGAACGGGTTGTTGAAGGAGAACGACCTCGGCTCGATTTCGTCGATGGCCAGCGGGTGCTCGTTGGGGCACGCCAGATTTTCCGAGAACGCACGCAGGCGGCCGGGGGCATCGGCGTCGAGGTCCACGAACTCAGCCAGCACGCGGCCTTCGGCCAGTCCCAGGGCCGTCTCGATGGAATCCGTCAGCCGCTGGCTGATGCCCTCCTTGACCACGAGCCTGTCCACCACGACTTCGATGGTGTGCTTGAACTGCTTGCCGAGCTTGGGGGGATCGCTGAGCTGAATGAGCTCCCCGTCCACCCGGGCGCGGGAATAGCCTTTTGCCGTCAGTTCCTTGAAGAGGTCGACGAACTCGCCCTTGCGGCCGCGCACCACGGGTGCGAGGACCTGGAAGCGGGTGCCGTGCTCCAGTTCCAGCAGCTGGTCCACGATCTGCTGCGGTGTCTGCTTGATGACGGGCTCGCCGCAGACCGGGCAGTACGGGCGGCCCACTCGCGCCCACAGCAGACGCATGTAGTCGTAGATCTCGGTGATAGTGCCGACCGTGGAGCGCGGGTTCTTGCTCGTGGACTTCTGGTCGATGGACACCGCCGGGGAAAGGCCTTCGATGAAGTCGACGTCGGGCTTGTCCACCTGCCCGAGGAACTGGCGGGCGTAGGCCGAGAGCGACTCGACGTAGCGGCGCTGGCCCTCGGCGAAGATGGTGTCGAAGGCAAGGGACGACTTCCCCGAACCCGAGAGGCCGGTGAAGACGATCATCGCGTCCCGCGGAAGATCGAGGTCCACGTTGCGCAGGTTGTGTTCCCGTGCGCCCTTGACTACCAGGCGGGACAGATCCGGGCGCGCAGGAGTCGCGCGCTCCGGTTTCGCAGGGTTCAGGGGCACGACGGCGGAGTGGGCATCAACGGCTGATTCTTCAGCTACGGCTTTAGGCACCCACTAATGCTAATCGAAAACTTCTTCGAATATCCATGCGGGCCTGCTATTCGGCGTCGTAGGCCGCGGCGAGCAGGTGGACGGCCTCGGCGAAGCTGGCGCCCTGCGACTTGGCGGCGTCGGCGTATGCGGCGGCGGCCGCCGAGAGCGCACCCCAGCGTTCATCCCGGGCACACACGACCGTCCCGTTCCGCCCTTTGGTGGCCACAACTCCGGCGGCTTCGAGCTCCTTGTAGGCCCTGGCGACCGTGTGGGGAGCGACGCCGAGAAGCTCGGCAAGGTTCCTGACAGCGGGCAGCCGGGTCCCGGGGGCAATCTTTCCCTGGTCTGCCTGCTCGATGACGTGGAGCCGGAGTTGTTCGTAGAGGGCCACGGAACTTCCGTGGTTGGGTTTCCACTCTCCGGGGAATGACTGACCGGCGCTCACAGGGCCGACACCCCGGTACCACCGTTGCCGGCGCCCCGGTGCCGTGCACTCCCCTGCCCCGCACCCTCACGCGCCGCTGCCGCGTCCCCGGTGACGTATGCCCGGTCGAGGCGGCGGAACTGTGAGTTGTAGAGGCGTGTGTAATGTCCACCCGCGGACAGCAGGCTTTGGTGGGTTCCCTGTTCAACGATGCGTCCGTGATCCATGACCAAGATTAGATCAGCGTCGCGGATGGTGGACAACCTGTGGGCAATGACGAAGCTGGTCCTTCCCTGCCGCAGCCTGTTCATGGCCAGCCGGATTTGCACCTCTGTCCGCGAGTCGACAGAGCTGGTGGCCTCATCCAAAATCAGGACGCCGCGCCCCGCCAGTTCCGCCCGCGCAATGGTGATGAGCTGCCGCTGCCCTTGGCTCAGCGAGTCGCCGTCGTTCCCGAGCTCTGTGGAGTAGCCGCCCGGCAGGGCGCGGACGAAGTGGTCAACATGGGTTGCTTCGGCTGCAGCAATGATTTCCGCGTCGCTTGCCCCCGGCCAGCCGTATTCAATGTTTTCGCGGATCGTCCCGCTGAAGAGCCAGACGTCCTGAAGCACCACACCAAAGTTGGACCGCAGTGAATCCAGCGGCACGGTGGCGATATCGGTGCCGCCAAAAGTGATTCGGCCGGAGTCCAGCTCATAGAAACGCATCAGCAGGTTCACTACCGTGGTCTTCCCGGCGCCTGTGTGGCCGACGATGGCCACGGTCTGTCCTGGCAGGACTGAAAAGGTCAGCCCCCTCACGGCGGGCACGCCCGGGACATACCCGAAGGTCACGTCATCGAAGTCGATGCGCCCACCCAGGTTCTCTGGCTCCCGGAGGGCGGGTGCAGTCTCCGGAGGGATCTCTTCGGCGTCCAGGAGGGAAAAAACCCGTTCCGCTGACGCCGCGCAGGATTGCATCAGGGTCAGCATTCCACCGATCTGGCCCATGGGCTGCGTGAAGAGCCTGCTGAACTGGATGAAGGCCTGGATGCCGCCAATGGTCATGGTCCCGGCCGCGACTTGGAGGGCACCCACCACGGCCACAGCCACGTAGTTGAGGTTTGCAATGAACACCATGAGCGGCTGCACTGCGCCGGAAACGTATTGTGCCCTGGCGGATGTTCGGGCCAGGCGGTCGTTGCCGTGCCCGAAAATCTCCGCCACGGCTTCCTGCTGCCCAAATGCCTTGATCACCTCGTGGCCCGTCACGAATTCCTCGATGTGGGCGTTCAGCGTTCCCGTCGAAGCCCACTGGTCGGCGAAGTCTGCCTGCGACTTCCGGGCTATCAGCACGGTGATGAGAGTGGATATCGGCACGGAAATGAGGGCGATTGCCGCCAGCAGCGGCGAGATCCAGAGCATCATGGCCAGTGAGCCCAACAGCATGAGGACGGCCATGATCACCTGCGTGAGCAACTGGTTGAGGGACTGCGAGATATTGTCGACGTCGTTGGTCGCCCGGCTGAGCACGTCACCGCGCGTCTGCTCCTGGAAGTGCGACGACGGCAGCCGGTGCAGTTTTGCTTCGACGGCAGCGCGGAGGCCGAAGACGAGCCGCTGCACGGCGCTGGCGGTGAGTGCGCCCTGAAGCCAGTTGAAGAGCGACGTGCCGACGTACATCAGCGCCACCAACAGGAGCAGCCCTGCCAGCTTGCCTTCGTCTAAAGTGCCGCCCACAAAGGACGCCACCACTACGTCCGTGGCGTCGCCGAGGAGTTTCGGCGCCGCGACGTTGAGCGCTGCGAAACCGCAGGTGGCAGCAACGGCAATGGACATGCGGCCCCGGACTGGACGCAGCAGCCCGATGAGCCGGGCGGCAGCCGCCAAGAATATGTTCACCGGCCTCACGGCGGCATGTGCGCCTCTCATGGCAGTTCGTCCAGGGCGAGCTGCGATTCGGCGATCTCACGGTAGGTCCGGGAAGTCCGGAGGAGGTCCGGGTGGGTCCCTTGGGCCACCAGTCGGCCGTCATTCAGGACGAGGATTTGGCTGGCGTCCACGATGCTGGAAATCCGCTCGGCAACAATGATCACGGTGGCTGATTCCAGGGCGGGCACCAGCGCCTCCCGGACACTGGCTTCCGTGGCGTAGTCCAGAGCGGAGAAGCTGTCGTCGAAGAGGAAAAGCTCCGCCTTGCGGAGAATGGCGCGCGCAATGCAGAGACGCTGCCGCTGGCCACCCGAAAGTCCGGCCCCGCCCTGCCCGACCGCGGCGTTCAGGCCGTTCGGGAGGTTGCGGACAAACTCTTCCGCCTGCGCCCGCCGGAGGGCCAGCCACAGGTCTTCGTCCGTGGCCGCGGGCGATGCCATGCGCAGGTTTCCTGCGATGGTGCCGGAAAAGAGGTAGGCACGCTGTGGAACCACCGCCATCCGGCCCCGCAGCTCGTCCAGCTGCAGTGTGCGGATGTCCCGTCCGCCGAACCGGATTTCACCGCCGACGGCGTCCAGGAAGCGCGGCAGCAGATTCAGCAGTGTGCTCTTGCCGCTTCCCGTGGAACCGATGATGGCGGTGACGGACCCGGGGCCGGCCGTGAAAGAGATGCCGGCCAGAACCGGAGTTTCTGCGCCCGGATAGGCGAAAACGACGTCTCGGAATTCCACCGTTCCTCCGGTCGGCGTGCCGGCGTCGGATATTCCGCCAGCAGCGGCACCCTCGACGAAAGCGCCGTCGACGAAAGCGCCGGTCGGGGAGATCGGGGACGGACCCGCAATGGCCGGGTCCACGTCCAGCACGCCCTGGATGCGCTCAGCGCAGACGGCCGCGCGGGGAGCGGTCATGAACACGTACATGGCCATCATGATGGCGAGCAGGATTTGCAGGATGTACGCGATGAAGGCCGTGAGTGCCCCCACTTGCATCTGGCCGCTTTGGATGAGGTGGCCGCCGAACCAGACCACCGTCACGGACGACAGGTTCACCACGATCATGATCATGGGCAGCATGCCGGCGACGAGGAGGGCCGATTGGAGGTTGTTGCCCGTCAGTTTGCGGTTCGCCTCGGCAAAGCGTGCCGCCTCGTGGTCCTGGCGTACGAAGGACCGGATAACGCTGGCACCGATGATCTGTTCGCGCAGGATCCTGGTTGCGCCGTCGATCAGAGCCTGGCCCTGGCGGTAGAGCGGAATGAGGCGCCGCACGATGAGGGCCATGATGACCACCAGGAGCGGAACAATGGCGATCACGACGGCGGACAGGGCCGCGTCCTGCTGGATCGCCAGGATGATGCCGCCGATGCCCATGACGGGCGCGGCGGCCAGCATGGTGAAGACCAGCACGGCGAAGGTCTGGATTTGCTGGACGTCGTTCGTGGCCCGGGTGACAAGGCTGGGAGCGCCGAAGGCACCCACTTCCTGGGAGGACATGGCCTGGACCTTAGCGAAAAGTTCGCGCCGGAGACGGTGGCCGATCTTCATGGCCACCGCGGCACCGAGATAGCCCGCGCCGAGGGCGGCGGCCACCTGGACTACGGAGAGTCCGATCATCCAGCCGCCGAGGCGGAGGATCACGTCCGTCCGCCGCGGCAGGATCCCTTCATCGATGACGCTGGCGTTCAGCGTGGGGAGCAGCAGGTTGCCGGCGGTCTGGAGCATTTGCAGCACGATGATGCCCCACACCGTGGCGCGGTGTTCTCCGAGGAGGCGGCGCATCAAACCAAAGAGCACCGCGCCTCCTCCATCGCCGGGGCAGAACACGGGCCTGGTTAACCGGTCCCCATGCCCGCCTCGCCATTGTAAGCTACATCACATTCGTCACTTCGTTGTCTATAAAGACGCGCCGGAAACGCCTACGGTTCACCGCCGGCCCCAATTAAAGAGGGCCGGAGAAGAACCCGGGAACCGCGCCCTAAAGCTTCCGTGCCACGGCGAAGATCCTTCGGAACGGAAAGACGGTTCCATGGGCCGTGCCGGGGTACGCCTTTGCCAGGAGCGCGGCATATTCGGTCTCGAATTCGCCCCCCTCTTCCGGCGTGAGAGCAGCCAGGACAGGCCGCAGGCCTGTCCCCCGCACCCACTCCAACACCGGGTCTTCCCCGGAAAGCAGCTGCAGGTAGGTGGTTTCCCACGCATCAGCCGCGCACCCGGCGTCGAGCATGATCTCCAGGTACCGTGCGGGCTCGGCAACGGCGTCATCGTGGCGGAGGACGCCGTCGAGCCTTGCGGCCCAGCCCGGCGACTCGGCGAGTTCCCGCATGAGCGTGTGGGAAGGGGACTCGAAGTTGCCCGGCACTTGGAGCGCGAACCACGCACCCGGCCCCAGCGCTTCCAGCCAACCTGGGAGCAGTTCCCGGTGTTCCGGGATCCACTGCAGCGCGGCGTTGCTCACCACAACGTCGGTCTCGGGCGACGGCGTCCAGCCGGCAATGTCGCCGAGGCGGAACTCCAGGCGCGGTGCCGCCGCGTGGATTTCAGCCTTGGACAGCATCTCCGGCGAGGAATCGAGGCCCACTACCCGGGCCCCGGGCCAGCGTTCCGCCAGGGCCGCCGTCAGGTTGCCCGGCCCGCACCCCAGGTCCACCACTTCACGGGGTGCGGCGGCGTCTATGCGGCCGGTCAGGTCAAAAAACGGGCGCTGTCGGTAGTCGCCGAACTGGACGTATTTCGCGGGATCCCAGTGCACTTGGCCTCCGGTGGGTCGTGACGGCGCGGTCAGCGTCAGGTGCGGTCAGCCTGCGCCGCGGCCGCCCTGAACGTGCAGCCACCGCGAGCCTAGCGGCGGGCACGGGAGAAAGCACGCAAGGCAGGCACACGCACTAAGCTGGAAAGCAATGAAACTCGTTGAACAGCTCCCCTCCCCGGCCGCACGGATCGCAACGGCGGAGGTTGACCCGGACACTCTTTACCTGCGGTTCGTGGAGTGGACGGAAAGCCGGGGACTGGAGCTGTACGCCGCCCAGGACGAAGCCATCATGGAATTCGCCTCCGGCGCCAACGTGATCCTTGCGACACCAACCGGTTCTGGCAAATCCCTAGTGGCCATTGCCGCGCACTTCCAGGCGATGGCCCGCGGGGAGCGCAGCTACTACACGGCTCCCATCAAGGCCCTGGTCTCGGAAAAGTTCTTCGCCCTATGCGACATTTTCGGGGCTGAGAACGTGGGCATGATCACCGGCGATTCCGGCGTCAACCAGGACGCCCCGATTATCTGCTGCACGGCGGAAATCCTGGCCAACATCGCGCTGCGGGAAGGTGCCGCAGCGGACCTTGGGGCGGTCATCATGGACGAGTTCCATTTCTATGCGGATCCGCAGCGCGGCTGGGCCTGGCAGGTCCCGCTCCTGGAGCTCCCGCAGGCCCAGTTCCTCCTGATGTCCGCCACGCTCGGGGACGTGAGCCGCTTCGAGGCCGGGATGACCGAGCTCACGGGCCGGCCCACCACCACCGTCAGTTCCGCGGAACGTCCTATTCCGCTGCACTACTACTATCACCAGACCCCCGTCCACGAGACGCTCGAGGAATTGCTGTCCACCAGGCAGGTTCCCGTCTATGTGGTTCACTTCAGCCAGGCCGAAGCCATCGAACGGGCCCAGACGCTGATGAGCATCAACGTCTGCAGCCGCGAGGAGAAGGACCGGATCGCCGAGCTGATCGCGAACTTCCGCTTCGCCGCGGGCTTCGGCAAGACCCTTAACCGGCTGGTCCGGCACGGCATCGGCGTGCACCACGCCGGCATGCTGCCCAAGTACCGCCGCCTGGTGGAGCAGCTCGCCCAGGCGGGCCTGCTGAAGGTCATCTGCGGCACCGACACGCTGGGCGTCGGCATCAACGTGCCCATCCGTACGGTCCTGCTTACCGCGCTGAGCAAATACGACGGTGTCCGCACCCGCCTGCTCAACTCCCGCGAATTCCATCAGATCGCCGGCCGCGCAGGCCGGGCCGGCTACGACACCGCCGGCACAGTCGTGGTCCAGGCGCCGGAGCACGTGGTCGAGAACGTCAAGGCGATGGCCAAGGCAACCGCCAAGTTCGGCGATGACCAGAAGAAGCTGCGCCAGGTGGTCAAGAAGAAGCCGCCGGAAGGCTTCGTGTCCTGGGGCGAGCCCACCTACAACCGCCTGGTGGAATCTGTTCCAGACCCGCTCACCTCCAGCTTCACGGTCACCCACGCGATGCTGATGAACCTGATGGAACGGCCCGGTGATCCCTTCACTGCTGCCCGGCGCCTGCTCACCGAGAACCATGAAACGCGGCCTTCGCAGCTGCGGCTGATGAAGAAGGCGCTCGCGATTTACCGCGAGCTGCTCGCCGCCGAGGTGGTAGAGCGCATCCCGCCGGCAGAGCAGGGCGCCGACGGCAGGAGCGTCCGCCTGACAGTCCATCTGCAGGCCAACTTTGCCCTGAACCAGCCGCTCTCCCCCTTTGCCCTGGCCGCGCTGGAACTGCTGGATCCGGAATCGCCGTCGTACGCACTGGATGTGGTCTCTGTCATCGAGTCCACGCTGGAAAAGCCGCGTCAGATCCTCTCCGCCCAGCAGAAGAAGGCCCGGGGTGAGGCCATCGCCGCGATGAAGGCGGACGGCATCGAGTACGACCAGCGCATGGCGATGCTCGATGAGGTCACGTACCCGCAGCCCCTCGGGGAAATCCTTGGTGAAGCCTTTGAGGTCTACCGGAAGGCGGCGCCGTGGGTGGGCGACTTTGAACTGGCGCCGAAGTCCATCATCCGGGACATGTACGAACGCGCCATGAACTTCGGCGAGTTCGTCCAGTTCTACGGGCTGGCCCGCTCCGAAGGCATCGTGCTGCGGTACCTCGCCGACGGCTTCAAGGCCCTGCGGCAGACCGTGCCGCAGGACGCCCTTCGGGATGATCTCGAGGACCTCATCGCCTGGCTCGGCGAGCTGGTCCGCCAGGTCGACTCGAGCCTGCTGGACGAGTGGGAGGAGCTGACGTCCGGTGCGGCGCCGACTCCCCACGACGCCCCGCCTCCCCCGCCGCCGTCGCTGACGTCGAACATCCGCGCCTTCCGCGTCATGGTCAGGAACGAGATGTTCCGGCGCGTGGAGCTTTTCGCGGACGAGAATGCGGCCGCGCTGGGCGAGCTCGACGGCGATGCAGGCTGGGACGCCGACCGGTGGGAGAACGTCCTGGACGACTACTTCGACGAACACGACGACATCGGTACCGGCCCCGACGCCCGCGGGCCGGGACTGCTGATGATCACCGAGGGGCCGGAAGCATGGAAGGTCCGCCAGATCTTCGACGACCCCGCCCGCAACCACGACTGGGGCATCTCCGCCGAAGTGGATCTGGCCGCCTCCGACGAAACCGGCACCGCCGTTGTCCGGGTGACCGAGGTCAACAGGCTCTGACGGCCAGCCCCTTACGGGAGGACACAGTAAGCTCGGATACATGAGCGCAATCCGTCCCGCAACCCCAGACGACGTCCCCGCAATCCTGCAGATGATCCATGAACTGGCCATCTATGAGAAGGAACCGGACGCCGTCCGGAACACTCCGGAGATGCTGACGGCCGCGCTGTTCGGCGACACCCCCCGTGTGTTTGCCCACATGGCGGAGAACGACGCCGGGCAGGTCCGGGGCTTCGCACTGTGGTTCCTGAACTACTCGACCTGGGAAGGTGTCCACGGCATCTACCTGGAGGACCTCTACGTCACTCCGGAGGCGCGGGGCGAAGGCCACGGTAAGGCGCTGCTGCAGCATCTGGCCGCCACCGCCGTCGAACGCGGTTACGCACGGGTTGAGTGGAGTGTCCTGGACTGGAACGAACCGTCCATCAGTTTCTACCGGAACCTCGGTGCCAACCCGATGGAGGAATGGTCCACCTTCCGGCTTACCGGCGCCGCCCTGGCGGCGTTCGGAACCCGCAGCGGGGCCGGCGTCCGTGGCTGAGGCTGCGGTGGATGCCGCCATCCATACTGTCCGCGCGAGGCACGAATACCGCGGGATGCGCACCGCGGAACACTACTTCTCCGTCCCGCTGGACCATTTCAGTCCAGCCGCAAACGGCGCGGACTCCGAGACCATCACGGTGTTCGCCCGCGAATACGTCTCGACAGAACACAGCGAAGCGGCCGCGGAACGCCTGCCGTGGCTCGTGTACCTGCAGGGCGGCCCCGGCGGCCGCGGCAACCGGCTGATGTCCCTGGGCGGCTGGAGCAAGGCGGCCGCGAAGGACTTCCGCATCCTCATGCTGGACCAGCGGGGCACCGGGCTGTCCTCCCCCATCGACCGCAACACGCTGCCCGCGCGCGGTGACGCCCCGGCCCAGGCCCGTTACCTTGAACATTTCCGGGCCGATTCAATCGTTGCCGACGCCGAGCTGATTCGCCATGCCCTGGGCTCGGAGCCGTGGACCATCTACGGGCAAAGCTACGGCGGCTTCTGCGCACTGACCTACCTCTCGTTCGCGCCAGACGGCCTGCGCGAGGTCCTCATCACCGGCGGCCTGGCCCCGCTCACCGGACCCGCCGACAGGGTCTACCGCGAGACGTTCAAGCGCGTGGCCGCCCGCAATGCCGAGTATTACGGCTGGTACCCGGAAGACCGCGGGGCCGTGAACCGGATCGCCCGCCACCTGCGCGACACCGAGGAATTCCTGCCGGGCGGCGAACGCCTGACCGTGGAACGGTTCCAGATGGTGGGCTCCTTCCTCGGCGGGAACACCCGGGTGGACGGTTTGCACCACCTGCTGGAAGACGCCTTCGTGGACACACCCCGCGGTGCGCGGCTGTCCGATGCCTTCCTGGAGCAGGTCCGCTCGCTGGTCTCTCGGGCGGGCAACCCTCTCTACGCGCTGATGCACGAATCCATCTACGGCCAGGGACGGGCAACGGACTGGGCCGCATGGCGGGTCCTCAGGGAGTTCCCGGAGTTTAGCCCGAACGCCCCGGAGGTGCTCCTGACCGGCGAAATGGTCTACCCGTGGTACTTCGAGCAGGACGCGGCACTGCGCCCGCTGAAAGACGTGGCGGAGCTGCTGGCCGCGAAGACGGACTGGAAGCCGCTGTACGACACAGCGCAGCTGGCAGCCAATACCGTCCCGGCCGCCGCCGCCGTGTACAGCGACGACATTTATGTGGAGCGGGGCCTCTCGCTGGAGACTGCAGCAGCCGTCCGGGGGCTGCAGACCTGGGAATCAAGCGATTTCCACCACGACGGCATTGCCGACGACGGCGAGGCGATCTTCAGCCGCCTGCTGGGCATGGTCCGTTCAGTCCGCAGCTGACGACAGCACACAGCCTCCGCCCCGGCGCGAACGGACACTTCAGCCCCCGCCGCCTGCATAGCAAAAACAGACAACCCCGGCCGCCGGCCGGGGTTGTCTGTTCAGCGCCGCCAAGCGTGGCTGCCGCCCGCTGAACTGGGCGCCTGCTAAACCTAGTCGACGTCGCTCAGGCTCTTCCGGGCGTCCTCCTCGAGGCGGGCGTCCAGTTTGGCCTTCTGTGCGCCGGAACTGACCAGGCTCGCGATCACGGCGATGATGATGGTGCCCACGATGACCGCGAGGGAGAGGTACGTGGGGATCTCCGGGGCCCACTCGATGTGGTGGCCGCCGTTGATGAACGGAAGTTCGTTAACGTGCATGGCGTGCAGCACGAGCTTCACGCCGATGAACGCCAGAATGACCGACAGTGCGTGCTTCAGGTAAATGAGGCGGTTCATCAGGCCGCCGAGCAGGAAGTAGAGCTGCCGCAATCCCATGAGGGCGAAAATGTTGGCGGTGAAGACGATGAACGCGCTCTGGGTCAGGCCGAAGATTGCCGGAATGGAGTCCACGGCGAACAGCAGGTCCGTCATGCCGATGGTCACAAAGACGATCAGCATCGGCGTGAAGACCTTCTTGCCGTTCACAACGGTGCGGAGCTTGCCGCCGTCGAACTTCTCCGACATCGGTATCACCTTGCGGATGCGGGCAATGAGGGGATTTTCCTTGTCCTCTTCGTCTTCGCCTTCGTCCTGGGCCTGCTTCCAAGCGGTCCAGAGCAGGAAGGCACCGAAGATGTAGAAGACCCAGCTGAACTGCTCGATGACAATGGCGCCGAGCATGATGAAGATGCCGCGCAGGATCAGGGCGATGATGATGCCCACCATCAGCACTTCCTGCTGGTACTTACGCGGCACGGAGAAGCGCGCCATGATGATGATGAACACGAAGAGGTTGTCGATGCTGAGGCTGTACTCAGTCACCCAGCCAGCAACGAACTGGCCGCCGAACTCCGGGCCGGTAAACAGGAACATTGCGCCGGCAAAAAGCAGGGCCAGGGCCACGTAGAACGTCACCCAGAGGCCGGCTTCCTTCATCGAGGGCTCATGCGGGCGCCGCAGCACCAGGAGCAGGTCCAGAGCGAGGATGATGCCGAGGACGACGAACGAGCCGACCTCGAACCAGACGGGAAGTTGCACAGGGATACCTTTCGCAGGGTACAGAAAACCGGTGTAAGTCTCTCCGGCGAACCTATGCACTTGGTGCTGATGTGGTTGCCCGCTACGCCCGGCAGGGCATCTGTGCCTTGCGTGTTGACGTTCGTAGCGCTTGGGATACTCCCCTACGTGACCTCAACTTTACCCCACACCGGCACTTGCCCGCGCCCTGGACGTGCCAAAGCCCGGACAGCGTTCCACTGTCCGGACACAACGCCCCCGCATTGGCTTTGGCCAACCCGCTCAGGCGTGGCCGGCAGCCTGCATCTGGCGCAGTTCCTTTTTGAGCTCGGACACTTCGTCGCGGAGCCGGGCCGCGAGCTCGAACTGAAGTTCCGCGGCAGCTCCGTGCATCTGCTCGGTCAGCTGCTCGATCAGTCCCACCAGGTCCTCGGCCGGCGCGGCCGCGAGCCCGTCCGCGCGCACGGTAGCTGCCCCCTTTGCCGCGGACTTACCCCGCTTGCCGCCCTTGGCCAGGCGGTTGTTGTTCAGCAGCTCCTGGGTGTCGGCGTCCTCCTTGGCGAGCTGGTCCGTGATGTCCGCGATCTTCTTCCGGAGCGGTTGGGGATCGATCCCGCGCTCCGTGTTGTAGGCAACCTGGATAGCGCGGCGCCGGTTCGTCTCGTCGATCGCGTGCGCCATCGAGTCTGTGATCCGGTCCGCGTACATGTGAACCTGGCCGGAAACGTTGCGGGCGGCACGCCCGATGGTCTGGATCAGGGATGTCGAGGAGCGCAGGAAGCCTTCCTTGTCCGCGTCCAGGATGCTGACCAGCGACACCTCCGGGAGGTCGAGGCCTTCTCGGAGCAGGTTGATGCCTACGAGAACGTCGAAGACACCCATGCGCAGTTCGCGGAGCAGTTCCACACGGCGGAGGGTGTCCACGTCCGAGTGCAGGTACTCCACTTTGACGCCGTGCCCCAGCAGGTAGTCGGTGAGGTCCTCTGCCATCCGTTTGGTGAGGGTGGTGACCAGGACGCGTTCGTTCTTCTCGGTGCGGGTCCGGATCTCACCCAGGAGGTCGTCGATCTGGCCCTTGGTGGGCTTGACGACGACCTCGGGATCGATCAGGCCGGTGGGCCGGATGATCTGCTGGACGAAACCGTCGGCCTTGCCGAGCTCGTACTTGCCCGGGGTAGCGGACAGGTAAACCGCCTGACCCACGCGGTCCTGGAACTCGTCCCACTTGAGCGGTCGGTTGTCCATCGCCGAGGGCAGCCTGAAGCCGTGGTCCACCAGGTTCCGTTTGCGGGACATGTCGCCCTCGTACATGGCGCCGATCTGCGGCACGGTGACGTGGGACTCATCAATCACCAGGAGGAAATCGTCCGGGAAGTAGTCGATGAGGCAGTGCGGAGCGGTCCCGCGGGCGCGGCCGTCGATATGCGAGGAGTAGTTCTCAATGCCGTTGCAGAACCCCATCTGCTGCATCATTTCCAGGTCATAGGTGGTGCGCATCCGGAGCCGCTGGGCTTCGACGAGCTTGTTCTGGCCTTCCAGTACAGCGAGGCGCTCGGCCAGTTCGTCTTCGATTCTCTTGATCGCCCTGCTCATGCGTTCCGGACCGGCCACGTAGTGCGATGCCGGGAAGACGTACATTTCCTCCTCGTCCCGGATCACTTCACCGGTCAGCGGATGAAGGGTGTGGATGTTCTCAATCTCGTCCCCGAAGAACTCGATCCGGATGGCCAGCTCTTCGTACATCGGAATGATCTCCACGGTATCGCCGCGGACGCGGAACGTGCCGCGGTGGAAGTCCATGTCGTTGCGGGCGTACTGCATGGAGACAAATTTCCGGAGCAGATCGTCGCGGTTCATCTCCGCCCCCTTCCGGAGGGTCACCATGCCGGCGATGTATTCTTCCGGAGTGCCGAGGCCGTAGATGCAGGAGACCGTAGCCACCACAATCACGTCCCTGCGCGTCAGCAGAGCGTTGGTGGCGGAGTGCCGGAGCCGCTCCACTTCCTCGTTGACGGACGAGTCCTTTTCGATGAAGGTGTCCGTCTGCGCCACGTAGGCTTCCGGCTGGTAGTAGTCGTAGTAGGAGACGAAGTACTCGACCGCGTTGTTCGGGAGCAGTTCGCGGAATTCGTTGGCCAGCTGCGCAGCGAGGGTCTTGTTCTGCACCATCACCAGGGTAGGCCGCTGGACCTGCTCGATCAGCCAGGCCGTTGTCGCGCTCTTGCCTGTACCGGTGGCGCCCAGCAGCACGACGTCCTTCTCACCGTTCTTGATTCGTTCGGTCAGTTCCGCGATGGCGGCTGGCTGGTCACCCGCCGGCTGGAACTCGCTGATGACCTCGAAGGGCGCCACGATGCGGTTGATTTCCTGGGCAAGACTCATGTACCTAATCTACAGCGGGGCACGGACAGGAACTCCTGATTCAGCTTTAGGCTGTGCCGGACGTGCCGCCGGAGGTGCTCCCGGATTCCCACGACGGCGGCCGCCAGCCGCTGCTTTCGGCCCACCGCTCCATTTCCGGTCCGGCGGTCTCCGTGAACCAGGGTTCCTTGTCCGCGGCGTACCCGGACGTGGAGGAGTCTGAGGCATGGAGTGCCGCGACCCGGTGTTTCTCGGCCCCGTAGGCATCCCGCGCAGCCTGGTCCGCGGTGAGCCAGTCGCGGAAGCACAGGGCGAACCGCCAGCCAGGCGAGTCGGCCACGCGGACATGGACGTTGACGGGACGTCCCGGATCCGCGCTGCCGTGGAGCCGCTTGGACCACGCTGCGGGATCCGAATGTTGTGAGGTGGGGCTGTCGAGCAGGACCCCTGGCCAGACGGGGAAGCCGGCGTCGCCCAGCAATGGCGCGATGCGGTCCGCCGCGTCCATGTCCTTCACCGCCAGCTGAAGGTCGATGACGTTCTTGGCGGAGAGTCCGGGCACGGCCGTGGATCCGATGTGGTCCACGGCCAGGACGTCGTCAGGGGCGGCCGCCCGGAGCCGGGCCATGAGCAGGGATGCCTGACGTCGCCAGTCAGGGTCGTGCGCGGCCAATACCGGTCCACCATGCCGGGGAGCAACGGCAGCTTTGCTGACGTTCCGGGCAAAGGGCACGAGCCGGTCCTCCCACAGCCGGTCCACGGCAAGCCGCAGGTCCTCCGGCGTCCCGGAGTTGTCCAGCACGACGTCGGCGGCCGCGAGCCTGACATCACGGGCCGCCTGGGCCGCCATCCGGGAGCGGGCCTCTTCCTCGGTCATGTTGCGGTGCTCGACCATCCGCCGGACCCGGACGTCTCCCGCCGCATCCACCACAACCACGAGATGAAAACTGCTTTCCTGACCGGTTTCCACCAGGAGCGGGATGTCCTGGACCACGACGGCGTCCGCGGGGGCGGCGGCGATCACCGCGGCGGCCTGCTGCCGCACCAGGGGATGGACAATGCCATTCAGCACTGCCCGCCGTTCCTGGTCCCCGAACACGACGGCCCCGAGCCGCGGCCGGTCCAGCCGCCCGTCGGCGCCGAGGATATCCGGCCCGAACGTCTGCACCACCGCGGCTAGGCCAGGCGTGCCCGGCTCCACAACATCGCGGGCTATGGCGTCTGCGTCGACGAGGACCGCCCCCAGCTCCTGAAGGCGTGACGCCACCATCGATTTCCCCGAGGCGATGCCGCCCGTCAATCCGATCTTCAGCACTCCCCAAGACTAAACTGAACCGGTGGCTGACGACGCAGATTCCCAGGAGAGCAGGACGTCGTCATACACGACCCTTGCCGCTGGACCCGATTTCCGCCACGAGCTGGAGATCAAGCGATCGCGTTTCATAACAGTGCTGCGCCGCACGGACAGCGAAGACGGCGCACGGGCCCTGGTGGCGGGCCTGCGCCGCGAATTCCACGACGCCCGGCACCATTGCTCGGCGTTCGTTCTGGGCCCGGACCGGGACATCCAGCGCTCCAGCGACGACGGCGAACCCTCCGGGACGGCCGGGATCCCCATGCTGGAGGCGCTGATCCGGCGGGAAACCGCCCCGGGGGTGACGGACCTCAGCGACATCAGTGCCGTCGTCGTGCGTTACTTTGGCGGAATACTCCTGGGTGCCGGCGGGCTGGTGCGCGCCTACTCCGAATCGGTGTCCGCAGCCCTCGAACTCGCTCCCCTGGTGAACCGCAGCCGGCTGCGCCTCTGTGCCGTCCGGGTGGCCCATGCCGCGGCCGGGCGCCTGGAGAACGATCTCCGGGCCGCCGGCTACGTCATGGCCGAAACCGGTTATGAGTCCCAGTCAACAGTCCTGCGGCTCGCCCTGCCGGACTCACCGCGTGTCCTGGCAGATGCGGCCGGGCGGCTCGCCGCCATGACGGCCGGAAGAGCGGACCTGGAGCCGGAGGGCACGGACTGGGTTGACGGGCCGCTCCGCTGCTGATTATTAATCAGCTTAGTTTCTTGCTTCCCAGGGTTACTGGTGTTAGCCCACACAGCGCGCGGTGATACGCACCGGACATATGCAAAAAGGTGGCCGTCCCCGAAGGGACGGCCACCTTTCCGCGTGCTGTGCCGGCGTCCTGCTCTCCGGCCTTAGGGGCCGGCTAGCAGCACGCCGGTGTCACCAGCGCTGGGGCAATTAGTTGCCGGTCAGCTTCTCGCGCAGTGCTGCAAGAGCCTCGTCCGAAGCAAGCGTGCCTGCACCGGTCTCGGTTGCAGCCGGCTCGGAGGAGTAGCTGGTGGTGCCGGAGTCGCTGTCGCCGGACGTTGCAGCTGCAGCGTCGTCGGCAGCGTGCTGGGCAACCTGCTTCTTGTGTGCTTCCCAGCGGGTCTGGGCGTCAGCGTACTGCTGCTCCCAGGCGGCGCGCTGGTTCTCGTAGCCTTCAAGCCACTCGTTGGACTCCGGGTCGAAGCCCTCCGGGTACTTGTAGTTGCCCTCTTCGTCGTACTCAGCGGCCATGCCGTAGAGTGCCGGATCGAATTCGGTGCTGTCGGCGTCAACGCCCTCGTTAGCCTGCTTGAGGGAGAGGGAGATGCGGCGGCGCTCGAGGTCGATGTCGATGACCTTGACGAACAGCTCGTCACCAACGGAGACAACCTGCTCAGCCAGCTCAACGTGGCGGACAGCGAGCTCGGAGATGTGGACCAGGCCTTCGATGCCGTCTTCGACGCGAACGAACGCACCGAACGGAACCAGCTTGGTGACCTTACCCGGAACAACCTGGCCGAGGGCGTGGGTGCGGGCGAAGGTCTGCCACGGGTCTTCCTGCGTAGCCTTGAGCGACAGGGAGACGCGCTCGCGGTCCAGGTCGACCTCGAGAACCTCGACGGTGACTTCCTGGCCAACTTCGACAACCTCGGACGGGTGGTCGATGTGCTTCCAGGACAGCTCGGAAACGTGGACGAGGCCGTCTACGCCGCCAAGGTCCACGAAGGCACCGAAGTTGACGATGGAGGAAACGACGCCGGGACGGACCTGGCCCTTTTCCAGCTTGTTGAGGAACGTGGAGCGGACCTCGGACTGGGTCTGCTCGAGCCATGCACGGCGGGACAGCACAACGTTGTTGCGGTTCTTGTCCAGCTCGATGATCTTGGCTTCGATCTGCTGACCGATGTACGGAGCGAGGTCGCGCACACGGCGCATCTCGACGAGGGACGCGGGCAGGAAGCCACGCAGACCGATGTCGAGGATAAGACCACCCTTGACAACCTCGATGACGGTACCGGTGACGACACCGTCTTCTTCCTTGACCTTCTCGATGTCGCCCCAGGCGCGCTCGTACTGAGCACGCTTCTTGGAGAGGATCAGGCGGCCTTCTTTGTCTTCCTTGGTGAGCACCAGGGCTTCGACCTGATCGCCAACGGAGACGACGTCTCCGGGGTCAACGTCGTGCTTGATGGAAAGCTCGCGGGAGGGGATGACACCTTCGGTCTTGTAACCGATGTCGAGCAGAACTTCGTCGCGGTCGACCTTGACGACGGTACCTTCGACGAGGTCTCCGTCGTTGAAGTACTTGATGGTGGCGTCGACAGCTGCGAGGAAGTCCTCAGCGGTACCGATGTCGTTAATCGCGACTACGGGGGTACCGGGCTTCTCGGTGGAGGTGATGGTCATGTAGTAGGGGCTCCGTTGTGGATAGTTAGTCGGTCAGGCAAACCACCACGCCCGCGTTATTGAACGCAGGCGCAGGTCTCGGCAAATCCGGTGGATTTGCCGGGTCATCCTGATTTTGTGGATTGTAGATACGTGCACGTAGTACACGCCCGTTTATTATAGTGGCCCGCGCCAAGGCCGGTCAAAGCGCCTGGGCTGCCGTGCAGGCCCGCGACCTGCGCGAACACCGTCAGAAGTGCGTCAGGCAGTGCGGCGCGCGTTCGACGGCGAACATGAGGCGCGCTTTCAGCGCAGCTCCCAGGGCATGCTCGGTGATCCGCCCGGCCGAGGCCAGCGTCACCGGACAGACCGCACCAAGGTAGATGGAACCGAGTTCAGCGACGTCCAGCGAAAGCTCCGGGCGCGATCCGGCCGGAGCCTCCGTGACCCTCGCGCTGCCTCCGGTGACATCCAGGATGAACGTGCCGCCCGCAAAGCCAAGGCCGTCGCTGACCCCAAGAACCAGGGACCCGTCCGCGGAATAGTGCCGCGCGGAAAGGGCCTTGCCGGTGTCCAGGATCCGGAGCCACAGCATGTCCCTCTGGTCCGAAGACTCGATGCACCGCGGATCCTCCAGCGCCCACGTCAGGGGGTCGTCCACAGGGGCGTCTGCCCAGCTGACCCGGCCGGTCAGGTCGATGCTGCCGAGGAACTGCCAGAGTTCCAGGTAGGCGGCATCGGTGGCTGCCACCAGGTCAACCAGTTCGATGGTGTAGGGCTTGGTGTCCCAGCCGGCGAACTTGTATGAAACGTAGCCGTCGACCGAGCCCGCCGCGTCATAGTGGAGGGCGCACTTGATGGACTCATCCTCGGCGCCGTCGCGGCCGCACGTGCCGGACACAGTCTGGCGGTAGGCTTCCTGCCGCACGATCGAGCCCGGAGTCAGCCGGTGGACCCCTTCGAACACCTGGGGCGCCAGGTCCAGGAGGACTTTCCGGTCCGCGATTTCCACCGTGCCGGTTGCGGTATGGCGAAGCCGGAACCTGGGCCCGGTATCCACCTTCACCGTGCGCTCGAACGTGGCAACGCCGTAGCCGAAGCGGCCGTAGATCGACCCCTCGGACGCAGTGAGCGCGGCCACCGCCAGGCCGTCGGCTTTTGCGGCCGCGAGGTCCTCGGCCATCATCCGGCGCAGCAGCCCCTGCCGCCGGTGCGTCCCCCGCACTGTCACTGCGGTGACCAGCTGGGCCTCCAGCTGCCGTCCGTAGCCGATGTTCAGATTCTTGCGCAGCGTCCCGAACGTTGCCACGGGAATCTCAGCGCCCAGGGAATGCGGCGCCACCTCCCCCGTCTGGTAGACGCCGGTGAGCTCGCGGTTGTCCGCCCGGTACATGGCCATGAGCTTGTCCACGAACTCGTCGTTCCTGCGGCTGTCATGGAAACCGAAGCCCACCGCGCGGATCCAGTCGGTTCCCCAGGGATAATCCGGAGCTCCCTTGTCCGCTGCCCTGAACCGCCTGATCTCATACTCGTCTGCCACGTACTGCTCCCCCTTGAACGCGAATGTATGACGCGCGCAGGGCGCCGCTCCGGCGCCCTGCGCTTCCTGAAACTGCTAGTGGCCGGCGTCGTACCAGCTGGGGCCGACGCCGATCTGGACGTCCAGCGGAACGCTCAGCTGGGCCGCGGCGCCCATCTGTTCGGTGACCAGCTTCTCCACCGCCTCGCGTTCCCCCGCTGCGACCTCCAGGACCAGTTCGTCATGGACCTGCAGGAGCATGCGCGATTTGAGGCCCTGGGCTGCGAGTTCGGAGTGCACGCCCAGCATGGCGCGTTTGATGATGTCAGCCGCCGACCCCTGGATGGGAGAGTTCAGGGCAATGCGCTCAGCGTTCTCGCGCAGCTGCCGGTCCGTGCTGGTGAGGTCCGGGAGGTAGCGGCGGCGCCCCTCGATCGTGGCGGTGTAACCGTCGATCCGGGCCTGGTCCACCACGCCGCGGAGGTAGTCGCGGACGGCGCCGAACCGGTCGAAGTAGTCCTTCATGAGTGTCCGTGCCTCGTCGACGGAGATCTCCAGCTGTTTGGAGAGGCCGAACGAGGTCAGGCCGTAGGCGAGGCCGTAGGACATCGCCTTGACCTTCGATCGCATGGCACTGGTCACCTGATCGGTGGGCACATGGAAGATGTTGGAACCCACGAAGCGGTGGAGGTCTTCGCCTTCCTTGTAGGCCTGGATCAGGCCGGCGTCCCCCGAGAGGTGGGCCATGATGCGCATTTCGATCTGTGAGTAGTCCGCGGACAGCAGGCAGTCGTAGCCTTCGCTGACCACAAAGATGCCGCGGACGCGCCGGCCTTCCTCGCTGCGGATGGGGATGTTCTGCAGGTTGGGGTTGTTGGAGGAGATCCGGCCGGTGGCTGCCACGTTCTGCGCATACGTGGTGTGGATCCGGCCGTCTTCGGTAACGGACTTCTTGAGCGATTCCAGCATCTGGCGCAGCTTCGAGGACTCGCGGTGGGCCATGAGCTGGACCAGGAATTCGTGCCCTGTTTTCTCCAGCAGGTTCTTGAGCGACGCGGCGTCGGTGGTGTAGCCGGACTTGATCTTCTTGGTCTTCGGCAGCTGGAGTTCTTCGAAGAGTACCGTCTGCAGCTGCTTGGGCGATCCGAGATTGACCTCGTGGCCGATCGCGGCGAAGGCGAGTTCCTGGGCGTTGTCGATCACCTTCGCGAGATCCGCAAGCTGTTCGTCCATGCGCGGCATGTCGATGGCGATGCCAGCGAGTTCCATGTCGGCCAGAACCCGGCTGACGGGCAGCTCCAGGGTGGTCAGCAGGTCCGCCGCCTTGCGTTCCGTCAGTTCCGATTCGAAGAAACGGCTCAGGGCCTGGACTACCGCGGCTACCCGGACCAGCGCGTCGGCAGCGGCGGCGTCGTCGCCGTCGAACGACAGCTCAAGCTGGCCTGCCTTGGCGGTCTCGGCTGACATGCTGATGTTGAGGTGGTGCTGAGCCAGTTCGGCGAGCTCATACGTGCGGCGGTCCGGCTGGATGAGGTACCCGGAGATGGAGGTGTCATCCACTACACCTTCCAGGCCCAGGCCACGGCTGGACAGGGCTTTCAGGGCTGCCTTGTAGCCATGCATGACCTTCGGGGCTTGCCCGTCACGCAGCCACTCCGCCAGGACGTTTTCCGCTGCGGCGTCCTGGGCGGCGAGGTCGATGTAGACGGCGGCGTCGTCACGGACAATGGCCAGTGCTGCGGCGTCTTCGCCGATGCGGCCGGGCACCAGGTCAACGGCGACGGCCGACCGCTTACCGGCTCCGGCCGCCAGGAAAGCACTCAGCTCAGTAGCGCCGGAAGGGGCCACAAAAGCCGGCGTGTCGATGCTCTCCCGCTTAGCGGATTCCACGTCGTCGCTGCCGTAGAGGGCGAAGAGCCGCGTACGGATGGTCTTGAATTCAAGGTCGTCGAACAGTTGCTCCAGGGCGGCCTCGTCCGGGCGGGGTTCCGCGAGTTCGTCCAGCGTTACCGGGAGCTGAAGATCAGTGTGGAGCCTGTTCAGCCGCCGGTTGCGCTTGACGTCCTCGACGTTTTCGCGGAGGGCGTCCCCCACCTTCCCGCCGATCGCGTCGAGGTTCTCCAGAACCCCCTCCAGCCCGCCGTACAGGTTGATCCACTTGGCCGCCGTCTTGGGGCCGACGCCGGGAACGCCAGGGAGGTTGTCCGCGGTCTCCCCGACCAGGGCGGCGAGGTCCGAGTACTGGGCCGGGCTGACAAAGTACTTTTCCTGGATGGCTGTGGCATCCATCCGGGGAATGTCGCTGACGCCCTTCCTGGGGTACAGCACAAAGACGTTGTCCGTAATCAGCTGGAAGGCATCACGGTCGCCGGACACGAGAAGTACCTCGAAGCCTGCCTGTTCACCCATTGCGGCGAGGGTCGCCAGGATGTCGTCCGCTTCGTAGCCGGGCATCTTGATGGTCTTGATGCCCCACGCGCCCATGACTTTGTCGATGAGATCGATCTGGCCGCTCATCTCCCTGGGCGTCTCATTGCGCCCGCCCTTGTACTCGCTGTACTCGGCCTTGCGGTGGGTGGTTTCGTCCGAGACATCGAAGGCCACGGCAATGTGGGTGGGCTTCTGCTCCTTGATCAGGTTGATGAGCATGGACGTGAAGCCGTGGATGGCGTTGGTGTGCTGGCCAGCGGACGTGGAGAACTTGTCAGCAGGGAGGGCAAAGAAGGCCCGGAACGCCATGGAGTGTCCGTCCAGCACCAGGAGGCGCGGCTGGTCCGTCAGGGGAATAACCGGGGCCACGGTCGCGGAAGCAGCGGGGCCGGCGGGACGCGGGACCGCAATATCCTGCAGGGTGTCGGCGTCGGACGGGAAAGGGGCCGGTTTGGTAGTTTCACTCACAGGTGCCAGCCTAGTTGCCATGATGGACAATTTCACGCCCGGCCAGCCCGCCGAAGAGGTGCGGTTCAAGGACGAACTGATCACGGCCGGCGTCCCGGAGCAGCTGCACGATTGGCTCGGCGAGTTCGGCATCGGCGCCCTGGTGGTGAAGATGGGGATCCGCTTCCTGGAAATGAGCCCCGAGCGGACGGTGGCCACCATGCCGGTGGAAGGGAATACCCAGGTGGCAGGGATCCTGCACGGCGGCGCCCATGTAGTGCTCGCGGAAACCCTCGGTTCCTTCGCGGCCGGCATGCACGCCGGCCCCGGGCGCCAGGCGCTTGGCATCGAGGTGGGCGCTACGCATCACCGGGCCATCGCGGCTGGCACCGTGACGGGAACCTGCACGGCCATCCATCTCGGCCGCACGCTCACCACCCACGAAATCGTCATGACCGATGAGCACGGCCGCAGGCTTTCGACAGCCCGGATCACCAACCTGATCCGGGACATCAACACGTAGCATCACCGGGCCGGCCACACTGGCGTCTGGCGGCGCTCAGGCCGCCTTCCGGCGTGCCGGGTACGCTATCCGGCCTATCCGGCCTCTCCGCCGAAACGGTAGCGGAGCTCCACGATCCCCCGCCCCTGGGTGCGGGACTCAACCAACTCAAGTGGCGGCGTCGGGACGTTCAGGGGAAGCAGCCGCTTCCCCTGGCCCAGCACCACGGGGATGATCGAGACGATGAGCTCGTCCAGCAGGCCGGCATCGGCGAACTGGGCCGCAAGGTCACCGCCGCCCACCACCCACACATTCCTCCCGGCGGCATCGCCCGTGAAGTCCCTGGCGAACTCCTGGACCTGCCCCCGCACGAAGGTGACGTCTGCGCCCGGGGGTGCTGTGAATTCGTGGTGGGTGAAGACCCAGCAAGGGGTTTCGGGATAGGGCCAATTGCCGGACTCGTGGTCCATCAGCCACTGGTAGGTGGTGCCGCCCATGACGATGCAGCCGACGCCGGCCATGAACGAGTCGTAGCTCTCCTTGCCGCCGTCGAAGCCGTCGAACTGGAGCAGCCAGGCAAGATCGTCATCAGCGGTGGCGATGAATCCGTCGAGGGACGATGCAACGTAGTACTGGACGCTGGGCATGGTCTAAGACTAGCCATCCCCGGCCGTGGTTCCCAGAGGCCGCAGAGGCTTGTGTGGCGTCGGTGGGTTAGCCGCTGAAGTAAGGGATGATCAGGTACAGCCCGAAGAGTACGGCGATGCCGCAGAGCCCAAAGCAGGCGTAGGCGAGGTAGCGGACCCACACGGGAGCGGTGACCTGGCGGTCTCCGGCAATGGCAGTCAGGCGGACACCCAGGGAATAGAGGACCACTACGGTTACCGCGGCCACGAGCGTGGCTCCGGCTACTGTGAGGAGTTCCAACCACTTCATTGCTGAGAATCCTTCGGATTGTTCGCCTTGGCACGTGCCCGGGCGAGGGCTTTCTTCTTCGCGAAACGGACAGCCTGTCCGGCTTCTTCGACCTCCACGGCGTTGTGGTGGCCCACTTCGGACTTGCGTGAAACCAGGAACATATAGAGCACGGCTCCGGTGCCGGCGACCGCAGCGATGACCACGCCCACAACACCTGTCTTGACGAGGAGCGCGGTGAGGGCGCCAACGATGCCGGCAGCGGGAAGGGTAAAGAGCCAGCCGAGGGCGATGCGCCCCACCATCCCCCAACGGACGGTTGTGCCCTTGCGGCCCATCCCCGAGCCGATCACTGATCCGGAGGCCACCTGGGTGGTGGAGAGGGCGAAGCCCAGATGCGACGAGGCAAGAATGGCGGAGGCGGTGCTGGACTCTGCCGCGAAGCCCTGCGCGGGCTTCACTTCGGTAAGCCCGGCGCCCATGGTCCTGATGATCCGCCAGCCGCCCGCATACGTGCCAACGGCGATGGCCAGGGCGCAAGCGCCGATGACCCACAGCTGCGGTCCGGTGCCCGGACTCTGCGTGCCGGCCGCGATCAGCACCAGGGTGATGATGCCCATGGTCTTCTGGGCGTCGTTCGTGCCGTGCGCCAGTGCCACCAGGCTTGAGGTGAAGATCTGGCCGGTCCGGAAGCCGCCGCGTTTCTGCGTGAGCTTGCTGCCGGTCTCGGGATCGTGCCGGGACGTGAGCGCGTAGGCGATGCGGGTACAGATGTAAGCGACCACGCCGGCGATGACCGGGGCGAAGACGGCCGGCAGAATGACCTTTTGCAGCAGGGTCTCGAGGTTCACGGAATTAAACCCGATGCCTGCAATGGCTGCGCCGATCAGTCCGCCGAACAGGGCGTGCGAGGAACTCGACGGCAGCCCTTTGAGCCAGGTGACCATGTTCCAGAGGATGGCACCCATGAGCCCCGCGAAGATGATGTCCGGGGTGATCTGGACGCCGTCGGCTCCCTCGCGGATGATGCCGCCTGAGACGGTCTTTGCCACTTCCGTTGACAGGAAGGCGCCCACCAGGTTCAGGACCGCCGCGAGCGCAACTGCCGTCTTCGGTTTGATGGCACCGGTGGCAATGGGTGTAGCCATCGCATTCGCCGTGTCGTGAAAGCCGTTGGTGAAGTCGAAAAATAATGCCAGCGCTATGACCAGCGCCACCATGAAGGTGATATCCACCTGTTGCCCAATCTGCAGAGTCGACGGTCAGCAGTTCCACTTTCCCCTGCCTGCCCTGCAAAGCATAGTTCACCGGCTGTTCGGCCGGTGTGACTTGCGGGTGGTTGCAGGACGGGTTTGAAACCTTATAGATCGTACGCGCCCTGAGGATCAGGTCAAACCGTGTCCTCCGCGAAAATCCGGATGGAGTCGAGCTCCACCGGTGACAGTCCGCGCCTCGGGTCAGGCGAAACCAGCAGGGCGCGGGCACCGAGCACTCCTGCCCATGCCTGGGCCCGGCCCTCGAAGGCGAGCTGGTCGTCAATCCAGATGATCCGCTCGGGACGGGTGAATTCGACGTCCGCCTGGATTGCCTCGAGCTTCCACCAGTCCGCCCCGCCTCCCGCGCCGTCCGCGGTCAGCACCGGCCACTGGCCGCCGTCGAGCCCGGTGACCGGGCAAAGGACCGCCGGTGCCAGTTCTTCCCAGCTCGTGAGCCACACGCAGCGGAGACCGGGGGTCGGTGCCAGCCGGTTCAGGGCCACCACCAGCTCCCCCGCATACGCAACCTCAAGCATCCCGGCGTAGGCGTACGTCCACGCCGAGCCCCAGGGGGTGTCGCCGGTGGCCCCGAACGGGCACACCACGCCGTCGACGTCCAGGTACAGCGACACGTTTCCCATGGCTTGGTCCTTCCGGCGCGGTCCTGGCCACGGCCTCTCCCGCCAGGCCGCCTGGCGATGCGTCTGGGCGGACGCCGGCTTTGGGCGGCCCGGGCTCGGGCCGCCCAAGGCTCTGAGGCCAACGCTACGGAACTGGCGTCCGGGCGGGCAAGGGCCTGGCACTTCGACGGTCCGCCACGCCCTTCAGGTATGGGCCGCCCAGATCCGCTATGGGCGTCCGGGCCGTCTCCCGGGAGAAGTAGGCAGCTATTCCGGCGATCACCATGCAGGCTGCGGCAAACAGGGCCACAGGAATCCAGCCGTTCCGTCCAGCGCCCAGCAACAGCCCGGCGATCATCGGGGCGAATCCTGCCACCATCAGGCCAAGCTGGTTTCCGATGGCCATGGCGGAATACCTGATGGGCGCTGCGAACTGTTCCGCGAAGAAGGCCGGCCAGATGCCGTTGAAGCATGAGTAGAAGAGGGTCATGTTGACGAAGGCGGCCAGGAAGATCAGGGTCATGTTCCCGGTGCCCAGGGCCCAGAAGTACCCGAAGATGGTCGCAGAGCAGCCAAGGGCTGCCGTGATGAGGAGCGGGCGCCTCCCCACGCGGTCCGAGAGCTGAGCCGTCACGGGCATCACGAACATCGACAGCCCAATGGAGACGGCATTCACCGTGAGGACTGAGGCCTTGTCCAGACCTACCGTGCCGGTGGCATAGGCGAGGCCGAACACCGTGAAGACTGTCTGCATGACGGACATGATGGACATGCCGATCACGCGCAGCACGTCAGGCGTCTGGAATCTGAACACATCGCGGATAGGCAGTGACTTGACCTCGTCGAACTGTTGGGCCTCTTCGAAGACGGGGGTCTCGTCCAGATGCGTGCGGACCCAGTAAGCGATGGCCAGCACTGCCACGGAGAGCCAGAAGGGGACGCGCCAGCCCCAGCTCATCAGCTGGTCCTGCGGCAGGGCTGAAATCGGGATGAATACCAGGGTGGCCAACACCATGCCGGAGGCGTAACCGGTCATGACAAAGCTGGTGAAGAAGCCGCGCCGCCCCTCCGGGGAATGCTCAAGCGTGAGCGTGGAGGCACCCGCTGACTCTGCGCCCGCGGAGAATCCCTGGAGCAGCCGGCCGGCGGTCAGCAGGATGGGCGCCCAGACACCCACCTGCTCATAGGTGGGAAGGAACCCGATGCCCAGCGACGCCAGTCCCATCATGCCGAGAGTGAACAGCAGCGTGCGTTTCCGTCCCAGCCTGTCGCCGAAGTGCCCCATGACCAGCCCGCCGATGGGCCGCGCCACATAGGCGACGCCGAAAGTGGCGAAGGAGGCCACCAGTCCGACGGCCGGGTTGCCGCTGGGGAAGAACAAGTGGCTGAACACCAGCGCTGCGGCAGAGCCGTAGATGAAGAAGTCGTAGTACTCGAGCGTGCTGCCCAGGAAGGATGCGAGGGCGGCCTTGCCAGGCGTCTTGCGCGGTGGCGCAAACTCTGCTGCGCCGGCAGGTGAATTTGTGGACATGTGAATCTCCTTGGGACGTCGTAGTCCGGGCGGACGGGGTCTTGTCGGGATGGACGGGATCTTGTCCACCCGGACGGGACCGTATCCGGATGGACGGGACTAGAGGTGGAAATCGACCGAGAGGATTTGTTCGCTGTTCGGAAAGGAGTATTTCTTCAGCGGTTCGTGCAGCGGGTGCGTGTTGTAGACGGCGACGTCGTCCACTGACGCGAAGTCGGCCACGATGGCGTAGTCGAACGACCGTTCGGTGCCCATGACGTCGGGGCCGTGGGTGAGGCACAGCAGGCCGGGGATGTTTCCATCCATGCGGTTCAGGCCGTCGATCCAGGCCTGCCGGTCGGACGCCGGGAAGTCCGGTTTGAAGCGGAACAGGACGGCGTGCCGCATCATGGCCGGGCTCCGGCGAGAGCGGCTGCCCGCTCCCCGGCCGGGTAGCTGGCACTTTGGCCGGCGGCTGTCCGTCCTGCGAGGTAGCCCATCGTCATGATGGGGCCCAGGGTCGCCCCGGCGCCCGGGTAACCGGCCGCGTAGGCATTTTCGGTGGTGTTGCCGGCGGCGAACAGCCCGGCGATCGGCTGGTTGTCGACGTCGAGCACCCGTCCCCGGCCGTCGGTGGCCACGCCGCCGTTGCTGCCGAACGCACCGTTGACTACTTCCAGGGCGTAGTAGGGACCGTTCTGCAGCGGTCCGAGGGACGGGTTGGGCCATGGGCAGTCGTCGTCACCCCAGTACTTGTCGTAGGCGCTCTCACCCCGGCCGAAATCGGGGTCCTCGCCCTTGACGGCGAACTCGTTGAACCGGTCCACGGTGGCGGTCAGCTTGCCCGCAGGCACGCCGATCCTGACTGCCAGTTCTGCCAGGGTGGGCGCCTCAATCAGGTAGTCCGGCGTGGGCATGCCTGCGCGGTGGGCCAGGACGCCGTAGCGCTCCAGGTACGTGTGGTCGAACACCACATGGGCCGGCGTGTTCAGTGTCCGGTTGTTGGGCGAATCCCACGACTGCAGGCAGCGGGCGAGGTCGTTGTAGTTCTGGGATTCGTTGGCGAAGCGCTCGCCGTTGCGGTTGACCATGATGGACCCGGGACCCTGGCGTTCGAAGCGGAGCAGGGTGCCCACCGGCTGTCCGTCCCGGGTGTCCCCCGTGATCGCCATCGGAGCCCACCATGCTTCGCGCGTGCCCCGGGTCTGGCCGCCAACGCGCTGGGACATCTTCAGCCCGTCACCGGTGTTCGACGGCGTGGAGCACATCGCGTACAGCCGGGACGCCAGCAGGGAGTCGGCCAGCTGACGGTCCCATTCAAAGCCGCCGGTGGCAAGGACCACGCCGTCGTTGGCCTGAATCTGTTCCCCGGTCTCCAGTTCAACGCCGGTCACCCGGCCGCCGCTGGTCAGAAGCCGGTGCCCCCGCGCGCCGACGGCGAGGGCCGCGCCGTCGCGGACCAGGCTGGCGAGCAGCATGGAAACAAGGGCGTGTCCCTTGGCCACGAGGCCCTCGGCCTGGCGGCGGTTGAGGTCGGCCCACGGGAACTTGGTGAAGGCACCCCAGTTTTCGTATTCCTGCATGGTGAAGGGTGCCCGGCCGTCGGAGCGCACGTGCGCGGCGAGGTCGCCGAGGGCTTCGCGGATGTTGAAGAGCTCGGGCTCCACGGTGCGTCCGCCTTCCACGGAGCCTGGCAGGTCCTGGCGGTAGTCGGGGAAGTTGTTCAGGAACAGGAACCTGAGGCCCAGTTCCTCTTCCGTGTAGCGGAGCATGGTGTCCCCATAGTCCAGGGCGGCGTCCAGGAGCTCACGGCGCCCCCGCCCCCGCGCCACTGCGGCGACGTATGTCCGGGCGGCTTCCTTGGAGTCGGTGATGCCGGCAGCCCTGGCGTGGTGGTTGTCCGCCACCCACAACATCCCGCCGGAGACGGCGGACGTTCCGCCCAGCAGGGCAGACTTTTCGAGGACAACGACGGACTTGCCGGCGTGCGCCGCGGTGGCGGCGGCAGTCAGGGCACCGGCGCCGGAGCCGACGACGACGACGTCGTAGCGGTCCGCGGGGGTTCCGTAGAGGAATTTCATGGCATGGCCTTTCAGCTGAAGCTTGGTTGTGCGGAAGGAATGGTGCGGCGCTCGCAGGCGCGGATCAGACGGCGGTGTAGCCGCCGTCGATCACAAGTTCGGAGCCGGTGGTGAACCGGGACTCGTCGGACGCCAGGTAGAGGACGCCGTAGGCGATTTCGTCCGGCTCGCCCTGCCGGGGCAGCGGGTTGGAGCCCACCAGCTGCCTGTAGTAGCGCTCGGCTCCGACGTCGGACTGCTCCGCGGAGCGCCGGCTCATCCTGGTGTTCATGGATCCGGGATGGATGGAGTTGACGCGGATTCCGTGGGCGCCGTAGGCGGCGGCATCTGATTTGCTCAGGAGCCGGACTGCCCCCTTGGTGGCATGGTAGAGCGGGACGTTGCGGCCGCCGGTGAGCCCGTGGATGGAGGAGAAGTTGATGATGCTCCCGGCCTTGTTTTCCATCATGCCGGGCACCACATGCTTGGTCATGAGCCAGACGCCCTTGACGTTCACGTTGAAGATGAGGTCGAAGTCCGGGACCGAGGCGGTGTGCGATGCTCCTGCCGGGCCGATAATGCCGGCGGCGTTGACCAGGATGTCGGGGGCGCCGAGGTCGTTGCGGATCCTGGCCACCGCGGCGGCGACGCTGTCCTCATTGGTGACGTCGACGTCGTACTCGGTGCCACCGCTGTGCCTCACAGCCGGCGGCGTTCCGGCGATGTCCAGGCTGGCCACCTTTGCGCCGTGCTCTGCGAGGAGGCGGACAGTGGCGCTGCCCAGGTCTCCCCTGCCGCCGGTGACCACCGCGGTTTTTCCTGCTACCCGACTGGCGTTCATTGCATGCTCCTCCTGCCGCTCCGATGCGGCTGGTGTGATCGGGCACCGATCCTGCGGGCAGCACGAAACAGAGCCGGGTCGGCTCGTGTGTGGGGTGGGGTGGCCCCGTACGGGGTCTCTACCGGTTCTGCTCCGCAGTGTTTGGTGCGGTTCTTTTACCTCTCACCACAGACTGGCAGGGCGGATGTGAAGGGAACCACATCATTTCCGTTCATCGGTAATCCGGGACGTCCCTGCTCTGCCGCACCGTACCCGTGAGCTGTTCTCGCCGGCCGAGGGACCGGGAAATGCCGCGGGCGGCTGCCATGAGCACGGGGACGCGGGTCTGGATGTTTTCCTCGTTGCGCGGCACCACCACACTCAGGGCTGCAATCACCGTGTTGTCGGGGCCCGTGACCGGTACGGCGATGCCGCTGGATTCGGGAACGATGAATCCGGGCATGGCCGCGTACCCGCGCTGCCGGATCTCAGCCAGCTGCCGGCGGAGGGCCAGCGGGTCTGTGGCGGTAGTTTCCGTGTACTTCTTAAGCGGCCGGGACAGGATCCTGTCCTGGTATTCCGGGGCGGAGTGGGCCAGCAGGACCAGGCCTGACGAGGTGCCGTGCAGCGGAAGCCGGCCGGCGATCCGGGTGATGTTGACGATCGACGAGCTGGCGCCGAGCCGCTCGATGTAGAGCACCTCGTCCGAATCGAGGATGCCGAGCGTGGTGGAGTACTGGACTACGGCCTGGACGTCCTCCATGAAGGGCAGGGCGGCCTCGCGGAGTCCGAGCATTCGCGAACTGCGGAAAACGAGTTCCCAGAGGCGCGTGCCGATCTGCACGCCGGCCGGTCCCCGCTCCAGCAGGCCCTCGGACAGCATTTCGTCCACGAGCCGGTAGGTGGTGGTGACGGGCAGTCCGGTGCGGCGGGCGAGGGCCGCGACGGTCATGCTTCGATGGATCTCGTCGAAGGCGCCGACGATCGTGACGAAGCGGCGGATGACGGATTCACCCGAGGATGAATTGGCCACGATGCCTCCTGATCACAGTGCCTCTTGGATAAAGCGCCGTCCTGCACACGGCGCCTTGAACACCGAGCCGCCCGATTCGGTCCATCTCCAGCTTATGGGGACACAGGAAGGCCGGACGCGGTTTTTGCCGCGTCCGGCCTTCCTGGACAAGCTGTTGACGTTGTCGGAACCCGAGGGCTCAGGCGGGCACCCTGACCCGGCCGGCCGGGGCCGAGGCGGCGGGAACGCCGTCGTTGTCCTGGCCGTACAGCCAGTCGTTGTACTGGAAGTCCCCGTCTTTGCGGCTCTTGAAGAGCAGGTTCCGCAGGGTCCGAGCCAGTCCCGAAACGTGCCAGGACTCGCCCCAGACACGCGCGGTGCGCTGGACGCGGGCCGTCCGGGCGGCACGCCGTGCGTTGAAGTCGCTGATGGCCTGGTCCCAGGCGGCTGGGTCCACGCCGTCGTCGGTGAACACCGTGCCGTGGCTGGCGTCCTGCAGCACAGCGGCGTCCTCGAGGGCCTGGCACGCGCCCTGGGCGAGATACTGCAGCATCGGGTGCGCGGCGTCGCCCATCAGGACCATCCGGCCCGCAACCCAGTTTTCGATCGGGTCGCGGTCGTACATGGGCCAGCGGATGCCCGTGGCCAGGTTCTTGAGCGCCTCCTGGACTGCCGGCACACAGTCCTTATAGGCGGCCTGGAGTTCGTCCACGCCGCCGTACTGCTCCTCGCCGCGCTCGAACGACGGCGACTTGAAGACGGCCACGGTGTTCAGCAGTTCGCCCTTGCGCAGCGGGTACTGCACGAGGTGGCAGTCCGGTCCGAGGTAGACGATGACGTCTTCCAGATCGGCCTTGGGGGTGTTCTCCGTGATCGGCACAGTGCCCCGGTAGGCGACGTAGGACGACGAGACGGGGCCGTCCTGCGCAATTGCGGGGCGGAGGGTGGACTTGAGGCCGTCGGCGCCGATCACAACATCGGCTTCGAAGTCGGTGCCCCCGGCGGTGTGGGCCACGCCCCGGCCGTTCACGGTCTCCACGCTTTCCACCATGACGTCGTTGACCAGCCGGACGCCGGCATCCTGGCAAGCTTCCAGGAGGACCCGGTGCAGGTCGCTGCGGTGGATCACGACGTACGGCGCGCCGTAGCGTTCCTCGAACTCGCCGCCGAGCGTCTGGCGGGTGAGCTCCTCGCCGGTGACTGCATCGCGGAAAACAAGGTGCTTGGGCTGGACGCCGATCTCCAGCGCCTTGTCCAGAAGGCCCCACCGCTTCAAAACCCGTGAGGCGTTCGGGGCCATCTGAAGGCCGGCTCCGACCTCGCCGAATTCCGGTGCACGTTCAACGAGCGTCACGTCGGCGCCGTTCTCGCGCAGCGCCAGGGCTCCGGCCAGGCCGGCCATTCCTCCGCCAATAACGAGGACATCGGTGGACGTTTTCCGGTCAGACATTGTGAGCTCCTACTGAGGTTGGGGTTTTTGAATTGATTTTGATTCCGATGGCTCCGAGCAGAACGGCGGCCACGGCGGCCGCTCCCGCGAATGCCAGGAAGTTCGAATTGACGCCCAGGCCGGCTGCGAGCAGCAGCCCACCCACCTGGGGCGCCGCGACGGCACCGATGCGGCCGACGCCGAGTGCCCAGCCCAGCGCGGTGCCGCGGAGGTGCGCCGGGTAGTGGCTGGCCACCGCCGCAATGATCAGGCACTGGGTGCCGTGCGTTCCGACGCCTGCAAGAACCAGCATCAGATAAACGACGGTGACGGGAGGCCCCGCCACCAGGACCACCAGGGCGACGGCGGCGACGGCGGCCGCCGCTATCGCCGTCGGAATGGGTCCGAAGCGCGTGCCTGCCCAGGCGGTGATGACCGAGCCGGCGACAGCACCGAGGTTCAGCGCCAGGGCGAACGTCAGTGCTGAGCCAAGGTTGTAGCCCGCAAGCTGCATGAGGTTGGGCAGCCAGGTGCCCAGGCCGTACCAGGCGAAGAGCGTCACCAGGGTGGAAATGGCGAACAGCACGCTCATGCCCAGGTAAGGGGCGCGGAGCAGGAAACCAAAGCCGGCAGGTTCCGTGGCCTGGCCACCGGCACGCACCGGGGCCAGAGTCTCGGGCAGGTAGCGATATCCCAGCGGAATGACAACGAGCAGTGCCAGAACCGCGATGAGGAACATCACCGGCCAGCCAAAGGCAGGAATGAGCGGAATGCCCGCCAGCGCTGCAATGGAGCCGCCGATCGGAACACCGGACATCATCAGGGTGGCAATGGTGGACCGCCATTTTGCCGGCACCAGTTCCGCCACCAGCGCGTTGGCCGAGGGAACCAGCCCGCCGAGCCCGATGCCGGCCAGCAGCCGGAGCCCGCCGAAGACAGGGGCGCTCGGAGCGAAGGCGCACAGGATGGTGAAGGCCGAGAACACGATCGCGCATCCCAGGATCGTCCGGCGGCGCCCGAAGGTGTCAGACATCCGGCCGGCAAATATGGCGCCGATCATCATCCCCAGGAAAGCCATGGAACCGACGGTGCCGGCTGTGGCCTTCGTCAGGCCCCAGCCGGTGTTGTTGATGAGCGACGACTGCACAGTGCCGTACACGATGAGGTCGTAGCCGTCGAAGACGACCAGGAGCCAGCAAACAAGAACTGCCATGGCAGTTTGTTTGGGGAACCGGGACGAGGGCCCGGCCGCCAGGGTTGCGCCGTTGGTGGACCGCTCCGGCGCCGCAGCGGAAGGTATGTGATTCATCCCACCACTGTGGTGGCAGTCGCCATCGGGAACCTATAAAATTCTGTCGTGCAGAACTTGCCCCTCCAGAAGAAACCCACATACTCCATTGAGGCGGTGGACAACGCGCTCCAGCTGCTTCAGTTGCTGCGCGACGGCGGGAGCCTCCGTCTGAAGGATGCGGCGAAGGAGCTCGGGGTTGCGCCCTCCACTGCCCACCGGCTCTTAGCCATGCTGGTGTACCGCGGTTTTGCGGTCCAGGATGAATCCCGCCGCTACGTGCCGGGGCCCGCCATGGGGGCGGGTCCCGCGGGGGTCAGCTGGACGCGGCTTTTGAGAGACCTGGCCCGTCCCCATATGGAGCTGCTGTGCTCCCGGGTGAACGAGACGGTCAACCTGATGATCCGGGTGGGGACAAAGGTCCGGTTCCTGGACACGGTTGAAAGTACCAATGTTCTCCGCGTGGGTGACCGGCAGGGCACAGTGCTGCCGGCCAGCAAGGCGTCGGGCGGCAAGGCGATGCTCGCCGAGCTTGAGCCTGCGATGATCGACCAGCTGTTCCGCAGCCAGAACGCTGAGATCGGCGGCGACAGTATTCCGGACGCTGAGTATCCGGCCTTCCTGCGGGAACTGGAGACCGTCCGCACCAACGGCTTTGCCGCCAACTTCGAAGGGACCGAGGACGGGATCAGCGCCCTGGGCATGGCCCTCCATAACGGGAAGGGCGTAGTGGTAGGCGCCCTCAGCGTCGCCACTCCGGTGGCCAGGTTCCGCAGGCTGTTCGATGCCGGCCTGGTGGCTGTGATGCTGGAGACGCGGCGGCAGCTGGAAATAGACATCGCCGCCAATCCCGCCGAGCCGGGCTAAGCGCTCCCAGCGGGTTACCCCCTAGATAATTCTGGCAGGCAGAATATCGTGGGGATCACATCGGTAGGTCTCTACAGTCGGATGTACGCCCAAACGCTATCCGCACCCACCGAGGAGGCCCCTGTGTCCATCAGCGCCGAGAACGCAACGCAAAAATCAGTTGCCGCCGGGCAGACCGTCCCGGAGCCGACGGCCGAAGAGACCGTCCAGCTCGAGCAGCTGTACCGCGACTTCGAAAGCGGTAACCTGATCCCGCTGTGGACCGAGATCGCGGACCTGATGCCGATGGTCCCGTCCCCGAAGGCCGTGCCGCATGTCTGGCGCTGGAGCGACCTGTACCCGCTGGCCGCCCGCGCCGGGGACCTGGTCCCGGTGGGCCGGGGCGGTGAGCGCCGCGCCATTGCCCTGGCGAACCCGGGCCTGTCCGGTACGCCGTATGCCACGCCTACCCTGTGGGCGGCAATCCAGTACCTCGGCGCCCACGAGACCGCCCCGGAACACCGGCACTCCCAGAACGCGTTCCGGTTCGTCGTGGAGGGCGAAGGCGTCTGGACCGTGGTCAACGGGGATCCGGTGGCAATGCGCCGCGGGGATTTCCTGCTGACGCCGGGCTGGAACTTCCATGGCCACCACAACGACACCGACCAGCCGATGGCCTGGATCGACGGCCTGGACATCCCGTTCGTGCACTATGCGGACGCCGGGTTCTTCGAATTCGGCACCGAACGCGTCACGGACGAGGCCACCCCTGACATTTCCCGTTCCGAACGGCTCTGGGCGCACCCGGGCCTGCGGCCGCTTTCGGGCCTGGATGACACCACGAACTCCCCCATCGCCGCGTACCGCTGGGAGCACACCGACCGGGCCTTGCGCGAGCAACTGCTGCTCGAGGACGAGGGGCATCCGGCCACCGTGTCCCAGGGCCACGCCGCCATCCGGTACTCCAACCCCACCACCGGCGGGGACGTGATGCCCACCATCCGGGCCGAATTCCACCGCCTCCGCGCCGGCGCCACCACCGAGTCGCTGCGCGAGGTCGGCTCCAGTGTCTGGCAGGTCTTCGAGGGCACCGGCACCGTGGTGCTGAACGGCGAAACCAGGACCCTGGCCAAGGGCGACCTGTTCGTCGTCCCGTCCTGGCAGGAATGGTCCCTCCAGGCCGAGACGGAGTTTGACCTGTTCCGCTTCAGCGACGCCCCCATCCTCGAACGCCTGAACTTCAACCGCACCTACACCGAAGGACGCAAGTAAATGAGACTCCTTACCCTCCGCCTCTCCATTGGGGATAAAACTGGAACCACGGCCGTCCGCCAGGACGGCGACACCCTCACCGAAATCGACGGCTTCGCCGACGTCGGGGAACTCCTCCGCGACTCCGCCTGGGAAGAGAAGGCAAAGGCGGCCAGCGGCGCAACGCACCCGCTCGACGGCGCCGACCTCGCCGCCGTCGTCCCTGCCCCGGGCAAGATCATCTGCGTGGGCCACAACTACCGCAACCACATCAAGGAAATGGGCCGGGATATCCCGGAGTACCCCACCCTGTTCGCGAAGTACCAGGAATCCCTGATCGGCCCCAACGATGACCTGGCCCTCCCGCAGGAATCGGACACCGTGGACTGGGAAGCCGAGCTCGCCGTCGTGATCGGCAAGAAGGGCCGCCGGATCAGCGAAGCGGACGCCGCAGAGCACATCGCCGGCTACTCCGTGCTGAATGACATCAGCATGCGCGACTACCAGTTCCGCACCATCCAGTGGCTCCAGGGCAAGACCTGGGAGAACAGCACTCCGTTCGGTCCGGCCCTGGTGACCAAGGATGAGTTCTCCGCCGGTCCGCTGATGACCTCCGCAGTGGACGGCGAGATCCAGCAGCAGACCCCCACCGGCGACCTCGTCTTCACCCCGGAATTCCTGGTCTCCTACATCTCCACCATCATCACGCTGAACCCCGGCGACGTCATCGCCACCGGCACGCCCGGCGGGGTGGGCCACGCCCAGGACCCCAAGCGGTACCTGCAGGAAGGCCAGGTCCTCGTGACCACCATCGAGGGCCTGGGCCAGCTGAACAACCGCGTGGTCAAGGAAGCCTGATGGCCGCCCGCACCGACCAGACCACGGACCCAGAGCTGCTCGAGGGGCTGCTGCAGGCGCGTCGGGGCACGGCGTTCTTCGCCCGCAAACTCAACGAACTCTCCGACCAGGACCTCGACGGTGATTCGCTGCTGCCCGGCTGGACCCGACGCCACGTCACGGCGCACATCGGCTACAACGCGCGGGCCATCGCGCGGCTGGTCGAGTGGGCGGGCACCGGCGTGGAGACACCCATGTACGCCTCCACGTCGGTGCGGGACCACGAAATCGACTTCGGTGCCACGCTCAGCCCCATCGCGCTGCGGAACCTCTTCGACCATTCCGCCGTGCACCTGAACGTCGAGTGGCGCGACCTGCCCGAGGACGCCTGGCACCACAAGGTCAAGACCGTCCAGGGCCGGACCGTCCCCGCCGAAGAGACAGTGTGGATGCGCACCCGCGAAGTCTGGGTCCACGCCGTCGACCTGAACAACGGCGCCACCTTCACCGACATCCCCGCACCGGTACTCAGTCGGCTGCTGAAGGACATCGCCGGCGCCTGGCACACCCGCGGCACCGATACAGGGCTCCTCATCAAGGTGACGGGGACCGAGCTCACGTTCGGCGACACCGGGGCGGACGCGCCGCTGGTGATCTCGGGCACGCTCGCAGACGTGGTCCGCTGGGCCACCGGCCGCGGCATCTCCGGTGTCACCGCCGAACAGAACGGAACAGTCCTACCCGAGGTGCCGGCAGCACCGAACTGGATCTGATCTCACCTTCTTGACGTCGACCCCACCTTGCCGCGGATTGGGCCGCCAACTCCGGGGTTAGACTGTGGCCGTCAACGCTGGAGCAGATCCGACGAGAGGCACGGGGCATGGGCACGGACAACACCGACGCAGCCGAAGCACTATCGGCTGAAGATCTTGAGCTGCTGCACCGGTACTGGAATGCCGCCAACTACCTCACGGTGGCGCAAATCTACCTCCAGGAGAATCCGCTGCTCCGTGAACCGCTGGAATCCCTCCACATCAAACCGAGGCTTCTCGGGCACTGGGGCACAGGACCGGGGCTGTCCCTGGTCTACGTCCACCTCAACCGGCTGATCAGCAGGACGGCCGCGAACGTCCTTTTCATCGCCGGCCCGGGACACGGCGGCCCATCGGTGGTGGCGAACGTGTATTTGGAAGGCACCTACTCCGAGATTTATCCGGACATCAGCCAGGACCTTGCCGGCCTGAGGCGGCTGGCACGGCAGTTCTCGACGCCAGGAGGGGTCGGCAGCCACGTCGGGCCCGCCACGCCGGGATCCATCCACGAAGGCGGTGAGCTGGGGTACTCGCTCATGCACGGCACCGGGGCGGTCATGGACAACCCGGACTTGATTGCCGCCTGCGTGATCGGTGACGGCGAGGCCGAGACTGGACCGCTGGCCGCTTCCTGGGTGGCTCCGTTTTTCCTCAATCCCGCCAGGGACGGCGCTGTCCTGCCGATCCTCCACCTCAATGGGCACAAGATTTCGGGGCCCACGGTGCTGGGGCGCCGCTCCGACGAGGAGGTGGAGGCGCTCCTGCGGGCGAACGGCTGGGATCCGGTCACCGTTGCGGGCGACGAGCCCGACGCCGTCCACCGGGCCATGGCGGCCGCGCTGGACGGTGCCTATGCCACCATCCGGGAAGTCCAGGCGGACGCCCGCAGCAACGGTGTCACAGCCGCGGCCCGCTGGCCCGCGATCATCCTGCGGACACCCAAGGGCTGGACGGGTCCGGAATCGGTGGATGGCAGCCCGGTGGAGGGAACCTTCCGTTCCCACCAGGTTCCGCTGTCCGGCGTCAAGGACAATCCGGAACACCTCGCGCTGCTCGAACAGTGGATGCGTTCCTACAGACCCGAAGAGCTGTTCGACGCCGAGGGGAGGCTCGTTCCTGAGCTGGCCGCGCTCGCGCCCAAAGGCAGGCTGAGGATGGGATCTGCGCCGTGGGCCAACGGCCAGCCGTCGGTGCCGCTCGTCATCCCGGATCTGGCGCAGTACGCGGTGGAGCCGGGCCGGCCCGGCTCCACCAGCAGTGAGACCACCAAACCGCTCGGGGAACTGTTCCGCGATCTCTACCGCGCCACAGAAGATATGCCCCGGTTCCGGCTCTTCTGCCCTGACGAGACCAACAGCAACCGCCTGGGCGACGTGTTCGCGGCGACCGACAGGTGCCTCCTGGTTCCGCCGAAGGCCGGGGATGCTCCGGCGGATCATGTCTCCGCTGACGGACGGGTGATGGAGGTGCTGTCTGAGCATCTCTGCCAGGGCTGGCTGGAAGGCTACGCCCTGACCGGCCGGCACGGGTTCTTCGCCAGCTATGAGGCGTTCGCCATGGTCAGCGCCTCGATGGCCGTCCAGCATGCCAAGTGGCTGCAGCATGCGCGTGACCTCGAATGGCGCTCCCCCGTTCCCAGCCTCAACATCCTGCTGACCTCAACGTGCTGGCGCAATGACCACAACGGCTTCAGCCACCAGGGCCCGGGCCTGATCGATACCGTGCTTTCACTCTCGGGCGAGGTGACGAGGATCTATCTGCCGCCGGACACCAACACGCTGCTCGTGGCCGCGGAGCACGCACTGCTGAGCACGGACTACGTCAACCTCGTCGTCGTGGACAAGCAATCCCATCCGCAGTACCTCACCCTGGCGGAAGCGCGGGCCCACGCCGCGGCCGGTGCATCGCGGTGGGACTGGGCCGGCAACGAGGAGCCGGCGACCACCGCCGATCCTGACCTTGTCCTGGCCTGCGCCGGGGACATCCCCACGGAGGAGGCGCTGGCCGCGGCCTGGCTGCTTCAGCGTCACGTGCCCCAGGCCCGGATCCGCGTGGTCAACGTCATGGACGCCATGGTGCTGCCGCCCCGGGACACCCACCCGCATGGCCTCGACGACACTGCGTTCAGCCGCCTGTTTACCGACAAGTGCGATGTCGTTGTCGCCTGGCACGGTTACGCCCGCTCGTTCCACCAGCTGCTGCATGGGCGTCCCAACCCGGAACGGTTCCACGTCCGGGGCTACAGCCAGCAGGGAACCACCACCACACCTTTCGACATGGTGGTGGTCAACAGAATGAGCCGTTACCACCTGGCGCTGGAAGCACTGCGACGGCTGCCCCGGGAGCTCCCGGGAGCGGAGGACCTGGCTGATCATTGCAACCGGCAGCTGGCAGCCCACGCCGAGTATATTCGTGAGCACTTTGAGGATCTTCCGGAGATCCGCGAGTGGGCCTGGAGCCCTCCCCGCTGAGCGCTCCCGCCTGACCGCCCCCGCCTGGCCGCCCGCGATGGTTTCAGGAGGCGGCGTCCAGCATCCCCGCGATCTTCGCTTCCAGCGCCGCCCGGGTGGCGTCCGGCAGGGCGATCAGACCGTCCAGCTCCCGCCGCGCCCGCTTATAGGCGGTCTGTCGCTCGGCGGGCGTAGCGGCCTTATCCTCAGCGATCCGCAGCAACTTCCGGGCGGTGGCCAGACGCTGGCGCTCTGGCCCGGAAAAGTTGCTGTCCTTGATTCTCCGTGCCTCCCGCTCGGCGACGTCAAAGGCGACTTCGTATCCGCGCACGGCCGCCCGGTACTCATCGAGGCGCGACCTGCTCTCCACATCCCCCGGACCGGCAGGACGCAGTCCGTCCGCTTCCCGCTTTGCCCTCAGGAACGCGACAGTCAGGGGCTCCCGGACATCCGTCATGACCGGATAGTCGATAAGCTTTCCGACATCAAGCTCATAGTCGAGCCACCTGCTGTTCACGTCATCATGTGCGGCCAGCAGTGCCGCCACTTCGGACTCGCTGGCTCGTTCTGCGGTCACTGCCTGGTTCCTGAGCCGGTAGAGCTCGATCCTGCGCTGGTGCCTGCGCTCGCTCGCTTTGGACCATGATCGGGTCCAACCACCGACCAGCCCGCTCAGTGGAAAAACGAGCCACCAGTAGTGGGCAAGGAAATCAAGGATAGGCTGCACGCATCCATCGTTGCACCGGGCCGCCCGTACCTCAAGGGAACGGCGGGCAACCGGCCGTGGTGAAGTGATCGACTGGTGAAATGGTCGACTGCAGAGATCCTTCAGGTGCCGGTTGCGCCGCCGTAACGTTGCGCCGCTGCGCTGTTAAGAAGCAGGCGCTGCCTGCGAACCGGCGATGTTCACCAGCCACGCAACGCCGAACCTGTCGGTACACATGCCGAAGGTGTCACCCCACGGCGCCTGTTCAAGCGGCACTGTGACGGAGCCGCCGTCGACCGACAGCTTGTCCCAGTAGCCGCGCAGCTCAGCGTCGTCGTCGCCACTGAGAGAGACCGAGATGGTGTTCCCCGGCGTGTAGTCCATGGAGTTGGGCGTATCGGCGCCCATGAGGACCATACCGGTGTCCGTGGTCAGCATTCCGTGCATGATCTTGTCCGCTTCGGAGGGGTCCTGGCTGGCCTGGAAATCCCCGAACGAGCTGAGAACCAGATCTCCGCCGAAGACAGACTGGTAGAAGGTCATCGCGTCGCGGGCGTTGTCGCGGAAGCCAAGGTACGGGTTGAGCACAGTGGGCACAGGATTCTCCTTAAGGGCTGAACTGGTGAGGTGCCACGTCTGTGGCGGACCGCACTACACATGTTGCCCCAATCCGGCTGCGCTTCATAGGGCTTCGCTGGGCTCAGGGCCGGAACCGGTAGCCGATGCCCGCTTCGGTCAGCAGATGCCGCGGGTTACCGGTGTCTACCTCGAGCTTGCGCCGGAGCTGCGCGATGTACACCCGCAGGTAGTTGGCTTCCTTCTCGTAGGCAGGTCCCCAGACTGTCGCCAGGATCTGCTGCTGCGTAATGAGCTTCCCCGGGTTGCGGACAAGCAGTTCAAGGATGCTCCATTCGGTCGGAGTGAGCCGCACGGGCTGTCCGTTCCGTGTGACGAGCCGCTGCCCCAGGTCCACGGTGAACTCGGCCGTCGTCACCTTGGGTTCGGCCTCCGGCCCGGGAGCCCGTCGCCGCAGGGCGCGCAGCCGGGCCAGGAGTTCCTCAAGGCCGAACGGCTTGGTGATGTAGTCATCTGCCCCCGCGTCGAGGGCTTCCACTTTGTCGGCGGAACCGTGCCGCGCCGAGAGCACCAGGACAGGCGCGGCGCTCCAGCGGCGGAGCTCCCGGAGCACCTCAGCTCCGTCCATGTCCGGCAGACCGAGATCCAGGACCACGAGGGCCGGCGGGTGCTGTGACGCCGCCAGCAAGGCCGACCTGCCGTCGGCAGCAGTGTCCACGCTGTACCCGTGGGCTTGCAGGGTTATCCGAAGGGCCTTCAGCAGATGCTGGTCATCGTCCACCACCAGTACTCCGGTCACAGGGCCGCCTCCCTGGGGTAGTCCGCGCCGCTGCCGGCCGCCGAATCCGGGAACCCGGCCCCGCCGGTCCCGCCCACGGGGCCGGCAGACAGGGGAAGCCGGAGAACCATGGTCAGGCCCCCGCCGGGGGTTTCGGTGGCAGAAAGTTCGCCTCCCATCGCGGTAACGAATCCCTTGGCAACGGCGAGGCCAAGGCCCACGCCGGTGGTCTGCGGCACGTCATCCAGCCGCTGGAACGGCCTGAACATATCCACCACATTCCGGGCAGGCACGCCGCTTCCGTGATCGATGATTCGGAGCTCGCCCGCGGGACGTCCTTCAAGGTCGGACAGGCTCAGGCCTCCTGGCACCCCGCTGACAACGACGTCCGAACCGGGCGCGTACTTGACTGCGTTCTCGGCAATGTTGGCGATGACGCGTTCCAGCAATCCCGGATCAGCATCAACAGCCGGCATGTTGGCCGCAAGTTCCACCCGCACTGCGCCGTCGGGAAGTCCCCGGAGGGCCGGAGGAACCACTTCGGACCACCGGACGGGCCTGAGCAGCGGCCGTACCGAGTCGGCCGTGATCCTTGACATGTCCAGGAGGTTTCCCACCAGGACATCGAGCCGGTCCGTGCATTCATCGATGGTTTCCAACAGTTCCTTTTCCTCCCCCGGGCTGTACGTCACTGCCGTTTGGAGAAGGCCGCCCACCGCGAGCTTAATCCCGGCCAGCGGCGTCCGGAGGTCATGGGACACAGCCCGCAGAATCGCTGTGCGCATGGTGTTCCCTTCGGCCAGCCGCACAACCTCGAGGCGGCTGGCTGCCAGTTGCTGGCGTTCAAGCTGGGCCATCACGTGGACCGCGAACGCACCCAGCAGCCGGCTTTCGGCGGCCGGCACGGTCCGGCCGAACAGCACGAGCCAGGTTCCGCCGTCGAGCTTTTCGACCGTGTTGCCGGCGAAATCGGCGCCGCCGCGCTCCCGTTCCGTCAACTCGCCGGCGCTCGCGAGCAGCCGCAGCTTGTCACCCCCGGCGTCCCCCGGCGGCGGGGCGTGGCCGGCGGCGTCCGGGACTCCTGTGGCACCGGTTGCTCCACCGTCGACGGCGAACACTCCGGCACCTCTGGCACCAAACACATCCAGTGCCTGCGTCAGCAGGCCGTTGACGGTGTCCTCCGAACGGGAGGCGCCAAGGGCGAGATCGCCGAGCGTTGTCGCCTCTGCACGGGCCCGCGCAGCCTCCTTGGAGCGCCGGGCCGACCTGTCCACCACGCCTGCCACCGCCACGGATACTCCGACGAACACGCCCAGGGACAGCAGGTCCTGGGGGTCGCTGATGGCGAGGTCGCCCAGCGGCGGCGTGGAGAAATAATTGACCAGCAGGCTGCTCCAGAGCGCTCCGGCGACGGCGGGCCACAGCCCGCCGACCAGCGCGACCGCCACGGCGCCCGCCAGCTGAAGCAGCGCGGCGGTAGCCACACTGTGGTCAGCCATGGCGAGCAGCGACTGCACAACAACCGGAACAGTGGCCGCCAGCCCAAATCCGATGCCGACCCGCACGCGGCCGAGCTCCCATTGCCGTGCACGGTTGCCGGGACGTCCAGCGAGGGGGCGGGAAACGACCTGGACGTCGATGTCGCCGGCGCCACGCACCACCCGCGTATCCACGCTGGCACCCCGCAGGAACCCTGCCATCCGCCGGCGGCGCGACTGCCCGATGACCACCCGGGTGGCGCCGGCGTTGGCGGCGAAATCGAGGAGGGCCCGGGCGGGGTCGGATGCGGCGACCGTGTGGTAGCTGCCACCGAGCTCAATCGCCATCCGGCGCTGGGATTCAAGGGCCCGGGGCGACTCGCCCGTGACGTCGTCGGAAGAGCGGATGTGCACAGCAAGCAGCTCTCCGCCCTGTGCTCCGTCGAGGATCCTGGCGGCGCGGCGGATCAGGGTCTCCCCCTCATCGCCGCCGGCCAGGCCAATGACAATCCGTTCCCGTGCCATGCCGCCATTCTTTCACTTGGCCGGCGTCGTTGAAGCGCCCGTGCGGGCGGGATCAATAGGCGTGCGCCAGCGGCTGTTTCCTGGGCGCAGATGGGATGAGTGCGTGAACCTCGTGCGGGCCGTAGGCTCTTGGCATGGCGAGATACTTTGATGTTCACCCCGAGGACCCACAGCCGCGCGCAATTTCCCAGATCGTGGATCTCCTTCATTCGGGCGGCCTGATCGCCTATCCCACAGACTCGTGCTACGCCCTCGGGGCGCAGCTGGGCAACAAAGAGGCGCTGGACAGGATCCGCACCATCCGCCAGCTCGACAGCAAGCACCACTTCACGCTGGTCTGCCGGGACTTCGCACAGCTGGGTCAGTTCGTGAACATCGGCAATGACGTGTTCCGCAGCATCAAATCTGTCACGCCGGGCAGCTACACCTTTATCCTGCCCGCCACGAAGGAGGTGCCCCGCAGGTTGCTGCACCCGAAGAAAAAGACCGTGGGCGTGCGCATTCCGGACCACAACTTTGTGCAGGCCCTCCTGGCCGAGCTGGGGGAACCGCTGCTGTCCAGCACGCTGCTGCTGCCGGACGAGGAGGATCCGCTGACGCAGGGCTGGGAAATCAAGGAGCGGCTCGATCACGTGGTGGACGCCGTGGTCGACTCCGGCGACTGCGGCGCGGAGCCGACCACCGTCGTCGACTTCTCGAGCGGCGTGGCCGAGGTGGTGCGCCGGGGAACCGGCGATCCCTCGCGCTTCGAGTAGGACACCCGATCGCCTGACCGCGCGGACGGTGCGCGCCGGCGCCCGCTGCCGCCCATGCGGCTTGCGGGCTTACTCCGGCTTCTTGGCCCGGCTCGGCTGGACGCGCGGCGGCTCGCCGGGCATCTTCGGGTAGTCCGGCGGAAAGGGCAGCTCGCCCAGTCCGTTCTTGAGGTCCCGATCCCACCACGCCAGCAGGTCGTCGATGGTCCCGGGCTTCGCGTTCATGTCCGCCCAGGGATCCCCCACGGTTTTCAGCCGTTCCGGCACCGTGAGGATAGTGAAGTCCTTGGGATTGACGCTCTCCAGTTCGTCCCAGGTGATCGGACAGGAAACAGGGGCGTGCGGGAGCGCGCGGGGACTGTACGCCCCGGCGATGGTGCGGTCGCGGTTGGCCTGGTTGAAGTCCAGGAAGACCCGTTCGCCGCGCTCTTCCTTCCACCAGTTCGTGGTGACCTTCTCCGGCATCCGCCGCTCGAGCTCCCTTGCCGCAGCAATGACGGCGTGGCGCACGTCCTGGAATTCGCGAGTCGGCTCGATGGGGGCATAGACATGCAGGCCGCGGTTGCCCGACGTCTTGATGAAGGCGGTCAGGCCCACCTCCGACAGCACGTCCCTCAGCGCCAGGGCGGCGGGGACGGCATCGTCAAAGTCGGTGCCGGGCTGGGGGTCAAGGTCGATGCGCAGCTGGTCCGGGTTGTCCGCGTTTTCCGCACGGGACGGCCACGGGTGGAAGACGACGGTGTTCATCTGCACCGCCCACACCGCGGCCGCGGGTTCGTCCAGTACCAGCTGGGGATGCGAGCGCGCGCTCGGATAGATCACCTTGACGGACCGGATGAAGTCCGGGGTCCCCTTGGGAGGATTCTTGGAGAAGAACTGCTCGCCGTCGACGTTCTCCGAAAACCGCTGGAGTGACACCGGCCGGTCACCGTTTGCCGCGATGAAGGCCTCCCCGACGTCCACGATGTAGCGGGCGAGGTCGAGTTTCGTCAGTCCCAACTCCGGCCACAGGACTCTGCTGGGACTCGAGATCCGCATGTCCCGGGACCCGTTCGGTCCGTCAACGGTAAGGATGGTCTGTTCGCTGGCCATGGGGACAACCTACCCCGCGTGACCCGCTGCGTCAGCACCTTGGCGGGCCCAGGGAAGAAACACGTGCCTTCTCTCTGGGCAGCCGCGGGCGCATCTGTAAGGATGTGAACTGATTGGGGCGCCGTCGGGGGCCGGGAATAGTCGAAGGGGACCTCTCTATGGTTGAATCCGATAGTCTGGACCAGATATCGGGCCGGCATATGCTGAGCGTCGTCGCCGGGCAAGCCGGAATCCGGCCCGGCGACCCGGACTGGGCGGACTTCGAGCGGCGCTTCGACCGCCATTTCCCAGATCTGTCCAGGCTGTTCCACTCGCTCTACGGCTCACGGCCGGACTTTCAGGACCAGCTGACTTCCCTGGTCATCGAGACTGCCCGCTCATGGAAGGCAAGGCCGGCAGACCTGAAGGTCCTCGACACCGAGCGGGAGGGCAGCAGCGACTGGTTCCAGTCCAACCGCATGCTTGGCGGCGTCTGCTATGTGGACCGGTACGCCGCCGACCTGGACGGCGTCCGCGCACGGATCCCCTATTTCAAGGAACTCGGCCTGACATACCTGCACCTGATGCCGCTGTTCCTGGCGCCCGAACCGCTGTCCGACGGCGGATACGCCGTGTCCAGCTACCGGGAGGTCAACCCCAGGCTCGGCACCATGGACCAGCTGCGCGACCTGGCCGCCCATCTCCGCGCGAACGGCATCAGCCTGGTGGTCGACTTCATTTTCAACCACACCTCCAATGAGCACGAATGGGCCCGCAAGGCAGCCCAAGGCGATCCGCACTACAGCGGCTACTACTGGATGTTCCCCGAACGGACCATGCCTGACGCCTTCGAGCAGCACGTGCGGGAGATCTTCCCGGAAGACCATCAAGGCTCTTTCGTGCAGCTGCCTGACGGCCGGTGGGTGTGGGCGACGTTCCACAGCTTCCAGTGGGATCTGAACTACTCCAACCCGGAAGTCTTCCGGGCCATGGCCGCGGAGATGCTCTTTCTGGCCAATCAGGGCGTGGATATCCTGCGGATGGATGCCGTGGCGTTCGTCTGGAAGCAGCTCGGAACTCCGTGCGAGAACCTGCCGGAGGCCCACACGCTGTTGCAGGCCTTCAACGCCGTCTGCCGGATCGCCGCCCCGTCACTGCTCTTCAAGTCCGAGGCCATCGTGCACCCGGACGAGGTGGCGCTGTACATCGATGCGGCCGAGTGCCAGCTCTCCTATAACCCCCTGCAAATGGCGCTCATCTGGGAGGCGCTGGCCACCCGCGACGTTTCCCTGTTGGCGCAGGCGCTGGAGCGCCGGCACAACATGCCGCCCGGAACCTCCTGGGTTAATTACGTCCGCAGCCACGACGATATCGGCTGGACGTTTGCCGATGAGGATGCGGCCGAGCTGGGCATCAACGGCTTCGACCACCGACGCTTCCTGAATTCGTTCTACGTCAACCGATTCCCGGGCAGCTTCGCCCGGGGTGTGCCCTTCCAGGACAACCCGCGCACGGGTGACTGCCGCATCTCCGGGACCACGGCCTCCCTGTGCGGGCTGGAGGACGGTTCGGCCGAAGCGATCCGCAGGATCCTGCTCGCCCATTCGGTCGCGTTCAGCACCGGCGGCATCCCCCTGCTGTATCTCGGTGACGAGGTGGGCCAACTCAATGACGACCAGTATGCGCTCGAGGACGGCCACGAAGCGGATAGCCGCTGGGTGCACCGGCCGCAGTTTCCCGCCGAGCGCTACGCGCACCGCACCGAACCGTCCACTCCCGAAGGTGCCATCTTTGCCGGGCTGCGGCGGATGATAGCCGTCCGCGGCAGCGCCCCTGAATTGGCAGGGACCCGTCTCATTCCCTTCGCCACCAACAACCCGGGGGTGCTGGGCTACCAGCGGCCGGGTGAAGGGACGCGGATCCTTGCCCTGGCCAACTTCAGTGACCAGCCGCAGGTGATTTCGGCGGAAACCCTGTCCGGCTTTGAGGCTGAGGCAGTGGACGTCCTTGCGGATGCTCCTGTCCGCATCGATCAGGGATTTGTACTTCGCCCGCAGGATTACGTCTGGCTCAGGGTGGTGCCGGCCGGCTGAGCAGGCGTGTTTCGGCGGCGATCCGGCATGATGGACTCATGCCTGTTGCTGAATCCCCCCTCACCATCACTGTGGGCGACGTCCAGGTTTCCGGCGTTTATGCCCGGCCCGAGAACCCCTTCTCAACGCTTGTGGTGGCCCACGGTGCTGGGGCGGGCATGGAACATCCGTTCCTGCAGGGCTTCACGCACGCCCTGAACGACGACGGCGTCGCCACCTTGCGCTTCAACTTCCCCTACCGTGAGGCAGGCAGGAAGTTCCCCGACCGTCCGCCGGTGGCCATCGCCGCATGGCGGGCGGCCATGGATGCGGCCAGGGCGGCCGCATCCAACGGAGAGCCGGTGTGGGCGGCGGGCAAGTCCTTCGGCGGCCGCATGGCCTCGATGGCTGTGGCCGACGGGATGCGGGCCACGGGGCTCGTGTATCTCGGTTACCCGCTGCATCCGCCGGGCAAACCGGAGAAACTGCGCGATGAGCACCTCTACGGCCTGGAACTGCCCATGCTGTTCCTGCAGGGCACGCGGGACACCTTCGCGACGGCCGAGCTACTCGAGGGTGTGGTTGCCCGCATCGGCCAGGCCGCGATCCTGGAATGGTGCGAGGGCGGCGACCACTCCTTCGCTGTGGCCGGCAAGAAGCGCAGCGCAGAAGACGTCGGCGCCTCGCTGGCTTCCACTGTCGCGGCCTTCATGCGCGCCAACGGCTGACCCGGGCATCACGCGTTCGCGGCGGCCGACGTCGCGCTCGCCGGCACCGGCTCGTGCCGCAGGTAGCTGCGCCGGAAGCGGCCGGTTCCTGCTGTGATCGCGCGCAACTGGACGGCGTAACGCAGCAGCTCGCCGTCCGGCACCTCTGCGGTGACTTCCGTGCGTTCCCCGCCTGCCGACGTCGTTCCTGTCAGCCGCCCGCGGCGGGAGGACAGATCACTCATCACCGGCCCGACGAACTCGTCGGGGGTACTGATGGTCACCGACGAGACAGGCTCGAGCAGCTGGATCCGTCCTGCGGCGGCGGCCTCACGCAGCGCCAGCGCGCCGGCGGACTGGAACGCAGCATCCGACGAGTCCACACTGTGTGCCTTGCCCCCGATGAGCGTCACCCTGATGTCGACCACCGGGAAACCGGCCGACACGCCTCGCTGCATCTGGGCACGGACGCCCTTCTCAACGGACGGTATATATTGCCCGGGAACCACCCCGCCCACGGTCTTGTCGACAAACTCAAACCCTGCGCCGCGCTCAAGGGGCTCCACTTCGATGTCGCAAATCGCGTACTGCCCATGACCGCCGGATTGCTTGACATGGCGTCCATGGCCGGCCGCGCGTGCGACGAACGTTTCGCGCAGGGGCGTCACCACCGGGACGGTCTGCAATTTCACGCCCTGGTCGCGCAGCCGGTCAAGCACCACCTCGCCGTGGGCTTCCCCCATGCACCACAGGATCAGCTGGTGGGTCTCGGAATTGCGTTCCACCCTCAGGGTCGGATCGCCGGCGGCAACCTTCCCGAGGCTCTTGGCGAGAGCGTCTTCGTCACTGCGCGTGGCCGCTTCAACGGCGACAGGCATCAGCGGCTCAGGCATGTTCCACGACTTCACCAGCAGCGGATGGTCCTTGGCTGAGACGGTGTCGCCCGTCTCGGCGTTCGCCAACTTTGCGATGGCGCAGATATCTCCGGCCACGCAGTAGGGCACGGGCTTCAGGCTGGCTCCGGCCGGCGAGTACAGGTGCGTGAGGCGTTCGTCGCTGTCATGGTCCTCGTGGCCCCGCTCTGACAACCCGCGTCCCCCGACGTGCACCGCCGAGTCCTCCCGCAGCGTGCCGGAGAACACGCGCACCAGGCAGACCCGCCCCAGGAAGGGGTCGATGGTGGTGCGCACCACCTCGCCGGCCAGCGGCCCGGCAGGATCACACGCCAGCGGCCCGGCGGGAATGCCGGCGAGATCCGTCACCGCGGGCAGGTCACGCTCTGCCGGCGACGGGAACGCACGGGTCAGCGTCTCCAGGAGTTCCGTTATGCCCAGTCCCGTCTCCGCCGACGTGGCGAGTACGGGAAAGAAGGACCCCCGGGCAACGGCGGTCTCGAGGTCGCCCACCAGGACGTCGACGTCGATCTGCTCGCCGCCGAGATAGCGGTCCATCAGCGACTCGTCCTCGCTCTCCGAGATGATCCCCTCTATCAGCGCGCCGCGGGCGGTCTCCGACGCGGCCAGCTCCTCAGCGGTGGCGTCCCTCACGGCCGGGACCGGTTCGCCGGCGGTGTACTCCGAAACGGTGCCGGAGAGCATTCCCAGCAGTCCGGTGCCCGTGGTCCCTGTGCCCAGGGGAAGGTACGCCGGGACCACCGAGTCGCCGAAGGCACGCTGGCAGGCGGCGACGGTCGCTTCGAAATTTGCCCGCGGATGGTCTAGCCGGCTGATGACCACTGCCCGCGGCATTCCGACCTGGTCGCACTCGGCCCACAGCGCCGTGGTCGCCGCATCGATTCCGTCCGAGGCCGACACCACGAAGAGCGCAGCATCGGCGGCGCGCAGTCCGGCTCGCAGCTCCCCGGTGAAATCGCCGTACCCGGGCGTGTCGAGCAGGTTCACCTTGACGCCGTCGAACACCAGTGGCGCCACTGAGAGCACAACCGAGCGCTGCTGGTGGATTTCAGAGGGCTCCGCATCGCTGACCGTGTTGCCGTCCTCGATCGAGCCCATCCGGGATATGACGCCGGTGGCTGCCAGCAGGGACTCGACGAGCATGGTCTTTCCAGCGCCCGAGTGGCCCACGAGTGCCACGTTGCGGACCTTCTCCGGCGCATCGGCCGGCGCCCCCGCCGACGCATCGGCACGCCGGAGATCCGAACTGCCGCGGCCGGGGCTCTTGCCCCGGCCATTTGTGCCTTTCACCGACATGACCGTCTCCTGGCGTCGTAGTCGTCGGTCCGCAGCCGACCCTTGTTAGAGATTCGACACCCTGGGACGGCGTTTGAGCAAGAGGGCGGAGAGCGTGCGGCCCGGGACGCGAGCAGCGAGATATTGCCGGCCGGCGAGGAGGATCTCCGGTCAGCCCTGCCGGCTTCCGCCGGCGTCAGGACGCGACGTCGTCGTGCCACCATCCTTCCCAGGCGGTGGACGTCAGTTGGCCGCGGGGGAAATCACTGCTGGCCTTGCCGCCACCGGAAGAGGAATCGTCGTCGTTCCGGCGGGAATCGAGAAAGAGCGTCAGGCTGCTCCATAGCAACATAGTTGTGTCCTTTCATACGTCGCTGAGACCACGGTGTCCCAACACGCATCAGCGTAGCTGCGCAATGTTTCGTGGCTACGACACCACGTTTCCGGGTTGTATCCGGAATCTATCGGGGCGTTATCCGCCGATGTACGACATCTCAATCTTGTGGGCCGCCACAGTAGCTTCGGGGGTGACAGTGCCTTCGCGAGTGACAGTGCCTTCGGGGGTGTCCGCGCTGCGCAGCGCCGAGTAACGGTCCGCACGGCCGCCCCACAGCGCCGACAGCGCCCCGGACAGCTCGGCGTCGGAGGCTCCTGCGCGCAGGAGTGCCCGCAGGTCGGTGCCGGCGGTGGCAAACAGGCAGGTGAACAGCTTGCCGTCGGCGGAGAGCCGGGCACGCGTACAGCCGCGGCAAAAGGCCTGCGTCACACTGGAGATGACGCCGATCTCGCCGCTGCCGTCCCGGTAACGCCATCGCTCCGACGTCTCACCGGGATAGTTCGGCGCCGCGGGCTCCAGCGGGAAGACCGCGCCGATGCGGGCCAGGACCTCGTCGGAGGGCACCACCTCATCCATTTTCCAGCCGTTGGAGGCGCCCACGTCCATGTACTCAATGAACCGGAGGATGAGCCCGGTCCCCTTGAAGTGGCTGGCCATCGCAACGATGTCCTGGTCATTCTTCCCCCGCTTCACCACCATGTTGATTTTCACCGGGCCAAGTCCTGCCGCCTGGGCGACCTCCACCGCGTGCAGAACCTTCGCCACGGGATAGCCGACGTCGTTCATGGCCTGGAACGTCTCCTCCCGGACGGAGTCCAGGGACACCGTCACCCGTTTCAGGCCGGCGTCCTTGAGGAACTGCGCCTTCTGGGCCAGAACCGTGCCGTTGGTCGTCATGGCCAGGTCCGGCACCCGCCCGTCGGGGGTCCGCAGCCGGGCCAGCATCCGGACCAGCCCTTCAATGTCCTTCCGCAACAGGGGCTCCCCGCCGGTCAACCGGATCTTCAGCACCCCGTGTGCGACGGCGATCGACGCCAGCCGGGTGATTTCCTCAAACGTCAGCAACTGTTCCCTGGGCATAAAAACATAGTCCCTGCCGAAAATTTCCCTGGGCATGCAGTAGACGCAACGGAAATTGCACCGGTCCGTGACGGAGATCCGCAGGTCCCGCAGGGGCCGGTGGAAAGTGTCCGTGATGGAATTGGCGTCCATTCAGCGCCCTTTCAAAGCGGCGGAAGCCACCGCTTGTTATCCCAGCGTATGCCCGGCCCGGGGCTCCGACAATGGCCGTTCCGGCGAACGTCCCGGCGAATCTCCCGGGGCGGCTTGCCCCGCCGCGGGCCGCCGTCAGCTCCTGCCTTTGGTCCTTGCCGTCGCCGGCGCTGTCCACGGGTCCTCCGGCCAGGGATGCTTCGGATAACGGCCCCGCATCTCCGACCGGACCTGGGCGTAGGGCCCGGACCAGAAGGAGGCCAGGTCATCCGTCACAGCCAACGGGCGCCTGGCCGGCGACAGCAGGTGGAACAGCACCGGAACCCTCCCGCCGGCCAGCCGCGGCGTCTGATCCCAGCCGAAGCATTCCTGGAGCTTGACCGCCACCACCGGCCGGCCGCCGTCGTCGCCCATCTCCGGGTAGTCGATTTTCACCCGCGAACCGCTGGGCACTTCGAGCGTCTCAGGCGCCAGTTCGGCCAGCCTGGCGGCGTCGGGCCAGGGCAGCAGGCGCCGCAGCGGATCGGCCAGGTCGATCCGGTTCGTCGAGGCTCCGCCGGCCAGGGCATCCAGCTCGGGCCGGAGCCAGGTGTCCAGCCCGGCCAGCAAAGCCTGCTCGGAGACGTCCGGCCAGGGGGCGCCCAGTTCCCGGTGCAGCAGGGCGAGGCGTCGGCGCAGGGTGTCAGCCGCCGTCGACCATCCGATGGTGCCGAGGCCCTCATGCTCCAGGGCGCGGGCAACCGCGGTGCGCCCCTCCTCCGCTGACGGCCGCACCGGCGTGGAGGAAAGCACGATCGCACCCAGCCGGCGTTCCCGCCGGGCAGTGACCTTGCCCTGGCTGAACTGTGCCTCCACGTTTTCGCTGAGGAGGTGCAGGGCGGCGGCCTCGGCGGTGTCGGCCGTGAGCGGCGCCGCGGAGCGGATGACGGCGCCGGTCCCCGCCGCGTCGCGCCCGTCAGCGCGGGACACCTCGGCGACGGCCAGCCACTCATGCCCGGTCAGGGGGCTGCCGGCCGGCAGCCCAGCCCTCGTCCCGGACGTCAGCAGGTAGCGCTCCGGCCCAGTGCCGGGGACGCGGTGCGCGACACGGTCCGGGAACGCGAGGGCGACGACGAAACCGACGGCCTCCGCAGCGGTTGCGGGTGCGGGCAGTGATGGGGGCACGACGCCGGCCGTCTCCTGGCGTGCGATTGCCTCCATCCGCCGGACGTCCTCAGCCCACCGGCGCGCCGCCGGGTCGCTTCCGGTCCGCACCATGGCCAGTAGGCGGTGGAGGTCCGCGCCTGGGGCGCGCTGGTCCCCGGAAACGACGGCGACGGCCTCGGCCGCCGTACGGTGGCCCACGGCGGCGGCGCCGTCGAGCAGGGCACGTGCCAGCCGAGGGTCGGCGGGGATCCCGGCCAGGATCTTGCCCAGCCCGGTGGCGTGGCCGTCCGGTCCCACTGCGCCGAGTTCCCGCAGCACCTCGACGGCCTCGTCCATGGCAGCCCGCGGCGGGGCGTCCGGCAGGGCCAGCCCCCGGCCGCCGGGGGAACCCCAGCACGCCAGGATCAGTGCGGCACCCGTCAGGTCTGCCGCCGCGATCTCCGGGGTCCGGTGGGCCGGCGCGGCGCCGTAGGTCTTCTGGTCGTAGCACCGGACCACCCGCCCGGGTCCCTGGCGGGCCGCCCGCCCGGCGCGCTGGTCTGCGGATGCGCGGGAACAGGACACTGTCACCAGTCCTGACATGCCGCGGTTGGAGTCACGCCGGGGTTCGCGGGACAGTCCGGCATCAATGGCCAGCCGGACTCCCGGAACGGTAAGGGAAGATTCGGCGAGCGCCGTGGAGACAATGATCCGCGGAGGGCCACCCGGTTCCCGTCCGGAGACGGCGCGGTCCTGCTCGGCCGCACTGGCCCGGCCGTGAAGTTCCAGCACCTCAGCGGCCACCCTGCCGCGCAGCCGGGCAGCAACGTAGGACACCTCCCATGCACCGGGGAGGAACACCAGGGCGTCAGTGCCCGGGTCGGCTGCGAGCGCTTCGGCATGCGACGCCGCGGATATGTCCGCCACGTGGTCCAGGAAGGCGCGCGCCACTCCCCTCGTGTCCAACCGCGGCACAGCCGCGGGTGCCCAGTCCACAGTGAGGGGGTACAGCGCGGACGGACAGTCGACGACGGGAGCCGGGCCGCCGCCGTCGGGCTCTCCTGTCGGGGTGGCGCCGGCCTGTGCGGAACCGCCTGGCGGGGACCCGATCAGGGCGGCGAACCGCGGCGCGTCCAGGGTGGCGGACATGGCCACCAGTGGAAGGTCGCCGCGCAGCTGGCGGACCTCGCTGAGCATACCGAGCAGGAGGTCGGTTTCCAGGCCGCGTTCATGGACCTCATCGAGGATCACGGCGTCCGTTCCCTCCAGCCCCGGGTCTGTGAGCAGGCGCCGCAACAGGATTCCTGGGGTGACAAACTCGATCAGGGTCCCGGGTCCCGTCTGACGCTCGCCGCGGACGGTGTAGCCGACGCGGTCGCCGAGCCGGCTGCCGTCCAGAGCGGCAAGACGCCGTGCCGCCGAGCGCGCCGCGACGCGCCGTGGCTGGGTGACGACGACGCGCGGGACCTTCGCACCAGCCTCCCCATTCGCCCGAGAGGGACGGCCGGCCGCGAGGTTGGCCAGCAGCGGCGGAACCAGCGTGGTTTTGCCTGTGCCGGGCGGCGCCTGAACCACCGCGGTTCCCGCTGCACCTCCCGCACGCAGGGCACCGGCCAACTCCCCGAGCGAGTCCGCAAAGGCCAGACCGGCCCCGATGGAGCCCAGGTCGAAGACCCCGTGGGCGAGCGCAGGATCCAAGGGGAAGGGCGGAGAAGTCATCCGTCCATTGTGCCCACAAACACTGCCCTCGGCGCTGTTCCGGATACCGCTACGTATTGCGTCCAATCCGGTCCCGCAGGTGGGATTCGATTGCGGTGGCGGCGGAGGAGGCGCCTCCCGCGTTGCGGACGGTCGAGCTCATTGCCGCCACATTCCGGCGGATCTCGCTGCTGGCGCTGACCTCTGAAACCGCGCTGAGAAGCGTCGCCGCAGCGAGGTCCTCGGCGCCAGCCGCCAGCCCAGGCCAAGTTCCTCGAGCCTGCGGGCTGTGGCTTCCTGCTCAGGCTGTTGCGGGACGGCCACCATGGGGACGCCGAAATAGAGTGCTTCCATGGTCGAATTCATTCCCGCGTGGGTGAGGAAAACATCCGCCTGGCGCAGGACCAGGAGCTGCGGAAAGAACGGCCGTAGCCGGACGTTGGGGGGAACCGTTCCCAGCGAGGCGGGGTCAGTCTGCTCTCCGATGGCCATCGACACATCCCAGTCGGTGTGGCCGAAGGCGTCCAGACACGACCGGAAGAAGTCGGGCCGCCGGTTCAAGGGGGTGGTTCCCAACGAAATGAACAACACGGGATTCGTTCCGTCGCGGGTCCATTCACCCTCCGCATCGCGTCGGCTCACGCTGGGGCCCACGAACGTGAACCGTTCATCAAATGTCTCCGCCATGGGCTGAAACTCGCGGGGGATGAAAACGATGTTGAACGGCGCCGGCGGGCCGTCGAACATGCGGGGAGTTGAAAGTCCCTGTTCCGCGGCGAATTCCGCCATGGCGTGGCCCATCGCCTTCCAGACTTCTGCCATCTTGGGAGACGGTGCCGCAGGCATCAGAGTCCTGAAGGAGAAATGCTCATTCGTGGCGTACGTGGGCATCATGGCGACGGCTGGTACGCCTAGTTTTTCAGCCGCCATGGCGCCGCTGATCGTCATGGCGTCAAAGCAGACTGCGTCAGGCTTGTCCTCCCTCAACTCGAAGTGGGGCTACAGCCGCTGGAACAGATTGAGGAAGTTGCCCTCGCTGTCTAGGAACCAGGCAGCTTTGCCCGCAGTGGTGGTGGCGATGCCGTTCTCGGTCTTCAGTCCCGGGAAATCGTAGTCCTCGAAGGTAACCCCGCGGGCGCGCAGATCGTCAACGTCCTTCTCGATGTTGTCGCTACCCCACCCCATTTGCGTGTTCTTCGCGGTGCCCGCGTTGTCAGTCATATATAGCAGGAAGGACGTTCCGTTCCCGCAGCGGTAAATCAGGTTCTCATCGTCAAGCACTTCCGAGGGCTCGAGTCCAAGCACATCCCGGTAAAAACCTTGCGCCCTGGCAAGGTCCTTCGCGGGAAGGACAGCGATGATGTCACGTTCCTTGAGCATGATGAATTCTCCTTTTTACACAGGTCCCCGGGGAGCAGTCCGCGCTGCCCGGGAAGCGCGGCGACATGCGGACGCGCGCCAAGAAAGGTCCTGATGCGCACCATGCTAGGCCTCGGGCGCTGAGAGTCAATGGCTCGCAGAAACGTCGCCCGTTGCGGTCGTCCACGTCGATGGCCGGGCCTGGCACCGCCCGTTTCCGGCCCCTCAGCGGTGGCCGGCGCCAATTGTGGTGCACGTCATGGAAAACCCTTGACAAACTTGTACAACTCTTTCCATACTGGAGAAGCAAGAGTTTCAATGAAGCAACTGGAGGACTGATGTCGGCAAAACTCACGGACGTCGCAAAGCTGGCGGGAGTCTCGCTGGCCACAGCGTCACGGGCGTTCGGTGACCCGAGCCGGCTTGCTGCCGAGACACGCCAAAAGGTGGTGGATGCCGCCGTTCAACTCGGGTACGACGTGCCGGGACTCACCGGCGCCCGGACCTTCGGCGTGATTGTTCCGGACATTTCCAACGCAGTGTTCGCAGCGCTGATCAAGTCCATACAGGACCAGGCCTGGCACGGCCGGCACCGCATGATACTGGCCGACACCGCCGAGTCCTCGGCCCGGGAGCGTGAGCACCTCGGGTCGTTCGCCGCCGGCGTGGACGGCATCATCCTCTGCTCGCCCAGGCTTCCCTCGGACCAGATCCACCAACTGGCCGGCAACGCACCCCTCGTGGTGATCAACGGTGAAGCGGACCACGCGGCACGGGTGCTCATGGAAGCCGGCGAAGGCCTCCGCCAGGCAGTGGAGCACCTTTATGCGCTGGGGCACCGCAAGCTCGCCTACATTCCCGGTCCCGCATCCTCCTGGGCGAACGGACAGCGCATGGCGGCCATCACACGCCTCTGCACCGAGTGGGGCGTCGAGCTGGTCACTGTGGGCAACCAGAACGCCACGGTCGACGGCGGCCTGGCCGCCGCCGCTTCGGTCGTCGCCAGCAGCGCCACCGCCGTCATTGCCTACAACGACCTCGTCGCTATCGGCATGCTCGCCGGCGCCCGCACACTCGGCTACCACTGCCCCGAAGACATCAGCGTGGTGGGCATCGATGACCTCGACATTGCCGCCGCCGCCGAACCCGGCCTGACATCTGTCCGCGTTCCCATTCACCGCAGCGGTTCCCTCGCACTCGAACTCCTCCTCGAACAGATTGCCGGGAAGCCGACGGCCACCGAGGCGGTCCACCTCAATTCACAGCTCATCGTTCGCGGCTCCACCTTCGCTGCACGCACCGCAGACCAAGCGCTCCAAGGAAAACAATCATGAGAATCGTCATCGCCGACCCCAACCTGATGCCCCAGAGGGCCACCTTTGAGGCCGCGCTGCCGCAAGGCACAGTCACGTCCTGGCACGACAGCTGGAATGAACACGCCGTCCTGACCGACCTGAAAGACGCGGACGTTTACGTCGGACCCAAGTTCACCGAGGCCATGGGCGCCGAGGCCCGCAACCTTCGCCTGGTTCACGTCGCCGGCGCTGGATACGACGGCATCGACGCAGATGCACTGCCCGCCGGCGTGGTCTGCGCCAACACGTTCCACCATGAAGGCTCCATCGCCGAGCACATCGCCGCCGTCCTGGTAGCCCTCCGCCGGAACCTTCTCGGCCAGGACGCTGCCCTCCGTTCCGGACTCTGGGCCTCCTCGGTCTACTCACCGGACATCCGGCAGCCAGAGACGCTGCGGGGCGCGGTGGTGACCTTCCTGGGATTCGGCCACATCGGTAGTGCCGCCTGGAACCTCCTCCGGGCCTTCGGCGCCGAAGGTATTGCGATCACCCGAAGCGGTTCGGTGAACGCGCAGGAAGACTCCCTGCGGTGGGCAGGCAACACAGACCGCCTCAACGAAGCACTCAGCGAGTCCGACATTCTCGTCGTCAGTATCCCGCTGACCGCCGAAACGACCTCTCTGATCGGCGCCGCCGAGCTCGATGAACTCGGCCCGGACGGGCAGCTCGTCAATGTCGCACGCGGCCCCGTGGTCGACGAAACCGCGCTCTACGATGCCCTGAAGGACCGGCGGATCGCGGGTGCCGCCGTCGACGTCTGGTACCAATACCCGGACACCGACGGGCGCGGCGAACCCTCCGCCATGCCGTTCAGCCGTCTCGACAACATCATCATGACGCCGCACGCCTCCGGCGTCACAGCGGAAACCTTCCGCGGCCGTGCCCGTGAGATCGCCGACAACATCACCCGCCTGTCCCTGAACCAGCCACTGAAGAATGTAGTGATTTCCCGATGACCCGAAAAATCGTCGACGTCGACGTCCTTGTCACCAGTCCCAGCCGCAACTTCGTCACCCTGAAAATCACCACCGACGATGGCATCGTCGGCTGGGGTGACGCCACCCTCAACGGCCGCGAGCTCTCCGTGGCCAGCTACCTCCGCGACCATCTCGCCCCCGCACTCCTCGGCAGGGATGCCGACCGCATCGAAGATACGTGGCAGTACTTTTACCGTGGCGCTTACTGGCGGCGCGGGCCGGTGACGATGGCCGCCATCGGCGCCATCGACCTGGCCCTGTGGGACATCAAGGGCAAAGCCCTGGATGTCCCGGTCTACCAACTGCTCGGCGGTGCCGCCCGCGACAAGATCCTCACCTACACGCACGCAACCGGCTGGGACCTTCCCGAGCTCCTCGACTCCGTGGAGCAGCGCCGCGAACAGGGCTTCCGGGCAGTCCGCGCCCAGTCCGGCGTTCCGGGCCTGGACAAGGTCTACGGCGTCACCAAGGGTGCCGCCGGCTATGAACCGGCCGGCCGCGGCGCCGGACCGGTTGAGGAAGACTGGGACACCTCCGCCTACCTGCGCCACGCACCCAAGATCCTCGGCGCGGTGCGCGAGCACGTTGGCCCGGAACTGAAGCTGCTCCACGATGTCCACCACCGGCTCAACCCCACCGAGGCGGCCCGCCTGGCCAGGTCGCTGGAAGATGTGGACCTGTTCTGGCTCGAGGACGTGACCCCGGCCGAAAACCAGCGCCTGCTCCGGACCCTGCGCCAGCAGACCACCATCCCGCTCGCCATCGGCGAGGTGTTCAACACTGTCTGGGACTGTGAACAGCTCATCACCGAACGGCTCATCGACTTCATCCGCACCGCCGTCGTCCACGCCGGAGGCATCTCCCACGTCCGCAAGATCCTCGCCCTGGCGGAGGTCTACCAGATCAAGGGTGCCCCGCATGGTCCCTCGGATGTCTCTCCGATCAACCTTTCGGCTTCGCTGCACCTGGGCCTGGCCACCAGCAACTTCGCGATCCAGGAATACATGGGCTACGACCCCCTGGTCTCGGAAGTATTCCGGTCCAGCTTCCGCTTCGAGGACGGCTACCTCCATCCCGGCGACGAACCCGGCCTGGGGGTTCAGGTGGACGAAGAAGCCGCGGCGCGCTTCCCGTACAAACAGGCGTATCTGCCCATCGCCCGGGAACTCGACGGCTCCATGAAGGACTGGTAACCGTGGCTTCCTCGTCAACGCCCCCGCTGTCCGCCAAAACGCCCGGCATTCTGCGGCGTGCTGCCACTCCCGCACCCGGGATCGTGCATCTGGGGCTCGGCAACTTCCACCGTGCCCACCAGGCCGTATACACCGACGCAGCCATCACCTCGAGGGGAGGCGACTGGGGCATCATCGGAGTCTCCAGCCGTTCCTCCGCCCTACCGGACGCCATGCACGCCCAGGACATGCTCTACACAGTGGTGGAGATCTCGCCCGAAGGCTCCACGTTCAGCGTCCCACAGGTCCACACGGACGCGTTCGTCGCAGCCCGCAACCCGGACCGTGTCATCGCCGCCATCGGGGATGCCGCCACCCGCATCGTTTCACTGACGGTGACGGAAAACGGCTACAACTACACTCCCGCCACCGGGTCGCTTAACCTGCAGGACCCGGCCGTTCAGCATGACCTCGCCAACTGCATCTCTCCGGGGACGCCCATCGGCCAGATCGTCCGCGGGCTGCAGCGCCGCGCCCGCACACACGCCGAGCCTGTCACCGTCCTCAGCTGCGACAACCTTGCCGACAACGGCCACCATACGCAGCGTCTCGTCCGCGAATTCGCGTCCATGCTGCCTGCGGCGGAGGCCGCCGAAACCCTCGCCTGGATCGACTCCCACGTCAGCTTCCCGTCATCCATGGTGGACAGGATCGTGCCGGCCACCACCGATCAGTACCGCATGCTCGTGGCCGAACAGCGCGGCTACGCCGACCTCATCCCGGTCCCGGCCGAACCCTTCACCATGTGGATCGTGGAGGACAACTTCATCGCCGGCCGTCCCGCCTGGGAAGCGGGCGGCGCCGTCTTCTCCAGCGATGTGGCCAGCTACGAACAGCTCAAGGTCCGACTGCTGAATGGCACCCATTCCCTCATCGCGTACCTCGGTGCCCTGTCCGGTGCCGCCACCATTCCGGAGTCCGTCACTCAAACCCACATTGAACTGGCCGCCCGTTCCGTTCTTAAAAACGAATACCTCCCCAGCGTTTCAGTACCGGCCGGGGTGGACGTAGATGCCTACGAGGAACAGCTGTTCTCCCGCTGGCGGAACACGGCCCTGGGCCACCGCACCAGCCAGGTGGGCTCAGACGGATCCGTCAAGCTCCGCCAGCGGATCCCGCTCCCGGCACTGCAAATGCTCGACGACGGGCGTATTCCGCAACTCCTGGCACTCACCACGGCAGCCTACCTGTCATGCATCGCACCGCTGGGCGGCTTCAACCCCGGTACGCACGCGGAAGCCATGGAGGATCCGGCACGCCCACTTCTGGCCGGACTCGCTGCCCGCTCCCGCTCCGGCCGGGAGCTCGCCGGGATGGTCCTCGGGGACCACCACCTCCTCGGGGAAGAACTGGCCCAACGTACCGACTTCATCGAACGCACAGGTCAGCTGATCGACATCATCCACTCCTCCGGACCGCTCGCCGCCATTGCCGACGCCAGCGATCCATCCCCCCACGCAGCCATCGGGAGCACCCAATGACCACCCAGACCCTCAACACCAGCCACGCCGCCGGCTTGCCTGCCGGCACCGAAGCAGCTGTGCTGCACGGGGCCCGCGACCTGCGGATCGAGCACAGACCCCTGAAGTCGCTCGGCGCCAACGACGTCCTGGTCGAGATGCGCTCCGGCGGCATCTGCGGCTCAGACATGCACTACTACGCCGACGGGCGCAACGGCACCAATGAACTCCGCCAGCCGACGGTCCTGGGTCATGAAGGCGCAGGCGTAGTCATCGCGGCAGGAACGGCCGCAAGCATCGCCGCGGGCACCGCCGTCGTCATTGAACCGGCCCTTCCCTGCCGGACGTGCCCCACCTGTCTCTCGGGCCGGTACAACCTCTGCCCGGCCGGCACGTGCTTCGGCTCGCCGCCCACGGACGGGCTCTTTGCCCGCCACGTGGTTGTGCCCGAAGCCGCCCTGCACGAACTGCCCGGCTCCATCCCCGCAGAAATCGGGGCCGCCATCGAGCCGCTCGCCGTTGCCGTGTGGGCGGTCCAGCGGGCCCAGGTTCAAGCCGGCCACCGGGTGCTGATCACGGGAGCCGGTCCCATCGGGCTGATGGTTGCCCAGGTCGCGGCGGCCAGAGGCGCTTCGGAGATCGTGGTGACGGACGTCAACGACGACCGACTGGCCGCAGCCGCGAAGTTCGGGGCCACGCGCACGGTGAACACCGTGGCAACCCCACTGGACCTGAAAGGCATGGACCGACTGATCGAGTGCTCCGGCAACGCCCACGCCCTTCACGACGGTATCCTGACACTGGCGCCGGCAGCCCGGGCCACAGTCGTCGGACAGGGCCGCCCCACGGTGGACGGCATACCGCTCGGGTTCCTCCAGCGCTACGAAATCGATCTGGTGACTGCCTTCCGCTACGCCAACGCTTTCCCTGCCGCGATCGCGCTCGCCTCCGCCGGCACGGTGGACCTCCGGTCCATCATCACCGGCAAATATCCCCTCGCGGCGGCAGCGGAAGCCCTGACGGCCCCGGTCACCGACCCCACCAACCTCAAAATCATCATCACTTACTGAGCTCACCAGCACGAGTCCCGCTGGTTGAGCCTGTCGAAACCAAGAAACCGCATCTCGCCAGGCTCGATCACCGCAGGACATCCATTCAAAGGAGTATGGAAATGACCACAGGAAATCCCCAACCCTCTGCAATCGATCAGAGGAAGGTGCGCAAGGCGGCTCTGGCAGGCCTGATCGGCACCACCCTTGAGCTCTACGACTTCGTCATCTACGGCACGGCCTCAGCGCTGGTCTTCAGCAAGCTGTTCTTCCCGAACATTTCGCCCGCGGCCGCCCTGCTCGCCAGCTTCAGCACGTTCGCCGTCGGCTTCCTGTTCCGGCCGCTCGGCGGGATCTTCTTCTCCCACTTCGGAGACCGGCTGGGCCGCAAATGGATTCTTGTGGTCACCCTGCTGCTGATGGGCGGAGCAACCCTGGTGATCGGCCTTCTGCCGACCTTCGAGCAGGTTGGCATCCTCGCACCCATCCTGCTGTGCGTCTGCCGCGCAGCCCAAGGCTTCGGGGCAGGCGCGGAGCAGTCCGGCGGTGCCACACTGCTGACCGAATCAGCAACAGCGGGAACCCGTGGAAAGCTCGCCTCCCTCATCATGGTCGGCGCTGCCGCCGGCACAGCGTTGGGCGCCCTTGTCTGGATCGCAGCCCAGGCGCTGGCCCCCAACGACATGATGACGTGGGGATGGCGTCTCGTCTTCCTTTCGAGCATCTTCGTGACCATCGCAGCCCTCGTCATCCGGCGCAAGCTGGACGAATCCCCTGTCTTCAAGGAAATCAAGCAGCAGCAGACAGAACCGCCCGCACCGCTCAAGGAGGTCATGAAGAACGGCAAGGCGAACGTCCTGCGCGTCATTCTCATGAACTTCGGCGTCAGCACCCAGTCGTACACGATCCAGGTCTTCATGGCGTCCTACCTGATCACCGTGGTGGGAACGGATCCCAAATTCATCCCACAGGTCCTTCTCATCGGGTCACTCTGCGGAGGCTGCGCCGCCGTGGCCTTCGGCATGCTTTCAGACAAGATCGGGCGCCGCCGCGTGGTTTCCATCATCACCGGGGCGCTCATCCTCTTCCCGGCCCCGGCCTTTATGCTTCTCACCACCGGCTCGCCGGTCGCGATCATGCTGGTGATGATCATCGGCTTCATGCTGGCCTGCCAGGGAGTGGTGGGCGTCCACATGAGCTACTTCCCGGAGATCTTCGGCAGCCGCTACCGCTACGCAGGCGTCACGCTGGGTCGTGAGTTCTCGTCGATCATCGGCGGCGGCATCGCCCCCATGGTCTGCGCCGGCCTCCTCGCGGTCTTCAGCAACTCATGGGTTCCGGTGGCCATCTACATGTCGCTGGTCATGGCGGTCAGCTTTATTGCCACCAGGCTCTCCCCCGAGACCCTCAACCGCGACCTGACGGACCCCAACGACGCCGGCCGTGACGGCCTCGCCGCCCCGGCGACCGCCGTCGTGGCTGACTTAGCCGTCACCCGGACCGCTAAGTAGCACCACGGCAAAATCCCGACGGCGGCACCAGCCGCCGTCGGGCAGGCCTTCAGCCCGCCACTGCAAGAGTCAGCCGACCACAGCAAAAGGAATTCCCATGCAGCGCCCCGACGATCAAGGCATCCTCACCCGCCCGGCCCCGTCCACCATCCTCAGCGACACCCGTGTGGTGGCCGTACTGCGGGCCCGTCACGCCTCCGATTACGCCCCTGTCATCGAGGCGCTGCAGCGTGGCGGCGTCCTCAGCATCGAGCTGACGCTGAGCACCCCGGGAGTATGGGCTGAACTTCCCCGCCTTCAGGAGCGTTTCGGCGAAAGGTTGGAGATCGGTGTGGGGACAGTGACCGAAGCAACGGACGCAGAAACGGCCCTGGACCTGGGCGCCGCCTACATCGTCACGCCAGTCACCGATCCCGATGTCATCGCAGCATGCGTCCGACGCGGTGTCCCCGTGTATCCCGGAGGCCTGACTCCGACGGAACTGCACGCCGGCTGGAAGCTGGGCGCCACCGCCGTCAAGGTCTTCCCTGCCTCCACGGTAGGCGCCGGCTACGTCTCCCAACTGCGCGGGCCATTCCCCGATATCCAGGTGATTCCCTCCGGCGGCGTGAATATCGAGGACGTTCCGGGTTGGATCAAGGCAGGAGCCCTCGCCGTCAGCGTCGGCGGCCCCCTCCTCGGAGACGCCTTCCAGGGAGGGGACCTCAAGGAGCTCACAGCTAGGGCGCGGCGCGTGCGTGACCTCGTCGCGCAGACCGCAGAGCTGATGGGTGTGAACCCATGAGCGCCATCCCGGCACCGTACGTGCTCACCTTCGGCGAAACGATGGCCCTGATGCGCGCTGAGCAGGTCGGCCCGCTGGCCCACGCGTCAACCATGAGCCTGGGCATCGGAGGCTCTGAATCCAACGTGGCGATCGGTCTTCAACGCCTCGGCGTACAGAGTGTGTGGTGCGGACGCGTGGGGGCGGACTCGCTCGGCCAGCTCGTTGAGCGCGAAATCCGCGCGGAAGGCGTCGACGTCCGCGTCGCCGTCGACCCTTCCGCCCCTACGGGCCTGATGATCAAGGAACGCCGAACCCCCGCCACACAGCGCGTCAGTTATTACCGCGCCGGCAGCGCCGGATCCCGGATCACGCCGGAGGACATCGACGCAGAGCTTATTTCCGGCGCCAGCCTGCTGCATGTCAGCGGAATCACGCCGGCCCTTTCCGGGCAAGCCGAAGCAACCCTCAGATACGCCATCTTGGCGGCACGCGCCGCGGGCGTGCCGGTGTCCTTTGACCTCAACTTCCGCGGCAACCTTTGGTCACCCGAAGGTGCCAGCAGCGTCTTTCGGGACATCATTCCGCTCGCAGACATCGTCTTCGCAGGAGACGACGAAGCAGCGATAGCGGTCGGCGCCGCCGAGCCGGAGGAACTGGCCCGGCGGATAGCCGCACTCGGGCCCAGCCAGGCTGTCATCAAACTCGGTGCGGAAGGAGCCCTTGCGCTGATCAACGGCCGAGTGTACCGACAGGCGGCAGTCACCGTCGTGGTGGTGGACACCGTCGGCGCCGGCGATGCATTCGTCGCCGGCTACCTGGCCGAACTCATCGGAGACCGCGGCCCCGAGGACAGGCTTCAAACCGCAGCAGCAACCGGCGCCTTTGCCTGCCTTGTGCCCGGGGACTGGGAAGGCTTCCCGCGCCGCAGCGAACTCATGTTGCTCGACGCCAAGGAACCCGTCTCCCGCTAGCATCCCTGGCGGACAGGACTACCGCCTGACGACGACGTCATCGATGTAGCTGTCTCCCATCTGGCGGGGATGCTCGGCTCCGAATTGAACCTTGCTCAGGCTAGTGGCACCGAAGCCCACGTTCTTGGAAAACACGGAGGCGCCGTCAAACAGGACCTGGATCGAGGACTTGGCGCCATTCGTCCTGACCTGCATCTGGACGCGGTGCCATGTGTTCAGCGGGACGATTGAGGGCTTGAGATTCGTGTACGAAAACGTCCCGTTGGGATTCGTGACCCTCAGCCACAGCTGTCCGGTGCCGTTGTCGCGGAACACATCCGCAGTCCGGGTAGCCCCGGAGAAGAACCGCACATAGGGCACGTTGTTCCCCCGAAGGCCGGCTGTGGTGATGTTGACCCACGCGTCTGCGCTGGCCCTCTTGGTTCCCGAGGGCAGCGCCAAGCCGATGTTGGCCACAGATCCGATATCCGCTGTCGCGCGGAGTCTGGCCGAACACGTTCCGGAGTGGGCCTTCGGGCTGGCAACACTCACCGATCCGTTGCCCGACCTCGTGGCGATGAACGGGGAGAGGGTGTTGCCCTCGAAGTTGGTGGCAGTCAATATCTTGCCCGACGATGTGCTGGTGGGGGCAGCCGTTCCCGGGCGGCAGGTGGCCGCAACAGCGGCGTGTGCTGAACCGAAGATCAGGCTGCCCGACATCAGCAGCCCGAGGCTTCCGACCGCCCCCAGTTTCCGTAGATTGCTCATGGCACATCCTCACTGTGTTGATCCGGCAGTTCCACTCGGGCTAATGCTTGATCCGTGAGCTTGGAAAAACCTTGGAGTTTCCTTGGGACACCCCCCTCTCCGTGTCCCCCAATTCGGGGGGTGAACACCTGCCGGCGGCCTCTCCACAGGCCCATGAACGCAGAGGATAATTGCGCCGAGAGACAACGGCCAGCACGGACACCAGGGGGCCCGGATGCATACAGTCCCGCGTATCACGGTGGAGGTCCCGGTTCTCAGCATCGGCTCCGGCCCCTCCGACTATGAGCAACTGGGCAGCTACGTCGAGGGGCTGCGGAGGCAGCAGGGGCTGCACCTGACCCTGCTTCACCTCGGTGTCCTGGAGGACTTTTCCCTGGACGTCGCGGAGTGGACAAAAGACGTCACCAGTTCCGCGGACGCCAGCCGCCGGACGGTTGACTGGTTGCAGGGGCTACCGACCCTGGGGGGCTTCTCCGGAAGCGCCGAACAGCTGATCGTGCTCGGCGGCGGAAGCGTGTGTGGACTTGAGGTGGACGTGCCCGAGAGGGTACGTGACTATCAGGTCTCCCTCGTGCAGGCACTGCACGAACTGCTGGACGAGCTGCTCGTGGACAATGTTGATGACTTTATCCTTGGCTCACGCGCCCTTGGCTTCAGGTACCCCCGTTGGACACCCCATATTGCCGTGGGCCGCCCACGGACCCGGCGCGGCGGCTCTTGGGAAATTGCACCGCTGGCGGTCGAATTCGGCGAATCACGGATAAGGAACCGCCGGTTCCTGCCGTCCGCGGGGGCCGGGTAGGGCGGCCTTCCACGGGATGAGGCCTCCGCCTACGCTGGTGGTATGCCCAGACTCAGCGTCAACGGCGTGGATCTCTACTACTGGGAGCAGGGCGAAGGAATCCCCGTCCTGGGCGTTCATAGGACGCCCGATTCGGCCGTGACGTGGACGGTGCCGCCATGGAACTCGCCCGGCACGGCCGGTGCATCATCTATGGCCGCCGGGGCTTCCACCGCAGCGCCCCGCCGGTGCCGTTCGAGACACTGGACCTGGTGGACCACGTCGACGACGCCGCGGCCGCCCTGGCCGGGTAGCACGCCGGGCCGGCCGTGGTGATCGGGCGCCGCGCGGACGGTCTTATCGCCATCGAACTTGCCTGCCGGTTCCCCGACAAGGTTAAGGCACTGGTCCTCTTGGAGCCGGCCCTGTTCACCATCGATCCGGATGCTGAGGCGTGGGCCCGCGGCCTTCGGCTCAGGGTGCCGGAGCGATCGGCCGGTCCGCCCGGACTGCTCCCGGAGACGGTATTCCGGCCAGCGGCCGCCTCATCAACCCCGCCCATCCGGCGGTCCTGGACTTCGTGGACCGCATTGCCGCCCGCGCCGACACCTGGGCCTAGCCGGGACGTTCGCTCGGCGAACCGGGCCGGACGGGAAATTGCCCACGGGCCTCGCCCCTATCTCTGGTCCTATGCTTGGCGGAGCCCTAGGGTGTTGCCGTCGGGATCGCGGAACCATGCACCACGGGCGGGACCGAGCTGGGCGATGTGGCCGGTTGTGGCAAGCGGCCCTTCAGCGTAGTCCAGGAACTCGACACCCTTGGCAACCAGGTCCTGGATCACGGCCTCGATATCGTCCACTTCGAAGTGGGCAAGCGTATGCTCCGTCGTGACGGGCGGGCGCCTGAACACGGAAATCTCGCTGGCGGTCCCGCAGCGGTACCGGACGGCGACGGCGGTCTCCCACAGGAATGTGAGGCCGAGGGTATCGCCATAGAACTTCTTCGCACGCTCGAGGTCCGTGACCGGGACCGTTGCTACCACCATGGTTGCCGTGATCATTCACTGCCTCCTTGTGCAGGCCCGAACCATGGGTGCGGCCGCTCTGTGTTGTGTCGAAACTGTCCGGATGCTACCCCGAATCCCGTCCTGCTCCCCAGACAATCTACGTCTGTACGATGGACTCGATCGGCTTCGGGGAAGTTATTGGATCGGCATGGCGGTGGAGAATCTTCCATTTTCCCTCTTCCAATCGGAAGATCGTCGTCACCCGAAGTGATATCGGCGACGGCTCGGCGGCTCCGCCGACCTTCGCACGCGTTCGTTCGATCTCGAGGATGTAGGCCAGGTCTGTGCCAGTATGCCCGGAGATTCGCTCGAATCGGGTGGGCTCGCCCTCCGCGAGCTGGGACGACGCCCGCTCCATGGTGTTTTCGACCTGGCTCCAGCCCCGTGCAGGCGGCCCGAGGGGATTGGCGAGCGTGACATCATCCAGCCTGGAAAACAGCTGCTTGTTCGGCGCGGGGTCTCCCCTTACGAATGCATCAAGCGCTCGATGATATTGCTCCACGATCAGATCGAGATCGGACCCTGTCATTCGTTCCTCCAGCCTCGCTTGCGAGCGGACGCCTCCGTGTGGCTGCGGTGTTCGGCCATGGTCGCACCGTTCATCAGGGATGTCTACCGGTTCCGCTGGCGTTCGACGGCGGCCGCTTGCCCATGCGGGCTGAGTCGGCGGCCCTTCCGATGGGGGGCGTCAATCTTGGGCCACAACTCGCCGGAGCCACGTGCTATCAATGTTGTCGGCACGACATAGGTGTTCGGTTCGGCCCGGGAACCGTCGATTCGCGCGAACAGTCTTTCGGCCGCCATTTGTCCGATTCTTTCCGGGTCGGGGGCGACGACCGTAACACCGGGTTCCAGGATTTCCGTGAGGGCGAAGTCATCAAATCCGACGAGGGCGACCGAATTGTGGAGGCCGGCTTCGCGCAACGCCCTGATGGCGCCGATGGTTGAGGGACCGTGACTGGTGAAAATCGCCGTCGGTCGCGAGCCGGACCGCACCATTGTTGCGACCGCGTTCTGTGCAGTCTCCGCATCATCCAGGTCCTGGAGGACGGGTACATCGGTAGTAGGGACGCCCCAACGGCCGAGTTCCTCCATGAATCCCCGCTCTCGTTCGCGGGCGCTCCGAAACCCCAGGTGGTCCCCCGGGCCGCAGTACGCGATGCGACGGTGTCCGTGACCGAGGAGATGACGAGCGGCATGTGCGGCACCGGTGAAATCGCCCGAGATGACCGCGTCCGCGCCCACTCCACCGGATGCCCGGTCAACGAACACGAGCGGGGTGCGCCGGGCGGCGCCTTCGGCATGGTACGCGCAGCTCCCGCCGGCCGTCGTGAGGATCATCCCGTCGACACGGCGACGCTGTAAGGCCTGCATAATGGCGTGCTCCCGGATCGGGTCATCCCCGTGGCTGGACGCGAACACGGCGGTATCCCGTTCCCAGGCCTTCTGCTCAATGGCGCGGTGAATTGCGCTCGAGATCGGGTTGGCAACGCTTTCCACGACCAGCCCGATGGTGAGCGTCTTTCCGTTTGCCCGCTTGAGGTTGCCGGCGTTCAGGTCAGGCTGATAGTCCAGTCGCTCGATCGCTTCCCGGACGCGATGAACCGTCTCTTGGGAAACGTTGGGTTCGGCGTTCACGACCCTGGAGACCGTCTTGATTCCCACGCCTGCGAGAGCGGCGACGTGGCGCATCGTTGGACGCGACCGGCCCGAACCGGTGATGTGGGCTGTGTCGAGCATATAATTTTCCGTTGCCTTCGTTGAGATCGGGGCTTCGTGCAGCCTGGGAACGGGATTTCAGGGATTCCAGGGCAGCCCGGGCACCGCCGCGGTGAAGGTCGTCCAAGGCCCAGCTGGCGACGATGGCCGCGGAGCGGCGGATTTCCCCGCCCTGTTCCAGGTTGATGCGGACGACGGGCAGCATCCATTGGGGGATCCGGTCCGAGCTTTCGGTGCAGAGTCGGGCCAGGGTGTCCCGGACGTGCTCGTGGGAGAACCGCTCGATGAGGGTGTGCTTAAAGCCTCTGGGTCGATGCCGGGCACGGGCTGGAGGGTGGGGTGGCTTCGTTGTCCATATAGTCGAGAAGGAACCCGGCGAACAGGGGGTCCTGGGCCACCTCGTGGGCGTAGCGGTAGCCGAAATAGCACATCCCCTGATGGCCGGCATTGAGCAGAGCTTCATCAACTCGTAGGGTTCGACGTCCTTCACGATCTGGACGCCGGCGGCTTCGAACGGAGGACGCCCGAGGCTGAAATGGTCTTCGAGCACCCACTGCTCGAACGGCTCGCACACCACCGGCCAGACGTCCTCGACCCCGAACTCCTCGGCTATGACGGCACGGTCCGTATCCGTGGTGACCGGGGTGATCCGGTGCACCATGCTGTTCGGAAAAGGCACGTTCTCCGCGACCCAGGCGCTAAGCTCCGCGTCCCTGAGCTTTGCAAAGGCGGTGAACATCTTCCGGGCCACATCTCCGACGCCGAAGTGGACGATCCCGGCGGTCAGCCCGGAGCGGTCGTAGCCCGGTGTGGCCAGGGAGGCGTGGGCCGTGGTTGCTGTGGTGCTGTTGAGGGTCCTCATGCTGTCAGCGCTCCTGGGCCATTGACGGCACGGGCAACGGGCCGAGTTCCGCGGAGCGGGGCGGATTTGCACCTTGCCGGGAGCAGGTGATCGCCGCGGCGCGGTTGGCGTAAGCGGCGACGGTGTGCAGCTGTTCCGGCGTAAGCGATTGCAGCCGCTGCCTGCCGCCGGCGCCGAGCGCCTGAAGCTGGGCGAGTCCGAAGATGAGCCCGGCCATGAAGGAATCGCCGGCGCCCACGGTATCTGCCACGGTTATGGGTTCGGCTGCCATCTCCACCCGCCCCTGGCGGGCGAGGATGACCGGGCCGGAGGCTCCTCGCGTCAGGGCTACGATCGCGGGCCCGAGTTCGAGCCACGCTTCCAGGCTTTCGTCCGGTGTCCGGTCCGGGTAGAGCCAGCTCAGGTCTTCGTCGCTGGCTTTGACGATGTCGCTGGCAGCCACAAATTTTTCCGCCTGCCGGCGGGCAGCGGCCGCATTAGGGCTGATTGCGGGCCGGCAGTTGGGGTCGTAGCTGATGGTCGCGTGTTCACGGGCTGCCTCCGCGAGGACCAGGGTGGCCTGCTCCCCTGGCGGGAGCACGGTGGCGATCGATCCCGTGTGGACGTGGGTGGAACCTTCGACGGCGGCCAGAGCGGGCAGCGACGCCCCGTTGATTTCCCAGGTGATGGAGAAGGTGTAGTCGGCAGCACCGTCGGGGCCCAGTGTGGCGAGAGCCGTGGATGTCGGCGTAGTCCCACCGTTGATCACATCGACACCGTTGGACCGCAGATGTTCGCCGATCATGAGCCCGTAGCGGTCGTCGGCGTAATGGGTCACCAGACTCGTCTGCAGGCCCAGGCGGGCAGCCCCCACAGCCACATTGAAGGGGCTCCCGCCGGCGTGCGCCTGGCTTGCCGCCGGCCGGCGGGGGTCACTGATGATGTCGACGAGGGATTCGCCTATGACCGTCAGGACGGTGTTCCCGGCAGCCGGGATAGAGGCGGATGAGGTGTCATGTGATGGCATGGCTGCTTCCTTGCAGTGTTAATTCTTCGCTCAGGACCAGGGATGAGCCTGGCCGCCGTGGACTTTCCGGCCGCGATGCCGGCCAGCGGGGCCTTCCTGCCCGGCTGGCCGGCACCGATGACGCGTTTCAGCGGCCAGGGTAGACGACGGCTTTGAGCTGGCCGGGCTGCTTGCCCGCTTTGAGCGCCTCTTCGGATTCGGACAAGGCGAACTTGCCGGTGACGAGGATGTCCAGATCCACTGTGCCGTCGGCAATCAGCTGGATCGCCAAGGGCCAGGTGTTGGTGTAGCGGAAGACGCCGGAGAGCCAGATCTCCCGGTTCTGGATGTACGAAACGGGGAGTTCAACGTCGTCCGCCCCGAGCCCCACGAGGATGACCTTCCCGGCGGGTCCGACAGCCTTGATGCCGGAGCGGACGGCCTGCGGGGCGCCGGAGGCGTCGATGAAGGCATCGACGTCCAGGCCTTCGACCGTGTAGGTTTTGGCGTTAAGGGCGTGGGTGGCGCCGTGTTCCAGGGCGAAGGCCAGGCGGTCTTCGGCGACGTCGGTGATGTGGATTTCGGTGGCGCCGTAGGCGCGGGCGGCCTGGGCGGCGATGATGCCGATCGGGCCGGCGCCGGCGATCAGGACCCGGCTGCCGGGCTTGATGCCGGCCCGTTCGCAGGCCCAGAGTCCGACGGAGAGCGGTTCGATAAGGGCGGCTGCCTCATCGCTGACGCTGACCGGGATGTCGTAGGCGAAGTCGCTCTGGATGGTCACGTATTCGGCGAACGCGCCGTCGATCGGCGGGGTGGCGTAAAACTCGATGTCCGGGCAGAGGTTGTACCGGCCGGCCTTGCACTGCTTGCATGTCCGGCAGGGCCGCTGGGGTTCGACGGCGACCCGCTTGCCGATGCGGGCAGCGTCGACGGCGCTTCCGACGGCGGCGATCCGACCGGAGAGTTCGTGGCCGAGGATGAGCGGGTGGTCCACCACGTAATCGCCGATCCGGCCGTGCTCGTAGTAGTGCACGTCGCTGCCGCAGACGCCGACGGCGGCTACCTGGACCAGGACCTGATCGGCCTCCAGTTGCGGAACGGGCAAGGTTTCCATGGCCATGTCTCCCTGGCGCTTCAGGACGGAAGCGCGCATCGTGGCGGGCACGTCCGTGCTAGGGGTGACGGTCTGGGCGGTGGGTGTTGTCATCGAAGTAATCCTCTGCGAATCGAAAGTGGGGGTGGCCGGTTATTTGACGGCGCCGAGTGAGAGGCCCTGGACGAGTTTGTCCTGGGCGGCGAAGCCGGCGAAGAGTACCGGGAGGGAGATGACGACGGCGGCGGCGCAGACTTTGGCGAGGAACAGTCCCTGGCTGGAGACGAAGCCGGTGAGGAAGACCGGGGCGGTGCCGGCGATGACGCCGGTGAGGACGCGGGCCAGGAGCAGTTCGTTCCAGCTGAAGATGAAGCAGATCAGGGCGGTCGCGGCGATGCCGGGCATGGCCACGGGGGCGATGATCGTGCGGAGTATCAGCAGCAGGCCGGCGCCGTCGATCTCGGCGGCCTCGAGCATTTCCACCGGTACTTCGGCGAGGAAGGAGCGCATCATCCAGACCGCGATGGGCAGGTTCATCGAGGTGTACATCAGGACCAGGAACCAGATGTTGTCCAGGGCGCCGGTGCTTTTGGCGAACAGGTAGAGCGGCAGGATCGCGGCGACGACCGGCATCATCTTGGTGGAGAGGAAGAAGAACATCACGTCCGTCCACTTTTTCACCGGCCGGATCGAGAGGGCGTAGGCGGCCGGGATGGCCAGGACCAGGACCAGGACGGTGGAGAGGATCGAGGCGGTGGCGGAGTTGATCAGCGGCGGCCAGGGGCTCACGCCGGAGCTGGCGCCGAAGAACTCCTTGTACGCGTCCAGGGTGAGGTTGGCCGCGATCGAGGGCGGGTTGGTGGCGGCGTCGGTTTCGGAGTGGAAGGACGTCAGGATCATCCACAGGACCGGGGTGGCGAAGAGCAGCGCCAGCAGCCAGGCCGCGATGCCGGCGGCGGTGTTGTTCCGGGTCGGGTCCATCCGGGACTTGCCCCGGCCGGACTTTCCGAATCCGCGGCGGGTGCCGGTGGCGTTCGGGCCTGTTACAGGGCTGCGGGGTGTGCTTTGGGATGTGGCGGGGGTGAGGGTGCTCATCGTGCTGCCTCCTTCTTGAAGAGCGAGAATACGGTGCGCAGGGCGAAGGTGGCCACGATGATGGTGCCGATGACCACCACGACGCCGGCGGCGGAGGCCAGGCCGTATTCGTTGGCGAAGTAGAACGTCTGGTAGATCGCGTAGGGCAGGTTCGCGGTGCCCAGGCCGCCGGAGGTGAGGGTGAAGACGGCGTCGAAGTTCTGCACGATGTAGATTGCGCCGAGCAGCCCGCCGAGTTCCAGGTACTGGCGCAGGTGCGGGAGGGTCAGGTGCCGGAAAATAGCCCAGGAGGTGGCGCCGTCCATCTGCGCGGCTTCGACGGTGTCCATCGGCCGGGACTGCAGCCCGGCGAGCAGGATCAGCATCATGAACGGGGTCCACTGCCAGACCAGGGAGACGATCACGGCGGCCAGCGGTGCCTGGGACAGGAGGTCCGGCTGCGGCGGGGTGTCGGAGCCGAACAGGGACCAGATCCAGGTCAGGGCGCCGTTGATCAGCCCGTACGTCGGGTTCAGCAGGGCGTGCTTCCAGATCAGGGCAGCGGCCACCGGGACCACCAGGAACGGGGCGATCAGCAGGGTCCGGGCCAGGCCGCGGCCGATGAACTTCTTATCCAGCAGCAGCGCCAGTCCGAGGCCGATGACCAGGCTGGCCAGGACCACCGAGACGGTCAGGAGGATGGTGGTGAAGATCGCCTGGCGCAGGTCCGCGTTGGTCAGGACCTGGAGGTAGTTTTCCAGGCCGGCGAATCCGGTCTGGTCCGGGCGGAGGCTGTTCCAGTTCAGGAACGAGATGACCAGCGTCACCACAAACGGCAGCTGGGTGACGATGATGAGGAAGATCAGGGCCGGCAGCAGCGGCGCACGCCGTGCCCAGGCCAGAGCGCGTTCACGTGATCTGGCGGTCTTGGATGGTTTGGGTGCGCTGTGCCCGGAACGGGGAAGGCGCGCTGTTTCGGTAGTCATGATGCTCTCCTGCGGTCCCGCGGCCCGCCCGTCAGGCGGGCCACGGAACCGGTTGGTGGATGATTACTTCGTGTACTGGTTACTTCTTGTACTTGTCGCCGATTTTTTGTGCGGCGTCCTGGCCCTTGGCCAGAGCGTCTGAGACACTGCCCTGGCCGGCGATGGCGGAGCTGACACCCTGGGAGACCGTGGTGCCCAGATCAGCGAATTCGGGGATCCCGACGAACTGGATGCCCACGACGGGGCGTTCCTGCACTCCGGGGTTCTTCGGGTCCGCGTTCTCAATCGCTGAGCGTTCGGCCTTGAAGAACGGGGCCGCCTTTTGGAACTCGGCGTTCTCGTAGGTGGAGATGCGCTTGCCGGATGGGACCTTCGCCCAGCCGAGCTTGGAGGCGACCAGTTCCTCGTACTTCTTCGAACTGGCCCAGGCGATGAACTTGCCGGCAGCGTCCTGCTTCTTCGACGCAGCCTGGACACCCCAGGACCAGGTCCACAGCCAGCCGGAGGACTTCGTGTTCTTCACCGGGGCCTGGGCGTAACCGATCTTGCCCTTCACCGGGGACGCGTCCGCTTCCAGGGCACCGGCGGCGGACGTCGCGTCGTACCACATGGCGACCTTGGACTGGCTCATGTTGTTCAGGCACTCGGTGAACCCGGCCTGCGCGGCCCCCGCCTCACCGTGCTCCCGCACCAGCTTCGTGTAAAACTCGGTCGCCGCGGTGAATTCGGGGGCGTTGACCTTCGCGTTCCAGTCCTTATCGAACCAGGTCCCGCCGAACGTGTTCACCACCGTGGTCAACGGCGCGAAGACCTGGCCCCAGCCCGGCTGCCCGCGCAGGCAGATGCCCTTCATCCCCGCAGCCGCACCGTCCGCCTTCGCCGCGAGGTCAGCAACCTGGTCCCACGTGGGCTTCTCGGGCATGGTCAGGCCCTTGGCGTCGAAGATGTCCTTGCGGTACATCAGGAAGGAAGACTCCCCGTAAAACGGCTCCCCGTACAGCTTGCCGTCCTTGCCCGTGAGGGAGGCGGTGTAGGCCGGAAGGATGTCGCCCTGGTTGAACTGGGCATCCTTCGCGACATTGTCCAGCGGCGCCAGCCAGTTGTTCGCGGAATAGAAGGGGATCTCGTAGTTCGAGAGGGACGCAACATCGTACTGGCCGGCCTGGCTGGAGAACTCCTGGCTGATCTTGGCCCGGACATCATTTTCCGGCAACACCGTGTAGTTCACCTTGATGCCGGTGTCCTTGGTGAAGTTATCCGCCGTCAGCCGCTGCAGGTCCTCCATCTGCGGATTGTTCACCATCAGGACGTTAATGCTGTTCTGATCACCGGCAGCCGTGCCGCCACCGGCACCGGAGCAGGCCGAAGCGGACAGGACCAGGCAAACTGCTCCGGCGGCCAGTGAGGCAGCGCGCATTTTTGAGCGCATTAAGGACTCCTTTGTTCTTCATGGGGGTGCACAGTCACCACACTCCAACTGCTGTGTCGAAGGATCGGACTGGAGCGAGGCCTGGGACCGGGAATCCGATGTGCCGCGCTGATGTTCCTCAACATTAGGCTTGTGGGACAGGGCACAACTAGCGTCTTGGTTGCCACTTTCTGATACTAATTTTCCCAAGACGATGCTCGATGTAGGGGCTAACCTTGGGGAAGGCGCCCGTGGCGCTGTCCTTATTTCATAGAGTGAAGGCACGGGGAACGACCATGAGCGCTGCAGATCCGAGCGACGGCGCAGCCGCAAGGCTTGCCGAACGACTGCTGGGCATGCGCGCCAACCGGGAAGTCATTCCGGCCGATCCGAACCATTCGGTCCGGTGGCACGAGCATGACTATCCCAGTCCGCTGGCACGCTGGAACTACCATCCCGAATACGAGATCCACCTGATCCGGAAAGGCACCGGAAAATTCATTGTGGGAGACCACATCGGCACGTTTGAGGCCGGTCAGGTGTCCCTGGTGGGAGCGGGGCTGCCACACGACTGGGTCAGCGACCTTGAGCCCGGAGAAGTCCTCCATGGGCGCGATGCCGTGATCCAGTTTGACGGAAAATGGGTCGAGCAAGCAGCTTCGATTGTTCCGGAAATGGCCGAGATCAAACCCCTGCTGGAACAGTCCGCACGCGGGATCGAATTCCTGGGGAAGTCAGCCCGCAGGGCAGCGACATCCATCGAGGCGATGGGTGCCTCCTCCGGATTGGAGCGGCTTCATCACCTCCTGGAACTCTTTGCAATTCTTGCTCAGGCACCGCAGGAGGAACGACGCTACCTTGCCGACGAATGGTTCCGGCCCCAGCTGGATGGCCAGGCAGCGGCCGTGGTGGACATAGTCCTCGAATACGTTTTCAGCAATCATGCCGGCAGCGTCAAGATGTCCGAAGCGGCGGCGCTGGTGGGAATGTCCGAGCCGACGTTCTCGAAATACTTCAAACGTGCCACCGGCCAGAACTTCAGTGGCCTCGTCCGCAAACTCCGTCTGGCCCATGCACGGAGGCTCCTTGAGCGCAGCGACCAAGCCATCTCCGACATCTGCTACGAAGTGGGCTTCTCGAACCTGTCCAATTTCAACCGGCATTTCCTCAACGATGCCGGTGAAACTCCCCGGCACTACCGCCAACGAGTCCAGAGTGGCTGAGCCGCCGCACGGGAGCCTGCGAGATACCGAGCCCTGACGGTCCCGGTGCGGAACTTATCAGTCACACCGTAACTGCCGCCGTCGAGGCCCTAATGACCAGTTCCGGCTCCACCAGCATTGTTCTTAACGGCGCCGACGGATCCTTCATGCGGTCCAGCAGTGCCTTTGCAGCCCCGGCCCCGACCTCCTCGTTGCGGCCGTCGACCGTGGTGAGCCGCAGCAGGTTGGCCGACGCCAAAGGCGAATTGTCGTAACCGATGAGGGACAGGTCCTCGGGTATACGCCGACCCCTGTCGCGGGCGGCGCCGGCTGCACCGAGCGCCATGGTGTCGTTGGCCGCAAAAATTGCTGTGAGCGATGGGTTCTGATCCAGCAGCTTCAGCGATGCCTGGTAGCCATCGGACTCCATTGTGAGTCCTTGGCCCTCCTTGATATGAGGCCGCAGTCCGTTTTCACGCATGGCGGCTTCGTACCCTTGCGCGCGTAAACGGGCGGCGCCTCCGCCGCCGGTGACGTGCCCGATTTCCCTGTGGCCCAGTCCGACCAGGTGCTCGACGGCGAGCCGGCTCCCCACCAGATCGTCATTGGCCACGACGTCGGCCCCCGGAACGGGAATGTCACGGTTGCCGGCGACAACCGCAGGAACGTCGAGAGCCGCGAACATCTCCTCCGATGGTTCGGTTGCGATCACGATGCCATCCACACGCAGTGACATGAGACCATCCACGGGTGTCCGGTCCAGGTGGGCATTGAAGGAGGGATCGGCGACGGCAACGCGGAACCCCAGCGGCGCAAATTGCTCGTGCAGACCTGACAACAGCCCTACGAACCAGAGGTTCCGGTAATCATCAAGGACAACACCAATGGTGCGCGATCTGTTACCGGCCAGCGTCGCGGCAGCGCGATTCGGACGGTAGTTCAGCCGTTCGATAGCCTCCTCAACCGCAGCCCGCCGCGCAGGGGAGACACCAGGCGCACCGCGCAGCACCAAGGAGACCAGGGACTTTGATACCCCGGCCGCGGAGGCCACGTCGTAAATGTTCGGGCGTCTGGCACCGGTTTCCTGCGTCACCCTGCCATTGTCACCCATGACACAGGACATTCGATAGATTGACAGGACAAAGTTCCGGTCCTATCGTGTTTCTGGAGCGCTCCATTTTTGATTCCATACTGTCGTAGCGGCTGAGCCGGGCAACGCCCCGGCTAAGTTTCGAAGGAGAAGTTAATGCCCAAAGATCTCGGCATCGCCGTCATAGGTGCAGGCATGGCCGGCAAGGCTCACGCCGCCGCCTTCCGCACCGCCTCCACGCTCTACAACCCCGTCCTTCCGCCCGTCCGGCTGGTCTCCATCGGTGACGTCAATCCCGAGATTGGGTCAATCGCAGCACAGCGGTTCGGCTACGAACGCAACGACACGTCGTGGCAGGCCATCGCAGAAGCCGATGATATCGACGTCGTCAGCGTCGTCATCGCCAACTCGCTGCACCGCGAAGTCGTCGAGGGCCTCCTCGCCGCCGGAAAGCACGTGCTCTGCGAGAAGCCGCTGAGCGACACCCTGGAAGATGCCCGGGCAATGGCCGAAGCGGCCCGCAACGCTTCGTCCATTGCCCGGATCGGATTCACCTTCCGCCGCACTCCCGGTATCGCGTACATCCGCGACCTGATACGGAACGGAACCCTCGGCAACGTGCTGCACTTCAGCGGCCGCTACTGGACGGACTACGGCTTCAGCCCCGATGCACCGATGAGCTGGCGCTACAAGGGCGGCCCGGGTTCCGGCGCCCTGGCCGACGTCGGCTCCCACCTGGCGTACGTCGCCGAATTCCTCTGCGGCGACATCCGCTCGATCAGCGGCGGACGCTTCAGCACCGCCATCGGCAAGCGTCCCCTCCCCCTCGGCGCCGTCATGGGACACGACCACGCCGCTGTCAGCGACACCTACGAGGCCGTCGAAAACGACGACTATGCAGCCTTCTCCGCCGAGTTCGACCACGGCTCCGGCGGTTTCGAGGTCTCGCGTGTCGCCGCCGGGCACGCAAACAGCCTCATCTTCGAAGTCTTCTGTGAAAACGGAGCCGCCAGGTTCGACCAGCGCCGCCCGGCTGAAATCGAACTCTTCCTCAACTCCGGCCCCTCATCCCAAAACGGCTACCGCCAGGTCATCCTCGGCCCCGAACACCCCTACCTCGCCGGCGGCCTCGCCATGGACGCCCCCAGCGTCGGCTTCGGCCAGAACGATGCCTTCGGCTACCAGGCCAGAGCCTTCCTCGATGAAGTCGCAGGCCTCGACGAGGCTTCGTCCCTTCCGCGCTGCGCCACTTTCGATGAAGGCGTGCACAACATGGAACTGCTCGGCGCAGTCGCAGAGTCGGCGCTCGGCTCCGGAAAGAAGGTAACCCTGTGAAACTCGGCGTCTACAACGCAGTCCTGCACGACCGTCCGCTCCCCGAAGCCCTGAAAGTCATCGCTGACCTGGGACTGACGGGTATCGAAGTCAATTCTGGCGGGTTCCTGCCCCCGGTTCACATCCCCACCTTCGACGAGATCCTCGAAAGCGACGCAGCGCGCGATGACTACCTCGCCATCTTCGAAGGCACAGGCGTGGCGATCGCCGGGCTGAACTGCAACGGCAATCCCCTGCACCCCAACCGCATCATCGGGGACAAGCACGCCGAAGACATCCGCCGCTCCATCCGCCTCGCCCACCGCCTCGGACAGGACCGGGTGGTCACGATGTCCGGTCTCCCGGGTGGCGAGCCCGGGGCAACCGTGCCGAACTGGATCGTGAACGCCTGGAACTCAGCGGCGCTGGATGTCCTCGACTACCAGTGGGGCGTCGCCGCAGAGTTCTGGAGAGAAACTGACCGGCTTGCCCGCGACCTGGACGTCAAGGTCGCCTTGGAGCTGCACCCCCAGAACCTCGTGTTCAACCCGGCTGACGTGTACAGGCTCGTGGACCTCACCGGAGCCACCCACGTGGGCGTTGAGCTCGACGCCTCACACCTTTTCTGGCAGCAAATGGACCCCGTGGCCGTGATCCGCGAACTCGGCCCCCTGGTGTTCCAGGCAGCGGCAAAGGACGTGCGCGTCAACACCGCAACAGCGGCCGTCTACGGCGTCCTCGACAACCGCTTCCGCCGCCTGTCCCCCGCAGAGAACCGCACCAACCTCGGCGGCGACGAGTGGGCCAACGAATGGCCCAAGCCGGCCGCGTGGGACTTCGTTGCCCTCGGCAAGGGACACGACGTCGCCTATTGGACCGAATTCCTCCGCGCCCTCCACGAGGTGGACCCGGACATGCTTGTCAACATCGAACACGAAGACGTCGAGCTCGGCCGCATCGAAGGCCTCGAAGTCGCAGCCAAGGTTCTGAAGGAGGCTGACTCCGCTCTGAGCATCTCGGCGTAGGAACGTTGGGCCGCCGTCACGGCGGCCTAACGCGGAACGCTCCTCGGCAGTGGGGTGACCAGTCCACGGAGGCGGCGTCATCGCGTCGGGATCAGCTTGATCTTTCGATCCCCAAGATCAAGTTCCGCATAGTCATTCGCCCGATCGTTGACTCCAAAAAACTCGAGCAGTGAATACGCCGGCGCCGATAACTGCTGCCGCGCCGCGGGGGTCAGTTCCTTTCTCACTTTTTAGCATCGAAGTTCTGCCCAAACATTGCAGATATCTGCCGCAAACCTTGATCGGGGCAACGGAATATTGGCACAAAGAGGCAGCTAACCAACGGACTGTGAAAGTGAAGGTAGCCAAAGTGGCCACGACAGCAGAGAAATCGAAGTACCGCTACAGTGACTTTTACTGCTTCATGTCGCTTGCGGACTTCACTGCCTATGTCTCCAAGGATGACGGCGAAGGGGACAGCGGCTTTTCGATCAGCGGCAACGAGCCTTAGCCGATCGGCTGGAGCCCTTCGGCACGTCAACTGCCGCAGTAATTGCTGGCATCACGGGGCCTCGGACCAAGGTTCACCGCTTGTGGTATCGGCAAGCTCGCCAAGGGATTGACGCCGGCGTGCTACAGGGCCATTATTCTCCTAGACGACGGCTGGGGGCGCTAGGCATTTAGGCAAAGGAGCCGCGCCGTGGCCAGCTACAGTTTCACAGCACCAGTCTGCGGGGATTTCCCCACATCCGGTTTGAGCGGAATTCTGAATGCTCAAACACGACGATTCATAGGTCCGGTTCAGCCTGATTGCCGACGACACCATAGACGCCGCCGCAAGTCTGTCCAAGGTCCGGCCCCAGAGTCAGCAGCGTGCCGGTCATGATGGCCGCCGTGCTCCGTTGGGTACTGCAGTTCCGGCTATTGGTCCTCGTTCTGGCAGCGGGAATCCTGGGTTTTGGATTCACAAGTTTGCCAGCCATGTCGGTGGATGCATTCCCGGAATTCGCCCCACCGCAGGTTGAGATTCAGACGGAAGCCCTGGGGTTGTCTGCTGCCGAGGTTGAGCAGCTGATCACCTCCCCCATGGAGGCCGACTTGCTGAACGGTGTGGCCTGGGTGGAGGCAATCCGGTCCAAGTCGGTTCCGGGTCTTTCCTCGATCCAAATGGTCTTCCAGCCCGGGACCGACATCTTCAGGGCGCGTCAGCTTGTCGCGGAGCGTTTAACCCAAGCGCGGGCCCTGCCGAACGTCTCGGCGGCTCCTGTCCTGATGCAGCCACTGTCATCCACTAGCCGTGTCATGATGGTTCGTCTCACGTCTAAGCAGATGTCTGCCATCGAGATGTCCGTCCTGGCCCGGTGGACGATGAAGCCCGGGCTCCTGGCCGTACCCGGGGTTGCAAACGTCTCCATCTGGGGCCTGCGCGACCAGCAGTTGCAGGTCCTGGTGGATCCCGAGAAGCTTCAGGCCAAGGGCGTGACACTCGACCAAGTGATCCGGACCACCGGTAACTCCGTGTGGGTGTCCCCTTTAACCTTCCTGGAAGCTTCGACACCGGGCACAGGCGGTTTCCTGGAGACGGGGCACCAGCGCCTCGGAGTCCAGCATGTCCTGCCCATAACGACTCCCTTGGACCTGGGGAAAGTCAGTCTCCAGGGCCCGTCCGGAAAACTGCTTCTTGGGGATGTCGCCCGGGTCGAGACGGATCATCAACCGTTGATCGGTGACGCGGAGCCTGGCCAGGATGCCGAACTTCTGCTGGTGATCGAGAAGTTCCCGGAAACGAACACGATGGACGTCACCCGCGGCGTCGATGAGACACTGCACGCACTCCAGCCCGGTTTGCCCGGCGTTACGATCGACACCACAGTGTACCGGCAGGCTTCATTTATCCAGGAGGAGGTCGGCACCCTCGGCGTCGCGCTATTGATCACGCTAGTGCTGATAGCTGCAATGTTTGGCGCGTTCTTCCGATCCTGGCGCACAGCGCTCATCAGCCTGATCACTATTCCAGTGTCACTGACCGCCGCGGCTCTGCTGCTCTCCCTGCGCGGCGCCGGGTTGAACACCATGGTCCTGGCCGGCATGATCCTCGCCTTGGTGGTCATTGTGGGAGATATCGCTGAAGACCTTAGTGGCACCATCCAGGCCTACCGGATGTCCGGTGGAGCCGATGCCGGAGAAGCGCGTGACGCCTTGGTGGCAGGTTCATTGCAGGCAGTTCGCACGCCTCTACTCTACTCGTTGTTGATTATGGTACTGAGTGTCATCCCGGCGCTCTTTGTGCCAGGCGAGAACGGTGCGATGTTCGGACCCCTTGTCCTTTCCTATCTGCTCGCTCTGGCGGTCGCCATGGTGTTGGCGCTGACTGTTACCGCTGCACTGGTGTTCGTCCTGCCGATCGGCTCCTCCCCGAGACGGGAAGGGCCGGCGATGAAGCGTCTTCGTATTCGGTACGGCCGTCTTCTGTCGCGAGGGGCGGGCAAAACCGGGTGGGTGTTCGTAGCTGCCGCGGTGATTGCTGTGGCGGGGCTTGCACTAGCCCCGCAGCTGGCCTCGAACCAGCCTGTGGTGCCGGTGCTCGCGGACAAGACACTGGTGGTTCAGTGGAACGCTTTGTCGGGCACATCGGACCAGGAAATGAGCCGGATCACTGAGACGGCCGTGCGTGAACTCAGGGCGCTGCCTGGAGTCTCAAACGTCGGAGCAGAGGTCGGACGGGCTATTACTTCAGACCAGGTGGGGGACGTCGGTTCCGGGGAACTTTGGGTGACGGTGGCTCCGGACGCGTCCTACCGTGACACGGCAGACACGGTCCAGAAGATTGTCGAGGGGTATCCGGGTCTTACGGCCAAAGTCTCGACCTACACCCAGCAGAAAATTGACCAGATCCGGGAAGCCGCTGATTCCGGCTTCGCGGTCCGGGTGTACGGGGTGGACATAACTACCATCCGTCAGAAGGCAGAGGAGGTGCGGCAGATCCTCGCGCGCACCGCTGGTGTAGTGAATCCGCATATCGACGCCCCCAACGAACAGCCAATCGTCGAGGTCAAGGTTGATCTTGCCGCAGCACAGAAGGCGGGCGTGATACCCGGGGAAGTGCGACGTGCGGCTGCCGCTTTGCTTCAGGGCATCGACGTGGGCAACGTCTATGAACAGCAGAAGGTCTTCTCTGTAGTGGTGAAAGGAACGCCGTCGACCCGGAACAGCCTGACGAGCGTCCGCGAGCTGCTGATCGATACCCCCAAGGGCGGACATGTGCGTCTGGGCGACGTAGCCAAGGTCAGTGTTGTGGGAAACGAAGCGGTGATACTCCACGACGGCACGTCCCGGCGCGTAGACGTGAAGGCTGACATTCAGGGGCGCGGGTTGAATGACGTGCAACAGGACATTAACAGGAGCTTGCAGCAGATCCAGTTCCCGCTGTCCTACCATGCCGAGATCCTCACCCAGTACGAACAGCAGCAAAACAATTTCCGTTGGCTGGGGCTGCTGGCGGCAATCGCTGCCTTCGGCATCCTGGTCCTGCTCCAGACAGCTCTGGGAGGGTGGCGGCTCGCAGCTGCTGTCTTCCTGGGACTGATCGTTTCCCTCTCCGGAGGCGTCCTTGCGGCCTTCGCTGCCGGCGGGATCAACTCCTTGATTTCGCTCGTCGCATTCTCGGCAGTCCTCGGAATTGCGGCCCGGAGCTCTCTTCTTCTCGCAGCCAGGGTCCGACAACTTCAGTCCGGGCGCGAGACCGCCACGGGGGCTGAACTGGTCGTCCGGGCAGCGCGGGACCGGCTACGGCCGACCCTCGGGTCTGCCTTGATGACGGGTCTGGCTGTCCTTCCGCTGGTTCTGTTCGGTGGTACGACCGGCGCGGAGATCATGCTGCCGCTAGCCGTCATCATCTGGGGCGGGCTGCTGACAACGACGCTCTTCGTTCTCTTTGTCCTGCCCGCCGTGCTGCTACGCTTCGCGCCTGATCGCGCAGTGAGCCGCCGGATCAACGGCAACCCCCTGTCGAGGCCTGAAAGCCGGAATGCATCATGAGTCCATTAAATGCTCCTCGTGAGCGCAGCCTTTTCGTTCTGATCATCTTGGTCCTCGTGGCATTATGTTTGCCGGGCTGCAGCCAGCCGCCGGTGGAGACTGCGACCGGGGACGCCGCTGCGCGCCTGGAAACTGTGCCGGGAACAGACCTCAGCAAGGTCACTCTGACTGAGCAAGCCGTCAGGAACATCGGGCTGGAGACGAGCACGGTGAGTGCCGACCCGAAGAGCAAGAAGCTCAGTGTCCCCTACGAGGCGATCCTGTATGACAGCCAGGGAAAGACCTGGGTCTACACGAATCCCGAGCCCCTGGTCTACGTTCGCGGCTCCGTGACCGTCGAGCGCATCGACGGGCAGATCGCCCGGCTGGCTGACGGCCCGGCGCCCGGCACTACCGTAGTCACCTTGGGAGCCGAGGAACTGCTCGGCGCAGAGTTGGATACGGCCCACTAGCATGAGGTGGATCATAGGAATCAGCCTCAAATTCAGGACAATAGTCGTTGCCTTGGCCAGCGTCATCATGCTGCTGGGTTCCCTCCAGCTAAGCGGAGCGTCCATAGATGTCTTTCCTGAATTCGCGCCTCCACGTGTCGAAATTCAGACTGCCTGCCTGGGTTTGACCGCGCAAGAAGTTGAAGAACTGGTCAGCGTGCCCATCGAGGCCTCCCTCAGCGGCATGCCCGGCCTGGACGAACTGCGGTCGAAATCCGTGCCCCAGCTGTCCTCGATTCTGCTGGTCTTCAAACAGGGCACCGACCTGCTCAACGCGCGCCAACTGGTAGCCGAGCGCATGGCCGCGGTGACCTCAGCGCTGCCGACATGGGCCGCCCCCCCGGTAATGCTGCAGCCGCTTTCTTCGACGAGCCGCGTCATGAAAATCGGCATGACCTCCTCCAGCCGGTCCTTGATCGAAATGTCCATGCTCTCTTACTGGGACATCCGGGCGCGGATACTCCGGGTCCCGGGCGTAGCCAACGTCGCCATCTGGGGCGAACGACTCCAGATGCTCCAGGTCCAGGTCCAACCGGAGCGGCTCAAGGCCGAAAAAGTCACTCTCAACCAAGTCATGGAAGTCACTGCGGGGGCCGTGGACGCGGGGCTGCTCCAATACTCCCCCGGGAAATTCATCGGGACGGGCGGCTTCGTCGGCACCCCAAATCAGCGGATGAGCGTCCGGCATGTCCAGCCGATCACCAGCCCCGCTGATCTGGCCCGGATCACCATCCGCGAGAAGGACGGCGTCGCGCTGCACCTGAGTGATGTTGCCCGGGTCGTCGAAGATCACCAGCCGCTTATCGGTGACGCCGTCATCAACAACGGCCACGGACTCATGCTCATCGTCGAAAAGCTTCCCTGGGGGAACACCCTGGATGTGACCAAGGGAGTCGAGGAAGCCCTTCACGAGCTCCAACCAGGCATGAGCGGCATCAGCTTTGACACCACCATCTTCCGGCCGGCGAGCTTTATCGAGGAGGCTATTTCCAACCTCAGCCTCGCCCTGCTCCTTGGCTGTCTGTTGGTGGTGATGATTCTCAGCGCGTTCCTCTTCCAATGGCGCACCGCCCTGATCAGCCTTGTCGCCATTCCCCTCTCCTTGCTGACGGCGGCACTCGTCCTCTACTTCACAGCCAGTGCGATCAACACCATGGTCCTCGCCGGGCTGGTCATCGCCGTCGGAGTTGTCGTCGACGACGCGATCATCGACGTCGAAAACATCATGCGCCGGCTACGACAGCACCGCGCCCGCGGCAGCGACGAACCAACGGCTTCCGTGGTCCTGAAAGCCTCGCTTGAAATGCGCAGTCCCATTGTCTACGCAACCTTGATCATTGTTGTGGCTTCCCTACCCATCTTCTTCCTGAACGGACTGACCGGCGTCTTCTTCAGGCCGCTGGCCGTCTCCTACACACTCGCGGTCCTGGCTTCAATGCTGGTCGCGCTGACTGTCACCCCGGCGCTGGCCCTGATTCTGTTGGGCAGGGCCAAACTAGAGGAGCGCGAACCGCCGCTGGTCCGCGTACTCAAGCGCGGATACCACACGGTCCTGTCCCGGATCATGAACCGGCCCCGCTACGGCTATGCGGGTTTCGGTGCCCTGGCGCTCACGGGACTGGCGATCGCTCCCTTGCTGGGCCAGTCCTTGTTCCCCACATTCAAGGAACGGGACTTCCTGATGCACTGGGTCGCCGAGCCCGGCACCTCGGTGGCAGAGGAATACCGGATCGCTCAAAGGGGCTGCGATGCATTGCTTAAAGTACCCGGGGTGCTTAATTGTGGATCACACATTGGACAGGCATTCCAGGCAGACGAAATAGTCGGCGTCAACGCCGGTGAAAACTGGATCAGCATCGACCGCCACGCCGACTATGAAAAGACGGTTGCAGCAGTCCAAGAAGTTGTTGACGGTTACCCTGGCCTTCACCGTGACGTGCAGACATATCTGAAGGAGAGAATCGAAGAGGTCATCACCGGCGCCAGCGAACCCATCCTCGTCCGTGTCTATGGCGATGACCTCAACGTGCTGCGTGAACAAGCCCAAAAAATCAAGGAGCTGATGGACGGAATTCAGGGAACCGACGAACCCCATGTCTCCCTGGAAGTCGAAGTTCCGCAGATTACCGTCAAGGTAAATCTCGAAGCAGCCAAGAAGTACGGCCTGAAACCCGGCGACGTCAGACGCGCGGCCGCGACCCTCGTAGCCGGAGAGGAAGTCGGCGACGTCTTCCGGGATGGCAGGGCCTACGACGTCCAGGTCTGGAGCACCCCCGAAACCCGCGCCAGCGTCACCAGCATTCAGGACCTCCCGATCGATACACCTGCCGGGTCGCACGTCCGACTGGCCGACGTCGCAGCGGTCAGCGTGCAGCCGACCCCGAACCTCATCGACCGCACCAACGGATCCCGCCGGGTCGAGGTCGGATCATTCATCGACAGCGGAGCAGACCTGGGACAGGTCGTCACCCAGTTGCAGGACCGCCTGCAGGGCCTTGACCTGCCGGCCGGCTACAGCATCCAGCTGCTCGGTGAATACACTGAACGACAGGCGGCCACCGAACGACTGACGATTTTCGCCATCGCCGCGATCCTGCTGATCCTCCTGTTTCTGCAGACCTCCTTCCGGAGCTGGCGGCTGGCCGTACTCGCCCTTCTGACCCTTCCAATAGCGCTCGTCGGCGGAGTGTTCGCCGCATACTTCACGGGCGGTGTCCTCTCACTCGGATCGCTCGTTGGCTTCCTTACCGTGATGGGCATCGCAGCGCGAAACGGCATCCTGCTCATCAGCCACTGCCAGCATCTGGAACGGAACGAGGGCGAAGCATTCAGCCGGGCGCTCGTGCTGCGCGGCGCAGGAGAAAGACTCTCACCGATCCTCATGACCACCCTCGCCACCGGGTTGGCACTGGTGCCCCTGGTCGTCATGGGCAACATCCCCGGCCACGAAATCGAACATCCCATGGCCGTCGTCATCCTTGGCGGCCTCCTTACCTCCACCCTCCTCAACCTGTTCATCGTTCCATCCCTTTATCTCCGCTTCGCCAAGGCACGGCCAAGCCACGGTGGCACCCGGCGGGACGGAACGAAGGTGTCGGCGCTGCCCTTCCTGAGGTCCCGACGCGTAGCTACTGTCGGTGTGGAGAATCCAGATCAACCCGGCACGTCCGGTTAGTGCATCCCGGCGTACGGAGTGGTCAACTCAGACCACTCCGGACGCGGGAGCGAACTCCCAGTCATGGATTTAACTCATGTCCCTGCAGGAAAAAGCGGCCGGTACACCGGTGGGAAGGCGTTCGCGGGCAGGGGGTCATGCTTGGGCGGGTCAGCGGTGATTGGGTCGTTGGTCCGCAAATTAGCCACCGCGTACTGAAACATCATGTCGTGGTCCTCGTGTACCAGGTTGTGGCAGTGGATCATGTACCGCCCTCCCTCCTGCGCGGTGGCGTCGAACTGCATCAGCGTGGTGATGGACTCGTTCTCGCCGGCGTAGAAGACGTCCTTGGGGCCGCCTTCCCAGGCGAAGGGTTTGCCGCCGTTGGTGTTGCGGGCGATGATTTTGGCGTCAATCAGATGGATGTGTACCGGGTGGAACCATCCTCCGGATTGGTTAATGATGGTCCATTGCTCGACGGCGAAGGGCTGCGGGTTGCCGAACAACTTGGTGAATCCGGACCTTTCCACGTCGTCCCACAGGACCCCGTTGATGCTCCACTGGCCGTTCTGGCGCTCGAACCTGAGCTGCCTCTTCACCGTGGCCATCTGCGGGGTCAGGCTCATCGTGTCGATGCCGCCCCGGGACGCGGTGGGTGACCCCCCGCCGTCGAGCCTCGACGGGATGGACGAGATGGACCCTGCCCGGGAGCCCGAATCGGCCACCACCTGGAACCGCATGATCTTGCCCGTGTTGGCAAAGTCGATGTTGTTCTTGTTGCTGAGGTTGCGCAGGTCAACCGTCTGCCCGGGCCTGTACTTGCGGAAGTCGATCAGGATTTCGGTGCGCTCCGCAGTACCCATTCGCCATGACGCAACGGCCTGGACCACCGGCGTCATGCCGGCATCGGTGGCAACGATGTGGACGGGTTCACCGTTGGAGAGGGTCGGCCGGTAGGAGCGTGAGATCGATGCGTCGAGCACGCGGAAACGGTAAATGCGCGGCTTGACCTTCATGGTCGGCCACGGCACCCCGTTGACCAGGATTACGTCACCCCACAGCCCCTTTTGGCCGTTGTCGTTGTACCCGAGCGAGCCGTCCGACTGGAACAGTGCGTCGGAAAGCATCAGCGGCACGTCGAACTCACCTTGCGGCAGCTGCGCCCGCTCAAAACGGTCCGTCAGCGGGTAGAACGCGGCCAGTCCTGAATACACATTCTGGGCAGTGATGTGGTGCTTGTGGTCGTGGTACCAAAGCGTGCGGGCCGCCTGCCTGTTGGGATAGTGGTAATTCTTGAAGAAGCCGGGAACGGTGATGTCATTCGCATAGCCGTCGTACTGGGGCAGGGAAGCCGAGCCGTGCAGGTGCGTGGAGGTGCTGAATGTCCCCGGTTGGAGCAGCCCCTGCTGCGGGAACGCATTGCGGATCCGCACCTCGATCCGGGTGCCCTGCTTGGCCCGGATGGTGGGACCCGGGAAGATTCCGTTGTACCCGGCCACAGTGCTGGTGAGGCCCGGCAGCATGTGAGCCTGTCCGAGCTTCTGGGTGAGAGCGTAGCGCTCGAAAGGTCGCTTGGGGTCGCCGCCGTCGAAGCCCCGCTGAAAAGGCACGAGCTCGGGCGGCCGCCGGAAGGTTGCCCTATACGGGACTGGCGTGTTCTGCGGTGCGAGCTGGCTCCGGTTGATATCCTGTGTGGTCGCCGCCGGCTCAGCCCCGCCAGCCGACGCTGCCCCGGTCATGGCCGCAGCGCCCACCACCCCCAGCCTCAGTACTTCCCTGCGAGACGTCATCGTCTCCTCCAGACATTGGGATTGTGTATCTTGACATACAGCGGGCCCGCGACCGAAAGCCACGAGTCCGCCTTCCCCCCTGGAGGTGCAGAGACCTGAGTTGCAACGACTCAAGTGTTCGCCGGACACGTTGGGAAAACCATGGAAGCGTTGGCGTTCGTGACTGCGCGTCAACCCAAATGAGGCGTTGACGAACCGGCACGGCAGCATCCATGTGGGCACGGGACGGAGAGTGTCGCGGCCTCCGCGCCTGATGCCCGCACCCGCCAGGGATGGTGGCTGGTTGCGTGACGCCACCCGGAGTTAAGATCAGGCATGGTCCCTGTGACGAATCTGCTGGCCTTTGCCGTTGTCGCCGCGCTGCTGATTGCCGTCCCCGGCCCGAGTGTCCTGTTTGTCATTGGACGGTCGCTTGCTTTGGGTAGGCGCGGCGGCCTGCTCAGCGTCCTGGGCAACGCCGCCGGTGAACTTCTGCAGGTCGCAACCGTGGCGCTGGGCCTCGGCGTGGTGCTGGCGCAGTCGCTGGTCCTTTTCACGGTCATCAGATTGGCCGGAGCTGCATACCTCGTTTACCTCGGCATCCAAGCGGTCAGGAAACGCCGGGGACGGTCGGCCGGGCCGGATCCATTACGTTCCGCCTCCACCCGGCGAATCCTTCGGGAAGGCTTCCTCGTGGGAGCCACCAACCCCAAATCGGTCGTGTTCTTCGTCGCGGTACTCCCTCAGTTCGTGGACCATGCCGCGGGCGCCATCCCGCTCCAGCTCGCCATGCTCGGCGCCACGTTCCTGGCGATCGCCCTCGTCTCGGACAGCATCTGGGCCGTCGCCGCCGGCACGGCCAGGCAATGGTTCGCGCGCTCGCCGCGCCGAGTCGCCGCGGTCAGCACTACCGGCGGAGTGATCATGATCGGCCTCGGGGGCACCCTGGCCCTGACCGGCACCAAGGGATAGCTCCGACCCCAGAACCCGCCGAGTGGTCCGGGCTTCACCTTGGTACCGCGCGGACCTCACCTCGAGGGTTTGAGCACCATCGCCGAGCCGCCCCCGCGCCTAACGGGCTCAGCCGCGGCGACCATTCTCCCGTCGGGTTTGAATTCGATGGCGGTCGCCGCGCCGATCTCTGCTGCCGAGGTGAACGCGTCACCAGACTTTGTGAGCTGATGACCGTAGGGTTTCAGCTGCTTTCCGTAGGCGGTGATGAACTGCGGCTCGGCCGTAACCTGGGCCGTGTTCCGCTGCGAGGCGCGCGGTGCCGCGATGGCCCCGGCGATGCTCATGTGCAGATCAACCCTGTTCAGGATGGTCTGAAGGACCGTAGTGATGATCGTCGATCCGCCGGGCGAGCCGAGCGCGAGGAATGGCTCGCCGTCCTCGAGGATGATGGTCGGGGACATCGAAGAGCGAGGACGCTTTCCCGCCTCAATCCGGTTCGGGTCCTTCGGGTCATACACGGTCGAGAAGTCGGTCAGCTCGTTGTTGAGCAGGAATCCGCGGCCGGGCACCACGATCCCGGACCCGCCGGTCTGCTCGATCGTGAGGGTGTACTCGACCACGTTGCCCCACTTGTCGGCGACCGTCATGTTGGTTGTCGAGATGTTCTCGGTGTCCTTATCGTCAGCGAGGGCCGCGGCGGCAGCCGGGCACACGCCGTCGTACGTGGACACGTCACCTGCCGCGACGGGCTTCGCGGCCGCTTTCTTCGGGTTGATCCGGCACGCGCGCTCCTTGCCGAAAAGCGGGTCAGTGAGGGCGGCAGTAGGAACGTCGGTAAACGCCGGGTCCCCCACATACTTGCCGCGGTCCGCGAAGGCGAGTGCACTCGCCTCGAGATAGTGGTGGAGGGCGTCGGGCGTGGACATCCCCGCAAGGTTGAAGGGCTCCAGGATGTTCAGCGCCTCGCCGACCGTCGTGCCTCCGCTGCTCGACGGCGCCATGCCGTAGACGTCCAGGTCGCGGTATTCCACGTGCGTGGGCGCCTGGTCTAGGGCGCGGTAGGCTGCGAGATCCGCCGTCGTCATGTGGCCGGCCGGGATGGGCAGCTTCGTGGCCGCCGTCTTCGGCGGAGCCTGCACTGTGGCCGCGATTTCCGCGGCGAGCGGGCCGCGGTAGAAGCCCCGCATCCCCTTGTCCGCGAGGAACCGGTACGTCCGGGCGAGGTCGGGGTTCTTGAAGACACTGCCGACGGCGGGCGCGTCGCCGCCGGGGAGGAAGAGGCTGCGCGTCGAGGTGAACGCGTTGAAGCGGAGCTTGTTGTCGAGAGTCTGCTGGCGGAACGTGTCGTCGACGACGAAGCCGCGGGTCGCGACCTTGATGGCGGGCTTGAGGGCATCGTCCAGGTCCAAAGTGCCCCAGCGGTCGAGTGCGCGCTCCCACGTGGCCGGTGTGCCGGGGACGCCGACAGAGACGCCACTCGTGACGAGTTCGGGCGTGAAATTGTACGGCTTGCCGGTCTTGGGGTCGATGAACGCGTTGTGCGGCATCGCTGCCGGTGCGGTCTCGCGGCCGTCAATCGTGCCCACACGGCCGGTCTTGGCGTTGTAGAACACGAAGTAGCCGCCCCCGCCGATCCCAGCGCTGTAGGGCTCGGTCACGCCAAGCGTCGCGGCGGCTGCGACGGCGGCGTCCGCCGCGTTGCCGCCCTCGCGGAGGACATCGATCGCCGCGGCAGATGCCTCCGGGTCCACGGTGCTCACCGCGCCGCCGTACCCGGTGGCGGTCGCGGTCTTGTCGGTCTGCCGCGGATCGGCGAACGCGGGGCTGGTGACGGCGCCGCTTGTCACTGTCATTGCCAGGGCCGCCGTGAGGGCAGCCAGTCGACGGCTCACATAGGGCATGGTGGCTCCCAAGTCAGGGTGATGCGAGTTGACGGTACTGCAACGCTACTCCGCCGGGGAGTGACACTCAACACCGCGGTGGGCCGCGGAACTGGCAACTTCCGAGGTTCTACGACGGCGGGGATTCCGCTGTCGACGCGCTGGTCGAGTCTGCGGACTGGTCGGCCTGGGGATGCTGCTGACGGCTCGCCAGCAGGAACGGCACCGCGATCAACTCGACAACGCCGCCGATCGCCAACGAGGCGGCGTAGCCGTACACATCTGCCGCCCGGCCGAGCAGCGGCTGCACCACCACGCCGCCGCTTGATCCCATGAGCGAGTCGAAGCTAAGTACCGTTGCCCGCTGCTTCGAGGCGATCATGTCGTTCAGGTAGGCCTGCCGCACCGGCGTACCCGCCGAGGCGACCACAGCCCAAAGTGCCAACAGCGCCAGGGCGACCCAGAACACCTGGGTGAACCCGAGCACGACCAGAATCAATGCGCCAAGGATGCTGCTCAGAATCAGAACGGTCGTGCGTTTGCGCACGAGGCGGCGGATGTGGGGCGCCATCCAACCGCCTAGTACCTGCCCTCCAGCCACGATTGCCGCCGCCAGACCCGCCACGGAGTACGCGTGCGGGTCGCCGAAGAGCTCAAGCAGGAACGGCTGGAGGGCGTAGAACACGTAGATACCGACGCCGGCGCTGAACGGCGCGGCCAGCATCACGTAACGCACCGGGGGATTCTTTAGACCGCTTTCAATCGAGGCGGAGAGCACGGCACGGGTGGCCTGGAGAGGATGGGTCGAGCGTTCGGGCGTGAACCCGATATCGTGCATGAGCCAAAAGGCCACGGCGAACATGGCCGCCAGCACCCCCACGCGCAGCAGAAACGGCACGCCCAGGTTGGTGGCCTGCGCGATCACACCGCCTGCCACCGAACCGGCGAGCATCGCGACCCCCGACACCATCTGCCCGCGCCCAAGCACCGTCTCCAGCCCGCCTTCGTACCCTGAGAAGCGCAACGCGTCGACGAGCCAGGCCTCGACCGCACCCGAAAAGAACGTGAAGCCCAGGCCTAGCAGGACCGACACCACAGCCCACCACCAGAATGGGGCGGAGACCTGCCAGAGCAGGTAGTACAGGTAGGTCGAGATGGCCAGTGTCACCGTGCCGAGCAGGAATGAAACGCGTCGCCCCCACCCATCGGCAACCACGCCGGTGGGCACCTCGAACAGCACCATGCCAGCTGTGAAAAAGGCGTTGGCGGCAAAGGCTTCGAGGTTGCTAAGTCCTGCATCCAGCAGGAAAAGCGTGTTGATTCCCCAGATGAAGGAGGCCGCAAGGGTGTTGCCCAGCGTCAGCGTGAGGTAGACGCGCTGAGTCTTGCGGGCGCCGGCGTTCATCGCGTCGCCGTCCCCGCCAGGGCGAGGGGGGAGCACGAATCCATTCTCGTCTCGATTGTCGGAGCCCGCCAGAGCGGATGCAAGCGCAGGGGCGATGGTGGTGCTCGTCCAGTCCAAGGCCTCGGTCCTAGCCGAGTCGGTCCTCGACGCCGCCGCAGCTGTCCGGATAGTGGCTGTCGAAGCGATCTCGCGCGATGCGTCCCAGCCTTTCGACGGTGTGCCAGCTGACGACCGCGAGCAGCAGGGTCAGCAGGATCGCCGACACAGCCACCAACGGCGGGAGGTTGGCTGTCGATCCGCCATTGAGCCAGAGAATGACGACATAGTTCCACAGGTACGCGGCGTAGGAAACTGTGCCCAGCCCTTGCAATGCGCGCGTCCACGTCGGCATCGCACGGGTACGGGAGGCGGCCAGCACCACGAGGACGGCCGCGCCGGCCATGGCCAGCGGGCCCCCGACGAAGAAGAAGGCTGGCGTTTCGTTGGCCTTGGAGAAGAACATCAGCAGCGCCAGGACAAGGACCGCGACGAGCAGGGCCGCCAGCCTGAGCCTGCGGCCGGAGAACCAGCGAAAGACATGCACCCTGTACAGGCGCAGCGCCGAACCAACGATAAGCCCGAGACCCCACGTCGTCGGCAGCGCGTAGACCAAGGAGTGAAGCTGCGGAGCCAGGACCAGCATCGCCAGCACACTCGCCGTCATGACGGAAACGACGACGGCGGCAGACCAGCCGATCAGCCGGCCCTGGCGGTTACGCCGCAGGGCGAACACCAGCAGAGCCGGCCAGACCAGATAGAACTGTTCTTCCACGGCCAGCGTCCAAAGCGGTCCGATGGCCATGCTGACATCGAAGGGCAGCGGTAAGTCCTTGAGATAGCCGAAACCGGTGAGGAGGGTATAGCCGATGATTCCTTTGGACCGGTCCCCAAGCACGTCTGCCGTGAGTTCCACGATGGCGTAGACGCTCAGGAAGGCTATGAGCGCCGGCAACAGGCGGAAGGCCCGGTGTGCGTAAAAGCGGCCGTAACGGATTTTGCGATGCCGTTCGACATCCCTGACCAGCACGCCCGTGATCAGGTAGCCGCTCAGCACGAAGAAGACAATGACACCGACGATGCCGGCACCTTCAAACACACCGGGCCACGAATGTCCAAACAGAACGGCACCAACTGCGGCACCGCGAAGAACGTCCAGGCCCTCCAGCCTCGGGCGCTCTGCACCTCGCTGGGTGGCCGCCGCGGCCGTTCCTCCACGTAGCAACGTCATATAACCTCCGGAGCCTCTAGCCTGCCGGTTCCACCTTCAGCCGGACCGAGGCACCATCCGACCCTGTCTCCTGACGTGACTGTGATTGAAGACGCCAGTCCCGCGCCTCTTCCAAGTATCCCCGATGTCGCTGGACGAACCCTGACCCCCGTCAAGTCATCGACCATGGCTGCGCACGCAGCGGTCTTCGGTGGAGTCCAAGGCGGCCGTCGTCGCCACGTAAGAACCCTGCGCCTAGCGCTGGAAGGCTTCCTTAACGTCCGGCGGCGTCTTTTCCTGAATGACCCAGCGGTTGCCATCAGGGTCACTGAAGAACGCGAAGGCGATACCGCCCATGTCCTGAACGTCGCTGATTACCGCTCCCCGCCGGAGTAGCTCAGCCCGTGTCGATTCCATATCGGCGACCACGAGCTGCAGGCCTTCCAGGCTGCCTGCGGCCATGCTGGTCATTCCCGTGCCGATGACTATGGACGTGGCGGAGCCGGGTGGCGTGAGCTGGACAACCCTGATGCCGGGTATGTATTCAACATCGTGGTCCAGGGCGAAACCGAGCTGGTCTGTGTAGAACGACTTAGCTTTGTCCACGTCAGTAACCGGTACTTGTACGACCTCGAGGCTCATCTCCATGAGCCTCACAGTACCCGAGACTGCCACGCAGGGGCGATGATCACGCGGCGGGAACTGTCGGCAGGGCGGCCTCCAAGGTTTACCGGTTATCTCTAGGTTCCTCCCACCAGACTCTCAGTATCTGGTCGGGAAGCGCACCCCATGAACTGATCGACCAGGCGCCGGGCCCTCCGTCCTCTGCAGGGGCCCGGCGGTTCCATCACCTATTGGAGAGTCGGCATGGAGCACAAACGGGAGACCTACTCCTTTTCACTCGGACCAGGGAGCGAATGCCCGTCGGGAACGTTCGTCCTGGACGTGTCCACCGGGCGCTGCGACTGGACTGACGGCCTGTATGCCATCCACGGCTACACGCGCGGGGAGATTGTCCCCACCGTCGAGCTGGCCCTGGCGCACACACATGCGGAGGACCGCGAGCCTGTCCGCCGGCTGATCTCGGACATCTCTTCCTACGGCGGTCAGGGCGCGACCTTCCACCGGATCCTCGACAGCACGGGGAACGAGCACCGTGTTCTCACCGTGGCACAAGCATATGAAGGCCGTGAGCCGATCACGCCGATTCACGGAGTCACGATCGACCTGACCAGGTCGGTGGATGCGGAAGCAGGACGTGCAGCCAGCGCAGCTGTCGCCGGCGCCTACGCCAGCAGGGCTGTCATAGAACAGGCGAAAGGAATCATCATGGGCCTGCTGGACGTCCAGTCGGACAAGGCCTTCTCCATCCTTGCGACCCGAAGCCAGCACACCAACACCAAGCTCGCTGCCGTCGCATCCGAACTCACCCAAGCCGCCGGCCACGGAGCTCTGCTGCGGACACTGCGTCGGTGGGGCATCCCGTCGTAGATGGAAAGCCCTACCGCCCGTCGATGACCACGTCTCACTGAAAGGACCGGCATCTTCTCGGCCACTGCGATCCAGCTGCCCGCCATGCCACCCAGCCTGGCGCGGGTCCTTGGATGCCGGGTCCGGTGCAACTGGGGGGAGTGCGCCGGACCCGGCTGTTCTGGGGTTCTCCGGTCGCGGTACCTTCAACTCCAGGACACTCACAGTCTTACGGGTGCATCTTGGGATAAGCGCGGAGCCGAGCACGGAGGGTGGTCTCGGTACTGCCCCGAATGGAGGGGATGACTCCAAGGTTCATCTAGGGGGGTCCGACCGTGTGGCGTATGCGTTGGCCTGCTCCCTCACTTGGCGCACGTAGGCATCCGACTGGTTGTAAGAGAGGACGGCGTCTGTCCAGCCTTGGCCGGTGGTGAGGTCACGGCCGCCGGCGCAGAGGTACGAAGCGGCAGTCAGGGCGGCGTCGTCGATGTTCAGGGGGTCGGCTTCGCCGTCTCCGTTCCCGTCGCGCCCTGCCAGCTGCCAGGTGGAGGGAATGAACTGCATCGGTCCGACGGCATGGTCCCAGAGAGCGTCGCCGTCCAGGACGCCGGCGTCTGTGTCGGCGATGGCGGCGAAACCATCGCCGTTGAGGCTGGGACCAATAATGGGCCGGCTCGCCTGCCCGGTGGTCGTCAAACGTCCGCCTCCGTGACTTCCGTGCGCGGACTCGACGAATCCGATGGCTGCCACCGTATTCCAGCCGATCCCGCACGTCGGGGCAGTGGTGTTGGCACCGCTGGCGGCAGCCGCATAGGCCTGAAGGGCCCGGGCCGGTATTCCGGTTTCCGCCGCAGTCCGGGCGAGCCACTGGGCGTCAATCGTGCTCTTGGTGATGTTGACGGCAGGAGTGCTGTTCGTGGACAGCACCTCGAGTTTCGCCTCTGATTGTGGCGGTGCGGGCTGTGCCTGGGCGGTCTCCCCGCCGAACACGCGGAGCGCCCAGAAGGAGAATCCGGAAGCGAGGCAGAATGCGAAAACGCTGAAAACTGCAAGTCGCTTCAGACGGAGCACGGGCTACCCATACCGGAGTGCTGAAGACCGCGCCGGCAGCCCGATCCGCGGCATTGCCTAGCCTTCACATTCGGTGCAGTAAGCGTGGCCGTCCTTCTCGCGTGCGATTTGGGAGCGGTGCCGGACCAGGAAACAGGAGTAGCAGGTGAATTCGTCCTGCGCCTGGGGTACGACTTGGACGACCAGTTCCTCGGCGACGAACTCTCCGCCCGGGGTGACGGCGTCGTCCAAGGCGTCAGCCTCGTCCAGCTCGCGGACGACGCTGCGGGCGTCCGGGGCGTTCGCGGACTGAAGCGCCTCCAGGGAGTTGTCCTGAGATTCTTTGACGTCGGATCGTACTTCGTCGTAATCGGTTGCCACTTGGTTCATTCTCTTCTCTGACGTTCTTGTCTGACGGGAATGCAACTTACACCATTTCACCGGCATTCCCCTGTCACGACGGCAGATGGGTGTGTGGCTGAGGCTCAGGAAGTCCCACCAATTCCCTGCCCGAGAAGTCCGTCGTGCGCGCCAGTCAGGCGCGGCGCGGCAGCCACGCGGTCACGAATCCGCCGCGGGAGCGATCATGGCTGCCGTCGCTCGCGAGCCCGTCTGGGGTCGTGAGCGAGATAGCGCGGCCGTAGCGCGCGCACAGCTCCGGGATCGGATGTTCCCTGCACTCCCAGCCGGCTGCTTCGAGCAACCGGACCGGATCAGGCGGATTCGCCCGTGCCAGCAGTTCGCTCATCGGCAGGCCGGTCTGGGCGCTGAACTCGCGCAGCTTCGCTTCCACTTCTTCGGTGGCCGGCAGGGGGACGGCCCGCTCGATCACCGCCCGTGAGCCCGACGGCGATAACGCCGCCACTTCTTGCAGCGTCGCTAGCTGGGCGTCGGCGCTCAGGTACGGCAGCAGGCCCTCGATGATCCAGGTGGTCGGCTGCTGTCGGTCATAGCCGGCGGTGAGGAGAGCATTTTCCCAAGGCTGGGCCAGGTCGGTGGGCACCGTGATCAGGTGGCAGGCCGGTTTGGCGGACAGCCCTTCCATCACGGCGGCTTTGAACTCGAGGACGTTGGCGTGGTCGAGTTCCAGAACCCGCGAGCCGGGTGGCCACTTGAGCCGGTAGACGCGGGTGTCCAGTCCCGCGCCGAGGATCACGGTCTGGAGGTCTTGAGGCTCCGACTGGAGAAAGTCGTCGATGAAGCGGGTCCGCAGCCCGATGTAGGTGGAAGCAAGCAGGAGCGGCTGCTGCAGTGCAGGGGCAGCCGTCGGGTCTGCAGGCCACACCGTGGGCAGGTCCAGGTTCGACCGGGCACCGGCCACGAGAGCAGCAGCAAAAGGATCGGCAGCAAGTGCATCCGGCCGGGTCGTCTCGACAGCGCGGCCGGCGGCAACGGCAAGAGCCGTCATGGGCAGCCCTTCACCTTCAAGACCTGTCAATTGTTCAGCCTCCCCCGTCAGGAAGCCATCGTCGCATGCGCGCCGGCGTGGATCGTGCCATCAACCCCCTCAGGACCAACGTGGCGTTCTCTGTCGCGGCCCCAGGGACTCAGAACGCGGGGGCTCCGGGTTCGCCGAGCGGATACTCGCGCTGGATCTCGGCGACCTTCGGATCGTCCTCGTCGGCGCCGTAATCTGAGCTCCGGGTGATGTCCTTCCCGTCAGGGAGCTTCATCGCGCGGAAGGCCAGAGACAGGACCGCGGCAACAATAAGGTTTATGGCAAACGCCACGACAGCGATGTAGACCTGCAAGTCGGTGCCGGGGATCGCCGCGATTGAGCCGCCAAAATTCGCTTTCGTGACGGGGTTGACCACGTTGTAGGCCGCTACAGTGCCGTAGATGATGCCGGCTGCCCAGCCGCCGAAAAGCGCCCACCGGTGGAACCAGCGGGTATAAAGGCCTGCCACGATCGCCGGGAAGGTCTGCAGGATCCAGATACCGCCGAGGAGCTGCATATTGATGGCCGCCGACTGGTCCATGGCAATGACGAAAATCAGTGCGCCGAATTTCACCACAAGCGATGCGATCTTGGAGACCTTCGCTTCCTGCCGGGGTTTGGCGTCGGGCCTGATCAGGTCGCGGTAAATGTTACGCGTGAACAGGTTCGCCGCGGCGATTGACATGATCGCCGCCGGGACCAGAGCACCGATGGCGATGGCGGCCAGGGCAATGCCGGCAAACCAGTCCGGGAAGTGATCCAAAAACAGCTGCGGCACTACCAGTTGCGGGTTGACGGCGCCGTTCAAGTCGATGGGCTTAGTGCCGGCGTAGATAGCCGCATAGCCCAGCAGCGCCAGGAACCCCAGCATCAACGAGTACAGCGGCAGTACCGCCGCATTCTTACGGATCGTATTCCTGCTCTTCGTCGCCAGGACGCCCGTGATCGAGTGCGGGTACATGAACAGCGCCAACGCCGAGCCCAGAGCCAGCGTCCAGTATGCGGAGTAACTGCCCGCGCCCGGAATGAAAACTCCAGCGGGTTTACCCGTGGCCGGGTTGACCGCACCGAGTTTCGCCTCAGCGGCGTCGAAGATGGTTCCCCACCCGCCGAACTTGATCGGCAGGTAGATTACCGCAACGATCACCGCCAGATAGATCAGCAGATCCTTCACAACGGCGATCAGGGCCGGAGCCCGCAGGCCCGACGTGTACGTATAGGCGGCCAGGACCACGAACGCGATGATCAGCGGCAGGTCCGTCAGCAGCACGTTCTCCGCACTACCGAGACCCAGCACGGTGAGCACGGCCTTTATGCCGACTAGCTGCAGCGCGATGTAAGGCATGGTCGCGACGATGCCGGTGACCGCCACGGCGACGGTTAGCGCCTTGCTGCCATAGCGGCCGCCAACGAAGTCGGCCGGCGTGACGAACCCATGCCGGTGCGAGACGGACCACAACCGGCTCATCAGGAGGAACACGATCGGGTACAGAACGATCGTGTACGGCACCGCGAAGAAACCGCTTACGGCTCCGGTGGCCCACATTGCAGCCGGAACGGCCACAAAAGTGTAGGCCGTATACAGGTCGCCGCCGAGCAGGAACCAGGTCACCCACGTTCCAAAACCGCGGCCCCCGAGGCCCCACTCGTCCAGGCTGTGCAGCCCTGTCGCTTCTTCCCGCCGCCACCGCGCAGCAACGAACCCCAAGGCCGCCACCACGACGAAGAGAATGATGACAATGGTGAGTGCAACGCCGTTAATGGGCCGGTCCCCAACCGCCAACGGCACGCTGGCCCCGATCATGGCTCCCCCTCGGCGGTGGTCATGCCGCGCGCCGATTCGCGACGGCGGCGATCCTCCTTGCTAACCAGCCAGTAGGAGATCCCCACTAGGCACGCGGTGACCGGAATCCACGACATCTGGTACCAGTAGAAGAACGGCATACCGCCCAAGCGCGGCTCATCGACGGAATACGCAGGAACAAACAACGGAACCACAACGGCGATAGCCAACAGAATTCCGGAGATGATGTATGGACCGTATCTTGCCGGCGCTCGCGTTGGCACATCAGGACTGGACATCGACGCCTCCTCATCGAGACGGGCCCCCGGAGCGGGAAGGCTTCCCCGGGACATGCCGGCGGCCTGTGGACCGCGTGTCGCAACGGTCTTTACAAACAGGATAGACACCGGATTTATTCTCCGACAGGGCAAATGCGCCCCGTGTTTAGTGGCGGTTCTGGAGGAGTCTGTTTAGAAATCAAAGCTTTGACCACGTGGCGATGGCAGCGGCTTGCGGCTTCCGCCCGGATGAGTAGATTTGCTTAACGCAGGGTGTCCACGCGTTCGACTGCACTGGAGGCGACGATGTCTGGCGATGGCACCGTCCTGGTTGTGGGCGGCACCGGCATGCTGGGAAGCCAGGTGGTGGCCGGGCTCCTAGCGCGAGGAAAACACGTGCGTGCACTGGTGCGCCCGGGTTCCGACGCCACGCGGCTGGAAGCCGCCGGGGCCACCATCGCCCGTGGCGACATGATGGACCTTGGCTCGTTGGTCCGCGCGATGGACGGCGCCGACAGCGTGATCACCACGGCGGCAGGCTATACGCGGCACAGCAAAGGCGACACTCCTCAAATCGACACCGTAGGCAACAGCAACCTCGCCGAAGCCGCCAGCCGCACCCACGTTCGCAGATTCGTGCTGACAAGCATCCTCACCTGCGACCAGACCCCGGAAGTTCCCCACTTCTGGCACAAGAAGCTGGCCGAGGACCGGCTCGAGGAACTCGGCGTCCCGTTCGTGGCGCTGCGCCCGGGGGCATTCCTGGACCAGGTGACCCGTTTCGGTGGCGACCCCTTCAGCAAAGGGCGCATCACGTGGCTCGGGTCCTCGCACATTCCGTTGACGTTCGTCCTCACAGCCGACCTGGCTGTCTACCTGGCTGCCGCGACAGACACAGAGGGCATCGACGGGCAGCGCATCGACATCGGCTGGGATCGACCTGTCAGCATGCAGGAAGTCGCTGAGATTTCCGGCAGGATCCTCGGCAACCGGATCCGGGTCCGAACCATCCCCAGCGGACTGATCCAAGCCGTGGGCACTGTGCTCGGACCCATTAACCCCATGGTCAAGGACATGGGCGCGATGGCCGGCTGGTTTCAGTCCGGCCAATACGTCGCCGACACCACCCGGCAACGCGAAGTCTTCGGCGCGGCGCCAACCGCCGAGAACGCCATAGCCCGCCTCGTCACGAGCCTCGGACACACGGTCAAACATTAGGCGCACTGAACGCATCACCTTCCAGGACCAGCCAGGCAGAACCAAAGTCCAGGGCGCCTGCTTGTAGATACCCGACAAAATCCTGTCGTCGGCAGGAAACTAGCGTCTGCTGTGAGGCATATCCGCAGCCAGCAAGCGCAAAGGACCCATCAATGACGATTCAGGCAAACGTCGCCACGGGCGACAAAGCAAACGACGCAATCATCCCCGGCACAAAATACGAAATCCTGGAAACCGCCCGCCGGCAGGTCCTCGAAGACGGCATCGGCCTGACCGAAAGCCAGTTGGTGGAGGTTCTTGAGCTCCCGGATGAAGCACTTCCAGCAGCCCTGCAGCTCTCCCACGAGGTCCGGCTGCGGCACTGCGGCGAGGACGTCGAGGTGGAAGGCATCATCTCCATCAAGACCGGCGGGTGCCCCGAGGACTGCCACTTCTGCAGCCAGTCAGGACTGTTCGACTCCCCTGTGCGCGGCGTGTGGCTGGACATCCCGGAGCTCGTCAAGGCCGCGAAGGAAACCGCGGCCACCGGCGCCACGGAGTTCTGCATCGTCGCCGCGGTCCGCGGTCCGGACATCAAGCTGATGAACCAGATCAAGTTCGCGATCGACCGCATCAACGAAGCCGTCGACATCAATATCGCCTGCTCCCTGGGCATGCTCACCCAGCGCCAGGTCGACCAGCTCGCCGAATGGGGCGTGCACCGGTACAACCACAACCTTGAAACGGCCCGCAGCTACTTCCCCGAAGTGGTCACCACGCACAGCTACGAGGAACGCCTGGACACCTGCAACATGGTCAAGGCCGCGGGCATGGAGCTGTGCTGCGGCGCCCTGATCGGCATGGGCGAATCCCTCGAACAGCGGGCCGAGCTCGCCGCCCAGCTCGCAGCCCTCGAACCCCACGAGGTCCCGCTGAACTTCCTCAACCCCCGCCCCGGCACACCGCTGGAAAACCAGGGCATCATGGACGGCAAAGACGCCCTCCGCGCGATCGCCGCGTTCCGGCTCGCCATGCCCCGCACGGTGCTGCGCTACGCCGGCGGCCGCGAACTGACCCTCGGCGACCTCGGCACCCGCGAGGGCCTGCTCGGCGGCATCAACGCCGTCATCGTCGGCAACTACCTCACCACCCTGGGCCGGCCCGCGACGGCCGACCTCAACCTGCTGGTCGAGCTGAACATGCCCATCAAGGAACTCCAGAAGACGCTATGAACGGTGTTTCTTTCCCCAACCGCTCAACCACCGGGGTTTCGACGGGCTCAACCACCGCTGAGTTCTGCGGGCACTGCGGTGAGCCGTCCGACGGCGGCGCCCGCCCGACGTCGGACGTTCACCGCCGCTGCGGCGAACGCCTCGCGATGGAACCGCCGCGGTACTGCGCCGCCTGCCGGCGCCGGATGAAAGTCCAGGTCACACCGCTGGGCTGGTCGGCTGAATGCTCCCGCCACGGGGTGCTTGTTCCATGACAGGTGTGGCGCCGACGGGCCTGATCGAACGGGACCGCGCGCGGTTGTGGCACCCGTACGCACCGGCGTCCCCGGACCTTCCGCTGTGGGAGGTCGGGGCGGCCGACGGCGTGCGGCTGCGGCTCCGGGACGAGGACGGCACCTGCCATGAGGTAGTTGATGCGATGTCCTCGTGGTGGTCAGCGATCCATGGCTACCGGCACCCGGTGCTGGACGCCGCTGCAAGGCGGCAGTTGGAGAGTTTCAGCCATGTGATGTTCGGCGGCCTCACGCATGCCCCGGCCGTGGAACTGGCCGAGTGGCTGGTGGGGATGGCCCCCACCGCGCCCGGGCGGCCGGGTTTGGAGCGGGTGTTCCTCGCGGACTCGGGTTCGGTGGCCGTGGAGGTTGCGCTGAAGCTGGCGGTGCAGTTCCAGACCGCTTCCGGCAGGCCATCGAGGCAGCGGTTCCTGAGCATCCGCGGCGGATACCACGGCGACACCTTCGCGGCGATGGGGGTCTGCGATCCCGTCGACGGCATGCACTCCGCCTTCCCGGGCCTGCTGGCCGGCAACGTGTTTGCGCCCCGTCCCCCGGCGGCGGCGTCAGCCACCCCCGAATCCGTGCAGGCGTGGGCATTGGAGCTCCAGGACATTGCGGCCAATCATTCCGGGGAGCTGGCAGCGATCATCGTCGAGCCGGTCCTCCAGGGTGCCGGCGGCATGCACGCCTACCCGGCCGAATGCCTGACCGCGCTGCGGCAGGTGGCTGACCGGCACGGTCTGCTGCTCATCTTCGATGAGATCGCCACCGGTTTTGGGCGGACCGGCGAACTGTTCGCAGCCGATCACGCCGGCGTCGTGCCGGACATCATGTGTGTGGGCAAGGCCCTGACCGGCGGATACGTGACCCTCGCCGCCATGCTCTGCACCGGGGAGATTGCGTCGACGGTTTCGGGCGGTCAGGCCGGGGCGCTGCTGCACGGACCCACCTTCATGGGCAACCCGCTGGCGTGTGCGGTGGCCAATGCCAGCCTGGGCATCATCGCCGACGGCTGCTGGCGGGCCGACGTCGCCCGGATCGGCCTGGGCCTGGAATCGGGGCTGACGCCCGCCCTGGAATTGGAGGCCGTCCGGGATGTCCGCACCATCGGCGCCGTCGGAGTCATCGAGCTGAAGGGCCCCGTCGACGTCACCGCCGTTACCACCGCTGCCATCCGGCACGGGGTCTGGGTCCGGCCATTCCGGAACCTCGTCTACACCATGCCCCCGTACATCAGTACGGCAGCGGATGTTGACCAGATCACCGCGGGCATGATCGCTGCGGTCGCCGAAGTCCACGAGCGAGTCCCGGCACGGTCCGGAGGCGCGGTATGAGCAACTCCATAACCCAGTGGCTCGAGCGGCAGGCCGCCGTCCGGGACCGCCGTGGATTGGTCCGCCGCCCGCTCCCCCGCACCGCGGACGAACAGTTCATCGACCTGGCCAGCAACGACTATCTGGGCCTCGCGGCGGACCCGCGCGTTGCCGAGGCAGCCGCGGCGGCGACGTCGCTGTGGGGCGCGGGTGCCACGTCCTCACGCCTGGTGGCCGGAACCACCAGGCTGCACCTGGACCTCGAGCAGGAACTGGCCAGACTGGCCGGCATGGAAACGGCACTGGTGTTCTCCTCCGGCTACCTGGCCAACATCGGCGTGATCGCCGCGCTCGGCGGCCCCGGGACCCTGATCGTCGCGGATGAACACTGCCACGCATCGATGATCGACGGATTCCGGCTCAGCCGCTCCCGCACCGAATCGTTCCCCCACAACAGCGTGGAGCACGCCGGCCGGCTGCTCGCTGACCGGCCGGAGCCGCGCGCGCTGATCGCCGTCGAATCCCTCTACAGCGTCCTGGGCGACGAGGCACCGCTCGCTGGCCTGCTGGCCCTGGCCGAGGAATACGACGCCGTGCTGCTCATCGACGAGGCCCACAGCCTCGGAGTAACCGGCACCGGAGACTTTCAGGGCCGCGGCTCGGTGGCCGGGACAGCCCTTGCCGGGCATCCCAACGTGATCGTGACCGCGACGCTGTCAAAGGCCCTGGGCAGCCAGGGCGGAGCCGTCCTGGGGTCCCCCCTGCTGCGCGACCACCTCATCAACCGGGCCCGCAGCTTCATCTTCGACACCGGTCTGGCACCTGCGTCCGCAGCGGCAGCCCTCGCCGGGGTGCGGATCATCCGCGACGAACCCTGGCGGGCCGGATCCGTCCAAAGCAACGGTGCGGCGCTGGCCGCCGGGCTCGCCCCGGCCCTTGCAGCCCGCGGCGCCGCCGTCGACCGGGCAGCGGGGGCCGTGCAGTCCATTGCCATGCCTTCCGCCGAATCGGCCCTGGCGGCCGCCGGGGCCGCGCGCACCGCCGGCGTCCGGATCGGCTGCTTCCGCCCGCCGTCCGTTCCAGACGGGATTTCGCGGCTGCGGCTCACCGCCCGCGCCACCCTGACCACCAAGGAAATCGAAGACAGCTGCGCAGTGCTGCGCGGCATTTTGGAGGAACTTCCATGAACCTGCCCGGCATCATCCTGATCACCGGAACGGACACCGGCGTCGGCAAAACCATGACGACGGCGGCCTTCGCCGCCGTCCTCCACGGAACGGGACGCAGCGTCGCGGTGTACAAGCCCTGCCAGTCAGGCGCCGCCGACGGCGATTCCGACGCGGCGGAGATTGTCCGTCTCGCCGGCCCCGTGACGGCAGCAACCGGAGTCGTTCTGCAGGAGCCACTGGCGCCCGTCGCCGCTGCCGCCGTCGACGGAACGCCGCTGCCCGGCGTGGCGGCGCACGCCGGCCGCGTCCGCGAGCTCGCCGCCTCCCACGACCACGTCCTGGTGGAGGGTGCAGGAGGCCTGCTGGTGGAGCTCGATTCCGCCGGCTGCACCCTGGCGGACCTCGGATCGCTCCTGGCGGCGGCATTCGTGCTCGTCGCCCGGCCGGCCCTCGGCACGCTGAACCACACCGCCCTGACCCTCGAGGCGCTGGCTGCGCGGGATCTCCAGGTTCTTGGTGTGGTGCTGGGAAGCTGGCCCGGCAACCCTGAATTGGTGCACCGCAGCAACCGGCAGGTGCTCGGAACACTGCCGGCGCCCTTCCTTGGCGCCCTGCCCGAGCAAGCATCGGAACTGTCCCCGGCTGCCTTCCGCGCCGAAGCAGCTGCATGGCTGAACGGCTTGCCCGCATGAACCCGGCGTTGACGGCGCGCTGCCCGTACCTTGTGGTGCGGGACCCGGACGTGGTCCGTGATGTCCTGCACCGGCCTGCCGACTTCAGCCCCGCGAACGCGCTCGTCGCCGTGACCACCCTGGCGGGGCCAGCGCTGCGCGTGCTGCAGCGCGTGGGCTTCGCGTTGCCTCCCGTTCTGGCCAGCAACGACACGGCCACGCACGCCGGGATCCGCAAGGTCGTGGCAGGCTTCTTCACACCCGCCACGGTCGCCGCCATGGAGCCGCGGATCCGGGAACTGGCGCGTGAAGCGGCACGGAACGCCGCGGAGCAGCTCGATTTATCCGGCCAAGCGGACCTCGTGCAGTGCGTGGCGGCGTTTCCACCGGCAGTCGTGATGCTCGAACTCCTTGGGCTGCCCGTCCGGGATCTTGCGGCCCTGAAGCGGTGGGGCCTTGACTCCATGGAACTGTTCTGGGGGTGGCCGGACGAGGAACGGCAACTCGAACTGGCCCACAGCGCCGCCGATTTCTACGTCTGGCTGCGCAAGCTCGTGGCGGATTCCAGGACGGCCCCCGGACGCAACCTGTTCAAATCCCTTGCCGAACACGGCCTGTCCACGCCAGAAATATGCTCTCTCGGCTACTTCCTGCTGATCGCCGGGCAGGAAACAACCACCCAGCTAATCAGCACCACCCTCTTCCGCCTCCTGGAGAGGTCCGCGCCCGTGGGCTGGAACGACGCGGCCTCCGAAGCAGGCTCCAGGAAGGTGGTCCGGCACGTACTTGCCAACGAATCATCCGTCCCCACCTGGCGCCGCATCGCAGCGTACGACACAAACCTCGCCGGCGGCCTGATCCCCGCCGGCACCGAAATCCTCCTCGAACTGAGCGGCAACCGCATCACGTCACCGGCCGGACCCGAGAGCCTGCCTGCGCGGGCGGCACCTGCGCAGCCGGCCCGGGACGGTCAACCCACCGGCCATGGCCTGGTGTTCGGCTCCGGCATCCACCGCTGCCTCGGAGCCAAACTCGCAGAACTCGAGGCGGCCGTCACCGTCCAGGAAACCGCCGCGGCGCTTCCTCGAGTCAAGCTGCTGGACCACGGGACCGAATGGATCAGGCTTCTATCTTTCCAGACCCCAGGAACGGTCATGGTGATGCCTGGGCCCAGCTGACACTCCGGATTGTTCCAGTGGCCCATCCGGCACCCCTGCGGCTCCGAATCAGTTTCAGAGATCATGAGCAGAGGATGACCATGAGTGTTCAGCAGGAAACCAACTCGGGAGGGGCCACGCTGGGGCGGGTGGTGCTTCCCACGGAGCTGGGTGCCTGCACGGTGCGTGTCCAGAAAGGCACCGTAGGCCGGTCTCCCGACTCCGGCACACCGGATGTCTACCTTCACGGCGCCGCGGGAACCTGGACTACCTTCCAGACGCTGCTTTCCGGGGTGCCGGCCCACGACCGAGTGCTGATTGACCTGCCCGGCTGGGGTGAATCCACCACGGATGCCCGGCTGGAACATTTCAGCATCGACGCGATGGCACGGGCCGTCACTGGTGTACTGCTCTCGCTCGGCTACCGGCGGTGGAACCTGGTGGGCCACTCCATGGGGGGCTTCCTGGCATTGCACATTGCCGCCGCGTGGCCGGAGCGGACCGCCAGCGTAGCCGCCATTTCGGCCACCACATTCGGCGTGTCCGAGGCGACCAGGCAGCCACTGCGCCGGCTGTTCAGGTTCCCGGCGTTCGTGGGGATGCTGCTCGTAATGCGCTCCATGGCGGCCCTCGGTCCCGCGGGGTCAGCGCTGATCCGAGCAATCGGGACCACCCCTGTGATGGGACCGCTGATGTCCCCGTTCTTCGCAGAACCCGCAGTCATTTCCCCGAGTGAGGTCCGCAGGCTCGGCAATGACGCCCGGCCGGCCAGCTTCTCCGCTGCTGCCCGGGCGGCGTCGCACTACGATTTTGACCGGTGGCGCGGCATCCTCTGCCCGGTGCTGGCAATCCGCGGGGACAACGATGTGTTCACGCCACCGTCGGACCTGATCCGGTTGGCTGGCATAGTCCCGCACGTCCAGATGGTGACGATCCCGCGCTGCGGCCACTTCGCCAACATCGAGCGGCCGGAGCAATTGCACGGGCTCCTCGATGACCTGCGGTGCCCGTGAAGTATCCACGGCGGTTGGCCAGTACGGTCTGGGTTGGGAAGTACGGTCTGGCCGGAAAGGAGGTGATGACGTGCCCTTGACCACCAGCGCGTTTAAACTTCCCGGCCACCTCACGCCCAAGGCCGACCCGGCGCGTCTCGCCGGCGACGAGCTGCACTTCGCGGCCATCGCGGAAAGCCTCGAGCAGTCGATCACCGATTTGTCCGACCGGCTCGACGCTACGCGCAGGGCACCCGGCCGCTTAGGCCAGGAGGCGCTGGAGAAGGATGTGGAGATCCGCAGGCTGACCGCCCGCCTGCGCGCCCTGCGTCGCTTCGGTTTGGACGTGTGCCTCGGACAGATGGTCCGCGCAGACAACTCCGAGCCGGTGTACGTCGGACGGCTTGGCCTCACGGACAGCGAGGGGCGCCGCCTGCTCATTGACTGGCGTTCCCCTGCGGCTGAGCCGTTCTTCGGGGCGACCTACGCCAACCCGATGGGCCTGGCAAGCCGCCGCAGGTATCGGTGGACCCGCGGTCGGATTAGCGACTACTGGGACGAGGTGTTCACGTCGGACGCGTACGAAGGGCACGCCGCCCTCGAGGACCTTTCTGCCTTTATCGCCAGTCTGGGCAGCAGCCGGTCTGCCCGGATGCAGGACGTGCTCGGCACCATCCAGGCCGACCAGGACGCAATCATCCGCGCGGGATCCCGCGGCGCTCTTGTCGTCGACGGCGGTCCAGGGACGGGGAAGACCGTTGTCGCACTGCACCGCTCCGCCTACCTCCTCTACTCCGACCCCCGCCTTGGTCACCGTGGTGCCCAGCAAAAGCAGTGTGCTGTTCATCGGCCCACATCAGCCATACCTGAACTACATCGCCGACGTCCTCCCCAGCCTCGGTGAGGAGGCGTGCAAACATGCACCCTGCGGAACCTCCTCCCCGAGGGAGCCACAGGAGCGATTGAGAGCGACCCGAACGTGGCCCTCCTGAAGTCGTCAGCGGCCATGGTGAAAGCGATCGAGCCCGCAATCAGGTTCTACGAACAGCCGCCCACCAATGGGATGGAGGTCGAGACGCCCTGGGCCGATATCTGGCTGAGCGCCGACGCCTGGGCCGAGGCGTTCGAGTCACCGAGCCTTGGCACTCCGCACAACGAGGCGCGGGACGAGGTCTGGGAGGAGCTGCTCACAATTCTCGTAGACAAGTTCGACGGCGATGACGTCCCGGAGGAGTTGCTCCACAGGGCGTTGGCGCGGAACGCGGAGTTGGTGGACGCGTTCGGCCGAGCGTGGCCGCTGCTCGATTACACCGACCTTGTCGGCGACCTTTGGACGGTGCCCGCCTACCTGCGCATGTGCGCCCCCTGGCTCAACCCTGACGGCGTCAAAAAGCTGCAGCGCCAGGATCCCCGGGCCTGGACCGTGTCCGACCTGCCGCTCCTGGACGCGGCCCGGCAACGCCTCGGCGACCCCGAGACGTCACGCCGCAAGCGTAGGCAGGACGCCGCGCTGGCCGCCGCGCGAGAGCTCATGGACCGGGTAGTCGACGATCTGATCGCGGCCGACGACTCCGAACTGCTGGTGATGTCGATGCTGCGCGGGCAAGACCTGCAGGAAAAGTTGGGTGACGAGGGTGCCGCGCCGACGCCGACCAGGACTACCTTGCCGGCCCGTTCGCCCACGTCGTCGTGGACGAGGCGCAAGAGCTGACCAACGCCGAGTGGCAGATGCTGCTGCTCCGTTGCCCGTCCCGGAGCTTCACTATCGCCGGGGACCGCGCCCAGGCCAGGCACGGGTTCGCGGAGTCCTGGCTGGAACGGCTCGAGCGGGTCGGATTGAGCAACGTGAACTTGGCGACCCTAAGCATCAATTACCGAACGCCGGAGGAGGTCATGGCGGAAGCCGAACCGGTCATCAGGGCCGTGCTCCCGGACGCCAACGTCCCGACCTCCATCCGGAGCAGCGGCATGCCCGTCGTCCACGGATCCACGTCGGAGGTGAGCTCGATCCTCGACACCTGGCTGGCCGCGCATGCCGAGGGAGTCGCCTGCGTCATCGGCAGGATTGAGACGGTGCACGGCTCGTTCCGGGAGGGGACCCGCGTCAGGTCGCTGACCCCGGAGCAGTCGAAGGGGCTCGAGTTCGACCTGGCTGTCCTCGTCGACCCGGAGGCTTTCGGCACGGGCATTGAGGGAGCGGTCCACCGCTATGTCGCCATGACCCGAGCGACCCAGCAACTGGCCATCCTCGCAACCCCTGACGTCGACCAAAGACCATGATCGCCACTCGACGATAGCTGGTTCAAGTGGACGCGTCCTTTTTGCGCGCTCGCTCGGTGCTGACCAGGGCGGTGCTTTTGCTCCCGTGCGGGAGCACAATGGATCACAACGAATTCGTGTGCTGTTGAGGATGGTGCCCCCATGAGGACAGGTACAACGCTGGGCATTCTCGCACTGGCGGTGATTCTGTCCGGAACGGCGGGGTGCGGCGCCGGCAGCAGCACTCCCCCAGCGACGGGGAACCCGACGGCTTCGACTACGTCCGTTGGACCGTCGCCGACGTCGACGACTTCAGCCGGCACGGCCACCGGCTCCGCTCCGGCGGCATCACCTGCGGCGATCACGATCAAGGATTTCGCCTATCAGACGCCCCCGTCCGTGTCCCCCGGTGCCACGGTGACGGTGACGAACACGGATACCGCCGAACACACCGTGACTGCCGACGAAGGATCGGCGTTCGATGTCGAGGTGACGAGCTCCGGAACCGCCACGTTCACCGCGCCGTCCAAACCCGGCACCTATCCCTTCCACTGCACCTACCACGTGAACATGCATGGGACGCTGACCGTCAAATGAGCGAAGGGACCCGCTCCGTGGACGTGCCACGATGGTGGTCATGCTTCATCCGCCTGAACCTCAATTGAGCTTCAACCGGAGCGAAAGCGCGCATGAGAAGACCCTCACAGGCTTCTCATGGCTGCCTCAGGTCCGCAGTCCAGCATGGAAGGTGTCCGAGACGACGAAATGATCCGGGCCCTTCTTAGGGACCCCGGCATCAGGACAAGCGGAAGAGGAGATGCTGATGACTCCCGCCCCTACCGGCGCTTCAAGCACCCTCGACCCTGCAGTCCATCAGCGGGAGATGTAACCTTGAAAACCCTAGAGAAAACTCACCACATTTTCGACGGCGCCGGCCGCTCAGGGCGGGAACCTGGGCCCTACGCTCAGCACGGAAGCCCTCAACTGCCGGGATACCGGTCCAGCAGCTGGAAGCTGCAGCAGCACCAATTCGAGCCGATACCGTCATCCTTCCTTTTCGATCAGGTGGCGGCGCTACTCCGTTACGACCCCGCCGTCCGATCCGGTGCACAGGATGCCTCACGCGCCATGACAACCGCAGCGCATCGGGTCGACTCAGCCCTCGGCAATCACCGCCGTCTGTTCAACAAGACCGCCGTGAAGGAGCTCCGTGCAGAGCTAGCATGGCTCACCGAGGCCATGACCCCACTCAGCCACTCCACGCCTGCGCAGGAACAGGCCCGGCCGAACGTCCAAGAGCCGTGGCCCAATGAAACCGCCCAGGCCTACGGACGCCGGGGCACCGCACCGGAAACCGCCTACGTTGCGGCGTACAACACGGCACTTATTGCCCTCGAATCCGACCGGTACTACCGGTTGATCGCCGATCTCCAACTGTTTTGTTCCGCTCCGCCGGTGAGAAAGGCACGGCGTAGGAGCCCCGGCAGCAACGGACGACCCGGTGTCGTCCCGACGTGGGGAGTGGACGCTGGGCCGAGGGCTACTATGTAGCGGGTGCACCCCCGATCCAATGAATGGCATCCCTGGTCCGCTGTATCAGAGCAGGCGCCGGGCGTCTTTTTCGTCCAAGGACCGGCCTCCAACTGGATCGTGGTCCGCGACGAGTCTGGTTACATGCTCATTGACAGCGGTTATCCCTCTGACCGTGCCCTTGTCCTCGAGTCCATCCGCCATTTGTGCTTGCGTCCAGCCGACGCACGGGCCCTGCTCATCACGCACGGCCATGTCGATCACACCGGCTCCGCCGCCTACTTCTCCAGCACCTTCGGAACGCCGGTCCTGTGCGCCCCGGAAGAGCTGGCCCACGTCCAGGGCAAAGAAAAGCACCAAGTCACCTTCGGACAGGTCATCGTCCGGGCATGGCGCCCCCGCGTCCTCCGCTGGATGATTCACGTGATCAAGGCAGGGTCCCTTACGGCGAAGCCCGCGACGCAAGCTCAAGCATGGAGCACCGAGAAACTCTTGGGACTTCCCGGCCATCCGGAAGCCATCCTGATTCCGGGCCACACGCCAGGCAGCGTCTCGATCCTTCTTCCCCAAGCCGGCGCAATCGCCGTCGGGGACTCGTTTGTCAGTGGCCATCCGCTAAGCCGGAAGACGGGGCCGCAGATGCTCCACCGGATGTATCACACCGACCCCGCTGCGGCGCTGGCGGCAACGCACCGCCTGGACGGGATTAACGCCGCAGTGATACTTCCCGGCCATGGCCCCGCATTGCGCATGCCCTTGGCTGAGGCCTTGGCGGCGTTGCGAAGCCGAAGCTGAGCTCCCACTCCCGGCTCAGGGACAGGGCAAAAAACCGGTCCCGGCACCCTTCGCGAGAGGCTGGTCAAGCGAACGCGTGGAAGGCGTCCAGAAGGGGCAAGCCGGTCAGCCGGTCGAACCCCGGACCACCAACGAGCTGTCAAGCGTCACATGCGGTTCCTCGAGCTCCAGTCCTGCCATGAGCCCGCGGAGCTGCTGGCCCGCTTTGCGCCCAAGCGGCATGGCCGGCAGATGCACACTGGTCAGGCCGGGGTTGCTGGTTGCCGAATAAGGCAGGTCGTCGAAGCCTGCCACGGCCAGTTCCTGCGGAATGAGGACTCCGGCCACACGCGCTTCCTGCAGAACACCGTAGGCGTGCGTGTCGGTACCGCACACGACGGCGGTGACTCCGGAACGCTGCCACTGCGGCCAGGCCAGGGCGAACGCCTCGGCGGCCGCGCCGACATCGATCGTGGTGCTGATGATGCAGTCGGGCGGCACCGATATTCCGCGCGCCTTGGCCTCCTCGAGGAATGCGTTGCGCCGCACATCGAAGGTGGCCGTGCCTGTCACGCTGTCGACGTATGCCGCACGCGTGTGCCCTGAATCGGCCAGGTGCGCCGCCAGCTCACGTGCGCCGTGCGCGACGTCCAGGTTTACGGAGGCGGCGTAGGCCTCCAGTCCGGGTGCATCAAGCAGCACCAGGGGCCCGGCTGCAGACAGTTCTTCGAGGAAGCCGGCGTTGGGGGCATCCACCAGGAGGCCGGCGGGCCGGAGCGCCATGAGCTTCCGGACGTCCTCGGCATGGGGAAACTCGCCGGCGTCGGTGACGGACAGCAGCAGCTGGTAGTCGGCGCCAAGGGTCTCCCGGACCCCGGCGATCACCTTGGCGAAAAAGGGGTTGGAGATGTCCGGCGCCACCAGGATGACGATCGAACTCACGCCTTTGGCCAGCGAGCTCCCAATGCCGTCCACCACATAGCCCAGCTCGGAGATGGCCTCCCGCACGCGCGAAATGTTGTCCTCGGACACGCGCCCCCGGGTTTTCCCGTTGGCCACCAGGGACACCGTGGCGGTGGAAACGCCGGCGCGCTGGGCCACCATCGCCGCCGTGACGCGGGGTGCCCTGCCGCTGGGCCGGTCGATGGTGTCCATGTATCGATCGTAGCCAAGGTTTCACGGTTCAGGCATCACTTGGCATCAAGCGCTTGACGAAATTCACGTTAAGCGCTTGACGTATGGCAGTGAACGATGTCAGAATTCCTGTGAATGCTTAGCGCCCTGCTTGGGCGAGGCACCCAATCCCCACGCGGCAAAGCACCAAGAAGGTTCAGCCCGCCGTCGGACTCGGTTGCCCGGCACCGGCAGGCCCCAATGACGTGGAGACAACAATGGAAACCCAGCCCATAACACCGGCGCGCAAGAAGATCATTCTTGACTGCGACCCTGGACATGACGACGCCGTGGCATTGCTGCTGGCTCACGGCAACCCGGATATCGAACTGCTCGCCGTCACCACCGTGGTGGGCAATCAGACCCTGGAAAAGGTCACCCGCAACGCACTCTCGATAGGCACGATTGCGGGCATCACCGGCGTTCCGTTCGCCGCAGGCTGCGACCGCCCCTTGGTCCGCACCATCGAAACCGCCCCCAGCATCCACGGCGAGACCGGCATGGACGGCCCCGACCAGCCCCAGTCCACCATCGACCTGGACCCGCGCCACGCCGTCGACCTGATCATCGAAACCGTGATGGCGCATGAGCCGGGCACGGTCACCCTAGTCCCCACCGCCGGACTGACCAACATCGCCATGGCGGTCCGGAAGGAACCGCGCATCGTGGAGCGCGTCAAGGAAGTTGTCCTCATGGGCGGCGGTTACCACGTGGGCAATTGGAGTGCCGTGGCTGAATTCAACATCATCATCGACCCCGAAGCCGCACACATCGTGTTCAACGAAAAGTGGCCGGTGGTGATGGTTGGCCTCGACCTCACGCACCAGGCGTTGGCCACCCCGGAGATTGTCGACCGGATCGCAGCCATCGGCACCAAGCCGGCCAGGTTCGTCATGGAACTGATGGAGTTCTTCACCAAGGCCTACAAGGACGCGCAGGGCTTCGACTACCCGCCCGTCCACGATCCGTGCGCAGTGGCCTACGTCATTGACCCCACCGTGATGTCCACCCGCAAGGTCCCGGTGGACATTGAGTTGCAGGGCAAGCTGACGCTCGGCATGACCGTCGCCGACTTCCGCGTGCCGGCCCCGGACGACTGCCACACGTCCGTTGCCGTGGACCTTGACCATAAGAAGTTCTGGGATCTCGTCACAGACGCGATCGTCCGGATCGGAGAGCCCGACGGCGGCGCTCCGGCCACCCTGGCAGGCGACGTCACCGCTTCAGGTGCCGTTACCGCAGGTGTCATTGCAGGAGGGGCCAAGTAAATGACCACCCTCATCTCCGACACCAAGTCCACCCGCGGCAACGTCACCGCGCTCGTGGTCGCATTGCTGGCCGCCTGCGTGGCCTTCCAGCTCAACGCCTCCATGCTCAGCCCGGCACTGGTCACGATGGGCAACGAGCTTCACACGGATCAGGCCGTCATCGGGCTGTCCCAAACCTGGTTCTTCACGGCCGCGGCCTTGTTCTCGCTCTTCCTGCCGCGCCTCAGTGACATCGTGGGGCGAAAGAAGATCCTTCTGGGCATGATGCTGCTGATGGCCGCGGGCTCGGTCATCGCCGCCCTCGCTCCCGACGTCACGTGGCTCTTCGTGGGCCGCATCATCCAGGGCGTCAGTGGCCCGACCGTCCCCCTTTGCCTCATCATGCTCCGCTCTGCGGTCAGCAACCCGCGTAAATACGGTGCCCTCATGGGCCTCATCACTGCGGTCAACGGCGGCGTGGCCGGCGTTGACTCGTTTGTTGGCGGCTACTTTGCCGAGCACTTCGGTTTCCGCAGCATTTTCTGGCTCATGGTTGTCCTGGCTGTTGCCGCGACGGTTCTGATTGCCGTCCTGGCCGGCGAGAGCAAGCCGGCTGCAGGCACCACCATGGACTGGCTGGGCGTATTCTTCATCGTGATCGCGGTGGGAGCACTCCTGACTGCACTGAACGAAGGCTCCAGGCTCGCTGCGGCCTTCTCTGCGGGTACCTTGATACTCGCCATCGGCCTGGTCGTGGTGGCCGCCGTCGCGTTCTTCGCGTTCTGGATGGTGGAGAAACGTGCCAAGTCGCCCATGGTGGAAACTGCGCACCTTCGCCAGCGCTCAACCTGGGCACCGCTGCTCACCACCACGCTCACCATGACCGGAATTTTCGCCGTCATCAACGGCATCGTCCCGGCATACGTTCAGGCAGCCGACCCGGGCTTCGGCGTCGGCCCCACCGAAATGGCCCTGCTCATCCTCACGCCGTACGCCCTCCTGGGCTGGATCTTCGGTCCGATCAGCGGCCGTCTGGCTCCCGTCCTGGGCTACACGAAGGTCCTGCGCATCGGGCTGCTGGGCAGCCTCGCTGCCCTGGCGATCATCGCGTTCCTCGGCCTGAACAACCTGCCGATGATGATGCTGGGCACGGCTTTGCTGGGGATCATGTACGCCGGTACGGCCAACATCATGCTGAACGGGCTTGGCGTGGTTCTCTCGCCGCACGGCAATCCCGGCTTCCTGCCTGGCATGAACGCCGGCGCCTTCAACCTCGGCGCGGGGCTGAGCTTCCTGGTCCTCCCGGCAGTCCTGGTCGCGACATCGTCCGTGGGGGACGCGAGGGCGTCATACCTGACCGTTGTGGTCGTGGGCCTTGCCATCACCACGGCAGCCTTCTCCGCGTCCCTTCTGATCCCCAAGCCCGCCGACGCCGAGGTCACCGAATGAGCACACAAGCCAGCGGGCGCGCGGCGTCCAGGATCGTCGTCGTTGGTTCCCTCAACGCCGACCTCACCATCTACTGCGACCGTCTCCCCCAGCCGGGCGAGACGGTCCACGGGAACAGCTTCGCCGTCAATCCGGGCGGCAAAAGCGCCAACCAGGCGGTGGCTGCCAGCAAACTGGGCGGCCAGGTCAGCCTGGTGGGCGCCATTGGCGACGACCCGAACGGCGCCATGCTCCTTGAGTCGACGGCACGAGCCGGGGTGGACGTCTCGCGCGTCCGCCGCGCGGCCGATGCCGCCACCGGCGTCGCCGTCATCTCGGTCGATGCCGTCGGCGAGAACAGCATCATCATCTCGGCCGGCGCCAACGGCACCCTGACCTCGGCAGACGTCCAGGGCGCCGCGGACGTTTTCAACGACGCCGCAGTGGTCTGCCTCTGCCTGGAGGTCGGCCTCGACACTGTTGCGGCCGCCGCCCAGGCAGGTCACGACGCCGGCGCAACGGTTCTGCTGAACCTCTCTCCCTATGCCGAGGTACCGGGAGCCCTTGTCGGGTTGACCGATGTGTTGCTGGTGAATGCGCATGAGGCTTCCTTGTTCCTGGGGAAGGAGGCTATGCCCGGTTCCAACCTGGACGCGGCTGAATGGGAGCCGGTTCGCAAGCAGTTTGCTGACCGTGGCTTGCAGCGGGTACTGGTGACGCTGGGTGCCCACGGTTCCGTCGTGCTGGATTCCCTAGCCGCCTGCACACAACAAATCACGCTCATCCCGCCTACCAAGGTCGTAGCCGTTGACACCACCGGAGCCGGCGACGCTTTCACGGGCGCAGTAGCAGCGCGGCTGGCAGGCGGGGAATCATTGGCCGAGGCGGCCGCGTTTGCCTCCGTTGCTGCGGCCTTGGCCGCCACCAAGAAGGGCACCCAGGCCGCCTATCCGGACACCGCTGAGGTAGAGCTCCGGCGCGGCAGCCACGCCCGCAGGAGCTGATGCTCCGCCTCTGTACAAATGGCCTGGGCCGTGACTGGACCAGAGATCCCTACACCTCCGTTCGTCGGAGCAGCCGCTCCCTCTGCTCCGGGTCCAGGGCCGCAGCACACGCAGCAGCGGCCAGGCCGAACGCGCCGTCAATGACAGCCTTATCCGCACCCGCCGAAGCGCCGAAGGCGGCGAACTCTGCGGTGTGGTGTGCGGCGCCCCGCACGTCGTAGCGGATCATGGGGTGAATGCTCGGCACGAGCTGCGACACGTTTCCCATGTCCGTGGAGGCCACTGGCTGGGCGTTGAATGCAACTTCCCTGCCCTTGACCGTCATAGCCGCCCGGTAGGCCTCTGACAGGAACGCGTCCTGACGGAGTTCTGCGTAGTCGTTGCCCGTGGGTGTGACCTGAAGGGTGCTGCCGCTCGCATGGGCACCGGCTTCAAGGCAGCGCCTCACCTTGTCCTGGATCAGCCGCAGGTTGTCGATGCTGGCGGCCCGCATTTCAATGTTGGCCCGGGCCCGCTCTGGGATGACATTGACGGCGCTCCCGCCTTCCGTCACGATCAGCGAAACGATCGAACCATAAGGGAGTTGCTGCCGGGCCAGGGCAATGGCGGTCTGCGCGACTACGAGCGCATCGAGGGCATTGACACCTTCCGAAGGAGCCGCGGCGGCATGGGCGGGACGACCCTCGAAAAGCACGTCCCACATGCACATGGCCAAGGACGAACCACCCACCACGTCCGTTGCCGCAGCGTGCGCCATCATGGCCAGCGATACGTCGCCATAGAAGCCCTCGTCTATCAAGTCCACTTTGCCGCCGGTGGTCTCTTCCGCGGGCGTTCCGAGCACTTTGACGGTGAGGCCCAGTTCGTCGGCCACGGCCGCCAGCGCCAGCGCTGCCCCCACCGCGCTGGCCGCGTTCACGTTGTGCCCGCAGGCATGACCGATGGCGGGCAACGCGTCGTACTCAACGCAGAGTGCCACCACAAGCTCGCCGGATCCGAAACGCGCGCTGAATGCCGTGGGCTGCGCAGGCTGCGGGGCATCGAAGCTGAACCCGGCCATCCGCAGTACACGCCTCACGCGCTTGGCAGCACGGAATTCGTGGGCACCAAGCTCCGGATCCGCATGGATGGCGTGGCTCAGATCCAGGATCTCCGGCTTCCGGCGCTTCACGGCGGCCTCGAGGGCGGTTTCGATGTCGCCCCGGGATACGGGAACGACGGCGGCCCCTCGCCAGTCGCTGTTAAGTCCAGTGGTCATGACGCCACCCCGGCAGGCTGGCGCTTGGGGTAGCGTGCACTCGCGGCGGCGGCGATCAAAGCCGCCGCTGCCAGGGCACCCCAGATGGACAATAGTCCGGTTTCTGTGATGTGCCCGGACTCGGCCGAGGCTGAGGAGATCAGCTTGACCACCGCAGCCCCCACCGCGATGCCGACGGACAATGCCAACTCATTGAGCCCGGCCGCCGTCGAGGTCTCCCCCACAGGGACGCCTTCGACGGACAGCGCACGGGTTCCCGCCTGGTACATCCCCAGGCTCAGGTTGAACATGGCGAAGCCGACGCAGTAGCCCGGGAGCGATCCGTGGGCCACCACCATCACCAGGAAGCCGCCGGCCAGCAGGACACCGGCGAAGACGAGGGTGGCGCGTTCGCCGAACTTCCTGTGCGCCTTGGCCGTCAGCAGTGAGGAAGCCAGGGAAAGAACCGAGGCCAATGCAAGGACAATCGCTATCATCAGCGGGCTCAGGCCGAATCCGTAACCGGTCTTGTCCGGGTTGGAATGCAGGAAAATGCCGTTGGTACCGAAGTAGCTGATGGACGCGAAGCCGAAGAAAAATGTGGCGAGCGAGACGGTGCGGATCCGCGGATTCACCAGCATCCGCAGGTCCATAAACCTGCGGCCCTCGGTGGCGCTGAAGTCCCGCTTGGCCCAGTACGCCAGCAGGGCAATCCCTGCCACGCCGGCCGCCAGAGTCCTGGCGTCGAGCCAACCCCATTCAGGCGCCATCGAGAGCGCAACGACAAAACCAATCAGCCCGAGCGAGCAAGCCGCGAGCGGCGCCAGGGCGATGCCCTCACGCGTCGGGATCCCGGCGTCGGGCAGTACGAACGAGCACGCGAAGGCGACCACGGCGAACGGTACCGCCACCCAGAAGCCGAGCGTCGGGTCGGTGACACCGATGATGCCGCCGAACAGCCCGCCGGCTCCCACCATGATCATCAGCATGCCGATCATGACGCTCACGCCGGTACGCGTGTGGGCCGGGGCGCTGACCCGCAGGATTCCCATCATGAGTGGAATGAAGCCCACCACACAGGTGAGCATGACCACGCCCGCCGTCACAGTCCACAGCGACGGCCAGAGCGCCATTTGAAGCACGCCGACCGTCACAACACCGGTGGACCAGCGCAGCACCAGCCGGTATCCGTAGCTGTCGCCGAGCCTTGAAATGATCGGCGTGAGGACGGCAAAGCTGACATTGGAGATGAGGAAGATGCCGTTGATGGTGGGGTCGTCAATTTCGAAGACGGGTCCCAGCGCGGGCAGGATGGGATTCAGGTATCCCTGTGTGACCCCGCTGAGCGACTCAATGAGTGCCATTGCCAGGATCACTCCCGCAATGGTCCTGCGCGTTGTGACTGCCACCGCAGGAGGTGCTGTCTTGCTTGCCATATGATTCCTTGTGGTCCAGGGCGTATTCGCCAGTGGTGATGCGAGTCACAACGCGATGCCTCCCGTTTACACTGACTTTGAGATTGTTCGAAACCCACTTGAGGCCCAGCGAGGGTGAGGCGCTCATCGAGCGCCTGTGCGCCCAGCCGGCGTTCGGCACTGTCTCGCTGGTCACTGCCTCGCACGACCTCTTTGTGGACTGCTTTGCGTCCAGCCACGACGAACTGATGGACATAGTCACCGGTTCGTTTCCGGGGTTGCCTGGCGTCACGCATCGCAAGGTTGTTTTCGTCACAAAGCTGTACCGGCAAGCATCAGAATGGCGCAGCGGGACGCTGGAACCTGCACGCGCCCGGCTCGTGTCGGCGGAACCACTGCCTGAGCAGCCCGCGTACTCTCCGGACCGGCTGGATGCGGCACCGTTGGAAGAGCTCGCCAATGACGGGCGGGCCAGTTGGGCGGAGCTGGGTGCCGCATGCGGCGTCTCGCCCCAAACTGCACGACGACGCGTGGAACGGTTCCTGGCCACAGGTTACATAGCGCTGCGCTGCGATACGTCGACGGCGGCCCAACAGGGACTGCGGGAAGTCACCTTGGTTCTGAACGTCCCCGCGCACCACGTTGACGACGTCGGCCGCTACTTCGCGGCACTCAGCAACTGCCGCCTCAGCGCTCAAGTTCTCGGCGCGCAGAATCTGCTGGTTACCCTGTGGGTCCGTGACTACCTGGAGGTCCAGGCCTACGAGCGCGAACTGGCCGATCGGGCTCCAGGAAGTGCAGTCATCTCCCGACAGGCCGTCGTGCGGACATTCAAGCGCATGGGCCACGTCCTGGATGAATCAGGCTGCAGCCGCAGCGTGGTGCCGCTGCCGCTGCGGACGGAAGGTCTTTAAGGCGGACCAACTCGAGTTGATTCCCCCGTCACTTGCTGCCGCCGCCCGGCGGACCGCTGAGCACGGTGGGGACGTACTCGAGCAGCTGGAGCCGGCCGTCGAAGGTCCGGCTGTCCACCATCTCGAGCGAAATGTCCGGATAGCCGTCGTAGATCCGCTCCCGCCCGGTGCGCCCCGTGATCACCGGGAAGACGACCACCCGGAACCTGTCCACGAGGCCAGCGGCCAGCATCGACCGGGAGAGGCTGAGGCTGCCGAGGGTGCTCAAGGGCCCGGCACCGGCCCGTTTCATCTCCGTCACGGCCTCCACCGCGTCACCGGTGACCAGCTTCGAGTTCGGCCACGTCAGGGGACCCTGCAAGGTGGAAGAGAAGACGACCTTCGGCACGGCGGCAAGGCCAGTCAAGGCGGTGCCCTCATCCTTGGAGAACCCGGAGCCCCCGGCCGCCGCCTCCTGTGACATGCCGGACATCAGCCGATATGTGTTCGCCCCGAGAAGGAAGGTGTAGTCCTTCTCCCCCTCCTGCTCGAGCCAAGCCAGGTATTCCGGCCCCTCCAGGCCCCACCAGCCGGGCCACCCCTCGGCCGAGGCATACCCATCCAGGGAAATGATCAGGTCGACCATCAGTTCCGCTGATGGCGCCTCCGCAGTTGTCTCGCCCATGGCCGGCTCCTCGATCTGATCGACGTCAATGTCCGCTGGGCCCCGGCCAGGACGGCCGGTTCCCGTCCGGGTCTAACCAAGCCAGGCCGAGTCCCTCACGGACACCACGCTGTCCAGGTGCGTCCTCGACGCGCCCGTGCCGGTAATGCTATCCCTGCAGCGATCAGACGTTCAAGAGACCGCGTTGACCCAGGGAAGGTCCGTGGAGCGCCACGGACAGGCTGCCCACGCGATCCCCGCCCAAGAGCACCATCCTCGGGCGGAACTGACGAGTCAGGACTGCGGCTTCCGCAGGAACCGGGCCCGGACGGCGAAGGACCCCGCAGCACGAGTCAGCGATGCGGGGTCCTTCTAGGTCAATGCCTCTGCGAATGGGGGAACGCGGAGACACTGCAACCAAATTATCGTCAGCAGGCTTAGTTTCCAAATCGCGGGTGCCGCTCCCCCGGTTTGCCGTCGCAACGGACACCCCTACGGCGGTGTATTCGCCCAAGTTGTGCAACGCTGGTTGCATGGATCTGGAAGTGTCGCCCGCGCTTATGATTCCCGCGTCGGAACTGCGCTGGCGGTTCTCGCGTTCGTCCGGGCCAGGCGGTCAACATGTCAACACCTCGGACAGCCGCGTCGAGCTCTCGTGGGACGTCGGCAACTCTGTGGCGCTGTCTGACGACAAACGGCAGCTGCTGGTCACACGTCTCGGGCGACGACTCATCGCCGGCGTGATCACCGTGACCGCATCCGAGCAGCGCTCTCAGCTGCGCAATCGCGAGATCGCCCTGGCCAAGCTCTCAGACCTCGTGGCAGAGGGTCTTGCTCCAGGAGCGGCCATCCGCCGGGCAACAAAACCCACCCGGGGCTCGAACCGTCGGCGCCTCGCTGCAAAGGAACAGCGTGCGGCGACGAAACGGCAACGACAGCGGCCGTCCGCCGAATCGCACCGTCCAGTTCACAATTTCGGCCACGGGGGCAGCGGGAGCGTGTTACCAGGAGCCCTAAGCCTTACGGGACCGCAAGCACCTTGACCGGCCACCGGCCTGAGTCCAATATTGAGTCACCGCACCTGAGGAGCCGAGCCGGCGGGCCCGCGGAGGTGATATGCGGACCGCCAATACGCACACACCTGCTTGTTGGCCAAGCTCTCCCCTGAGCTCTTCGATAGGAATCCCCAATGGCAATCGTTCAGGCAATTGAGTACGTCGGAGACATCGCTGCTGCCGTCGATGAAACCGCAAAGAAGGTTGCTTCGGCCGCGCAAGAGGTTGAAAAGACATTGAAGGCGGTCTACGAGGCGGTCGACACCGATGACACGGTCGCGATACGCATGGCGAACTTGACGAACTACTCGTTCCTACTGACGAAAGAAGCGCACAAGCAAGGCAAATGGGCGGACGACCCAGGTCTCGGGCACAATGTCCTACCCCCTGCCCAGATTGACGCGTGGCAGCTGGCCGGATGTTTGACAAAGGATTCCGGCCTACTGACTGGCACAAAGGGAAAGCTCCACTACACAACTGAAGTCGGGGGCGACAAGCATTTCGGAGTTTTCCACTGGGACAACCCTGGGCCAGTCTCGCTCCAACGGAATGACGCGTGGGCTGTATCGGGCAAGCTGGATTTCGAGAACGGGAAGCTCGTCATCACCTGGCCTCCGACTTTGGACTCGGACGTCATTAAGGTGATGGCTTTTATCTCACCGGAGAACAAGGCGCGTGCCCTATACGTGATTGTTAGCACCGACCTATCGCCGGAGGCAGAAGAACATCTCACATCGAAGCTCCAATTGGTAAATTGAGCGCCGTGACTGGCCAGCCTGGTCTATGTCTGGGGACAGGGCTGGATTCCCTGCTTAACGTTGCTTAACGGTTTGGGCTTCAGCGCCGCCCGGACAGCGGGCAGCACCTCGGTCGCCAGCAGCCCGATGGAGCGCAGGGTCGCCGCCTGCGACAAGCCGCCCAGACCGACCTGCGCGAGGAAGCGAGTATGGCCCAGAATCTCGTGCTCCCAAAGGATCTTGTCGATGATTTCGGCCGGGCTGCCAGCGAATAGCGCGCCGCGCGGGCCCGCCCAGGCCTCGAAGCCTGCACGATCGAGCCGCCCCCTGCGCGGCATGTTCTGGCCGATGTATGACGAATAGTGCGGGAAGAACGTGTCCTTCGCTCCCTGCGAGGTCTCCTCGACGTAGAAGTGCGAGGTCACTCCGATCTGACCAGGCATCTGGCCTGCCTCTGCGGCGGAGCGCCGATACAGTTCGGCCAGGGGTGCGAACCGCTCCGGTCCGCCGAGGATCGCCAGGTACAACGGCAGCCCCAGCTTTCCGGCACGCACCGCCGAGGCAGGCGTCCCGCCGACCGCAGCCCAGATCGGCAGAGCTGCCTGGGCCGGTCGCGGCCAGATTCCTGCATCTTTCAGCGGCGGACGGGTGGTTCCGTTCCAGGTGACGGGGTTTTCGTCGCGGATCCGCAGCAGCAGCTCGAGCCGGTCCTCGAAGTACTCGTCGTAGCGCTCCAGCGGCTGGCCGAAGAGCGGGAAGGATTCCAGATAGGCGCCGCGTCCGGCGGTGATTTCGGCGCGTCCGGCGCTGATGAGATCGAGCGTCGCGAAGTCTTCGAAGACGCGGACGGGATCGGCGCTTGAGAGTACGGTGACTGTGCTGGTCAGGCGGATTCGCGTGGTCTGCGCGGCCGCTGCGGCCAGCAGGACCGGGGGCGAGGACACCGCGAAATCCTCCCGGTGGTGCTCGCCGACGCCGAAGACATCCAGCCCGGCCTCGTCGGCGACCCGCGCCCATTCAAGGATGTCGCGGGTGCGCGCACCGGCATCCATCGGCTTTCCCTCGGCGTTGCGGGTGAGCTCGCCGAAGGTGAAGATGCCGATCTCGAACGGGGTGGCGGCGCTCATGCTCGGGCCACCGCCTGGGGACCGACCTCGGCGGCGAGGAAGTCACGCACGTCGTCAAGCTCGGTTGCGTTGATGCCATGAGCCAGTCCCGGATAGACCCGCTCGATCAGCGAGGTGTGCTGTGGAAGGTACTCGCTGCTGCGCGTGATCGCCACGGGGGCGATGACCCTGTCTTCGGAGCCTCGGCCCCAGAACAGGCTCGGGCGAATGCCGCGCAGCGTCTCGTCGCCCGGCTGTGGTGCGCCCAGCACGAATCCGCCCAGCACGACGGGGGCCACCACCCGTTCGGGCCGCGCGCGCAGCAGCTGGCTTGCCATGAGCCCTCCCTGCGAGAACCCGATGGGCACGAGGCGGGTGCCGGGGTCCACGTTTGTCTCGACCCAGGCCCAGATGGCGTCTGTTGCTTTCTCCACCGGCCCGGACTCGGGGTTTCCGGGCGTGGTGATCGAGAACCATGCCGCCCCGCCGTTGCCGAGCTCAATCGGTGCCCGCAGGGATGCCCAGGGCAGGTTCAGCCCAAGCACCGGCGCCAGCGAGCCCAAATCGTGCTCGTTGGAGCCGAATCCATGCAGAAAGAGTGCGACCGCTTCGGGAACCGGATTGGTGGTCCAGCCGTGCGAGCGCACGTCGCGCAGTGTGGTGTTCATTCTGAGGATCAGCTCCTGGGGCTAAGGGGATCCGGAATCGGCGTGCGGCTCGGGCGCCGCCCGGATCCGCGGGAGGTATGGAACGAACGGCCATCACCGGCCACAGGCACGGTACCGGGCAGTTGACCGCCTTCAACGATACACCCGATTACTTGCAGCTTCAACTAAATGAATCGGATCGGACGGCTGTCCAGGTTGTCCGCAACCACGGGGTAAGCAGTCTGCCGGCATTGAGCCCCATGCCATGCGATTAGAGATAATCGCTGGCTCGCTCGCGGGCAATTTCCAGGAGCGTGGTGTGGAATGCGACCTCTGACGGGGCGTAGACCTTGTCTTGGCGTTGGGCCAGCAATACCCGTCGCAGGGGGGCGGCAGGACCGAGACTGAGCACCTTGACGTCAGGGTGCTGGAGGGCCACGGCAGTTTTGGGCACCATGGCCACGCCCATTCCAACGCTGACCATGGCCTGTGCCTCTTGGTAATCGTTGGCCAGGAAGCCAATGGTCGGCTCGAACCCGGCATCGTGGGCGGAACGTTGAAGGACCTCCACCACCGGGTGGGCCTCCGCGCGAACTATCCACGACTCCTTTCGCAGGTCCTCCATCTTCACCTCATCCCGGTCGGCGAGTGGGTGCCCGCGGGATACCAGGATTACAGTGCTTTCCTGGAAGACTTCTGTTACCCGGATGGAATCGTCTTGGAACCGATTCCAGGAATAGTCCCAGAGCAGGCACAGTCCGGTGACTCCTGCCTCGAGGTCCGACACAAGTTCGTCAAAGCGCGCGCTGCGCACCGAGAGTCCGATTGCCGGGTATCTCTTCTTAAAGGCGCGGATAACAACGGGCAGGAAAGACCCTGCCAACGTCGGAAACGTACCGACGGTCAAAGAGCCGCGTCTGAGACCGGCGATCTGGTCCAGGTCGGACTGTGCCGCCCGCATCTGCCCAACGATCTTGCGGGCGTGCCCAGCCAGCACCTGGCCAGCCTCGGTAGGCACAACCCCACGGGAGCGGCGGTTGAGCAGCGGCTGCCCCACCTCCTGTTCGAGTTTCCGCAGCTGCTGGGAAACTGCCGACGGGGTGTACATCATCAACTCAGCCGCAGCAGTAATCGATCCCTGCTCGACGACCTCCACCAGCAGGGCCAAACGACGGATGTCGAACAAATTGTGTCCTTCATCGTTAAGCAATGGTTCACCCTTCTGTTCGTTTAGTTCATTCTATGCAATCACGAGGAAATCTGCGTGACAGCGGGGACACATCTCGTCCAAGAAGGGCCGGAAAATGGAACTTTGGGCGTTGAATGCCAATGAGTTAAGTATCTCTACATCCCCCCTAAAAAATTGAACATTGTCTTCATTTGTGATCCGGCTCATTCTTTTATCAGGCCCCTGACCAAAGCGCGGCACGGAGAGATGTAGGAAACACGATGAAGATAGAAGCTGAATGGATGCGCGGAGGCACCAGCAAGTGCTGGGTCTTCGAAACGGAGCACCTGGACGAAACCCGCACCAGCTTGGACGATCTGCTTCCCCGGCTGTTCGGAAGTCCCGACCCCAGACAGATTGACGGTGTCGGCGGAGCAACTTCGACAACCAGCAAAGCGATGATCCTTCGTCGACCGTCCGACAAGGATGTTGACGTCGAGTTCACCTTCGCTCAGGTCGGCATCGAAGAGGCGGCAGTGGACTGGGGGAGCAACTGCGGGAACTGCTCCGCGGTTGTCGGCCTTTACGCGATCGAAAAGGGATGGGTGATTCCCCACGGAGACGTCACCCGGATCGTCACCCGCAACACCAACACCGGCCAGATCATCGTCCAGCGGGTCGCCACTCCCGCAGGGGCCCTGCCCATCGTTCCGGAAGCTCAGATGCCCGGGGTTGCGTTTCCCGGCTACCGGGTCGGTCTCGGCTTCCAGGATCCAGCGGGCAAGACCACAGGAGAATTGCTGCCCACCGGTGCAGTGACAGACACGATAACCGCTGGTGGAACACGCTGGACTGTTTCAATGGTCGACGCCGGAGCGCCGGTTGTGATGGTCCGTGCTGAAGAGCTCGGCCTGGACCCCGCCCGGTACGACAGCTGGGTCGCCGGGGTGGAATTGCAGCTGGAAACTTTGGAGCATATCCGTCGACAGGCCGCCGTCCGGATGGGGCTGGTACAAACAACGGCAGAAGCTGCCCGAGCCATCCCCAAGCTCGCGATTGTCGCCTCCCCTACCCAGCCGGACGCGGACAGCGACGTCAACGTCATGATGCTCTCGATGGGCAAGCCCCACCCGGCGCTGGCCATCACCGGCAGCATCGCCTTGACCCTCGCCGCCGGCACCCCGGGCACCGTACTAAACAGCATCACGGGCGACACTCCGCGGCCCACGCTGAGACTACGCACTCCTGCAGGGGTGATCGAGACCTGGAGCGAGGAGCGCGACGGGACCCTGCTGGTCGGCGTCGACCGAACGGCCCGCACCATTGCCACCACCATCATCCACCTCCCGGAGGCTCTCGGCAGCGCTGCCGAAGCCTCACTAGCATCAGCCACTCAATGAGGAGCCACCGATCATGACTAAGACTATTTACCAGCCTGCTCCCGAGGCAGAGAGCAGAATCCGGGAAGACCGTCCCAAGCGCCCCAACCGTCGCCGCCGTATCCTGCTGATATCGGTAGCCGCGATCGCGATCCTCGGTCTGGTTGCCCTCGTGTTCGGGGGAGCCATTTTCAACCCCGCGGCCACCCCGGAATCGGAGTCGCCCATGACCGCTACCCAGATCATCCCGCTCGTCATACTTGTCGTGATGTTCGTCGTCGCCACGAAATGGCCACTGAACATCGGGGTGATGGGGCTGGTGGCGTCGTTCGGCGTCGGCTACTTCATGCTCGGAATGAGCGACAAGGAGATCCTTCAGGAATTCCCGGCCAGCATCGTTCTGACGATCATCGGCGTCACCTACTTCTTCAGCATGGCCCAGCGGAACGGGACCATCGACATCATCGTGCAGACCTGTGTGCGCCTCGTCAGGGGCAAGACACTGCTGCTCCCATGGGTGTTCTTTCTTATGGCTGCTGCGCTGACCTCTTTAGGCACCTTCTCCCCCGCCGCCGTCGCACTTCTCGCACCTGCAGCCATCGGCTTCGCCTACGAATCGCGCATCCACCCCGTACTCATGGGCGCGTTCATTATCAACGGAGCCCACGCGGGCGGGTTCTCCCCACTGTCCGTTGCCGGCGTGCTGGTACACGACATCGCGCTGAAAAACGGCTTCCCCATCTCCCAGGGCGGACTCTTTGCCGCCAGCTTCGCCCTCAATCTCATCCTTTCGGCCCTGACGGTCGTACTGTTTGCCCTCCTGGGCAAACTGCGCGACGGTGAAGGCACCCAGCATGTCGACGCTGACGCGCCCCGCACCACGCGTCCGCACGGCCAGCAAATCCTCACGCTGGTGCTGATCGCTGCGATGCTCGTCTGCACCCTGGGCTTCCACATGCCGATCGGCTTTGTCGCCCTCTCCGCCGGCCTCCTCCTGGCACTGATCAACATCAAAGAACACCGGACCTTCATCAGCGGCATCTCCTGGTCTACCGTCCTGCTGGTGGCCGGCATGATCACCTACGTCTCACTGCTCCAGCACGTCGGCGTCATCGACACCCTCGCCCAACAAGCCCTCGCCCTGGGTGCGCCCCTGCTGATCGCTCTGGTCCTTTGCTACGTGATTGGCGTCGGCTCAGCCTTCGCCTCCTCCACGGCATTGCTGACCGCATTCATCCCCCTGGCCGGTCCCCTCTTGGCGTCCAGTTCGCTGAGCGCTTCGGGAACCGTCGCCGCGCTCGCAATCGCCGCGACAGTGGTGGATGTCTCTCCCTTCTCCACCGACGGTGCCCTCGTTGTCGCCAACGCCCGGGAGAACGACCGCCAACGCGTCTACAAGCAGCTGATGATGTACGCGGGTGGAGTGGTCCTGGTTGCCCCCGCGCTGGCATGGGCCCTGTTGGTTCCGACTGGAATCATGTGACCCGTGCACCAACTCAATTGATACCGCAACGACCTCTCTTCCTAGGACACTTTCGCGTGCCATAGTCTGGGCACGCCAGCCTGCGGCCGAAGGCGGGAAGCACACGACGCTTAGAAGGGATCGACCATGCTGATCTGCGCAACCTGCGGTGTCGAACGCGACGAACCTGCCCCCGGGGTCTGCCCGATCTGCAGCGATGAGCGGCAGTATGTGCCCAAGGACGGACAAAAGTGGCTCACGCTGGACGGGCTGGCGCAGGAGGGCCAGCAGACATTGTTGAAGCAGAATGAGCCGGGACTTGTCGGGATCGAGACGGAGCCAAAAGTTGGGATCGGCCAGACCGCTCAGCTTGTGGTGACACAGGAGGGTTCGCTGCTGTGGGATCCGGTCGGATATGTCGATGACAACGCTGTGCAGGCAGCGCTCGAGCGCGGCCCGGTTCTGGCGATCGCCGCTAGCCATCCGCACATGTTCGGTGTGCAGGTCGAATGGTCGCATCGGCTCGGTGGCGTCCCTGTACTTGTGGCGGACGCAGACCGGCGATGGCTGGGGCGCTACGATCCGGTCATCGAATACTGGTCCGGCAGTCAAACCATCGCCGAAGGGTTGACACTGCACCAAACCGGAGGGCACTTCCCGGGCAGCGCGGTGGTGCACTGGGCTGCAGGAGCGGGCGGCAGAGGAGTTCTGCTGACCGGTGACAGCGTGTTTCCGAACCCAGACCGTCGCTCCATCGCATTCATGCGCAGCTACCCGAATCGCTTGCCGCTTTCCGGCGCAGTGGCGTTGCGAATCGCCGCGCAGCTGGAAGAGCTCAACTTCGACCGGATCTACGGCAACTTCAACAATGTAATCGCGTCGGTAGCCAAGGCCGTTCTGCACGATTCCGCCCAACGGCACGCTGCGTGGGCGCGAGGAGACTTCGACCATTTGACCTGAACCGTCCATTTCCCCTTGAGCGTTAGTTTGGGATCGAAGGCGGCGGAGGACTCAAATCTCTCGTGCGGCACAGCGATTGGATCCCGTCACACATCGCCAGCGAATTGGGCCGGCGGGTTTTTGGTTGTCGGCGCATTGGGTTCGATGTTCATGATTTCCTTACTTGCTGGTGTTTCCGCCAGCGGTGAGCACGGCTACCGTGATGAGGCTGCGATCAGTTCCGAGGACTGTCAGTCGTATGTTTCGACGCCGGTCAGGCGTTGTTCTTCGACATCAAGCCTGGTCTGAAGTCGCCGGGCGACGCTGTCATCGACCGTGCCAGCGAGGCGGAGCCCCAGAAGTGCTTCGCGTTTCCTGTCGAGTAGGGCTCGGCGGAGCGTGATTTCTTCCTGATGTGATTGCATCGTGGTCTCGGGAACGGAACCACCTTTCAGAGCCTGTATGACCGACAGATGGGATCGATATTCGTCCGCGACGCGGCCGTGGACTTCTGCGCTGGTCCTGAGTTCGTGGGCGACTTCGTCAACGGCGGGGACGGCGGCGGCAGCAATGGCCAGTTCGGCCAGGCGGAGTTCCTCCTCTTCAGGTTCATCGGGAAGCTTGGCCCAGCGGACTACGGCGGGCAGCAGAGGGCCTTGGACGAGCATGGTCAGCACTATGACGCCGGCGCTGATGAAGATGATGTCCTCGCGTCCAGAGAGCGGGGTGCCGTCATTAAGTGCCGATGGCACGGACAGCGCGATAGCGAGGGAAACCGCCCCGCGGAAGCCAGCAATGGAGCTCACGACCCGGGCCCGGTAGGTCGTCCGGCGCTGGCGTTGGGAGGGGCGCCTGTCCAGAATTCGGATGACGGCGACGCTCACGGTCTGGAACACGAACCGGATGATGATGAGAACCAGCCAAACGGCAACCGCGGTTAGCAGGAGCCGTCCCACGTCCTGGGGGTTGATTTCGTGCACGGCAGCCTGCAAGATGACCGAGTTGTCCAGCAGGATCATGAAGTAGCTGACGAGGATGATCGCCAGGATCGCTGCCGGGTGAGGAGCGGTTGCGCGTTCAGGTTTCATGCTTTCAATGCAACCGTGATTCCTTACGGGCCGGGAGTCACGGCCTTTCGGGTAACGCCAGCGCCTCCCTCGTCCCGCCGACCGCGCGTAGCGTGGACGCCATGACACACAGCGACGACGTGCGGAAATTCCTGACCTCCCGGCGTGCAAGGATCACGCCCGAGGAGGCCGGCCTGCCGGTCTATGGCGGCAACCGGCGCGTTACCGGGCTGCGCCGCGAGGAAGTCGCCATGCTCGCCGGGATGAGCATCGATTACTACATACGCCTTGAGCGGGGAAACCTCTCCGGCGCCTCGGACAGCGTCCTTGAAGCACTCGGGCGTGCCCTGAAGCTCGACGACGCCGAAACGGCCCACCTTTTGACCTTGCCCGCGCCGCCACCGCCTCCCCCCGGGTGCGGCGCAAGCGCAGCCCGCAGACGGTACGGCCGAGCGTGCAACGCGTCATCGATGCGATCACGACGGCGCCGGCCTGGGTCCGCAACGACCGCGGGGATGTACTCGCCGCCAACGAACTGGGCCGTGCCCTTTATCTGGACATGATGGCAGAGGGGCCCACTCCGCCGAACAGCGCTCGCTTCACCTTCCTGAATCCGAAAGCGCGGGAGTTCTTCGCCGATTGGGAACGCGCAGCGGACGACGTCGTCGGAGTCCTGCGCTCCACGGCCGGGAAAAACCCGTACGACAAGGACCTCACGGACCTGATCGGTGAAGTCTCAACCCGCAGCGAGGAGTTCCGCACCCGGTAGGCCCGTCACGACGTGAAGTACCACCGAGCTGGCCGCAAACGGCTCCACCACCCGATTGTTGGCGACTTGGACTTGAGCTTCGAAGCGCTTGAACTGCCCGCAGACCCGGGACTGCGCATCAACGTCTACACAGCAGATCCCGGGACACCATCCGAGGACGCGTTGAAAGTCCTCGCCAGTTGGGCCGTTACCCAGCGGAACACCGCAGAGGCCGCAGTCATGGACAAGAAATAGACGAGACCGTGCCTCCGCTGTCCTGGTCGTCGGAGCCACCGGCAGCATCGGCCGCTACGCTGTGGCCGAAGCACGGTAGCAGGGATAGGCGGTCCGGCACTCGTAGGTGACCAGGCCGCAGTCCGCATTCTTCCCGAAGGGGTGGACTTGGTGATCGGCGACCTGACCCGTCCGCGAGCGTGAACACTTGAGCGCCCGACAGCTTCGACGGGTCCGGGCTGCCGACGGATGCCTGTTCACAAGCATGCAAGTACTAGGAGCCACGGCACCGGCCTTGCACAACAGGTGAAGGCCGGTGTTCCGCAGAATCCGCCGAGAGGTCAAGGAGCCAGCGCCTCCTCCCTGGTCAAGGCTGTAAGTGTCCAACGCAGGTGTGCAGTGGTCTCCTCCGAATCGAGTTCCCTCAGCAGGAAAGCCTCGGACGGACTGCGTCCGCACGGCTGCTCGGCGGTTTCCGGCGGCTGGCCCTGAACTTACGTAAAGCTGGACCGTGATTATTGTCGTAGAGTCACACATCGCCGGAATTAAGGCGGCGTAGTCTTTCATAGGCAGCGTTATTTTCCGGAAGGAAGCCCACTAGTACCATGGGGCCTCCCCGGCGCGTTCCCGTCCGGCGCCATAGGCTGCAGGATGGCAATAAAACCCGCCGAACCGGTGAGCCCCCGGCCATTCCGGTACGAGGCCCTCACCAAGAAAGTCAGGCACAGTGACGTCCGTGGCCCTCAACGCCGACAAAAACCACAACAAGACAGCGCTGGTTGTAGGTGCAAGCGGCATCGCCGGTTCAGCAATCGTCGAAAAACTGGGTGAAAACGATGGCTGGACCGTCCTTACGTTGTCCCGGAACCCCGTTTCCGGTGGGCAGCCTAGACACGTATCCGCCGATCTCCTATCCACAGACAGCCTCGCCCAGGCACTCAGCGATGAGAAACCAACGCACATCTTCTTCACCGCCTGGTCCAGGCAGAGTACCGAGCAAGAGAATATCCGCGTCAATGCGGCCATGCTCCGAGACCTTCTCGCTGCCCTGGAGCACGCCCCGGTCGAACACGTGGCTCTGATGACTGGTCTGAAGCACTACCTGGGCCCGTTTGAGACCTACGGAGCGGGCCCGATTCCGGAGACCCCCTTTCGTGAAGAAGCACCACGGCTCCCGGCCCCGAACTTCTACTACGCGCAAGAAGACGAGCTGTGGGCGGCAGCAGAAAGGCAGGGATTCCGTTGGTCCGTGCACCGATCACACACCGTAATCGGCCACGCCGTCGGCAACGCAATGAATATGGGACTGACTTTGGCGGCACAAGCTTCCATCTGCAAAGAGCTGGGCCGCCCCTTCGTGTTTCCAGGCTCCGAGACTCAATGGAACAGCCTCACGGACATGACCGACGCTGACCTCCTTGCCGAGCACATGATATGGGCAGCCACCACCGATGAAGCACACAATCAGGCCTACAACGTGGTCAACGGCGACGTCTTCCGATGGCGCTGGATGTGGCCGCAAATAGCTGCCTATTTTGGCGTCGAAGCAGAAGGTTTTGAGGGCTCCCCGCGTCCGCTGGAGGAACAGATGCAAGGCATGGAATCCGTGTGGTCCCAGATTGCCGCCAATCATGGCCTGGCGGAGGCAGACTTATCAAAGATTGCATCGTGGTGGCACACGGACGCCGATCTTGGACGCCACCTTGAGGTGCTCGCGGACATGGGCAAAAGCCGCGTGGCTGGTTTCACCGGATACCGGAGGACGGATGACTCCTTCCGCCAGCTGTTTGACCGCTACCGCAGCGAAAAAATCATCCCCTGACCGCCCCCATGAGACCACCGGGTCGCTGACCCTTCTCACACGTGTGGTTGGCCACCGATAGCCAGCAATTCCGGACTGGTGCTTCCGCTGTCAGCGGGTCAGCGCGTTTTTCTGGCGGGAGTTGATCGTTGACATCTGTCCGCAGTTCGAGCGGGTGATGCGGTAGGACCTGGACGTGGTGAAGAGGGGTATGAAGAACAGCGTGAATTTGGTGGCGCGTTCTTCGAGGTGGTGGTGGACGGAGAGNCCGCAGGACTGGCAGGTGGCAACCCGGCCAGGC
>NZ_CAKKLY010000005.1 GCF_918698095.1 Arthrobacter sp. Bi83
ACGTCGGGCTTGGCGCCTCGGTCTGGTCCTCCGATCCGGCCCGCGCACGTGCGGTCGCAGCCCGCATCGAGGCCGGCACCGTGTGGATCAACAAGCACGGCGCAGTTGACCCCCGCGTCCCCTTCGGGGGCGCCAAGCAGTCGGGGTATGGCCTGGAATTCGGCGTCGAAGGCCTCAAAGCCCTCGGCATCCCCCAAGTCATCAACGGCTGAGTTGGCACTTCCCCACTGATCCGGGCTGTCTAGAGCGGCCGGCCGTACGGGTGGTCCACCCACGGTCCGGCACCCTCTTCCGGGCACGCAAGGTCGGCGCCCTTGCGCGTGCTCCAGAAGTCCGCGGGGCAGCGGGCTCCCTGCCCGGACGGCAATCGGCATTTGAGAACTCTTGCCTTCATCATCGCTTGTCCATTGGGTTCAGCCGCCAAGGCGGAGGGTGATCAGCAGGCTGATCAGAGCGACCACGCCGGCCATGAGTATCGCTGCTCCGGGATTGCCGAAGTTCAGGGTCCATCCCAGACCGAACCTGCGCGGAACAAGCAGTGTGTGGTCTTCCCGGTTGATGTAGATCAGGCCACCGCGCCAATACTTGTCGTCGTCCCGGTGCGTCAGGCCGGAGTCGCGCCCGCCCTGGTCCCGCTCCCTGGTCCAGACCCTGACATCCTCCGGCGGGCAAGCCACGGCCATGCCCGTCGACGTCACCGATGAGGACTCGGTGAAGAACCTGCTGGCAGGGATCAGTGAGCGGTTCGGACGCCTCGACGCTGCGGTGAACAACGCCGCAGGCGGCGGCCGCACTCCGGCGCCCCTGAGCGACTGGGCCAGCGAGGACTTCGACAGCGCAATCGCCGTGAACCTCCGCGGAGTCTTTCTGTGCATGAAGTACGAAATCGAACTCATGCTCGCGACAGGAACCGGTGCGGCGATCGTGAACATGTCCTCCACCGCAGGCGAACAGGGCGTCGCCGGCCTAAGCGGCTACACGGCCAGCAAGTTCGGCGTCGCTGGCCTCACCCGCGTCGCCGCGCTCGACTACGCCGCCCACGGAATCAGGATCAACGCGATCGCTCCCGGACCAGTACTCACCGACCGGCTCGCCGAGGCGGGCCAGGCCGCCCAGGAGCGCGTGGCCGCAACTGTTCCGCTTGGCCGGATCGGCACCCCGGGCGATGTTGCCGCCGCAGCACTCTGGCTATGCTCGGACCAATCCTCGTTCGTCACAGGCACCGTTCTCACCGTCGACGGCGGCAGGCTCGCAGGAACGCCTGCCTTCAACACCGGGAACTGACGGCGCCGAGGAGACGCCACCGAGGCCGACGTCGAAGATGATCTCCGCGGCGAGACGGGGGTCCGCGCAGCCAAAGATGATGAGGCCGGCCCCCCCGATTTGGTGTCCTAAGGCAACTTCTGTGCATTCGTTCCGATCTTTTCCCAACTTCCGGTGACCAGAATGGCGTACGTCCCGGGCAATGCCCCGTCAGGCCGAACCGTGGGACGGGCAGCCGGACCAGGCACACGCCCCAAACAGCGCCGGGCCCGGTTACCATCAAGCACGCCTACCAGCCTGAACCATCTGTTCAGCCGACATTGGAGCGCAGCATGATCAAACAGCTCAGCAGGTTTGGGGTTGTCGGAGTCACGGCGGTATCCCTGATTTGGGCGCTGGCGGTGGGAGCCGCTCCGGCCCAGGCGGCAACATGCCAGCCCGGAACCCCTGCCCCCGCAGACACCTATCCGGGGACGGCGGTGATGGCTAATAATCTCGAGTCCGGGACGCTGGCCGGGTTCACGCCAACGACCGGAGGCACGGGAACCGCCACCGTCTCCTCGGCCCAGTCCCATTCGGGAACCTGCGCCGCGTTCCTGCACGCCACCACTGATGCGGGCTCCGTGGCCAAGCTGTCCGTGCCCCTGCCGGCGGCCACAGCCACGGCCTATGCCGACGGCTGGTTTAACATCACCCAGGCCGGGGTGGCAGGCAACGACGTCCCGTACTTCCGTTTTTTCTCCGGCAGCTTACGGGTCGCCGATATTTACCGGTACAACTCCAACGGGCAGCTCTGGCTCCGCGTGACTTCGCCTACCGGATCCTTCGTCTATACCCGGCTGATCCCCTCAAGCATCACGCTCAGCGCCTGGCACCACGTTGCTATGCGGGTGACCGCGAATGGTCTCGGAACCGAAGTGCAGGTGTGGTTCGACGAGACATCCGTGTACTCCAGCAACCAGGTAGCCAGCGCGGCCACCACGCTCAACGCGGTCCAGGTCGGTGCGGAACATTTCCAGCAAATGGGCGACAGCTACATTGACGATGTCATCATCAACGCCTCGGATCAGACCAACCCCACTCCGCCTGCTCCCCCTCCGCCCAGCACCAGTTCATCGATCCGGAGCGCCGCGGACGTCGTGGCGGCCGGCCCTGACGGCGCGCTGTGGGACTACCCGGCAACCGGCCAGGGCGGGTTCCATCCCCGGCAAAAGATCGGCATCGGCTGGTCCGGGCTGGCCAAAGGGTTCGTGGCGGACTGGAACAGCGACGGCGTCTTCGATGTCATCGCGCAGTGGAAGGACGGCCGGCTAAGCTTCTACCCCGGAAAACCCGGCGGCGGATTCGCCGCGGCGCAGGCGATCGGCACCGGCTGGGGCAGCTACCACATCACCGTCGGCCACTGGCGCAAAACCGACCAATATCCGGGAATCCTTGCCTACGACGCCGCCGGGACCCTCTGGTACTACGGCAACAACGCCGGATCGTCGCTGTCACCCCGCATCAAGACCGGGGTCGGCTGGGGAGGCCTGTACCTCACCATGACCGACTTCGACCAGGACGGGGCGCAGGACCTGCTGGCCAAACGCAGCGACGGCAGGCTCGTGCTGTACCGCTCCACCGGAACCGGCGGCTTCGTCTCCGAAGCCAGGCGCACGGCGGGCGCCGGGTGGAACAGCATCAACAGCATCACCAGCGTGGCCGGATTCACCACGGGAAGCTCAGGGCTCATGACCCGGCTCAGCGACGGCCGTCTCGCCCATTACCCCTTCAGCAAGGGCATCTGGGGCGCGCGGACCATCGTCGGCACAGGCTGGAGCAGCTACAACATCTTCCGCTAGGACCACCGCCAGTTCCGGCAGAGCTCCCTCCTGCCGGGACGGGTCTTCGTATCGCCGGAAGATTTCGACGCCCAGCTCGGTCGGTGGCTTCGCAAGGCCTACTGGCCGTCCGTCGTTCCGCACTTCAGGCCGGTCACCACAGCGGCACGGCGGCGTCCGGCGGCCCGGCTTTCGGGGAGTCGAGCTCGCCGTGGCGCAGCTCGGCTCCCTGGCCAGTGCATTGGGATCAGGAGGCGGCGAGCCGCGCCTCGGGAATCGTCGGCTCGAATAGTTCGATCGGATTGCCCGACGGGTCTTCGATCAGTACTTGATTTCCGCCCACACCCGTCACGATGTCACTTCGGAACTGCACGCCGGCGTCGCGAAGGGTCCGCACGACTGCCGCGAGGTCTGCCACCTCCAGCGTGAATCGATTCCAGCCGCCCGGGGCGGGAACGGTCCCGTCGGGCATGCTCTGGCCTCCTCCGCCTTGGCCGCTCGGAGCGCTGAGCAGCAGCCTCAGATCACCGCGGTCGAGCATGGCAAAGGGCGGCGCGGGATGCATGACGAGCGTGAATCCCAGATGTTCGCGGTAGAAGTTGACTGCGGCATCGACGTCATCGACGATGTAGCGCACGCTTACGGTGGCGATGGGGAGACCTCCTTGCTCTGAACTCAGAGATACGCGCCACGTCGCGGCGTGTCAACACGCGGAGTGTCTGATATGCCCGCGGGGTCACACTGGATCGATGCCAACCCAGCAGGGTAGGGCAAGATCGGTGATGAGGCGTAGCAGCCAAACGGGCACCGATGGCATGCCCGCTTCGCCCAGTCGATGTTTGCATTGCGCCGCTCTAGCGTGGCGCGCCCGAGGCCCGCCTGTCCCCCATCGGCGGGCCTCCGGTGGCGGGACGAGTGCGGCACCAATCTCGGGTAACTCTTGGATTTGTCCTGCACCTATCCTTTCCAACGGATTCCTACTGTTGAAACATGAAGACAAAAGCAGCCCTCGCACTGACCCTCACCGGCATCCTCCTCTCCGGATCCGATGACAGCGGCGGCCATGGCGGCCACGGCAGCGACGACTGAACTTCCGGCCACCTCCTGACCGCCGCACCATCCCCGCCACCACAGCGCGGCCCTCCTGTACATCACGTACAGGAGGGTCGCGCTCATTTCGATCCGTGCATGAGGCGATCCAGATAGTCCGGCCGGCCAAAGCAAGTACTCACGAGGTGTTACCAGTGGTTGGGGAGAAGTAATTGAGGTACTTGGTACTCATGTGAGAGCTGGGAATCGGGTTTAGCGTTGTCCTACGGTGCCAACCCGGTACGGAAACCATTTTCCGCAGGCCAAACCGGACCCGCACCAGTGAATCAGCGTTGATCGCACTGTGAAGGAGTGATCCTTATGGGGGAAATCCCTGCCCGCAGGTCGGCTACCAACACTCGACCCTGGCGGCTGTCCGCTTTCGTCAACGAAACCATAGCCCGAGCACGCACGGCGGCTGTTCCGTTCAAGGTCGGTGAGGTGGTCGTCGTCGACGATCCCTTCAACGGCCGCAGGGAAGGCCAAGTGGCCGTCAAGAACGGCACTTTGGTGGGCCTGCAAACCGCAGACCGCATCTTCTTCTACGACCATCGGCAGCTGAGACGGCCAGATTAGCTGCCCCTCCACAGTCCTGCCAATCCGCTCAACCATCCCCAACCATCGGCCCGAACCCCGGGAGCCTGATTGAAATGTCCATTGCAAACCTGCACTACCTGACAATTGCCGAAGTGGCCGCGGCCATGCGCGTGTCCAAGATGACCGTCTATCGGCTGGTCCGGGCCCACGCATTGGCCTCGGTGCGCTTCGGCAACTCGTACCGCATTCCCGAAAACGCCGTCGAAGAGTACATAAGGAAGGCCGGTGATTCCGCGGATTCCTGAGACCGATTCGCGGACATTCCGGTCCTGTCTATGGGTCATACTGGGCACAGGGCGGAATTCCACCCCATTCGGCCTAAAAATCATCACTTGGGCCATGGAAGACCTGGACGGCGGCTCTCCTTGGTGATGCTGCGCCGATCAAGCTGGGGAAATAGGGAAAGCCCCTCGGGAGGGGCTTTCATCGGGATTGGACAGTGTTGCTTGGATTGGTCAGCGGTGATGCGCTACTCCTCCCCGGGCTTTCTGTCGCCCATGCCGGTTTCAGTAGAAAAGACTGTAATACGCTCTCCGGATTTCGTCCAACCCCTCTCCGGGCCGCCGTCCGTGCGCGAAGTGCGGGCACTTCAGATTCTGGCCATGGACGGGACGCGAATGCTCATTGACTTCATCCTCCTATTAATCGATATCGCGCTTACGTTCCTGGAGCACCTGTTCCATCACGGATTGCCCGCACGCAAGGGTAAGGTCCGTAAGAGTCTGGAACGCCGGAAGGCTCAACGCTCCGAAAACCCGGAGCGCTGATTCTGCGCAGAGATTCTGTGCGACCTGCGGTTGGCCGGTTGATCGTCTATGTGGACACCCCGGCTGCACTCAAATTCGTCGTCGAGGAAAGCGAGCCCACCGCCTGCAGACGGACGTGCTGATTGCCTACGACGTCGGCCTGGTCACCGCAGCCACCGACGCCGGACTTGCCATTTTCCCCGGGCATACCGCGGCAGCACCCTCCCCACGAAGCCCCGAGGCTCAGCGCTGGCTGCCATCGACGCGGAGACCGCACGGCTGACTGACCAGTCCCGCACCCAGCGGCAGCCGTTCGAAACCTACGCTGCCGCCGCGAAGAACCTGGGACTGCGGCCGCCGGAAGACCGGGTGCTGTTCGACGCGAACCGGGCCCGGCTTGAGGAGGTCGAATCGCAGCTCGGCGCCCACTCCGATGAGCTTCAGGAGAGCCGCACCGCGCTGACCATCACCCGCACCGAACAGACGGCACGGCTGACCGAGATCGGAAACGAACTGCGCAGCCTGCAGTCCCGTCCCAACCTGCTGCCGCTCCCCCAGCTGGAGCTCCGCCGTCGGCTGTGTGACGGCACCGGGATCGCGGAGACTGCGCTGCCGTACGCCGGCGAACTGCTGCGGGTCCGTGATGGTGAAGGCGCATGGGAGGGCGCGGCCGAACGCACCCTGCACGGCTTCGCATTGTCCCTGCTGGTGCCGGCCGAACACTATGCAGCCGTGAGCAGCTGGGTGGATGCCAACAACCTGCGCAGACGGCTGGTCTACCTGAGAATCAGGGAATCGCCGGCACCCAGGGCGGCCGAGCCGGGCACCCTTGCTGCCAAGATCGCCATCAAGCCGGGCACGCCGTTCCGAAACTTCCTGCTGGATGAACTTGCCACCAGGTTCGACCATGTCTGCTGCGATACCGTCGAGGATTTCCGCCGGTATCCCAAGGCGCTGACCGTCAACGGCCAGCTCAAGGGCGGCCGCGGCAGGCACGAAAAGGACGACCGGCGGGAGCTCGAGACGGCCGAGGCTGAGATCGCGTTTGTTGGCAAAGCCCGAGAGGCAAAGCGGTTCCAGGAGCTGGCGGAGTGTCTTGCTGGGCTGGATCCGCAACTGGCCGTTTGGGCGGCGCGGCGCCCGCTGAAATTGCTTGAGCTAGACGATGACGTTCTGTCCGCCGCCCGGGCGGCGCTGTGGCTTCGGGACAATCCCACCCCGGGAATCTACGTCCGGCAACTGGGACTGCCCGGTGTCCACACGAAGTTCATTGAGCGGCACCGGCAGGTTATTGATCAGCTGCTCGCAGGCGTTGCGCCTGGCTCAGATATGGATGAGGTGGAGGCCGACACGGAACCGCCCATGGAGACGCCTGCGCCGGATGTTGCCCTGGACGATGGCGCCGGCCGTACTCCGGCGGCACGCTTCGCCCGCCGGCACGGGTTCCTGCATCCGCCGGAGCTCGTCCGGTTCCGTGTTCTGGATCCCGCGATTCTTGTTCTGGGCGATGCCCGGGACATCACCGTGACCGCCGAGGCATTCAGCGCGCTGCAGCTCCCGGTGCACACCGTGATCGCGACCGAGAACCTGGTCAACTTCCTCGCACTGCCCGAACGGCCCGGCACACTGGCACTCTACGGAGCCGGGTACGGCTTTTCTTCGCTACGTGATGCCGCATGGCTCCGCGAGTGTGAGGTCCTGTACTGGGGCGATCTGGACACCCATGGCTTCCGGATCCTGGACCAGCTGCGCGCAGTGCATCCCCACGTGGCCAGCGTGCTGATGGACGAGGAGACGTTGCTGGCACACCACGATGCGTGGGGAAGAGAGCCGTCGCCGTCGAGGGCTGCACTAACAAGGCTGACAGCGGAGGAAGCCGCACTCTATGAAGCGCTTGGCAACGACACCTACGGATCCGCCGTCCGCCTCGAGCAGGAGCTGATCCGCTGGGACTGGGCGCTCAAACAACTCAGAGGATGAGCTCGTCGAACCCCCAGCCGGCCGCCTTCAGCAGACTTAACCGACCGGTTGGCTCCCGTCATACCCCAGCGCACGGCTGGCTTCCAGGCCTGCACGGGCCACCACCGGCCCTAGCCGTTCCACGTCGGCAGGCCCGATCCGCTGGGTCGGGAATCCCAGACCCATGGCACAGGCGAGCCGGCCGGCGTGGTCGAATACGGGTGCGCTGATTGAACCCACATCTTCATGCCGTTCCCCGAAAGCCGCATAGAACCCCTGTTCCTTGGCCACCTCCGCTTGCTCCCGGAGCATCTCGACGGATGCCGGGGTGTCGGGGGTGAAGCGGTCAAGGCCGTGGTCCTCCAGGGCGCCCCATGCCTCCGGATCAAAGGCCAGGAAAATCTTGCCCGGCGCCCCGGCGTGTAGCGGCATAACCATGCCCACCAGGAAGGGCCGCATCACCACGTGACGTGTCTCGGCCACGGCGACGATGGTCCGGAACGCCCCGTCCCGGACGTACAAGCATGCCGTTTCGCCGGTCTCATCGCGCAACTGCTGCAAAACCGGCTTCACGAGCCTGACCACGTCCAGCCCGAACGTCCCGGGGGTAGCCCATCGGACCAGCCCGATGCCGATCCTGTACCGGTCCCCGTCGCGGTCCAGGAAGCCCTCCCGCAGCATGTTCTGCACCAGCCGCTGGCACGTGCTGGACGGCAGGCCGGTCTTCCGGATGATCTGCTGCAGTGTCGGCTCCGGAGCCTCGACCGAGAAACAATCCAGGATCTCCGCCACCTTGTGTAGGACCAGCAGGGGTGGGCCCCCGGCTCCCGATTCCGTTGCCACCGTTGACGTCCCTTCACTTCACTGATTGACCTCGAGCAGCCTTCAGCTTAGTCAGCTGGAAGCTGGCCACGGGATCGTGACCTATTTGACATTCTATTCGCGAGACCCACATCATGGAAACCTAACCCACCAAGTGGGTTTCACTCGACCAGGCCCCAGCACAAAGACGTGGAGAAATCATGAGCACACCCCAAAGCACCTGCGAAACCGCGCCGGAACCCAAGCGCCCCGGCTCCTCCAGGGTGGGACTGATCGTTCCCAGCTCCAACACCACTATGGAGACGGAATTGCCGGAGCTGTTCCGCCGGCAGGCCCAGGCAACCGGCCACAACTACACCTTCCACTCCGCCCGCGCCGGCATGAAGAAAGTCACTCGGGAAGAGTTGCTGGCTATGGTGGGCAAGGCAGCCGACTGCGCCGAGGCTGTTTCCGACGCCGATGTGGACGTCATTGCCTACGCCTGCCTGGTCGCCGTGATGGCCCAGGGTCCCGGAGCCCACGAGGGCTCGGAGAATGTAATCGCGGACGCCGCCGCCGGAAACGGGCACCCTGCCCCGGTGACCAGCAGCGCCGGTGCCCTAGTCCGCACGCTGCAGGAAATCGGAGCGCTTAAGGTGGCCATGATCACCCCCTACATGAAGCCGCTCACCAAGATGGTGGTGAACTACATCGAGGGCTCCGGCATCACCGTACTGGACGCCATCAGCCTCGAGGTGGCGGACAACCTCGAGGTCGGCTGCCTTGATCCGCAGAACCTGCCCGCGCTTGCCCGCAGCCTGCAGCGCGAAGGCGCGGACGCCGTCGTGCTTTCCGCCTGCGTCCAGATGCCGTCGCTGGCTGCGGTCCAGGCGGTGGAGGACGAGCTCGGCCTGCCGGTCATCACGGCGGCCACGGCCACTACCTACGAGATCCTCAAGGCGCTCGGTCACCAGCCCGCCATCACCGGAGCGGGCAGCCTGCTGTCTGGCGCCGGCGTCCTCACCTCCGCGAACTCCTAGGCGGCTGGCACCATGTCCGTATCACTCATCGCATTCCTGGTCCTGGTAGCCGCCTTCGCGATCGGATCCTTCACCAAGATCAACGCCGGCCTGCTGGCCACGGTCGCGGCGTTCGGCGTCGGAACCCTCCTGGCAGGCATGTCCATCAAGGACGTCATCGGCCAGTTCCCCGCCGGGCTGTTCTTCATCCTGGTGGGCGCCACACTGCTCTTCGCCATTGTGCGGATCAACGGGACCATCGACCTGCTGGCCTACTGGGCTGAACGGCTCGCCGGCGACCGGAAGATCCTGGTCCCCATCCTGATGTTCCTGCTGACGGCCGCCTTGGCTTCGGCCGGCGCGTTCACCCCCGCCGCTATCGCCATCGTGGCGCCGGTGGGCCTGGCGCTGGGCATGCGGTTCGGCATCAGCACCCTGGCGATGGGCCTGGTCATCGTCCAGGGCGCCAACGCCGGTGCCTTCTCTCCGGTCAACCCCTTCGGCGTGCTGGCCAATAAGATGCTGGACGGCGCCAGGGCCGCGGACGGTTCCTTCAAGCTTTACGCCTACTGCTTCGTCTTCAATGCCATCCTGGCCGCGATCGCCTACGTCCTGGTCCAGGCCGTCATGAAACGCCGCACGGCTCTGGCGGCAGGTCACCAGGCCGGTGAGGCCGGGGATGCAAAGCACGACGGCGGCGCTGCTGCTCCCGCTGGAAGCAGCGCGTCAGGTCCGTCCGGGTCCGGAACGGCTGTGCTCACCGCCCCGGCGCCCACTTCTGTGGCTGCCGTAAGCACCACCAGGACTGGCCCCGAGAAAGTAGCCGCAACGCCGATGCGGATCCTCACTTTGGTGGGCATCGCCTCCCTTCTGGTTCTCACCACGGTTCTGGGCCTGGACGTCGGAGTCGCTTCGCTGATCATTGCCACAGTGCTGATCGTCCTGGACTCGGGCGTGCAGAAGCCGGCAGTGGAAAGCATGCCGTGGTCTGCGATCATTCTGGTGACCGGCATCGTCACCTACGTAGGCATGCTGGAAAAGATGGGCGCGCTGAAGGATCTTCAGGAAGGTATCACCGGCCTGGGCAACAGTTCGCTTGCCGCCCTGGTCACCAGCTATGTGGTGGCCATAGTCTCGGCCTTCGCCTCAACCACCGGCACCCTCGGCGTCATCAGCCCGGTGGTCGCACCCATCGCTATGGATCCGCTGCTCACCCCCATCGGGGTAGTGACGGCCATCGCCATCAGCTCCTCGGTAGTTGACGTGAGCCCGATGTCCACCAGCGGCGCCCTGCTGATGGCGAGCGCGCAGCCCAAGGACGAGCGGATGTTCTTCCGGGCGCTCCTGCTCTGGGCCATCGCGATGATCGGCCTGGTGCCGCTCGTCGTGTGGTTCGTGTTCGTCCAGTTGGGCCTCGGCTGAGCACCGTACATCGAAGGAAAAGGGGTGTCCTGCGTGGCAGGGCATCCCTTTCCCTTCTTAACGCGGCCTGGCTTCAGCGGCGTCCGGCCTTCGGGCGGAAAGGCCCCGGCCAGTCCTTGAGCCGGATCCGTTTGAGGTCCTGGATGGTGCCCAGCGTGCCCCACTCGTCCAGGCCCAGCCGGGTCAGCGGCTCGAGCAGGTCAATCCGAGGGTGGCTGCCGTCCAAAACCGCGTCGCTCACGGCAGCGTGCGTCACTTCGCCGAAGACCAGGATTGAGTCTCCCATCGGCAGGACCGAGTGCAGGCGGCATTCGAGCACCGCCAGCGATTCTTTTACCCGCGGCGCACCCACGGTGAGGCTTGGCTCCCGCGTGAGGCCAGCGGCGTCAAACTCACTGACTTCGGGCGGAAAATTGGTGCCGGTGGCGTTGACCTCCTCCAGCAGCGCGGCCGGGGCGAGGTTCACCACGAATTCTCTGGACTCGGTGATGTTGCGTAGCGAATCCTTTTCCCCCACCGAGGTGAACTGCACGATGGGCGGATTCGTGGACGCCACAGTGAAGAACGAGTGCGGGGCCAGGTTGTCAACGCCCTCCGCCGAGACACTCGATACCCAGGCGATGGGCCGGGGTACCACCACCGCAGTCAGCAGCCGGTAAAAATCACGGGCGGACGTCACCTTGGGATCGAAATCAGTGCGCATGGTGCCAGACTATCGGGCAGGGAACATGGGAAGGAAACAGGATATGACGATCCAGCCATACCGGTCACCGTCAACCGGGTGCGGGATCCGCGCCGTCCTCTTCGACACCTTCGGCACGGTGGTGGACTGGCGTACCGGCGTCGCCCGGCAGGCGGCCGCCTTCGCCGCGACACGTGGGCAGCACCTCGACGCCGAGGCGTTCGCCGATGACTGGCGCGCCCTCTACCAGCCGGCAATGGAGGCCATCCGCTCCGGCTCCCGCGAATTCGCCACCCTGGACACACTCCACCGCGAAAACCTGGACCAGGTGCTCCGCCATCACGGCTTCGATCCGGACCGGCTGGACGCAAGAACCCTGGAAGAGTTGAACACATCCTGGCACCGTCTGCCCCCATGGCCGGACAGCTTGGAAGGTCTGTCCGCGATCCGCCGTAGCTACATTGTGGGTCCCCTCTCCAACGGCAACACCTCGCTGTTACTGGACATGGCCAGAAACGCCGGCCTTCCGTGGGACGTGATCATCGGCTCGGACATGACGCGCACGTACAAGCCGCTGCCCAAGGCCTATCTTCGGACTGCGGAGTTCCTGGACCTCAAGCCCGGTGCTGTGATGCTCGTGGCCGCCCACAACAACGACCTGCACGCTGCCCGGGACGCGGGATTGGCGACGGCGTTCATCGCCCGCCCCACCGAATACGGCCCGGGCCAGGTCGCGGACCTGACGCCGGAGAGCGATTGGGACCTCTCGGCATCGAGCATCACCGAACTTGCCGGCGGGCTCGGAGCGGCAGAGGCGGGATGCGCGCCCTCTCGCCGGACGTCGCACCATAATGCTAACGCCCACGGCAAGGCGGCAAATGCCATCGTGAATCACGGGCTTCCGACGTCGTTGTACCCGGCCGCAGCGTCGGGGAACGCAGCGGCTCCCACGAATGGTCAGCCGTCCGGATCGGCAGGACCCTCATCAGCCGGAACATAGTCACCGTGGTGGTGGACGAACTTCCACTCGACAAGATCGAGCCCCGCAGGGCACCACGTCCGGTTCTCCACGGCATTGGCAGGGCCCAGATTCAGTCGCCGTCGTAACGGGCAAGTGCTTCCCTGTAGACGGCGGCGGTTTCTTTGTCGCCCCTCGCGGTGTACTTGGCGATGATGTTCGCCAGGTCGCGTTTGATGACCCAATGCGCGTCATACGGTTCACGGGAACGGGGAACGTAGTCGTTCATGATTTCCCACTGCCTTGCGCCTCTTCACGCTCCAGCAGATAAAGCAGAAATGCCGCCTGATTGTCGATTTCCCTCTGTTTGCGCGGGGAAATCCAGTCCAGCAATTCTTGATCGTCAGCCATGATGTCCACTCCTTCCGGCTATGAATTGATGGTGACCCCGTTCGGGCAAGATCGGCGAAAGTTTCACGAAAGATAGGCGAAGGTCTTGCCTGCGGCAGCTTTGGCACGGCCGAACACGACATCGAACGTGCGCTTTTCCCACTGGACGCGTCACTACATAGATCAGCTGACCTTGTCCAACAAACGCGTCACACCCCGCGGTACGCTGGACTTCCCCGACCAAACGCAAGCGAGGCATAACGTGCACGAGGACGCCGCCAGGTTCCTGTCCCAGCCGGTGGAGGCCCAGCTTGGCTCACCCCTCCGGGTCGCCGTCTACTCCCGGATCGCCGAGGCCATCCGCAACAACCTGCTCACGCCCGGCTCCATGCTCCCCACAGAAACCGAACTCGGCACGGACATGAAGGTCAGCCGCACAGTGGTCCGCGAGGCGCTGATGCTGCTCGAGGAGGACGGCCTCATCCGGGCCCGCCGCGGCGTCGGCCGGTTCGTCTCGGACACCCTCCCCCGCATCGGGATCGAACGGATCCGGCCCTTCGAGGAGGTCCTCGGCGGCCCAGGTCAGCACATCGAGATCAAACGCGTACAAAGGGAGCGGCAGCCCGCCTCCGAGTTCGTCGCCCCCGGCATCGGCGTCGAACCAGGCGCCGACTGCTGGCTGTGGGAATCGGTCCTGATCCGCGACGGCGAGGCCATCGCCCACCTGCAGGAAAACATCTCCGCCGGACCGGTCAGCTTCGGCAGCGGTTCCGCTGCCGCCGCCCCGCTGGAGCTCGACGACGACGGCGGCACCACGCTGCTCGCGGCGCTCTACAAGCGCGGTGGCCGGGTAGTAGGACCCGGCGAATGCCAGATCGGCCTCAGCCAGGTGGGCCCGAGCCGGGCCAAACTGCTGGACCTGCGGGCATCGGATCCGGTGCTCGTGCTGACGCAGTACGTCAGGCACGCGAACCGGCCCTTCTACCTGGCCAAATGCCTCATTCCTGACCGCGCCGGGCACCTGTCAGTGATGCAGTCCCTTCAGTCCTGAGCCCGGCTCGGTCCGACTGAGCTTAGGCGGCCCGCCCCCGCATGACCGGTCCGGGCCCCGGCCGTTCATGCGGCCGCGGCTAAGGGCAGTTACCACCGACCGCCCTGCAAGCGTTCACGCGGCCATTGGCCCAGTAGCTGCCTGTACCGAAAATCGGGTCAGCGGTTGATTCGACTTTTGCGCGGACTAATGCGTTTGCGGTCCCGGCAGGTGAGCTCCAGACAAGCGCGGCAACGGCGGCGACAATGGGTGAGGCCATTGAGGTACCGCTGGCAATGTCATAACCCATGGACCGGCCGTTCTGCGTACCCAGGACGAAGGGGTGGATCGGGAAGGTCGAGTAGACATTGACACCCGGCGCCGCGATATCCACCCACTTACCGTAGGTTGAGAAGGATGCTTTGTCGTCCTTGTTGTCGGTTGCAGCCACGGCAATAACGTTGGGATACGCACCCGGGTAGATCTTGGCCTGGGTACCGGCGTTGCCGGCCGCAGCAACTATCACTATGCCCTTATTCCAGGCGTTATTCACGGCAGTTTCGAGCGTGCGCGAAGAGACGCGCTGTCCGAGACTCATGTTGATCACCTTGGCGCCGTTTACAACCGCCCAGTCGATGCCCTTAGCAATGGCTGAGCTAGAGTCAGACCCGCTGTCGTTAAGCACTTTGGCATCCAGGATGGTGCAGTCCGGGCACACACCGGCGACACCGGTGGAGTTGTGGGCGGCGGCAACGATGCCGGCAACATGGGTGCCGTGGCCGTATTTGTCGTAGTCCTCAGGATTGATAATTTTCGTATCGCTGAAGTTGGTCCGTGCGACGACCTTCTGCGAGATGTCTTCGTGGTCCATTGCGACACCTGAATCGACGATGGCAACCTTGATGCCGCTGCCGGTCGCGAACGTCCACGCTTCGACGGCGTCCACATCGGCGTCCACATCACCCGTGGCTATGGTTTGCGTGTTGGCGGTGTTAGTGAATGACTGGCCAACGTTCTGCAGGGCGTACTGGCGGCCGAAATACTGGTCAGCTGTATCGGCAGTAACCAGCTCGTCCGGCTCGGCGTACTCGACTGCCGGGTTCCGACTTAAGGCTTCGATGAGTTGAAGTTCCTTACCGGCCGGTACCTTGATGAGTTGAGCGCCGGTACTGCCGATACCGGGGCCTTCCTTGAGGCCGTGCTGGCGCAGTACGCCGGCTGCCGCACTCTTGTCGCGGAATTTGATCATGATTTGTCCCGCGATGTGTGACGACTGGGTCGCCTCGCCGCCCGTGGTCACTGCGTTGCTTGGGGCTGCCAACGTGATTGCGCCGCAGCCTATGACTACCGCCGCGAAACTAGCTATAACGATTCTTTTCATGGGGAGTATCTTGCTTCAATCTGCACCGGCTAGATAGTGTCTGCCGCCGCATGACGAAGCGGTGCGGCGACTGGAGCGCCGAACGACAGCAGCGTGTCCACCGGGGCGTACATTGCGGAGCATATCGCCGGGCGGTGAGGTCTGCGCCGGCAGATTGGCCTCGAATGCGTTCTCTGAACCCGTCAGGGAGCGAGCAGTCCGTCAGCGACGATCGCAAGCATCGATGCAACTGATTCGGCGGGAAGCTCGCTGTTGTCTGCCACTGCAGCCATCCCGCCAACAAGCCGACTGATTTGCATTGCCTCGACGCCGGGGCGCAGGGCCGAGTCCAACCCGTCAATGAGGCGCTGATTCGCATTGACGTAAGTAGTGCATTTTGCTGCGAATGGAGACCCGGGATCGCCCAGCGCAGCAGTGATCCGCGCGGCCGCACCCTTGTGTTCTGTCAGCATCGCCGCATAGTCGGTCAGCCAGGTCAACAGCTGCTCCCGCGCGGAGGCGTCGAGCGAAAGCGCCCTGTCGACTGCCGCGTTGACCTTCTCCGCCCAGGCCTCAAGGACTGCGTCGTACAGGGACTCTTTGGTCGGGAAGTGCCGGTACAGCGTGCCGGGGCCCACCTCGGCCCCTTTAGCGACCTCGTCCATCGAAACGGCGTCGAAGCCTTTGGCGCGGAACAGCGCACGTGCAACCTCCACGATCCGATCGCGGTTGCGTTGGGCGTCAGCGCGCACAGAAACACCTTTCAAAACATTGTTGCCAAACGGAGAGTGTCTCCGTATAGTTCTAACCGGAGCATCTCTCCTCTTAGTGTACGTCAGCCCATCGGCTAGAACAGGACACCACCCCATGACATCCACAATCGCCACACGGGCGCCCGCCGGGATCGCGCCATCTGGCCGCCGCGCCGGCAGCATTGGCCTCTGGCTGGTCATGCTTGCCCAACTCATGCTTGTCTTGGATGCGACGGTCGTGAACGTCGCACTCCCCCACATCGCCACCGACCTCGATTTCACCCGCGCCCAGCTCAGCTGGGTCCTGAACGGCTACGCCGTCGCCTTCGGCGGCCTCCTGCTGCTCGGCGGACGGATCGGAGACGTCTTCGGCCGTCGCCGCACGTTCCTGGTGGGCGTCGCAGTCTTCACGGTCTTCTCGCTGCTCGGCGGCCTGGCCACCTCACCCCTGCTCCTCGTCATCGCACGCGCACTCCAAGGCCTCGGTGCCGCGTTCGCCGCCCCGAGCGTGCTCGCGCTCATCACCACGAGCGCGCGGGACGACGGCGCGCGGAACCGGGCGCTTGCGTTGTTCTCCGCCGTCGCCTCGATGGGCGGCGCGCTCGGGCTCATTCTTGGCGGCCTGCTCACCGACATCGCCAACTGGCGGTGGACCCTCTTCATCAACGTGCCGATCGGCGTCATCGTCCTCCTTGCCGTGCCGCGCCTCGTCGCCGAAACTCCCCGGAGACCCGGGCGCTTCGACGTGCTCGGAGCGGTGACCGCAACGGGCGGCGCCGTCGCCATCGTGTGGGCCCTCATCCAAGCGGGCGACGACGGCTGGTCCAGTCCCCGCACGATCGGCGGGCTGGTGGTCGGCGCAGCATTGATCACCGTGCTCGCCTTCACAGAGCGGAGAGTGGCCCATCCCCTGCTCCGCCCGCAGCTGCTCCGCAGCCCGAGCCGGGTGGCGGCGCTGGCGGCAATGGCGGCCACCTATGGCGGGATGCTGGCGATGTTTTTCCTCATGGTCCAGTACCTCGAAAACGATCTGCACCTCACGCCACTGTTGACGGGGCTGGCGTTCCTGCCGATGCCCCTGAGCATCTTCGCGATGTCGCGGATCGTCCCGCGACTGGTCGAGCGCTTCGGGGCCGTCCGCCTTGTCATCCTCGGCGCCGCCCTTCGCGTGGTCGCCTTCCTGCCGCTCACGCAACTGAGTCCGGACACCCCCTTCGTGATCGTCATGGCTGCCCTGCTCTTGACGGGAATCTCAGCCGGCATGACGTTCATGCCGCTCACGACGCTCGCGCTTCGCAACGTCGAACCCGAGCACGCAGGGTCCGCCTCTGGGCTTTTCCAGACAATGCAGCAACTTGGCGGCGCCGTTGGACTGGCCATCGTGGCTTCGACGTACGCGGCCTTCGCTGTCCCCGGCGACTTCCTGACCGGCGGCCGGGCCGGGTTCTGGTCGGCGACCATCCTGTCCGCCCTCGCGCTGGCAGCCGTCGTCGGGCTGGTCATCAGACCTCGGAAGGTGGCATGAGGGTGGCACCCGTTCGGGGGAAGAGCGAAGCCGGGTGCAATTCTCACCCGGCTTCCCTCTCTCTGGTCTAGATCCCCCGTTCTAGCCCTTCTGGCCCTCGGCTACCGCTGGGCCCCGCAATGCGTGGGGTAGCCCGCGCAGCATGGTTACCGGGTGCCGCCCCTAGGTTCGTCCTCGAGGTCCCTAGGTGCCGTGAGATCCATCTCGAGCAGCGGCACCACTTTGGACTTGGTGATGAAGCGGTGAGCCAGCCATAGAACGATGAAGACTGGCAACCCGATGTAGGAGGAAAGCACCTCCATGGTCCGTCCGGCAAGCACAGCCTCGTAGTTCTGTCCCGCGATTACCAGTATCAGCAGGGCGAAGGCCAGCAGTGGGCCAATGGGGAACAAGGATGCTTTGTACGGCAGGTCGCTGACTTTGTTTCCCTGGGCCAGGAAGCCGCGCCTGAAACGATAGTGGGAGACCGCGATTCCCGCCCAGACGATGAAGCCGCATAGGCCTGACATGTTCAGCAGCCAGGAGTAGGCCGCACCCTGACCGACGATCGCGGAGAGGAACCCGAAGAGTCCCACGGCGGCGGTCGCCAGCAACGCCGGGATCGGCACACCACGCGAATTGGTCCGGCCGAAGATCTTCGGGGCCATGCCGTCATGGGCCATGGCGTAAAGCATCCGGGTGGAGGCATACAGTCCGGAGTTGCCCGCGGACAGGATTGCGGTCAGGATCACGGCGTTCATCAAGGCCGCTGCGAAGGCGATTCCGGCGCGCGAGAAGACCAGGGAAAACGGCGACGCTGCAATATCGGACTCGCCGGAGGCCAGCAGGCTCGGATCGGTGAACGGGATCAGGCAGCCGATGATAAAGATGGCACCAATGTAGAAAAGCATGATGCGCCAGAAGACAGTGCGGATAGCCTTCGGCACTTCGCGACGCGGGTTCTTGGCTTCGCCTGCTGCGACTCCCACGAGTTCGGTGCCCTGGAAGGAGAACCCGGCAACCATGAAGACCGAGATGATCGAGACCCAACCCCCGTGGAACACGTCATCGCGGTTTTCCCAGTTGCTCAGTCCCGGAGAGTTATCCCCGAGGATGCCGAAAATCATCAGCACGCCGGCGATCAGGAAGAGCACCACTGCGCTGACCTTGATCAGGGAGAGCCAGAACTCCGACTCACCAAAGGACTTCGCCGAGAGGGCATTGAGCCCGGTCAACACCAGCAGGAAGATCCCGGCCCACACCCATCCCGGGACCCCCGGGAACCAGAAGTCCATGATGATCCCGGCCGCGACCAGCTCGGCGGCCACCGTGATGGCCCAGTTGAACCAATAGTTCCAGCCGATCGCGAACCCAAAGGACGGGGAGACGAAACGGGTGGCAAAGGACTGGAAAGAACCGGCGACCGGAATTTTGGCCGCCATCTCGCCCAGTGACTGCATCAACAGGAATACCATCAGCCCGACCAGCGCATAGGCGACCAACGCACCGCCGGGACCCGCCTGGGCAATGGTACTGCCCGAGGCCACGAACAGCCCGGTACCGATCGCACCGCCGATAGCAATCATCTGCAGGTGGCGGTTGTTTAGCCCGCGCTTGAGTTCGTTGGTGGTTTCGCCGGAAGCGCGATCTGCCCCTATCGCAAGGGAGGACCCCTGTTGTGCTGTTTCATCGGGTTTGATGTCTACGGCAGTTCCGCTCGTCGGTGTCATGCAACACCGCCAAGGGAGCTAAGAATCAGTCCTGAACCGGAGCAAAGAGCGGTTTCAGGGGTGGTGCCGGGAGCAATAGCCCGATCACTTTTTTGCGTGTGGGAGCCAAGTCCCATGGTGCCTCCGAAAAGGTAGCTGCGGTGGATTTAAGCCTTCCGGAGCCCCCGGGCCGGGAAGGATGGTGATCAAGCTAACACACGTGAAGGAAGCGACCTTTGGCGCGGCGAATGTTGCACGCCCGACGGGTCAAGTCCTTACGCATGGGCATGGGTTACTCGATTTCAGCGTAAGGGTTGCTGATTTGATCGCACTTGCCGAGTAAGCAGCTCTGTCGATCTGCTATGGCACGCGGCCGGCGTTAGGCGAATGACGCCAGGCGTGTCCGCGAGCCACCCGAACAACGCTGGAGCCCCGGCCTATTCAATCGAGATGCGCGGTTTGTGGGATGCCCAAAGGCACCCGACCTTAAGGTCAAGCGCAGGCATAGCAGTGAAGAGACGGTTGCTAGCAAAAGGATTCCTTATGCATGAGAGAATAACCCTTCACGAATGCTTACGCACTGCTAGCTTCTTCAGGAATCCCCTCAACGGAAGGAACGAGCATGTCTGTAATCGCAAACCCGGAAGTGATAACCACCCGGGCAGAAGACCTCAAGGCGCTCCCGGCATGGCAGGCACTGAAGGCAGCCGTCATCGGACTGCAGCAGGTTCAAGTGCAGGACGGTTCCGTTCCGGAACCCGCTGACCATGACCAGGCCCGCCAGAATGTCGGCATCATTACTGACTCAATCAGTGACCTGCGCCCCCACCTCCCCCACGATTTGGACTACCTTGAACTGCTCGTGCAGGACTTCCAGCAGTGGGCGTCCGAGGGCTTCGTCGTACCGGATTTCCTCGACTCATTGGTAGCCTTCCACCCCGAGCAGTGGCGCATCGATGGGCTGCCGCACCTGGTTGTGTTCCCCATGTACACGCAGAACGGCAGCACCAACCGCTACTTCGAGGCCGTCCTCATCGAGGTCATTTGGCCCTCTTTCGTCGCTGAACTGGAGGCAGCAGACTACTCCAACAAGCTGTTCGTCCCCATCAGCTTCATCGATTTCACGCCCGGCTATGACACGAACTCCGCAGTTCTCTTCCCCGAGAGCGTTGCAGTCCGGAGCACCCCCTCCTTCACTTGGGGAGGCATTTTCGCGGACCGCGAAGCTGCCCGGTTCCGTCGCGTCCTAAAAGCTGCTGCCGACATCACTTCCCTGGACCTGCCGGCTGACGCCGCGGAATTCATCGACGACCAGCACCTTACGGAGAAGACCTTCGTGATGTGGGATCTGATCCATGACCGGACCCACATGCGCGGTGACCTGCCCTTTGACCCGTTCATGATCAAGCAGCGGATGCCGTATTTCCTGTACTCACTGGAGGAGCTCCGCTGTGACCTGACCGCCTTCCGCGAATCAGTCCTCATCGAGCGGGACGAAACGGCTTCCGAGGACGCCCGCAAGCACGCCAAGCTGGTCCAGTACGCCGTGATCTTCGACCGCATTTTCCGCTTCGCGATTACCGGGAACCGGGTTCGTAACTACGACGCAGTGGGCGGCCAATTGCTGTTCGCCTGGATGCACCAGCACCGAGTCCTGCACTGGACCGATGGAAAGTTGAGCATCGACTGGAAGGACGTCGCCGGCGTGGTCGTCGAGCTGGGTCTCCGCATCGAGGAACTCTACTGGCGTTCAATCGACCGGCCGAAGACCGCACACTGGCTGGCTGCCTACGAGCTCGTCTCGGAAACCCTCACCCCCCACCCAGCCTCCGTGTGGGCCAAGGGACCGGAGGCCCTTCCGCTCGAAGGCCCTCCCCGGGGTCTGACGGACCAGATCCTTGATGACGAATTCCCTCTGTCGATGTTCTACGAGGCTCTGGAGAAGAAGATGTCTTCGGTCATTGAATCAACTGCCGGGATCACCGGTCAGAGCCCTGTGAAGACTGAGGGCGAGGCGGGCGCATGAGCCAGGACCTCTCGGGGCGTACGGTCGTCGTCGCCGGTTCGACAAGCGCTGCCGGCGTCGCGGTAGTCCGCACCCTCTCGCAAGCAGGGGCACGCGTGGCCGCAGTGGACATTCTTGAGGACCGAGTGCAGGAGCTCTCGGTCGCGTACGACAACGTCACGGGCTATGTCTGCAACCTCGCGGACCTGCAAGCCGTTGAGGACTTGGCGGCCTCTGTCCGGAACGATCTGGGTCCCGTGGACGGCCTTATCCATCTTGTAGGAGGGTGGCGAGGCGGTACCGGCATTAAAGGCCAGACGGATGAAGACTGGGACTTTCTGCACACCAGCGTCCTCACCACCCTGAGGAACACCAGTCGCGCGTTTTACCATGACTTGGCTACCTCCCCTGTGGGTCGCCTGGCCATCGTTTCCGCACAGTCCGCTTCCTCGCCGACAGCGGACGGGGCCGCCTATGCCGCCGTCAAGTCCGCCGCCGAGGCATGGACCCTGGCCGTGGCCGACGGATTCCGGCACCTGCAGGGAGGAAACGAAAGCCCCCTCTCCGCTCAGCACTCGGCCGCCCTGGTCTTCGTCGTCAAGGCTCTGGTCGATGACCGGATGCGCGCAGCCCAGCCGGAACGGAAATTTCCGGGCTTCACCGATGTCAGTGTCCTTGCCGATGCTGTACAGCGGATCTTCGGCCTGGAGGCAGAACAGATCAACGGGCAGCGCTTGTCACTCACGGCCGGCCACCTCGTGGGCGCACCGGCATAAGCGTCAGCGTTGATACGAAAGCAGGCGTCCCGCAGATACTGGCGGGGCGCCTGCACAACAGCGCATATCAATACCGACGAAAACGGCGCCCCGGAACGGATTGGCGGAGTGAAGCTCCTCCCGATCCCCACACCGGATGGCAAACTCACCCGGGAATTGATCGACGCCGAAGCCTGGGTGGGGAGACGAGCATCGGGCGCAACCGCTGGTCGTATCGATCACCCAGACCACCGAACTCGGCACCTGCTACAACAAAAACGGGCTGCTGTTCGGTGAAGCCGTTATCTGGCTCAACCCACAGTCCGACCCAGGCATGAGCTACCTGCGCAAGATGAACATGCAGCTTGCCTCAAAGATGCGTTTCGTCTCTGCGCAACTGGTAGCCCTGCTAACGGATGGGTTGTGGCTGCGGTCCGCCAGTCACGCCAACGAGATGGCTCGACGTCTCAGCGAAGGAATCTCGGCCATTAACGGCGTCTCGCTGACGCAAGCAACACAGTCCAATGGCGTCTTTGCCGTTCTTCCACCCGGGGCAGCCGCGAAAGTCCGGGAATCCTTCCGCTTCTATGACTGGGACCAAGCACGCGGCGAAGTCAGGTGGATGTGCTCCTGGGACACCACCGAAACCGACGTCCGATCTCTCGTGGCTGCAGTTGACGCTGCCGTAGGCTCCCCAGCTTCACAACGAAACGTGTAAACAGGGAGAGGTAACCGCCAGCCAATGGCGGTGCTTTCCAGCGGGCGCGGTCTCAAGAGGCCGCGCCCGCGTCATCGTCGGGGAGAAACAAAAGGACGAGCTCTTCGGCCGCGATGTGGGCCCCGGTCTTGACCAGGACCACCCGGAGTGAGGTAACAGGGCGGCAGTAGACGCAGCTGGACTTCATTTCAGTTGATACCGTATCGAATGAATGGATGGCGGTAATGTGGCTTCATGACCCCCGATGTTCCTCACAGAACCACCGCCTCGCGTGCGACAGACCGCCCCGGGGATGAATCGCCTTTCGCTCTCGGCCTGCTTCTGCGCCAGGCGCACTGGCACGCGGCCACGGTGATGGCGGAAGCACTCCGGCCGCTCGGCATCGAATTGAGGCATTTTGCCGTGCTGATCGTGCTCGTCGATACCGGGGCCACGGTGCAGCGGGACTTGGCGGCGGCGACGGGGTCGGACAAGGCGGGAATCATGCGGGTCGTGGACGACCTGGAGCGTAAGGGGCTGGCCGTACGCAAGACCGTTCCGGGGGACCGGCGGGCGCGGGCAGTGGAGATCACGCCTCAGGGACTCGAGCTTTTCGATGCAGCCCATGTGGCGGCGGAGCCGCTGTCCGAGCGTCTGGTTGCCGACCTGGGGCCCGGCGAGACCGAGCAACTGAAGGATCTGCTGACCCGGCTTGCCCATCCCGCGGGCACTGAGGCGTAAGCACGCCCCCGCACGGTTTGCCTGCCGCGTGGCGCAGGTCGCCTCCTGCGGCTTTCCCGGCGAGCCCGCCCCTGAGGGCTGCGGCCATCCTCGCTGCGCACCCTGACTTCGGGGAGTGCCACTGTCGCCGTCGGAGGGGCGCAGGCGGCGAGGGTGGCGTGTGACGCCTCGGGTCGAGGCGTCACACGGCGTCCATGGCACGGGCGGTTACGCGGTGAAGCGCGCCGCGAGTTCCTTTGCCTTGGTGGTCGCGTCCTCGAAGGCGCGCTGTCGGGAGGCCTCGTAAAGGGGGACCAGTTCCGACATGGCCGGGTTGCGGGGGGCCATGGTGAGTTCCGGGACGATGAAGTCCAGGTCCAGGCCGAGGGTGCCCCTGAGCACGGCGTCGAGGTAGTTCAGCACGAACTCGTAGCCCTCGCGAGGAGTGCCCGGCGCGTAGGAGCCGCCGCGGCTGGCGACGACGGTGACCGGGGTGCCCTGGGCGGAGGGGGTCTCGCCCGCGGTGCGTCCGAGCAGGATCACGTTGTCCAGCCACGCCTTGAGGGTCGACGGGATCGAGAAGTTGTACATGGGGGCGCCGATCAGGACCGCGTCCGCCTCCTCCAGTTCCTCGATGAGCCTGACGCGCGGGGCGAACGCGGCGGACTGGCCCGGGGTGCGCTCGGACGGGGCGGCGAAACCGGCGGTGTGGGCGTCGGCGGTGATGTGCGGGACAGGGTTGGCGGCGACGTCACGGTAGATTACCGTGCCGTCCGGGTACTGCTCCTCCCAGGCTTTGCGGAACGCGTCCGCGACCGACCGGGACGAGGACGCTTCGCCGGGGAATACGGACGAGTCGATGTGCAGCAGCGTGGCCATGGATTTTCTCCTAAGAACGGTGCCCGGGGCGGGGAACCAAGGGCTGAGGATTCGCACCCGTAGATAGTTGCGTACGAGATAGTATTGAATGATACTATCTCGTACGACAGAGATAAACACGCTGAGAGATTGGGAGAGAGCCGATCATGGACGTCTATGAGGCGGTCACGAGCCGACGAGCGGTGCGCGGATTCACCGACCAGCATGTCCCGAAGCATGTGCTGGAGGCCGTGCTGTCCGCCGCGGCCTGGTCGCCGTCCGGGTCGAACCTCCAGCCGTGGCACGCCTACGTGCTGACCGACGGGCCGCTGGCCGAACTCAAGAAGCGCGCCGGTGAGCGCCTGGCCGCAGGCGACCCCTGGGACGAGCCGGAGTACGAGATGTACCCGCCCGCGCTGAAGTCCCCGTATCACGAGCGCCGATCCGCCTTCGGCGAGCAGCGCTACGGAGCACTCGGCATTCCGCGCGAGGACGTGGAGGCGCGCCAGAGGGCCGCAGCCGCGAACTGGGACTGCTTCGGCGCGCCCGCCGCCCTGTTCTGCTACATCGACCGCGACATGGGCCCGGCCCAATGGGCCGACGTCGGCATGTATCTGCAGACCGTCATGCTGCTCCTCCGCGCCGAAGGGCTGCACAGTTGCCCGCAGATGGCATGGGCGAAGTATCACAACACCGTCGCGGAGGTCCTGTCACCGCCGGACAAGCTTGTCCTCTTCTGTGGCATGTCGATCGGGTTCCGGGACGTCACAGTGGGCGCCGCCCGTACGGGCCGGGCGCCTCTGGACGAGACGGCCACGTTCGTCGATGCTTACTAACACCGGCCGCCCTCGGCCGATGTACTCCGACAGAAGTTATCCGAGTTTGGTACATGCCACCCACACGTGGTTCATGCGCCATGTATTGCACATTCTCCCAACGAAAGGCATGTCATGAAGTTCGCAGTCATCGGCGGTACCGGGCTGATCGGGTCGCAGGTCGTCAAGAACCTGAACGCCGCCGGGCACGAGGCGGTACCCCACTCGCAGTCCACCGGAGTCGACGTCATCAGCGGGCAGGGCCTGGACGAGGCCCTGGCGGGAGCCGACGTCGTCGTCAACCTGACGAACTCCCCGACCTTCGACGAAACCTCCCCGGCTTTCTTCCAAGCCTCGATGGACAACCTTCTGGCCGCGGCCCAGAAGGGCGGCGTCGGCCACTTCGTCATCCTCTCGATTGTCGGCACAGACCAGGTGCCGGAGCTGGACTACTACCGGGCCAAGGCGCTCCAGGAGGACATCCTCGCGGCCGGGCCGATCCCCTACTCCATCGTCCGGGCGACGCAATTCATGGAGTTTGTGGACGCGGTCCTGTCCTGGACCACTGACGGCGACACTGTCCGGTTGCCCGCCACGCCGATCCAGCCGATCGCCGCCAAGGACGTTGCCAATGCGGTGGCGGAGGTTGCTGCGGGCGCCCCGCTGAATGGCATCCGCAACATCGCCGGCCCCGAGATTTTCTCCCTGGACGAGCTGGGCCGGATCACCCTGTCCAGCAAGGGCGGCAGCGGTACCGTCGTTACCGACCCCAACGCCGGCATGTTCGCCGTCGTCAAGGGGGACGTCCTCACCGACAAGGACGCCCACCTCGCCCCCACCCGCTACGCCGACTGGCTCTCCTGACTCGCCCGGCGCCAGCATCGCCCGGCAGCCGTTGGGCTGCTCCGGGTAGCCGTCCGCAACAGACTGCTGCGATCCGGCTCCAGGCGCCGCCCACCGAGACCGGGCTCGGGACCGACATGAAGGTCAGCCGCACCGTGGTCCGCGAGGCCCTCATGCTGCTCGAGGAGGACGGCCTCATCCGCGCCCACCGCGGCGTCGGCCGGTTCGTCTCCGACACCCTCCCCCGCATCGGCATCAAACTCATCCGCCTTTCGAGGAGGTCCTCGGCCACCCCGGACACTAGGTCGAAATCAAGCGCGTCCAAATGGAACGGCAGCCGGCAGCCGAATTCGCCCACCGAGACGCTTGAGGGAGGGAGTCGGCGCCAACGAGGGCCGTTCTGTCGGGGTTTACTGGTCAGGAGTGGCGCTCTACGAAGAGCCAGGTAATGACGAGTAAGATACGGTTCGGCCGTTCGCCTTGAGCAGGAGCTGATTCGCTAGAACTGGCTGCCCGATCGGCTTTTGCACGCCCTTCCGGCCGTCGCCAGGATTTAGGCCCGGCCTCAACGGCCTCGAATGGCGCACTCACAGGCTGGCGGCCGGGTATGTTGAACTCATGAGCAATCCTTTCAGCATCTGGCCACAGTTTGGTTTCCGGGAAAATCCCTACAGCAACTTGAATCTGCCGGCAGATGAGCTCGGGGACCGCCTGCTGGTCGGACGAGACAAGGAAGTTGGACAGTTGCAAAGGCGCATCGGGTCCATGGGGACCCACCCCACGGTGGAGGGACCCGCTGGCATCGGTAAGTCGAGCCTGGTAGGCGTTGCCTGCTACCGGATGATGAAAACCGGTGTGGAGCAGTCTGCGGGAACGCTATTTGTGCCTGTTTCAGGCTTCCAAGCAACGACATCCGTTGAGGAATTCGAAGCTCAGGTCTTTTATGGAATAGCACAGGCGCTCATCACTAACGTCGATGCCTTTAGGCGCGCTGGGATGGCGGTGCCCGAGGTCGCGCGTTTAGACAGCTGGCTTAATGACGCCACGTTTCGCAATGCCAACGGACAAGCCTTCGGATTCGGTGGCGGCGGCGGGGCGGTGGCCAATGATGCCGAGGGTTTTGCCGCATCGGGCTTTCCTGAGGCTGTCAAAAATGAGCTTGAGCGCTGTTTTCCAGGACCCGGTGCGGGTGCGATGATCTGCATCATCGACAACCTGGAGCTACTACAGACGACGGGAGACGCCCGACGAACCTTGGAAAACCTCCGGGACCGACTGTTCAACCTGCCCGGTACACGATGGGTCTTGTGCGGATCAAGAGGTATTGTGTCTCGCGCTCGTTCCGAACGGCTGAGCGGTATCTTCGACGCCCCACTACGTCTTGGTCCTCTGGAATACAGTGCCGCCTTGCTCGCTGTAGAGCGCCGCCTGGAGGAATACGGAGGAGAGGGTGCGTATGCCCCGGTTCCTCCCGAGAGCTTCGAGTTCCTCTACAGGGCTCTTAATCAAAATCTGCGTGACGCTATGGCCTACGCTCAGCAGTTCTCGGAGTGGGTCTACGACGAATACATTGTCGACGAAAAAGAGCTGCCCGAGCCGGAGTCACTCCAAGGCTTGCTTGAGGCGTGGCTCGCGGAGCTAGCAGATGCAGCATTCAACGACGCACGGACCATTCAGAAACGACACTGGCAGTTCTTCGATCAGCTCGCACAAAATGGTGGCACCTGCCGCGTAAGTGAATGGGAAACCTACTTCACACGACAGCCGAACATGAGCACTGCTATCACTTCGCTAGAGCAAGCGAATCTACTGACACGCGGCGTGGATCCCGACAATGCGACCCGCGCCATGGCACACATCCCTCCGCTAGGCTGGCTGGTTTATTTCAACCGCAGCCGCTATGAGCTTCCGGCTTTCTCAGGAGTGGACGCTGAATAACACGGCACAAAGACTCGATCGGCACAACAGACCTCCTTTTCTTCCGTAGAAAAAGAGGCCGTGGGTGGAGCGTCCAAGGCGCCACCAAAGCCCTCGTGCACCGATGCCTGATTGTCCAACAAGTGCGTACTACTTGCTAAACCCACGTTGTCGTCGGTACATCCTCCCGCTGCGCTGTGCCCGCGTACTCAACCCTCGACTGGAACCGAATCGCTCGCCACCATAGTCGTTGGAACATTTCTCGCTTGTCGGGCAGAACTGAGAATTGCTTTAGCAAAATCCCGTTGAGGCGTGAGTCTTGGATCGGCATGCAGGCCTTGCCGATGCACCTCCGTGACCCAACCCGGACCATGTCCAGAGACCGTCGGTATAAAGCGCTCAAGTTCTCCCACGGGAACCACAAGAAGGCCAGTTTTCTCCAGGTCAGCCAGCAAGGCTTCCGCGGCGATATAGGCATCGCCAGAGGGAACGCCACTGATTCCTACTTTCTTCACTTTGTCCCACCCGTTTTCTATCTTTAGGAGCTGGCTGATCTTTCGCGCGTCGGACCGGTTAACATTGACACTAGAAATGCCGTCGATCGCATCGTTAAGAGACTCCTTTATTGCGATCTTCGAGACCGGTTTATCATCAGACGAAAGCGCAGCATTAAAAACACGCCAGTTTCGCCTCATGGATTCGAAATCGCCGCCGAGCGCAACAACGGTCTTTTCAAGCAGGGTTTCATTGTTCAGAATATCAAAATCCGCCACTACCACAACTGGGATGCTTATGGCTCGCAGGGAGGAAACGACACTACTGATGCGGGCTTTTCCGCCACAATGAGAGAACAGTAGCTGCGGCCGCCGGCCCTCGTCGATGGCTTCACCCTGCTCATAAATGCTATCGATTACCGAGCTATAGAATCGGCAGTCAGCATCGCCTTCACATAATATGACGGCGTCATGAAAGAGCCCTTCAAGTAAGTTTGAGTACCGAAGAAGCGGGTCACTCCAAAGTGTGCGCACTTCGGAAGGTTCAAGGACCGCCGCATTGTTGATATCACCTTCGCGCGTAAACCGAACGATTGTAACTGGCGCGTCCGAGTCAAGAACACCTTGCACAATGTCGTTGCTATGGGTAGCAAGGAAGAGTTGCTGTCCTGTTTGTGCTCGGCGAGCGAGAGTCTGCCCCAGAAGGCGCGCCTGCGGTGGGTGCAGGAAAGCTTCGGGTTCGTCCACCAGGGTAATTTGATGATTTCCCGCCAAGATGTGTAACAGAAGGCCCATGTAACTCTTCATGCCATCGCCTTGATCTTCAAGAAGGGGAAGTGCGGCCATGCCCTGAAGATACCTAGAGGAAGGAGCACTGCCCTGATGCTCGAATTCCGGCGCGTCGCCGACACGGAGACTGATAACACTGCCAGCAAAGCGATCAACCGATAGCGAAAGATCAAAGGCAGAAACGGCGGCATCGCGTAGTTGAGCCTCCAACTCCGGGTCCTTGTACGCATGCTGAAGAGGTTCTGTAATCACATCGCTGTTGAAGTTGATATTTGGGACGGATTTGCCAGCCTCAAGCCTGGACGTGGCATCTGCATGAAAGATGAACAAGCGAGCGAAATGATTGAGCCGGTCATTATTCCATAGCTGTGGGTGCTGGTCGGCGGTTACATTACCGTAGTCGCCAATATTCCATCGCTCTTGACCGTCTGCTGTTCGTATGACAGGGGTGTTATTTGCTATCCAACCCGCGAAACTCGGCCCCGTACCTACTTTATTCAGTACCAAGTCAACTACGGCCCGACCTAAATAGCCCGCTTCATTGTTGAGGTGGTAGATGTCTCTCAGAGATTGACTCTTACCCGAGTTGTTCGGTCCGACAAAGAGAACAACCCCCTCCTCGGGGATGCTGATCTGCGTGCCGTCGCTAATTTTGAGCGATTGCATGTTTACTTGAACGTGGTTCTCTTGCGTCATCATCTCAGGGTATAGCGCTTAAGGAGGGGGCTGCTGTTTGACCTGTCACTCGGTAGTTTCCGGTCCCGCGCAGACCATTCGACGATTGCGGGCGCTTAGCGCCTTTTCCTAGTCCGGCTCGGCGTGAAATGCAACAATACGACGGTGCGGCAAAGCTCTTTTGACTTCTCGCACCTATGGCTTTCGCTGCCGAGGAGGATGGCAGGGCCGCTCCCCTGCTTTGCCAGGTACGTAGACAGCTTCCCCGTGGACGACTGCCGGCGGGAGAAGCTCGTCCAAAAGCATTATGACACGTCAGCACCGCCCTCTTCCCTAGGCCTCCCACGGAGCCGAAAACCGCTGATTCTGTCAGACGACGGCCGCACCCACTATAGTTCCAGCCGTCGTACTTTCCGAAGAGAATGTCAGCAGCGTCTCCACCAAATGCGGCGCGAAGTCGTCCTCCAGCGACAGCACCACCCGGCAGCGGGCGCCGGGCTGCTCCGGGTAGTCCAGGTAGAGCCCGCGGAGGTCGCAGACAGTCTGGCCGCGACCCGGCCCAAAAGTGGTGTCGACGTCGACACGCACCAGCGGGGCGACGGCGGCTCTGACGCCGCCCACCGCGAGCGCCGCCGCGAGGGGATCGTGCATGGCGGAGCACGCCCGGCCGAAGATGCCCTCGTAGAACCCGAAGTAATAGCCGAGCATCTCCCCCAGCGCCCGCGGGACAGGACCCGAAGAGGCCAACAGCTCCTGCCGGTGGCTTTCCTCCAGCACGTTGGACATGGTCACGTCCAGCGGCACCAGGGTGACGTTCCAGTCGGCGGCGAAGACGTCCGCGGCGGCCTCGGGGTCGTTGGCGATGTTCGCCTCCGCCACCGCCGTGATGTTGCCGGGGGCCAGCGCCGCCCCGCCCATGATGGTGATTTCCTCCACCAGCCGGGGCAGCTCCGGTTCCAGCCGCAGGGCTTCGGCGATGTTGGTGAGCGGGCCGATAGCCAGAACCCGCAGCGTGCCGGGGTGTTCGTTGGCGAGCCGCACCAGCATTTCCGCCGCGGTCTCGGACGCGAGTTCAACAGAGGCCGCCTCCAGCGAGACCTCCCCGATGCCGTTGGCGCCGTGGACATGCGGCGCCCCGCCGCGGAATGAACCGCCGAGCGGATCATGGGCGCCGAGCGCGACGGGGATGTGCGCGTGCCCGGCGAGCTGGAGCAGGTCCAGGGTGTTCCGGGCGCCGACGGCGGCACTGACGTTGCCGCTGACGGTGCCGATCCCCCGGACGTCCGCCTGCGGGGAGGCGAGCAGGTAGGCCAGGGCGAGGGCGTCGTCGATGCCGGTGTCGCAGTCGAGGTAGAACGGGCGGCTGGTGGGTGCGGTCATGGCGGTGGTTCTCGTTTCGTTGGTGCTGGGTTTGGGGTGGGATGTCAGAGGGACTCGCCCTTGGGGGCGGCGACGAAGAGGCTGACGATGAACGCGGCCGCCGTGATGGCCACCGAGATCCACAGCGCCGTCGCGTAGCCGGCGGAGGTCGCCTGGGCGGCAAACGGTGCCACGATGACGACGCCGAGGCTCGCGCCAATGCCGAAGGAGGCGCCGTTGATGCCGGGCAGGGCGGCGGGTGCTTCCTTGGGCGAGAGCAGAACCGACAGGCCGTTGATGGCGGTCAGGAAGAAGCCGTTGTAGAAGATGCCGAGCGATGCGACGGCGATCATCACGGCCACCTGGTTGTCGGAGAACGTGGCGGCGGCGATGGCGCAGGCCAGGCTCAGCCCGGTGCCGGCCCGGAGGGTCTTGATCCAGCCGCGGCGGTCGGCGAGCCAGCCGGCGAGCGGTGCCGCGAAGACGCCGATAAGCGCGGCGGGGGTCAGGAACAGCAGTGCGGAGACGGACGCGCTGAGTCCGAAGCCGTGGTGGATGTCCTGGCTGAGCAGGACCACGGTGAAGTTGATGACGGCGAAGATGCCGGCCAGGGTCAGGACGGTGGTGGCGATGACGGGCCAGACCTGCCGGGAGCGCAGGTGGTGGACGGCGATGAGCGGGTGGCTGCGTTTCTTTTCGATCATCCAGAAGGCTGCGAAGGACGCGACGGTGCCGGCGAGCAGGCCCAGGGTGCTGGGGACGGTCCAGCCGGCGGCCGATCCGCCGGAGACGAAGTAGGTGATGAAGACGAGGAACACCGAGAGCGAGCCCGCTCCCCACCAGTCCATGGCGCCGCGGACCCCCCGGGGCCGTCCCTTCGGGACGATCTTGAGGATGCATCCGGCGGCGACGGCGGTCAGCACCAGCACGACGACGAAGATGGACCGGAAACCGAGGGTTTCGGCCATGAGGCCGCCGACATAGCCGTCCACGCCGCCGATGCCTCCGTTGATGGCGGCGATAATCCCCACGGAGGTGCCGAAGAGCCGGGCGTGCAGGTTCTCGCTGAGGACGATGTACGCGAGGGCGAAGACGGCGCTTGAAACGCCCTGGAGGAACCGGCCGGCAATGAGCGCGGGCAGCGTCGGGGCTGCGATGCAGAGTAGGGTTCCGGCGCCCATGATGCCGAGCACCAGCAGCAGCGCGGCGCGGCGGCCGATGAAGTCGCTCCAGCGCCCGATCACCGGTCCCGCGATCGCGCCGGCGAGGAAGAACATGGACTGCACGGGGGCGGCGCTGTCGGCGCTGAGGCCGAAGCTGGCGGCGATCTGGGGCAGCGCCGGGGTGACCATGCTGGCGTTGAGTTGGAAGGACAGCACACCGAGCAGCAGGGTTGAAATGAGGAGGGCGGCGCGGCGGCCGGCGAACTGTGGCTGACCTGCGTTTGCTTCGGTACCTGCGGCGGCTGGCGGCGAGGTGGTGACCGGGGTTGGGCTGTTCACATCAAACTCCTTTGTTCTGCAGGCTGGGTCCTGTCTTTGGGATGTGAGTTGTTATACAACCATGTATGACGAACAAGTACAACCATGGCGTACACTATTTCCTAATCCAGCCCGCCCTGGCTTCACCCGATAGGACTTCCCATGAGCACTCGACTTCCTGCCGTCACCGTCGTCGGCAGCATTAACCTCGACATCATCGCCACCACGGACCGGCTTCCCACCGCCGGGGAGACCATCGGCGGTGGCGTTCTGCAGCAGCAGCCGGGCGGCAAGGGAGCCAACCAGGCCGTGGCCGCCGCCCGGCTGGGCGGGAGCGCCCGGATGATCGGGGCGGTGGGCGACGACGCCCAGGGCCGCCAGATGCTGGAGGCACTTTCCGGAGCCGGGGTGGACACCGCTGATGTGGCGGTGCTCGACGGCGAGGCGACAGGCACCGCGCTGATCGCGGTGGACCGCGACGGCGAGAACCAGATCGTGGTCTGCCCGGGGGCTAATGCGGCGTTTTCACTGGAGGGCGTGGAGTTCGGGCCGGACGAGACGGTGCTCTGCCAGCTCGAGGTCGGCCTGCCCGTGGTGCTGGAAGCCGCCCGGCGCTCCCCCGGGTTCTTCGTCCTGAACGCAGCCCCGGCCATGGACCTTCCCGCGGAGCTGCTCGAGCGCTGCGACCTGGTGATCGTCAACGAGACCGAGTACGAGCTGATACCGGCGCTTACTCACGCCAAGTTGGTTGCCGTGACCTACGGGAAGGGCGGCTCGGCGATGTTCGAGCACGGCCGCCGGGTGGCTGAGGCTCCAGCTGCTGCGGTGACGGCGGCGAACACTATTGGGGCCGGTGATGCATTCTGCGCCGCGCTGGTTCTGGCGCTTCGGGCGAACCTTCCCTACCCGCGGGCACTGGCGGTGGCCAATGCTGTCGGAGCGGATGCGGTGGGCGATCTCTCATCCCAGCCGGCGCTGGCTCGGTTGGAGGAGTACGTTGCCCGGGTGCCTGGAGCCGGGATTGCCGGGCAGTGAATCTGGTCTTCAGGCCGGCGGGGCCGGCAGATCATTCCGAGGTGGGGCGAATTACCCGGGAGGCGTACCTGCACGCCCGACATTTCACACACCCGTATATGCAGATCTTGGAGAACGTGGAACACCGCGCGGAGCATGCTGAGGTGTGGTTGGCCGCAGCCTCCAGCGCTGTAGTGGCGGCAGTGACGCTGACCTGCGCGGGTCAGCCGTACAGCGAGACCGGGCCCTCCATCCAACTGAATGGGCGAACTGCATCAGTAGCCAAACGCCGACAACAGCGCATCTGTCACGTTGAGTCGTCCCCTGCGGCGGCGTCCGCCGAGCGGATCGAAAGCCAGGCAAAAACGGTGCCCTGGGCCTTTTGACCAACTATCATTGCGGCCACGAGTTTTGACCAAGGAAACCAAGGTCCAGAGTGCGTCGGAAGACCAGATGAATCCCAATATCTCGGGACTCTTCGGTAGCTGGCCTCGCTCACTACCCATGGCCTGAACGCCCCGCTCACAAAGGGTCGTTTTTGACTTACTCGAATGTGCCACCTTCACGGGTGAAGGTGGCACTCCTTCTCCTACGGTCGGGCACCCGTGCGAATGTGAAGACGTTAGCGTGGCCTCGCCGGGTCCGGGCTATTTCTCCGGATGCCGAGCAGGTCCGCAGCAGAAGAAAACCCGCGCCTCCTTCGCTGGAGTGCTCCCGGTTCGGTTGCGCCAGGCTAGCTGTATTGACCACGGACGTTAGGAACAGTGGCGTGGTTAGGTGACAAAAGAAGACCTCCGAGTGGAGTTGGGCTTGTCGAGAGTCCAGTTCACAAGGAGGTCTTCAATGTCCCATGCTAACGCGATCCTCACGCCCAAGGGCAGGCTCCGGCTGGCCAGGTGCATCGTTGATGACGGATGGCCGCTGCGCCGGGCAGCTGAACGGTTCCAGGTCTCGGTCACGACCGCATCGCGGCGGGCCGGCCGCTACCGCGACCATGGTGAGGCCGGCATGCAGGATGCCTCGAGCCGGCCCCGAACCTCGCCGCGGAAGACCTGCCCACGGCGGGAACGGCGGATCATTGCGATCAGAGTCAACCGCCGGTGGGGTCCGGCGCGGATCGGTTACCTGCTGGGGATCCACCCTTCCACGGTGCATCGGGTGCTCTCGAGGTTCGGGCTGGCCAGGCTGTCCTGGTTGGACCGCGCCACCGGCAGGGTGATCCGCCGCTACGAGCACGAGGGCCCCGGGGACCTGGTCCACGTGGACATCAAGAAACTCGGGCGGATCCCGGACGGCGGCGGCCACCGGAGCCAGGGCAGAGCCATCGGTAACCGGAACAAGACCGGGACGGCGGCGAACCGCAGACCCGGCTATGTCTTCCTGCATAACGCCGTCGATGACCACTCCCGGCTGGCCTATACCGAGATCCTGACCGACGAAAAGAAGGAAACTGCGGCCGGGTTCTGGGAACGCGCCAACGCCTACTTCGAGTCCTGCGGGATTACCGTGAAACGGGTCCTGACGGACAACGGCTCCGGCTACCGCTCCTACGCGTTCAAAGACGCCTCGGGTCCGGATATCAAGCACAAACGGACCCGCCCCTATCGTCCGCAGACCAACGGCAAAGTCGAGCGCTACAACCGCACCATGCTCGACGAGTGGGCGTACGCCAAACCCTACGGATCAGAATCAGAGCGTGTTGCCGCTTTCAGCGAATGGCTCCATCACTACAATCATCACCGAGGCCACACTTCACTCAAAGGTCAGCCACCGGCAAGCCGCGTCACTAACCTGTCAGGTCAATACAGCTAGCGTGTCTCGCATACGCTTGCACCCTTGCCCAGATACCCTGATTGTTAGATTTTTGATTCAATCAACTCGAAAAAAGGCTTGGGGATAAATTAGTGCGCACAGAAGACCAAGTAAGAGACCAGGCCAGCGAGATTCTCGGTCTCGCAGGGGTTTCGTCCAAGATTGCTCAAAGCGGCGTCGGACAGATCACGACCCTGAAACAGCTTGGTTTCAGCGGCGATGGAGCCATTAACAAGCCTGACGGCTGGTATCTACCTGTCGACAAGGGCGCAGTTGCCCTTGTGCTCGAGACCAAGGCCCCCGATGCCATGTCGGTCGACGCTCCAATATTGCGTGCGCAGATTGAGAAGTACTGCGCAACAGTGCGCAGTCAGTACGACCTTGTTGTGGGAATCGTCTACGACGGCGAACGTACTCGCGCCTACGCGAATGGCCAGAAGCTGGACGTCCCCGACGACCTTCAACCCAAGGAGTACTACTTCGACAAGCTCACAGATCGTCCAGTTGACAAGGATCGCATCTACGAGCTCACGATGAGGATCAACAACTCGCTGCATGCAGATTTTGGCGTCAAGAATCTGTACCACCGCATGATTTTTACTGCTTGCGCTCTCGTCGCGCGTAGGTATGAGGCCATCCTGGTTCGCGGCATGGACTACGCGGCCTTCCATGGCGGCATCCTGAACGCTCTGAACAAGGCGATCAGGTCTGACGTGCAACAGAACTCGAAACTCTCGCTTCTCTCTGAGGTCTACTCGGACATCAAGATGAACGTCTCGACCGACGAAGAGGATCCGCGTGCGGTGGCGCGACTTACAAACCTTATTGGCGACTTCATCGACTGGGTCACGGAGATCTCCGGTCTCATCAACTCGAACGCCTGGAACGGTGAGGATGTGATGGCGATCTTCTTCAACGAGTTTAACCGTTACAAGAAGAAGAGCGAGTCGGGCCAGGTGTTCACACCCGATCACATCACAGGCTTCATGTACCGGCTGCTCGGCGTCGACAAGGACGATCGTGTCCTCGACGCGTGCGCAGGATCAGGCTCGTTCCTCGTCAAAGCCATGAGCAGCATGATCAGTGAAGCTGGTGGGGTCAACACCCCCAAAGCGAAGCAGATCAAGGCTCAACAGCTCTTCGGTATCGAATTCGATCGCGAGATCTATGCCCTTGCGTGCGCGAACATGCTCATCCATAAAGACGGCAAGACAAACCTGGCACACATGGACGCAAGGACTGAAACAGCGGGAAGCTGGATCGCGCAGACTGGCGCAACAAAGGTGCTGATGAACCCACCGTACGAAACCAAGTTCGGCTGTATGAAGATCGTCGAGAATGTGCTCAACAACGTTGATCGCGGAACACTCTGCGGCTTCATTCTCCCGGACAAGAAGTTGGAGAAGACCAGCAAGAGTCAGATGGCACGCATCCTGCGGCACCACCGCTTGATGAAGGTAGTGAAACTCCCCGAGAACCTGTTTTTCGGTGTCGGCGTAACTACGAGCATCTTCGTTTTTGAATCCGGGAAGCCTCAGGACGGCAAGAAGTTCTTTGCCGTGAACATCGAAGACGACGGCCTCATTACCGTCAAGAACAAGGGTCGCCACGACGTACGCCGTAAGTGGCCCGCACTTGAGGACTATTGGATTGACGCGATCGATCGGAGCGACGATAGCCACTACGGCACCGGCCAGTGGGTAGACCCTGCGGAGAAGCTGAGCTGGCAGGCTCCTGCGAAGCCGTTCGTTCTCGCAGAAGAGGACCTGGCCCGCACTTCTATGGATTACGCCATGTTCCGCCGTGGTGTGGATGCAAGGGCGCTGCGCGAAAGCATAGGTCGGGTCGCGCTCTATTCGGCACACGTTCGTGAGACCGACGAGACCATCGTGCTGGAGGTACCAAAGTCAGACCACGAAGTCGACGTGAGCAAGTGGAAGACATTTATGCTTTCGGACGTCTTCGACATGAAGAACACGAGGAGTATCACAGCAGCTAATTTGGTTCCGGATAGTGGACTCACTCCCTATGTGACCGCGCAAGATGGCAACAACGGCGTGCAGATGTATGTCGATTGCCCCGATGAATGGCTCGATGCCGGCGAGTGCATCATGATCGGAGGCAAGACACTTACGCTTTCTTACCAAGCCGCGGATTTTTGTTCAAATGACAGCCACAACATCGCGCTGTCCTCGAAGGATCTGGAGTCAAAGTCAGAGAGCTGCCAGCTTTTCCTGATGTCTGTGTTGAGTGCGGCTCTCTCACCTAAGTACTCGTGGGGTGACTCGATTTCGATGAAGGTGTTGCAGCAGGAATCGCTCCTCCTGCCTGTAACTCCCGCTGGCATCCCCGACTGGGAGTTCATGAGGAACATGATGCAGACGGTCACTGACCGGATGATGGAAAACCTAAACGCACTGACTTATCTCGTGGACGGCGTCCCTGTTCCGACAGAGTCGGTAAACGTGTGAGCCGCTCGCCTGGCAAAGCCAAGGGGTTCGGGAGGGCGATTCAGGCTGCAAGGCTTGACCGTGGCTGGTCTCAGGAACAGCTTGCCGAAGAGGCGGGCGTCTCACGCCCGACAGTCTCACGCGTCGAGCTGGGCGATGACCCCTCGATGAGGACGGCTCGTAAACTGGCGAAGGCTCTGGGCTTGACGCTTAACCTCAGCTCCCCTGAGTCGCCATGATTATTGTTCCGTTCCTCAAGTAAAGGATGGGACTGCTGAAGGTTGGGACTCCTGTCCCAAGGTGCCCACACCCAGTACCCATACCCCGCACCGATCGGAGCGAAGTGCCCCTTCACCACTACGTCCCGCAGTTTCTGCTGCGGGGTTTCGCCGATAAAGACAATCAACTGCGTGCAACTTTGCGTAGCAACCTTCAGACCTCTCACCTGACAGCGGTTAGAAAAGCTGCCGCGGAAAGAGACTTCTATACAATCCCAACGGAGGAACTGACTCCGGAATCCAGGAGGGGACATAATCCGGAATCTGTAGAAAAGTCCCTTGCTGATATAGAATCACGGGCTTCGAGCGACATAAGGCTCATAGTGGCGGGTGGCTCCCCCTACACCACAGCTCTGCGTTACCGTATGGCAACTCTTGTAGCCATGCAGTTGACTCGATCGCCCCGGTTCCGCCGCGACTACGTTGGCGTAGCCAACTTGTCTGCCAGGGCATTGCTGGAAAGAAAACTGACAGACGACCGGTTGCGCCAACACCTTTCGGACCATGGCCGCCCGACCAGCCCAGAGGATGTAGCCAGGTTCCGAAAAGAAGTCTTTGAAGGCGAGTACAAACTGGTCCCCTCGACCACCCATCTGGTCCAAGAAACTCTCAAGTTCGGCATCGAGACTCTTTCCCCTCTCATGTTCTCCCGGACGCCACGAGTACTCCGATTCTCTGAGCCGCTTCTCCTGACCAGTGATGTAGGGGCTGCCCCCTGGTCGCCAAACGATCCGATTCCCTGGTCCAATGGGATCGCAAAGGCGCACACAATATTTCTGCCCTTGAATCGTTTTACGGCTTTAGCCCTGACTCGCGGCGGGTCCCCGTCGGACCGCATAGTTCAGTCCATTTGGGCCGACCACAGCAATTTCGCCCTTGCAAATGCGGCTGAACGATGGATCTACCAACACCCTGACGACAGCTCCCTCGATCGAATCGACTTGCCTCAACTGCAGCACGACCGGTGGGGGCGACGATAACTGGCGAGCTAGATGGTGGCCAGGGGCAAGTAAGACAAAACCCCTCATCATTCAGTTTGACGCGAGCCGATCTCGATATCGGATTCTGCTCTGGTAGCGAACTTTCGGAACACACGCCGGGATATTACCTGGAGGAAGGCTAGCCTTGCAGGAACCTACAGAAAGGTTCGCAGATGTTCTATCTTCTCCGCCCTGACCTGACAATTCAGTGGATTGATCTTCCCGTTAAGATGACCTTGGAGGTCATTGAAAAGCACGACGCGGACTTAGGAAACCTGGATTGGCTTCCTGCCGAAAGGCCGTTTGATCAACAAATCCTCGCGCTGGCGTTGCGGCATGGGATTGGGTGTTCTAAGGGCATCGCTCTTCCGGCAGTCGTCCTGACGACCGTGGACCGTCCGAGAAACCTCACGAAGGCGTATATGGATGTTCGGGAGTCGGAAGCTGCATTGGCGGCTCAACATGAGGTCATGGAGAAACTGATGCCCGGCTGGAAGGCTCACGGCGAGCAGCTGTCAGCTGAGGTGGAACGGAGTTCTGCGGCATCAATCCGGGGTGCACGGGCAGAGGCTGAACCACTGCTGGCAGCTGAGCCGAAACCTGAGTTGATTGCCCACTGGGAGCGGCTGACCGGATTACCGGTCTGATTCTCGGAATACATAAAAGAGAAAAAGGGCCGGCACAAGTGTGCCGGCCCTTCGTGGGTTTCCCTCTGCAAAGGAAATATGTGGTTCAGCTTAGCTGAACCGTTTGTGGTGCTGCCGCGGACCGGGCACCTCGTCGTTCCTGGTCCCGCGGGTGGAAGTCCACCGGTCGCGTTGTCGCGGGTAATGGCGGTCCGTCGCTGGTGAGTGGCTGCTGTGGTTCGCCCTGGGCGGCGGACCGCCCCACTTCTGGAAGGTTCCTGGCCCTTGCTGGGGTGAGTGGCCGGGCGGCTGCTCTGAGGTACAGCCGCCCGGCTCACTGTCCGGTTACTCGGTGTCGGTGGTGTGCTTGTCGAGGATGATCTGTTCCACGGCGCTTGCCGTGTAACCCCAAACGACGAGCTGGTTCAGGTAGTGGAAGTGCCGCTTCTCGGCGGACCTCCATGAGTCCTTCTGGATGGTCTTCTCGTACCCTGCGCAGATCAGGGCGATCAGGGAGAACTCGGGCCGTGCGGTGGTTTTGGCGGTGTGGTCCCGCAACGGGTTCCAGCCCCACCGGTCGGGGTCTTCCCCGGTCTTGGCACCGATCATCTCGGTGGCAACCTTGCCGTCGTAGCCGCTGGCGGTTTCCGGGTCGTGGGTGACGGCGTGGACGGTGAAGTACTGCCAGCCCTTCGGCGCGGTCTTCCGCGACAGCAGGGTCTTCATGTCGCGAAGCGGACGCCCGCATGGGTGGCCCCCCGCGAACATTTGTGCCATAGACAATGCTCAAGACGCTCACCTAGTCCCACAGCGGCAGGTACTCATTCGAGCTAATGCGTGCGGGGTTGTCGCAAGTGCGTTGGATGGCATGATGGATCCGTGGGGAACAAGAGACGGGGTGCTGCGCCGAATCCGGAATGGGTGCTGATGTACCGGAAGGGTATTGGTAGGCGGAAGATCGCTGAGCTTGCCGGGGCAGCGCCGGCGACGGTGGGATATCACCTCGGCGTCGCGCGGACGCTTCATCCTGGGCTGGAGGTCGAGCATGAGGCGGCCGCCGGGTCTAAACCCGCACAGCCCACGGTCCAGGGGCGGCAGCGCATGCAGCAGCTGCTCGCCATGGTGCAGGAGACTGGACGGTATCCGTCCCGCACCGCTCCCGACGCATCCGAGCGGAAACTGGCGACGTGGTTGCAGCGGCGGCGCAGCGATGCCCGTGCCGGGACGCTGGCACCGGCATTCCGCGATGGATTGGCGGTGTTGCCGGGCTGGCAAGATGCGCCCCGGGCTCTGGCTGATGAGGCGAGGTGGCAGGACCGTTTGGCGGCCCTGGCCGCGTACCGGGTCGCCGGCCAGGACTGGCCGCGGCATAAAGCGACAGTCACGGGTGAAGAACATGAGCTGGGTATCTGGCTGCACACCCAGCGTTACAAGCTGCGTCGCGGCGAACTCGATCCAGCGAAAGCGCAGGCGCTGGACGCCGAAGCACCGGGCTGGCGGGCCGGCAGGCAGCGTGGCAGGAAGTCCAAGAAAGCAGTTCCAGGTGCGTCGGACTAGCCGTGTGGGTTTTGCGTTTCTCGCTATCGACGGGTGCGGCTTACGGATTGATGAGGATTGGGGCTTCCTGGGGAACGTCATTGTGATCCAGCAATACTAGGCGGTATGCCCCTTGGCCATGCACGTCGCCCTCTCCTCGTCTGGCGCCCGTCCAGTGATCGCAGGTGGCGTAGCAACAAATCCCTTAGCGATCAGAAACCAGAAGGCTAGCGTCGACCTCAAGAGCCCATATCCCGCCGCAATGGACGTATCCCAGTACGGTCGAACTCGCCAGGTCTCTTCCAAGTAACTTCACAGCGGGAAGCGCCAACTCATTGCGCCACCGCGGCTGCCGTCGCATATACATCAGCCGGCATGGGTCGGTGCAGCTTCCAAGTGATGGCTATGGGCTTGCCCCCCGAGTGCTGCAAGTAGTCAACCTGCCCGAGGCATGTGTAAGGAACCGTCAGGCCGGTCTCGTCGTCCGCCGTATCCCGGGTGAAGATCAATATCTTCGAGCCGAGCGAAGCCCGGTCCAGGTACCGTCGGCCCGTCGGACTCCCCGGCGAGGTCGCGTTCTGCGACTCCCAGTGGAACAGCTCCGGGCTGATGGCGTAGTCCTTGTACATCGTGGTGGCCGAGTGTTTCTTGTCGTCCTTGTTGAGCGTGACGAAAAAAGCATCCGTGGACGTCGCCGGGCACCAGGCAACTCCCTCGCGGTGCTGGACGTTCCTGCCCAGCTCCAGCGAACCGTACTGCAGGGCCGCCAGGACCTCCTCACGCCGGTAGGTCGCGTGGGAGAGCAGCGGAATGTGCTGCAGCCCGGCCCCGAGGCCCTTCGCGGCACGCTTGGACGCGGCCACTCCGAGCGTCATGAGCTGGCGGATCTCGCTGCAGACGAACTGGTAGCCGCGCAGGTAGTCCAGTCCGTCGTCGTACGACTGGAAACCGCCGCCAGCGTCCCACAGCGTGTAGAACAGCATCCGGGCGAATGTTTGCTCACGCATTCCAAGCTCCGCGTAGCGGGGCGCATCGGGGCCGACCAGCATCGAGTACGCCTCGGCGCGTTCCGGGTCGTCCACGTGGATAAGTGCAGCCATTCGGCCCAGGAGCTTCTTCTCATCGGCGTCCGAGAGCTCCTGAATCCTCCCGCTGAGGGCCGCCTCCAACGGCGAGAACCCTTCGATCAGCCCCGCCTGTCGAAGATAGCCGGTCCAGGAATCCCTGGTCGAACGGTAGATCGACTTCACGTCGTTCCCGGACTGCTCCAGATAGGCCTCCAGCTCGGTCTCCGCATACGAGGCGATGTCCCGGACCAGCTGTGCCCGGTTGAACCGCAGCTGTGCCTTGATGTTGTCCAGCACCACCTGCTGCGCCACCCGGTCCAGCACGATCTGCGAGCCCGAGGGCAGGTACGGGAACTCGTCCTCGACGGCTTTCTCCAGATCCTTCCGTCCGTAGCCGGTCAGCGCCCGGTAGCGCAGATCGAAGCGGAACTCTCGGCGTTGCTGGCCGATGAAGTCCATGACCGTCAGCACGGCCTTGCCCTCGGCACGGCGCAGCCCACGTCCCAGCTGCTGGAGGAAGATCGTGGCGCTCTGCGTGGGCCGGAGCATCAGGATGGTGTCCACCTGCGGAAGATCCAGGCCTTCGTTGAAAAGGTCGACGGCGAAGATGCAGTTGATCTCCCGCCGGCGGAGGCGTTCCAGCGCCGCCGCGCGGTCGGCGTCGTCGGTGCTGCCGTCGACGGCAACGGAGGCGATGCCGGCGAGGTTGAAGACTTCGGCCATGTAGTGGGCGTGCTGGACCGAGACGCAGAAGCCGATAGCCCGCATCTGGTCGGTGCTGGTGACTTTGTCGCGGAGTTCGCGGATCACCTTGGCCGCGCGGGCGTCGTTGCCGGTGTAGAGGTTGTTAAGCTGCGCGGTGTCGTAGTTGCCGCGCTTCCATTCCACGTGGCTCAGGTCGACGTCGTCCGAGACGCCGAAGTAGTGGAACGGCACCAGCAGGTCAGCGTCCAGGGCGTCCCACAGCCTCAGCTCACTGGCGGTGCGGCCGTCGAAGAACTGCTTGGCTACATCGACGCCGTCGCCGCGTTCCGGCGTCGCTGTCAGCCCTAGCAGCTGCTGCGGTTGCAGGTGGTCCAGCAGGCGCCGGTAGGTGGGTGCCATGGCGTGGTGGAATTCATCGATGACGACGACGTCGAAGAAGTCCGGATCCAACTGTTCGATGCCCAGCGACGACAGCGACTGGACGGAGGCGAAGATGTGTTTCCACTGCTCCGGTTTGTGGTCCCCAACGTAGAGCTCGCCGAACGTACCGTCCTCCATGACGTCCCGGTAGGTGCGCATTGCCTGTTTGAGGATCTCCTGCCGGTGGGCGACGAAGAGCAGCTTCAGATCCCGGCCGGCCGCCTCGCACAGGCGCTTGTAGTCGAGGGCCGCGATCACGGTCTTGCCGGTGCCGGTGGCCGCGACCAGGAGGTTGTGGTTGAAGCCTTTGAGCCGCTCGGCTTCCATCTCTTCGAGCATCTCTTCCTGGTGGAGGAACGGCTGGACTTCGAGGCCGGTGGCTGCGTCCGGCGCTGCGGTGCGTCGTCCGCCGTTGCGTTCGAGCGCGGCGTCCAGTTTCTCGCCGTCGCGTTCCGGATCGTAGCTTTGGAAGGCCCGCTGCTCCCAGTAACTGTCGAAGGTGACTTCGAACTTTTGCAGCAGCGTGGGCGTTGCGACGGAGCTAAGCCTGACGTTCCATTCGAGGCCGTCCAGGAGCGCAGCTTGGCTGAGGTTGGAGCTGCCGACGTAGGCGGTGTCGAAACCTGTGTTACGGCGGAACAGCCAGGCTTTGGCATGGAGCCTTGTTGCTTGCGTTTCGTAGTTGATCTTCACCTCGGCGCCGTACCGCGTGACGAGCTCGTCGATGGCGCGGCGTTCTGTAGCGCCCATGTAGGTGGTGGTGAGGACTCTTAGGGGGGCACCGCGTTCCTTCAGCTGCTCGAGTGCCGGCTGGAGGAGGCGTAGGCCCGTCCAGCGGACGAAGGCGCAGAGAAGATCGACGGTGTTCGCCGATTCGATCTCGGCCCGCAGCTCCGCGGCAAGATTCGGCTCGTCCTTGCTGTTGGTCAGCAGCGCTGAGTCACTGAGCTTGGTGGTGGGCCTGCGGAGTTGACGGCGCTTGAGTGCGTTAGGGCGGTGAAGGGACTGAAGCTGAGTAGGGCCTGCGGCGATTCGGTCCGGTGAGTTCAGTTCCTGGAGGAGGCGGTTGGCTAGGCTGACTCTGTCTGCTGGCTTGGCTACCGCGAGGGCCTGGCGGACGGCGTCGGCAACGTGGCGGGAGAGGATGTCCGGGGTGTCGTCGTCCTCTATTTCTTCGAAGGCGGGCTGCAGCTCCGCTGCTCGATTAAGTCGTGTGCCGAGTACGTCCGTGTTAAGTAATTCGTACAAGCCCTCTGGCAGCTGTTCCTGAGCCGATCCCCCAATGTAATTAGTCACAGCGCCAGGGTATTGGATCTAGCGAGCAGGCTCATCCAACACACTCAAGTTTGGCGTACTGAGGCTGAAGATCTCGACTTTCGTGCACGCACGGTAGAGCCGCTCGGGCTGCCATTTAGCGAAATGTCAGGCGGTGGAATCTTCCCTGGCAAGGTCAATATGAATCGCACTCATGTACTGCGTGTGCTCTGAAGAAATCACAAGGCGGTCGAGTTCTGTAACTCCGCGAGCATCGTCGACGGTTACGTATATAGGATGCTTCAGTACGATATCGCGGTTGCCATCACTCGCTTCGGCGATATCGAAACTATGGAGTAGACCCTCAACAAGTGGGCCTTCTGTCAATTGAACCCCTAACCAAATACCCTTGCCCTGCGGCACTCCACTAAAAGCCTGTTCCCAAGACGAACCCGGCTTGTAAGCGTCATGGAGGGAACGATATATGTACGCGGCCAGCAATAGTGCTAACAAGCATGCAGCGCTCAGAACCAGAGCAAGGGTGGAGATGACATGCCGCGGATGGGCGGCCAGATATATTCCCCCTGAACGGGCGAGCTCGTTCAGGCTGACAAACCCGAACGGAGCAATCGCCTCCGAAATAATCGACCAGATCAGGAGCGCAGTGCCCGTCAATCCCACACCTACAGCGGCCACTTGGAGAAGTTCACCGAGGCCACTCCGAGTTGCTCCGCGTAGATGCTTTTCGCGTTTCACGAGAAAAATCCAACCAGGTAGCAGACCTAGCACGGCAAGCACGGCCCAAAGGCTTCCAGGCACCAAGTGAATTAGTTGCTGGCAGAAGAGGGGCGCTGGGTCAACACTTGTTCCGCTGGCTTCAGCGCTGCGGATGGTGGGACGAAGTTGGCGGGGAGTGAACTCGTCGGCATGACATGCGACCCCCTGCTGGCCGAGCCATGTAGGGCTTCACTGACGTTAGTGGGCTCTACACCCCGGAGGATGCTTTTGTCTTCACTCATACTTTCGATTATGGCGGAGACCTTCAAGAACGGGCTAAGGACCCACCGAAACGATCGGAAACGTCTGCGTCTCGCGAGTATGAAACCAAGTTCGCGGTAGACGGAACCGTCGAGCGGCTCTGCCACATCTGGGAACGTCGCGTCCACGGTCTTTTCTCGTACGTGGCGAATTCCGGGAAGGCGACCAGCGTGGTTCTGTCGAGCACAGCCCGGTCGGCCTGAAGGGTCGGTGCCAGACCCCAGCTGTTGGGTAGAGCTCTCATGGTCCGCCTTCCCGGCTGCCAGCCGCCCCAGCTCAGGCGACGGCCCAAACCCGGGCGTCCACCTGGGGCAGCCGTCTCAACAGTCGCTGTAGTGTCCTGTGGTGCCGACCTGAAAGCGCGTGATCATGGCCAGGACCACGACGCCTAACACCAGCCGGGACAGTCTTGACCGGCGGAAATGGTGGAGAGGCTGGAGGTGGCCTTGAAGAACGGCTGGGGCTGGCCAGACCGCCGGCGCCCCACGTGGAAACTATGTTTCCGATGGGCAGCGCAACAAGAACACGATGAATAACAGGTGGCACGCCACCGTTTAGTTTGACTCGTACAGATAGAGGTCTGAGCCGTCTGAGACAGAGGCAAGGCCATGAGTGTTGACAGCCAGGCGGATGACGCCCGCAATTCTCCTTAGGCTTGGAAGTCGTAGATCAATCTCTTCTCCAGTGGTTCCTGACACAACCTTTAGTTGGATAAGTTGCGACCTACTAAGTCCCCAGGTTCGCGGTACTCGCGTTACACGCGTTGCAAGTAGTCGCTGCCGCCTTTTAAGGGCAAGCCATGTTTGAGTTGCTATCCACACGTCAAGTTCGACGAGATCCTTGTCGTGATCAACAAGCGGGAAGAACGACATTACGCCCTGAAATGACATTGCAGGAACGGTTCCGTGCTGAAAACGACGGACATCGTTCTCGCTCAAGGGTCCATATAGGTAGCGACGAAGTTGCCAGACGTAGGTTACGTAATCGCGATCATTCGACGTAATCGCATCCATGTTTTGGTTGTTGCGCAAGGGCTCCATAAGCAAGTTCGTATATATCAGGGTCTGAACCCGCTTTTTTATTCGATCTACTGCTGTTTCTCGCATACGGATACTACTCAGGCCAAGGGTGTGCCCCAAGTAGTTGATCGATTTGGTTTCTTCGATCTCAGACGGCCGCGCTTCAGGCTTCGATAGAATTCTGATACCAGGGCTTTTTTCGAAATTTATCGGCGATCCGATTTCATGAGCCGCCTCCTGTAAAATGCGTGAAGCAGTGCAGATTTTTTCATAACTGTCACTCCAAATGAGCGTGTCGTCGGCATACCGCGCAAACCCAACTCCCAGCCTCTCGAGAGAGCGATCAATAGGAGTCGCAGCCACGTTTGCCAAGAATAAGCTGATCGACGTGCCCTGCGGAAGACCCATGTTCTTTCCGTTCCGCAGTCCGTCCGCGGATGACGGTGGATGAGCCAGGAAGGTCCTAATTAAGGACTTCTCCAGGGGAGACGCAATAATCCCTAGGTTGGAAAAAGTCTCCCAAACGTATTCGTGCGATATAAGATCGAAGAACTTGCTGAAATCGAATTCCGCAACAAACAGACGATGCTCATTCTTTATGTCGTTGTGAATATACGAGATAGCATCGTGCGGCGTTCGATCGTTTCTATAGGCAAACGAATGCGCACTAAGCTTCGCAGAATTCTTTCCCATGAGGGACTGGTACAGGCGCCTAGATATTACCTCATCAGCGATGCTGTAAGTATTAACCCGACGTTCACCACCCGAGGGTTTCGGAACACCAAAGGAAGCCGGTCTTTGAGGAACGTAAGTCCCGCTCTTCAACTTCTCAGTTATGGCGTGTGCAATACTAGCGGACCGCTTGCGAACGAGGTACGGATTAAATGCAGGGCTCTCGTTCCATCGGGAGGGACGGACTATCTCCAGCAGGGGCGGCGGGTTGAGGCTTCTGCGCTTCCTGCGGGCATTCTCATCCTGCACGTCTTTGCGATATCTTTCAAAGTCGCGAATTTGCCTCGTCGCGCTATCAAAAATCGCCTTGTCAAGTTCTCGCCACACCATGCCCCCTAGAAAGGTGATGGAGCCCGCTTTCGCGGGCCCCATCGGCGGCCAACCCACCACAAATAAAATGAGCCTCACGCAGGAGCGCTGGTTGGACAGCACGCCTCAAGTAATTGGTGATGATCAGTCATAATCCGCTTACAAATGGCAGGTAGCCTAGTTCCTCTTGGAACCCACTGAAATGATAGCGAAGGGCAGTGTACCGACTGGATAGGCGGCCCCGGTGCGGCGTGTCCTAGACGTGGGTTGCTCCCTTAGCGCGCAACTTCGCTTCTTAAATGGACGTGGGGACGCGAAACGGCCTACAGCCGCCGCTGCCGAAACATCGGGAATAGCTCGCGTACCCTCGCCACCGTCTCAAGCGAGACATCCACCGCCCGGACGCCAGGCTCCAACCCGAGGTCGGCTTCAACCACCCCCATCGGATCAACCAGGACGCTCCGCCCCACCGAGACCGGCGGCGCCTGGCACACCCCGGCCACGTACACGCTGTTCTCGATGGCGCGGGCGGCGTTCAGCGCCAGCCACTGCTCGGTCTTGTGGGTGCCTGGCACCCAGGACGAGCAGACGAGCAGGACCTGGGCGCCGGCGTCGGCGATTGACCTGGCCAGTTCCGGGAACCGCAGGTCGTAGCAGGTCATCAGGCCGAAGCGCGCTCCCCCGGCCTCGAACACCACCGCGCTGGTGGACGACCCCGGCTTGATGAACGTCGACTCCCCAAAGCCCTGCGCGTCGAAAAGGTGGATCTTCCGGTAGAAAGCCAGCCGGCCGCCGTCGGGCCCGAACGCCACCAGCGTGTTGTAGGCCTTGCCCGGCTCCTCCGAGGCTTCCACCACCCCCGCCACCAGCGCGATGCGGTGGCGGCGGGCGGTGTTGGCGATTTCCTGGCAGACGGGACCGTCGAGCGGCTCGGCCATCGCGGGGAACGTCGCGTCCACCTTCTTCTTCTCGTAGGTGGCGTATTCCGGGAAGGCGACCAGGGTGGCGCCGCCGCGCGCTGCCTCGGCGGCGAACCGGTCGATCGCGGCGAGGTTGGCCTGGATGTCGGTGCCCGACTCCAGCTGCCCGAGCGCTATCCTCACGGCCGTTCCTTCCCTTCGGTCAGGCAAACTCTGGTCAGGCGGCGGCCCGGCTCAGATGACCCGGTCAGGCCGCGGCCTCAACCGTGGCCTTCTCGGTGGCCGTCATCTCCGGCGGGGCCGCCTTGAAGCCGCGCGTGATCAGGCCCAGAACCACGATGCCCAGCACCAACCAGGACAGTCCCAGCGTAATCGCGTTGCTGTCCAGCTGGGAGAGCAGGTAAGCGCAGACGATGGCTCCGATCACCGGGACCACCACGTAGGACACAACGTTCAGCTGGTTCCCGGCCCGGCGCTGCCGAACGTAGTGGAACACCACCGAGGCGTTGACCAGCGTGAAGGCAGTGAAGGCGCCAAAGTTGATGAACGATGTCGAGGTGGCCACGTCCAGGAAGATCGCGATCAGGCCGATAATGCCGGTGACGACCAGGTTCACCACCGGGGTGTGGAACTTCGCGCTGAGCCGGCCGAAGACCGCCTTGGGCAGGACGGAGTCCCGGCCCATCGCGTACAGCAGGCGCGAGGCGCTGGCCTGCGCTGCGAGGCCGGACGCGAACTGGGCCACCACCAGGCCGGCGAGGAACACGGCTCCGAAGAGCTGGCCGCCGATCTGCAGGGCGATGGAGCTGGCCGCGGAGGCGGAGTCCTCGAACACCCCGCCGGGGTGGACCAGCTGGGTCACGTAGGACACGGTCACGAAGATGCCGCCGCCGATCAGGGCGATGAGCATAATGGCGCGGGGCATGTTCTTGCGCGGGTTGATGGTCTCCTCGGTGAGGGTGGTGACGGCGTCGAACCCCAGGAACGAGTACGCGGCGATGGCGGCACCGGCGGAGATGGTGGCGACACTGGAGGTGTCGTTGAAGAACGGCTGTGTGCTGGCCAGGCCGCCGGCGCCGGAGGTGGCCACCACGTTGCCGATGGACAGCACCACAAAGAACACGATGACCAGCAGCTGGAACGCCATCAGCACGTAGTTGGCCTTGTCCGCCACCTTGATGCCCAGGATGTTCAGCACGGTGGTGATGAGGATGAAGCCCACGATCCAGACTGCGATGGGGACTCCGGGGAACTGTGCCGTCAGGTACGAGCCGCCGATCAGCCAGATGACCATGGGCAGAAAGAGGTAGTCCAGCAGGATGGCCCAGCCCACCAGGAACCCGACCCGCGGATCGATGGACCGGCGGACGTAGGTGTAGGCGGAACCGGCCACGGGGTACGCGATGGCCATCCGGCCGTAGCTGTGCGCCGTGAACAGCATGGCGACCATGGCCACCAGGTAGGCGGCCGGCGACGCCCCGCCGGTGGTTTCGGCGATGATGCCGAAGATCCCCAGGACGATCAGCGGGGTCAGGTACGCCAGGCCGAACAGGACCAGCGAGGGCAGCTTCAGCGTGCGGGTGAGGGTGGGTGTTGTTGTCACGGGTTTCCTTAGGCGTTGAAGGTCTGGGGAGCCCAGGTGGCGGGGCTGATCCGGCCCTGGTAAACGGGCAGTTCGACGGCGTCCTCGCCGTCGCGGAACTGGGACCAGGGGCGGTTGAGGTTTTCGGTTCCATGGGTTCTGACATGCTCGACGGCGGCAAGGTCCAGTTCCGCCGTGAGCAGCACCGGTGCATCATCAGGGGCCTCGGCCAGGGTGTTGCCCTCCGGGTCGACGATGATGCTCAGGCCCTTGCCTGTGGGACCGGCGCAGTTGACGCTGACCACGAAGACCTGGTTCACGATGGCGTTGGCCTTGGCGAGCACCAGCTCCTGGTGGCGGTCCGGCGTCGTGGTTTTGACGACGTTGAGGATGACCTCGGCGCCCATCCAGGCGAGCTGGCGGGACACCTCCGGAAACCACGCGTCGTAGCAGATGTTCAGGCCCACCCTGCCGATGCCGGCCAGGTCCACGGTGGTGAACCGGTCGCCGGGGTCGTAGGGCTCGAACGGGCGCCAGGGGAAGACCTTCCGGTAGTAGCCGGCCAGCTCGCCCTCCGGGGACAGGACCAGCTGCGTATTGAACAGCTGCCCTTCCGGGCCGCGCTCGCACACGCTGCCCGGAACCAGCCAGATGCCGAGGTCCGCGGCAAGCTGCCGGAGCTCCTTGACCCGGGGTCCGTCCAGCGGCTCGGCGGAGGCCTGGAGCATTTCCGTGCGCTGCTGGTCGGGGTCGGAATCGCCGAACAGGTGCAGCTCCGGAAAGACCACCAGCGTGCTGTGCGGCTGGACAGCGAGGGCCGCTGTGACCTCGTCCGCAAAGTCCGAGGCGGGTTCGCCGATGAGCCGGGGCCGGGCCTGGGCCGCGATGAGGGGAAGGATGCGTCGCATGGTGTTCTCCACGTTGGGGATGTGATCTGCACTATATTAGATCAGAATGATCCAATTATGGGAAGAGGCGGGAATGGGCCGTAAAGTAGCGGATATGACCCGTCAGTTGGAGGACGCCGCCGACTCTTCGCCGATCGGCGCAGGCAGGCTGGCCGGCATCGACCGCCGCAGCGCCATCGATGCCGTGCGGCTGCGGATCGGCATGGCGATTTCGCTGGGGCTGCTGAAGCCCGGCGAGCGACTGCCCGACCAGGAGGACGTGGCGCTGGGTCTGTCGGTCAGCCCGATCACTGCCCGCCGCGCGCTCGCCAGCCTTGCTGAGCAGGGCGTGGTGGTCCGCCGCCGCGGCAGGGGCGGCGGAACGTTCGTGGCCGACGAGCCGCCGCGGAACGTGTTGGCAGAGCTCTCGGCATCACCTGCCGAGTCCCAGGCGGTGAACCGGCTGGTGGACCGGAGGCTGCTCTTCGAGTGCGCCGTGACGCACTACGCGGCCATCAACGCCACGGCTGAACAGCTGGACGAGCTCGACCGGCTGACCCGCGACATGGCCGAGTCCACGGACTGGTCCGACTACCACCAGGCCGACGAGCAGTTCCATCAGCTGGTGGGCACGGCGTCGGGGCTGGGGACCGCCATCGAGGTTTATCACGAGACGCTGGCGGAGCTCTACGCCTACTTCATCCCGTACCCGATCGAGCTGCTGCACAAATCAAACTGCGACCACGTCGCACTGGTGGCGGCCCTGCGCGCCGGCCACGGCAACGAAGCGGTGGAGATCGCCCGCAAGCACGTGGACATCCTGCACCGGACGATGTTCATGGGCCTGGCAGCGCGAACGGACAAATGAGGCCCGCACTGACCATGCCATCCGTTGCCGCCGCGCGGCCCCCTTGGCATACTGCGTGCATGCCTTCACTTCCAGCCACTTCCGCCGAGGACGTCATCAACGAGCCGGTGCGGATCCAGTTCGAGGCCTTCCTCGATGAGCACCGCAGCAGGCTCAATGCCTGCCTGGACGGCCTGACCGAGGAGCAGGCGCGCCGGACTTTGGTGCCCTCGCGGACCACACTGCTGGGACTGGTCAAGCATGCGACCTTCGTGGAAAAGGTCTGGTTCGACGAAGCGATCACCTGCCGCTCCCGCGCAGACATCGGCATCCCGGCCACGCCGGACGAGTCATTCATCCTTAGTGTCCAGGACACGATTGACAGCATCCAGGCCGCCCACCGCGACGCCTGCGAGGCGTCGCGCCGGGCGGCATCCGCGCTGCACCTCGACGACTTTGTCAACGGGAATCGGCGGGGCCCGCTGCCGCTGCGCTGGGTGTACCTGCACATGCTGCGCGAGCTCGCCCAGCACTGCGGGCACGCAGACATCCTCCGCGAACAGATCCTCAGGGGCTGACAGGTTGGACTAGAGCAAAGACCCGCGCGTCGACCAGTACATTGACGCGCCGATGCCCGCGACTGCTCGCAACACCGGTACCGACGCACGCCGCGACCTGGTCACCGAACTCCTTGGCCTGTGGCTGTTGCTGGCCGTTTTCCTCGACGGCTGGGCGCACATCAACCTGCCGAGCCTGGAGACGTTTTCCACCCCGTGGCACGCGGCCCTCTACTTAGGCATGCTGGCGACGGCGGCGTGGACCGCCGTCGTGATCTGGCGCAACCGGACGCCTGGGCAGCCGCTGCTGCAGGCGATTCCCCCGGGCTACCGCGGAACGGCGATGGGCGCGGTCCTGTTGGTCCGCAGTGCCCGGGCGAGCGGGATGCGGGGGTTCCGGCCTGCTGAGGCAGCCAGCCGTCAGGGATTTCCCGTAAGCCTGGCCACAGCGGCAATGTCCTTGGGGGTCGTCCGGCAGCACCCGCCGAGGAGCCGGGCACCAAGTTCACGCCAGACGGCGGCTCCTTCGGCCAGGCTTGCGGGCTGCTTGTTGCCGGCTCCCCCAGATGTGTCCCCGGCCGCGGCCGGCCGCCACTTTTTGGTGACCGCGTCGTAGATTTCGCCAGAATTTGGATACGCGATCAGGGGCGTGTCCGTGGCTTTGCCCAGGGCGCCCAGGGCTGGGGAAACCAGCTCCAGCGGCACACAGTTCACGCCAATGGCCACGACGGACGGCTGCGCCCTGGAGAGCTTTGCCACCTGAGCCAGCGGTGTGCCGTCGCTGATGTGCCCTCCGTCCCGCAGCGTGAAGGAGAGCCAGCCTTCGACGTCGAACTCTTTCATGAGTGCCATCAGGGCCTCGGCCTCCGGCAAGGACGGCAGCGTCTCACAAGCAAGAAAGTCCGCTCCGGCGTCCACCAGCGCGGCAATTCGCGGCCGGTGGAACTCCATGAACTCGTTTCGGCTGAGGCAGTAGTCTCCCCGGTATTCCGACCCATCGGCCAGGTATGCGCCGTACGGACCGACCGATCCTGCAATCAGCAGGGGGCCTGCACCCGGGTTTTCGGCCAGGTGCTCGCTGCGAGCCTCGTCGACCAGGCGGACACTCAATGCCACCAACTCCAGGGCCTCTTCTTCGCCAATGCCGCGCCGCGCAAATCCCTGGGGTGTTGCCTGATAGCTCGCCGTGATCGCGACCGCGGCTCCGGCGCGGAAGTAATCGCGGTGCACGCGCTTGACGAGCTGCGGCTGTTCCAAGAGAACCTTGGCCGACCACAAGGGGTCGTCCAGATCGCAGCCGTGCGCTTCCAGCTCGGTGGCAAGTGCGCCGTCCACGGGCAGGTTCGCTCCGGCCTCAAGCATGCGGGAGAGCTTGGTGTTACTGGGCATTGTTTGGGCTCCAAGCGGGTTCGTTCGTCCATGGCTGTCGGGCACGGTGCACGTCCTATGCACGATGGCTATGTTCATAATAAGCATTTTTCAATGCTTGTAATGATCATCACACCGTGCCACGATGGCATGCAAACACGTTACGAACCGATCAGGAGACTTCCCATGAAGATTGAAATGAAGCCAGTACGCAAGCTGCGCGTGCATTGGCCCGTAGCTTCGGAAACCTTCTCGCGGCTCGCCAGCGGCGACGCAGAAGCATTCAAAGACGAAGCGGGCATTGCGGCCCTGCTCGACGCTGTCGCGGAATCCCCTGACCTCGGGGACTTTGGCAACTACCGGCATGTCTTCGAATCCGGTTTGGGTTTTGAGGGGTTCACTTGCGCTGAAGGCGCCAATCCTACGTTGGGGCAGGTTGGTCAGCAGACAATTTCGCCGACCCTCGTCTTGACGACGTATTTCGATGCTGCGCTCGACGACGCTGCCGTGGAACGCTTCCTGCAGCACATCGTGGATATCCACCCTTGGGAGGTGCCCGTCATTGAGCTGACAGGGCCAATCAGCGTTTCCAACACTGCCCTTCCTGCATTTGTTGAAAGCCAGGCCACGTCATGACTCAAGTCACCACAACCGCCCTCTGGGACGGCCTGCAGACGCTGATTGCCGGCAGATCATTCACTGACCTGACGCACGCCTTCCACCCCGGCCAGCCACACTTCCCGGCATTCCCCGACGAAATCAGGGAGCCCGTCTTCGATCTGGAGAAAGGTGACGGTTTCACCGCTCACCGCTACTCGATCATCGGACAATGGGGAACACACGTTGATCCTCCCTCGCATTTCATCTCAGGAGGAAGGACCCTGGACCAGATTCCCGTGGAGGAGATGGTCCTTCCGCTGGTCGTCCTGGACATCACCGAGCGCGTCATCGCTAATGCGGACGCCACTCCCCAGATGGAGGACGTCCAGGCCTGGGAACACCGCAATGGTGCCATCCCACCCGGGGCCTTTGTGGCATTGCGGACAGGCTGGAGTGACCGTTGGCCTGACGCTGCCGCCATGGCAAACAGGGACGATCACGGTGTCAGCCATACACCGGGCTGGTCGCAGGAAGTCCTCTCCTTCCTGATTGAGGAGCGGTCGGTTACCGCCGTCGGTCATGAGCAGACGGACACAGACCCGGGACTGGCCACATCCCGCCAGGATTTCACGCTGGAGACCTACGTCCTGGCACAGAACCGGTGGCAGATCGAGCTGATGGCGAACCTAGACGGACTTCCAGAGGCGGGCGCTGCCCTCATTGCCACTTGGCCCAAGCCACTGCGGGGCAGCGGTTTTCCTGCCCGGGTCTTCGCCATCCATTAGGAGGCGTTCCTCCAGTGACTAGAATCGGACCCATGTCTAAGACATCCAGCATGGGCCGGGGAATCATGGCTGTCCTCGCGGTGGGCTCCCGCAACGCAGAAGGCCTGCCTGGCGGAACGGTCGCTGATATAGCAACCGACCTGGGCAAGGACCGCAGCCAGATTGCGCGCAGCCTGCGGACGGCCCAGCAGGAGGGGTTTCTGGTCCGCAAAGACCACCGGACCTACACCGTCGACTGGTCGCTCCTGACGGACGCGCAGCTGTTGTCCGAACAACGGTTGCAGACCGACGGCGCCACCGCGCTGGCAGGCTTGGCCCGTGAAACTGATGAAGGATGCTTCCTTGGAATCCTGAGCGGAGACAGCACCGTCACCATCGGTGAGCATGTTCCGGCTAGTAGCAACATGATCGGTTCATGGCTGGGCCGGCCATACCCGGCCTACTGCAGCGATGCCGGCCAGGCTCTGCTGTGGGAAACGTCCGACGACGAGGTCCGGACCCTTTTCTCCGGTGTCGCTTTCGTGCGCCATGGCCCCAATACGCCCCTTGACGTTGAGGACTTCCTGTCACGACTACGCGCGGCCCGGGCGCGGGGATACTCCATTGTCGACGAGGAAGCCGAGCCGGGGCTGTATTCCCTGGCCGTTCCGATTCGGGACTTCAAGGGCGACGTGGTGGCAGCGCTGCAGGTCGTAGGCGCCAAGACCCGCCTGCAGCCGAGGTCGGAAGCCTGCGCCACGGCTCTCGTGTCCTGGGGAAGGTGGCTTGAGTCCATGCTGGGTCAGGTCCCGCCGAAGAATGGGCCTTAGCTGGCAAGACCCTTCCGGCCAGCGCTGTTTCGCGTGCCGCCCTGGCAGGAGCCCAGCCGTTGGGCTGCTTCCCACAGGGCCTTTGCAATGTCATCTGCGCCGGACATGATCTCCGCCCGGCTGCCCAGGACGCTGAGCGCTGCAAGAACGGAACCGTCGGCGGTGCGGACCGGAACCGCCAGTTCGTAGACTCCATGCTCGAACTCTTCCTCCGCGACAACGAAGCCCCGCGCCCGGTCCCGGTCCATCAATTCGACGACTTCCTGCGGCGAATGGGCCGCCCCCGGACCGCCCACGCCAATGAAGTTGACGTCCGCAAGGAGGGCCTCAACGGCTGGCTGCTCCTCGTCCCACAGCAGAGCCCGGCCGGACCCGGTGCACCACACGGGTGTCACCATGCCGGGTTTCACGAAGCCGCCGGGAACCGCGTCATTGCTGGAGGTCCGCAGGAGAATGACGCGGAAGCCCTCCCGGACGGAAAGTCTGGATCTAAGGCCGAACGAGGCCACCAAAGCCTCAAGTTCGGTTCTTGATTCGCGGACCCAGCCCGTATTCAAAGCGGCTGCCAGCGTAAAAAAACGTGGACCGGTCCGGAATGGCCCGCGTTCGACGCGTTCCAGCAGTCCCAGCTCGCACAATTCCTGAGTCAACCGGGAGACACGGCTTTGGTCCATCTCCAGCTCGGATGCGATCTGGGAAACGCCGAGTAGCCGCCTTCCCCACTTCTCCCGGTCTGCGACCAGCCGAACTATCCGAAGGCCTTGGGCCATGGATGACGCTTCCGAGGAAGAATCCATGCTCCGTGCTCCTTCCGCCTGATAACTACGCCTATTCTCACATGTCCCCACAGAACGCCGAGCTTGGTGGCGGGGGACGAAAGCCTCCCGCCACCAAGCTACGCGGACGATAGTTTGTGACGGCGTCAGGAGGTCTGGTTTGCGCGCGCCTTGCGTCCGTACTTGAAGTAAAAGAAGGCATAGCAGGCGCCAACGAAAGTGAATCCGAAATAGAGCGCTGCCACCTGGTTCGGGTCATAGGCGATGCCGATGAGCGAGATGACACAGAGCGAGAAGGCCAGGACAGGCACCAGCGGGAACAGCGGGGCCTTGTAGGGAAGCGCAGCGACATCACCGCCATTCTTGACGAAGGATCTCCTGTGGAAGAAATGCGAGGCGGTGATGGACATCCAGACCCCGACGACGGCGAATCCCGCCACCGATACGAGAGCCAGATATACCGTTTCAGGTGCAACGACGCTGCTGATGAGGGATGCCAGGCCACCGAGCATGCTGACGGAGAGTGCAGTCATGGGAATACCGCGCCGGGTCAGCTTCTTCAGCGCCCGGGGCGCATGCCCCTCGTCGGCAAGGGAGTAAAGCATCCGTGCGCAGGAGAAGAGGCCACTGTTACCGGCTGAAAGGAGTGCGGTGATGATGACGAAGTTCATGATGTCGGCGGCATAAGGAATGCCGATGGATGAGAAGACCGTCACGAACGGGCTTTCATCCAGCCCGACCTGCTCGAAGGGGACGGTGGCGGCAATGACAGCGATTGCCCCGACGAAGAAGATCAGCAGACGGATGACGGTGCTGCGCATCGCTTTGGGGATACTGGTGGCCGGGTCAGCGGTTTCGCCCGCCGCCACACCGATGAGTTCTGAACCCGAGAAGGCGTAGAACACCGCAAGCGCAGTGACCAGGACACCCGTGAAGCCGTTGGGGAAGAGACCGCCGGAAGTGTTGAAGTTTTCAAACATGCTGGGATGGTTGGCCGCCTCGCTGAGCGGGTGGAAGCCGAACAGCGCCGCGCCGCCGAAAACGATGAGAACCACGATGGCGCCGACCTTGACGATGGCAAACCAGAACTCAGATTCGCCGAAGAATTTCGAAGAAACCGCATTGAAGCCGAACAGGACCGAGGCGAAGATAAGGCACCAGACCCAGACGTCAACACCCGGGAACCAGCGCTGCATCAGGAGACCGGAAGCCGTGAACTCCGATCCGATGGCCACCGCCCAGCAGAGCCAGTAGAGCCAGGCGGTGGTGAACCCGGTGGCCGGCCCGATCGACCTCGCCGCGTAGATATGGAAGGCCCCTGAGACCGGATAAGCGATGGCAAGTTCACCGAGGCAGGCCATCACCAGATACACAACAAAGGCGCCAATGAGATATGCGATGACCGCCCCAAGCGGCCCGGCCTGGGAAATGGTGTACCCCGAGCTGAGGAAAAGCCCGGAGCCGATCACCCCGCCCATGGCGATCATGACCAGATGCCGCGCCCCCATGGACCGCCGGAGCCCCGAATCGGTCGAGGGCGGAATGGTGGGCTGCGGTTCGAGCTGGACAGGTAATGACGATTCCATGGTTTCTCCCAGGTGAGTGGCAGGTGTGATGCGAAGAATGCGCACGTGGCCTGGCGTGGGTCAAGCCGACTCGAGCTGCGCAGTAGCGACAGTGATGAAAGTAACACGAAATGGCCGTTTTGGTCATTAAAAACATCTCCACATGTCTATGTTGAACGTAAGTTACGTTCCGGCGCGAATGACGAATCGGCAGGCGGATGGTCAGTTCGCCCTGCTTTTCGGTCACAATCACATGCGCTGACGGACATGGAATGCGGTCAGCATTGGAGGACCGATGTAACTGACTGAAGGAGCACCATGACCACCTACGACATCGCGCTGATCGGCTTCGGCGGCGTCAACAGGACGCTGGCCAAACTGATCGCGACGCGTGGTGAGAGACTTCGTTCCGAACTGGGCTTCGGCCTGCGGATCGTGGCCATCACCGACCTGCGTCTCGGATCCCTGGTCCAGCCCGAAGGCGTGGACCTCCCCGTTGCCCTCAAACTGGGCGGCGACAATGAAACCTTTGCAGCCCACGGCGGATCCGCCGACACCAACAACGAATCCGTGATCCGCAACTGCCCAGCGCACATTATCTGCGAGGCCACCTTCACGAATCCCGACGACGGCGAGCCGGCAGTTTCGCACGTACGCTGGGCACTCGAATCCGGCAAGAGCGTCTGCACGACGAACAAGGGCCCGGTTGCCCTCCGCGGCGCCGAACTGACCGCCCTGGCCGAACAGAACGGCGTGCACTTCGAGTTCGAGGGCGCCGTCATGAGCGGCACTCCCGTCATCCGCCTGGCCAAGAAGATGTTCGCGGGGCTGCAGCTGAACGGCTTCGAAGGCATTCTCAACGGCACCAGCAACTATGTGCTCGGGCGGATGGAAGCCGGCCTGGACGTCGGCGCGGCCATCAGGGAGGCGCAGGAACTCGGCTACGCCGAAGCAAACCCCGCAGCCGACATCGAGGGCTACGACGTTCAGCTCAAGGTCCTCATCCTCGCCAACGAACTGCTGGACGCCGGCATAGAGCTCAAGGACGTTCATCGGCAGGGGATTTCCACCGTGACGCCGGAAGATATTCGGAAGGCAGCCCACGCGGGGCGCCGCTGGAAGCTCGTCGGCGCGGCACGACGGAATCCGGACGGGTCCGTGACTGCAGGCGTATCCCCTGTAGCGCTCCCCCTTGATCATGGGCTGGCAGGGGTTGCCGGCGCAACCAATGCCGTGTCCTTCGAGACCGATCTTCTGGGCGCAGTAACCATCTCCGGACCGGGAGCCGGGCGCGTGGAGACCGCCTACGCGCTGCTCTCTGACATCATCGCAATTCACGTAGCCAGGACGGAGGTATCCGCAAATGCCTGAATCCACGCTCTGTTCGGCAGAAACCGCGCTGCCACAGTTCCGTGACGTGACGAGCCCCTACGACGGCAGGGTGGTCGGCGCGGTTTCGCTGACCGATGCCACCGCCGGCGAAGCCGTGATCGAAACGGCCCGCGTCGGCGCCCGGAAGGCACGGGCCCTGTCCCGCGCCGCACGCGGGAAGATCCTGGACGGTGCCGCAACGGAGATCGAGCAGCGCAGCGAGGAGTTCGCACTAACGATAGTGTCCGAGGCCCGGAAGACGATCCGCCAGGCACGGAAAGAAGTGCTGCGGGCGGTCAACACGCTCCGCCTGTCCGCTGCCGAAGCGCGCCGGAACGCAGGCGAAGTCATCCCCTTCGACTCCTATGAAGGCTCAGAGGACCGCACCGGGTGGTACTCGCGCGAACCACTGGGCATCATTGCCGCGATCACCCCGTTCAACGACCCCCTCAACCTGGTGGCGCACAAGATCGGCCCGGCAATCGCCGGAGGAAACTCCGTGATTCTCAAACCCTCTGCGCTGACGCCGCTGTCAGCCCAGCAGCTCGCGGACGCCCTCGTGAGCTCGGGGCTCCCGCCGGAGGCCCTCACAATTGTCCACGGCGGCCGGGAAGTGGCCGAAACAATCATCAGGTCCCGGGACGTACGAATGGTGTCCTTCACCGGGGGGTTCTCCACGGGTGAAAGCATCGCCCGCACGGCGGGCTTGAAGAAGCTGTCCATGGATCTCGGCGGAAACGCACCTGTGATCGTCCTGGACGATGCCGACGTCGAAAATGCAGTGGAATCCTGCGTCTCCGGAGCATTTTGGGCCGCTGGCCAGAACTGCGTGGGGGTGCAGCGGATTCTCATAGCCGCCCCGGTGTACGGCGCGTTCCGCCAGCGCTTCCTGGAGGCGGCGGCCAGCCTGGTTGCCGGAGATCCTTTAGATGAACGGACGGACGTCGGGCCCATGATCAGCCCGGCCGCGCTGCATGAACTCCAAACCAAGCTGGACGAGGCCCTCGGCGCCGGCGCTGTCCTTCTTTCAGGCAATGTCACGGACGGCAACGTGCTTCACCCGACCGTCCTGGAAGCGGTCCCGACGGACAGCCGGCTGTGGAAGCAGGAGGTTTTCGGGCCCGTGGTCATGTTCCGCCAGTTCAGCACGTTCGAAGAGGCCATCGAAGTCGCCAACGCCATCGAGTTCAGTCTTCATGCGGGCATCTTCACCGACTCCCTGGCCAGGGCCATGGACGCAGCCCAACAGCTCGAAGCAGGCGGCGTCATGATCAATGACTCCTCTGATTACCGCTTCGACGGCATGCCGTTCGGCGGGGCCAAGTACGGAAGCATGGGCAGGGAGGGCGTCCATTTCGCGTATGAGGAGATGACCCAGCCAAAGGTCATCTGCATCAGGAACTGATCGAACCGGAGGGGGCGCGGCGGCGCCGTGCGCCCCCTCCAGTTCCTCGCTGTGCTGCCCGCCGGAAGTGCGGACCTGTCCGGATTCTGATCGCTTCACTCCGTGGCACGGGCACCTCCGGGGCCCCGCCTGATGTAACTGGACAGCGTCATAGCCGTCACCGTGTCCGTGACGCCGGGAATGGCCGCAATCTGTTCCCAGATCTCCTGAACCCTCTCCAGCGACCGGGCCTCGACCCTCACCAGCAGATCAAAGTCGCCGCTCACAACATCACACAAGACCACTTCCGGAATCGACCGAAGGACGGTGATGACGTCCGACCCCCGCACCCGGTCCTTCCTGTAAACCATCAGGAAGGCGGACACCGGCCCCTGCCCCGGTGGGCCGGCAACGATCGTGTACCCCTGGATATACCCTTGCCGTTCCATCCGTTCGATCCGTTGGCGCACGGCATTCCTCGACAGCAGGACTTTGGTCGCCAGCTCCGCGTGGCTCATCCGAGCGTTCTTCGTTAGCTCCGCAAGAATCCTCTGGTCTATCTGATCAAGGCTCACTCGATCCATGCCTACCCTTCACACGAAAATTTTCCCCGGCACACCCAGAACCGAACCAACTCCACGACCGAAAGCACTCGAAAAATGACACTTCTGCAGCAAGACAGTCCACCTCTCACTGGCATTAGCTGCGTCCTGTTCGACATGGACGGGACGCTGCTGGATTCAGCACCCGGCGTTACGGCAAGTGCTGCCCGAGCCCTGGCAGCCGTAGGCGCGCCGGTCCCCGCGATGGACAAACTGCGGCAATTCGTCGGCCCGCCGATGATCGAGTCCTTCAGAACAGTCTCACAGCTGGACGACATAACCGCCCAAAGGGCCCTCCAACACTACCGCAAGGCATACGCCGACCACGGCGCTGAACAGTCCAGCCCATACGACGGGATCATCGAGCTGCTTGACCACCTGCACTCGGCCGGCATGCCGATGGCTGTGGCCACATCCAAGGTGGAAGACCAAGCGGTAAGACTCGCACGAAGGTTTGGAATCGAAGGCCACTTCATCAACATCTGCGGAGCGTCCGACCGCGACGGAAGAGCGAGCAAGGCAGAGGTCATTGCCGAATTGCTGCTCCGCCTTCAATCCGAAGGCATAGACATCTCCAGTCCCGTAATGATCGGAGACCGGAGCTACGACATCGCCGGAGCCGCCCAACACGGAATCCCGACAATATTCGCGCACTGGGGATACGGGGACGCGGGCGAAGCGTCGCAGGCGGCCGCCGTTGTCTCCTCTCCTGCAGCCCTGCTGCCACTGATCGAGGCCAACCGCCGCCCGTCGGATGAGCACAGTTCTGCCAAGAGGTCCTGGCCGTGATCACCGTGCTGTTCGAACAGGAGGGCTACCAGACGCTCTCCCGCCAGGCCATGACGGACGGGAAGCTGCTGACCGTCACGGCCCGACGTGAGTAATCAGAACCTCCGGGGGCCGTGAAGTTGCCAGGCTTCAGTCGATGAGCACCGGAGGCTCGGCGCGCTCCGAAGACTCGACGCGGCCAGGGGCGGCGTTGGCAGAGCGCTTCATAGAACGGTGGTGGAGCCAGTTCGCCCCCGCGAGAAGCGCAACGAGTGCGAAAGTGCTCAGGAGCTGGGGACGGGAATCCTCGCCGATGAAGCCCACCGTGAAGATCGCCGCGAGGATGACCAGACCGAAGCCCGTGAGCCACGGGAACCCGGGCATCCGCAGCGGAAGCACCGTTCCCTCGCGGTCGGCGCGGAGGCGCAGCGCGAGCTGGGCCAGGAGCGCAGACGTCCACACCAGCAGGCACGTCGAACCCACAATATTCAGCAGGACGGGAAGGACCTTCTCGGGGAAGGCAAGCTCCAGCACCACCGTGACCACACCGAAGGCAACGCTGGCCAGGACCGCGACAACCGGAACCCGCGCCTTGGACACGGAGGCAAGCAGACGCGGCGCTTCACCCCGCTCGGCCAGGGAGTACGCCATCCGCGACGCACCGTAGAGGTTGGCGTTGAGGGCGGAAAGCAGTGCCGCCACGGCCACCAGGGTGATGGCGGTGGCCGCGCCGGGCATGCCGGCCGCATCCAAGACCGCGGCGAACGGGCTCTTCAGCCCCGCCGAACCCACGGGAACCACCGCCGCGATCACGAAGATCGCACCGATGTAGAAGACCAGGATGCGCCACAGCACGGTCCGGACTGCCTTCTTCACGCTGCGAGCCGGCTCCGCGGTCTCGGCTGCCGCAACCGAGACGATCTCGGTGCCGCCGAACGCGAAAGCCACCACGAACAGTGCCGTGGCAATCCCGGCAAAACCGTCGGGCGCGAATCCGGCACCCGTGAAGTTGGACAGGCCCGGCGACTGGACGCCCGGCAGCCAGCCGAACAGCAGCGCAGCGCCCACCAGGAGGAACCCGACGATAGCCGCCACCTTGAGCAGCGCAAACCAGAACTCGAACTCGCCGAAGTTCTTCACACTGGTGAGGTTCACGGCAGTGAGCACCACGATGAACACGAACGCCATCAGCCACACCGGCAGCGCCGGGAAGATGGTGGCCAGCAGGCCTGCCGCACCGAGCGCCTCGGCCGCGATCACGACCACGAGCTGCAGCCACCACAGCCAGCCCACCGTGGCACCGGCCACCGGCCCGTAGGCCTTGGCGGTATAGACGGAGAAGGCACCGCTGTCCGGATTGGCGGCGGCCATCTCGCCGAGGGCCCACATCACCAGGATGATGAGGGTGCCGGCCACGAGGTAGGAGATCAGCACGGCCGGGCCGGCCGCCTGGATGCCGGCGCCGGAGCCGATAAAGAGGCCCGCGCCGATGGCGCTTCCCAGGCCCATCATCGTGAGCTGGCGGGGTTTGAGTGCGGCGCCCAGGGGGCGGGCAGACGTCATTGTCTGTTGTTCCATGGAGAGTCCTCTGGTTGTAGGTGGAACGGATGGGATTTCAGGTCAGTCGGTTTTCAGGCCGTGAGAGCTTCCAGGAGCCGGAGCACGCGATCGTTGGAGGCAGTGTCGGCAACGGTGATCCGCACACCGTCCCCCTGGTACGCCCGGACCAGGATGCCCGCGCGGTCAAACGCCTCCACCAGCCTCGCCCGAAGGCTTTCATCGGCACGGATCCACAGGAAGTTGCCCTGGCTCGCCTGGAGGTTCCAGCCCTGGGCTTCCAGCTGCGCGGCCATCCGGACGCGTTCCTGCCTGACGGCGGCTACCCGGGCTTCCATCTCCTCCCCCGCATCCAGCGACGCGATGGCAGCCTTCTGGGCCAGCGCGCTCACGGAGAAGGGAAGGGCTGTCCGGCGCAGTCCCTCGGCGATGTCCGGTGCCGCCACGGCGTATCCCACGCGCAGGCCGGCGAGTCCGTACGCCTTCGAGAAGGTGCGCAGGACGCAGACGTTCGGGTACTGGCGGTAGAGCGCCAGCGAGTCGGGGCCGGTGCCCGCTTCGGCGTATTCCACGTAGGCCTCGTCGACCGCCACAAGGATGTCCGAGCGGACGGATCGCAGGAAGGCCTCGATGCGTTCATGGCTGATCGGCACGCCGGTCGGATTGTTGGGGGTGCAGAGCAGGATAACCTTCGTGCGGTCAGTGACGGCCGCGGCCATGGCATCGAGGTCGTGCCCCTCAGCGGCGTCCAACGGAATGCGGACCGGCCGGGCGCCTGCCAACTCAACCAGGATGGGGTAGGCCTCGAAGGAGCGCCACGCGAAGATCACTTCATCTCCGGCGTCGCAAAGGCCGGTGATGATCTGCTGGAGGACGCCGACGCTGCCGGGTCCCACCGCCACCTCTCCGGACGTGACGCCGAGGTGGCGGGCAAGCCGTTCGCGGAGTTCGACGGCGGCACTGTCCGGGTAGCGGTTCATGGTACCGGCTGCTGCGGCCACCGCGGCGGCGGCAGCGGGCAGTGGTTCGTAGTGGCTTTCGTTGCTGGCGAGGGCCGCAATGTCCAAGCCGGCGCTGCGCCGGCCCGGGACGTAGGGCGGAAGTCCGGCCACAGCGCCGCGAAGGGTGGGAAGCGCGGTGTCCGGTGCGGTCAGGAGCTGATCACGGGTCATGAGGACTGATCATGATTGTGACCCCGCCCACATTGCAAGATACGCTCAACCCATTGGGACTTCTGCTCAACTTCTAGCGTCTGTGGTGAAAATATGACCATCCCGAGCCCCCGCACCGTGGATTCCCTCGACGGCAGGATCATCCTGGCCCTCGACAAGGATCCCGAAGCCAGCGCCCTGGCACTCTCGCGGACCCTCGGCGTCGCACGGAACACGATCCACGCCCGGCTGGCACGGCTCGAGCGCAGCGGCGCCCTCCGCTCCTTCAGCCGGAGACTGGATCCCGCCGCACTTGGCTATGACCTCATGGCTTTCCTCTCGCTGTCCATCAGCCAGACGCGGACAGGTGCAGTGGAAGACGGGCTCGCCGCTATTCCCGAGGTCATCGAGGTGCACGCCACCACCGGGGACGCGGACCTCATGGCCAAGGTGGTGGCACGCAGTACGGCCGATCTCTACCGCATCACCAACGAGATCCTGGAAATCGAGGGGATCCAGCGGACCAGCACGGCCATTTCCGTACTGGAACTCATGCCGCCCCGCTACGACGGCCTCCTGAGCCGGCTCTCCGAGCAGGAAACCCGCGCTTCCCACTAAATGCGGGTGATGCACGCCACAATTGCGCATATTATCAGTTCAATCTAGACCCGCCTGCCAAATATCCCAATCAAACTCGCCTCTCTTGCCTATCTGTGCACCAGCCCACAAGATTCCTGCATGACTTTAATTACCGTCTCCGGCCGCGTGGCGCAGGTTCTCAGCACCTATCTCAGCGATGTATTCGGCGTGATGGGCAACGGAAACGTCTACTTCCTGGACGCCGCGGAAAAGCTGGGCCTTCGCTTCTCCCCCGTCCGCCATGAAGGGGCCGCCATCGCCGCGGCCGACGCCTACTACCGGACATCAGGACGTCTCGCAGCGGGCACCACCACCTACGGCCCCGGCTACACCAATGCGCTCACCGCCCTTGCGGAGGCGGTCCAGGCCCAGATCCCCGTGGTGCTGGTCACCGGGGACGCGCCGAGCAGCGGCGCCAGGTCCCAGGACGTGGACCAGGCGGCAATCGCCGCGGGCCTCGGCGCGGCGACCTTCACCGTCAGCCGCGACGCCGCGGGCGCCATCACGCAGCAGGCGGTGGAGTACGCGCTCACCAAGCGGACCGCCGTCGTCATTGCCATTCCCTACGACCTCGCGGCACTCGAGGCTGCGGACGAAGAGCTTCCGGTGCCGTCGGCAGCGAAGGTGACGGACGACGTCGACGGCGGACTCGGGCAGGCAGCCCGGCTGCTCGCCGGGGCGAAGCGGCCGCTGATCCTGGCCGGCCGCGGTGCGCATCTCGCCGGCGCCGGCCCGGAGCTCCGGGAGCTTGCCGACCGCCTGGGCGCGCTGACCGCCGGAACCGCCCTGGCGCTCAACCTCCTCGAAGGCGAGGGATACCTCGGCGTCGCCGGCGGCTTCGGCACGGACACCGCGGCCGGGCTTATGGGTGAGGCTGATGTGGTTCTCGTGGCCGGGGCGAGCCTGAGCCCCTTCACCATGCGGTTCGGGCACCTGATCGGCCCGGACAGCACTGTCATCCAGATCGACGCCGCCCTGCAGCCGACGCACTCCCGGGTGGACACGTTCGTCAGTGCGGACGTGAAGTCTGCTGCGGGACGCATCCTCCGGATGCTGGATGGCCCGGCCTCGCCGGACGCCAGCCGCGCAGGAGCCTGGCGCGCGGAAGCCCGCAAGCGCCTGGCCGAAGGACCGGCCCACCACCCAGGCTCCGACGAGACCCCGGACGGCCGGCTGGACCCGCGCTCCCTTGCCACGGCACTGGATGCCGTCCTGCCGGAGCGCCGCACGGTGGTCCAGGACGGAGGGCATTTCGTGGGCTGGGCACCCATGTACTGGCGTATCCCGAGGCCGCAGGACCTGGTCATGGTGGGGACCGCCTACCAGGCCATCGGGCTCGGCCTTGCCAGCGCCGTCGGGGCAGCCCGCGCAGTGGAGGACGGCCGCACCCTGGTGCTGGCCTCCGGCGACGGCGGCTTCCTGATGGGCCTGTCCGACCTCGAATCGCTGATTGGGGCGGCGAGGAGCGCCGTCGTCGTCATCTACAACGATGCCGCCTACGGAGCCGAAATCCACCAGTACGGCTCCCAGGGCCTGACCGAAAAACCCATGCTGATCCCCGAGGTGGACTTCAGCGGTATCGCCCGCGCGCTCGGTGCGGAGTCGGCGATCATCCGCTCGCTGGCGGACCTTTCCGCGCTCGAGGAGTGGATCGACGCCGGCGCCAGGGGAACATTCGTGGCCGACTGCCGGATCACGTCGAGCGTGCGGGCCCCGTGGCTGAGCGAGTGGATGAAGGCCAAGGAGGAGGCGAAGGCGGCGGTGGCGGGCTAGCTAACCCTGGCGATAACGAAGTGATCAGGCATGCCAGGCGAATGCCACCCGCACAGTCCCGTTGAAACCCCTAGCCTTGGAACATCGGATACAAAGCCTCATCTGCTGTTCCAGGCTCCTGTTTCCGGTTAATCCTTGAAAACCACCCCGGAAAGGTATGTACCCATGCGGATACTCGTCGTCGGAGCCGGAGCCACAGGCGGGGCGTTCGGCACGCTCCTGCAGGAAGGGGGACGGGATGTCACCTATTTGGTGCGGCCGCGCAAGCAGGACGTCCTTCGCCGCGACGGGTTACGCTTCATCTCCCCCACCGCTGACCGGACGCACCCGGTAAAAACCATCACGGCACCGGACGGGTCAGAGGCCTTCGATCTGATCCTCGTCACGGTCAAAGCCACCGCGGTCGAGGGCGTACTCGGCGAGCTTGGCGCTTTCGTGGGGGCTGGAACCAGCATCATTCCCATCCTCAACGGCATGGCCCATGTGGACCGGCTTGAGCAGTTGTACCCGGGCCACGTGCTCGGCGGCCTGGCCCGGATCGTCGCCACTCTTGACGGCGATGTGGTCCGCCAGCAGATGCCCCTCACTTCCCTCACGGTGGGCGGGCTCAACGGAAACCTTGTCCCTACGGATGTTTCCGAGGCTCTGGACGTGCCCGGCGTCGACTTCTCGGTAGTGGACGACGTAGCCGGCGCCCTGTGGGAGAAATGGGTATTCATCGCGGCCGCGGGAATCGTCAACTGCCTGTTCCGGGCGCCGGTTGGACGGATCATCGAGGCCGGCGGGCGGTCCAGGATCCTGGAGGCCATCAGTGAAACCGAAGCGGTGGCGGCGGCGGCAGGACATCCCGTTTCCGACGCCGGTCATGCGCAGGCGGTCGGTATCCTGACTGAACCGGGATCGGCGTTCACTTCCTCCCTGTACCGGGACCTCAGCGCAGGTCTCCCATCGGAAGCCGAGCACATCCTCGGCGACCTTGCAGGCAGAGCCCGCAGCCTCAACGTCCCGACGCCACTGTTGGAGCTCACCCTCATCCAGATCAGGGCCAGCCTTCCAACCTGAACCACCACTCCGGCGCGGCCAGCAGACGGCGGAGCCAGGGTCAAGAGCCGGCGAGCTGATCAACCGGCGACGCCGTGCTCTTCCCGCTGCCACAAGACCGGACAAGACCCTCTTCCCAGCAGAACTCGCGTCTAGGACCCCCCAATGGAGCCTTCGTGGCCGACTGCCGCATCACGTCGAGCGTCCGGGCCCCGTGGCTGAGCGAATGGATGGAGGCCTCCCGGGCCGCGAAGGCTGCGGTGGCGGGGTAGTTGCCCGGCTGGCACGAAAAAGGAGGCCGACGACGACACCCAGTGTCGCCGTCGGCCTCCTTTTTATGCCCGGCGGTGCTATCCCCCGCAGGCCGCTGGACCCTATGCCGCCATTGGAAGCGATACGTAGCTGCCCTCGATGACGCTGGCGGCAACAACGGGAGTGCCGTCCACTGTGACATAGCTGCCACGGGTGACGGGGGGCAAGTTTCGGCCGCCGGCGACGGTGACATAGCTGCCCTCGACGCCGACGGGGAGGCTGCCGGCGGGGAGAGTCACGTAGCTGCCGCCGCGCACTGCGGTGTCAGCGACAGTGATGCCGGTAGCGTTCGTGAGAGTGGTTTCGGTGGTGGATGAGGAGGTTGCGGGGCGTTCGGTCAGCAAAGTCATGGGTTCTCCGTGGGGTTTCGGGATGAGGGCCATACAGGTTCTTGTGCCGCTCAAGCAGGAGGGCGGTTGCGCGTCGTGTCGCTTGCCCCGCTGGCCCGGGTATGTTCACCGGTGCGGTACTCAAGGGCTACGGTGGCCTGCGCCTAACTTTACGGCTTAATGTGAGCTACTCAAAATAAGGTGGGGAGACTCACGTTGCCAGCGCCGTCGGGGCAACCCGCGCGGCAGAGGACGGCCGCACCCTGGTGCTGGCCTCCGGCCACGGAGGTTTCCTCACGGGCCTGTCCGACCTCGAATCGCTCATTGGGGCGGCACGCAGCGCCGTCGTCGGCACCCAGCCCACGCGCCGCCGTCGTACTCCCCGACCGCGGCCGCTGGCCAGGTGACCTGACGGCTACGCCCTATCGCACCGGACTATCGGCGAACAAGCCGCCACAGCGAGGTGACCTCGGCCGTGCGCGCCTCGAACAAGGGATCGTCGCGGTCCGATGCCTTCGGATGCGTTGGCTTGGTGTCTAGCCGTTCCACAACCTTCAGCCCAGCCGCCGCGATGGCGGTCAGCAGATCGTCACGCGTCCGCAGGCCAAGGTGCTCGGCCAGGTCGGAGAGGACAAGCCAGGCCTCACCGCCCGGTTCCAGATGGTCGGAGAGTCCGTTCAGGAAGCGGAACAGCATCCTGCTCCCGGGGTCGTAGACGGCGTTGTCCAGGGTGGAATGCGGCGTGGCCGGAATCCAGGGCGGGTTGCACACGATGAGGGGTGCCCGCCCGGGCGGGAACATGTCGGTCAGGACGGCCTCAGCACGGTCCTGGACGCCGAGGTTCCGGAAATTCTCAGCGGCGCAGGCGATTGCACGCGGTTCATTGTCCGTCGCCACCACGCGGTGGACGCCACGGCGGGCGAGGACGGCAGCGAGCACCCCCGTGCCGGTTCCGATGTCGAACGCCAGCGTGTCAGAGGGCAGTGCAGCGGCAGCCACGAGATCCACATACTCGCTCCGGGTGGGGAAGAACGTGCCATAGTGCGGGTGGATGCGGCCCTGCAGGGCATCGACGTGGACGCCATTCCGTCGCCACTCGTGGGCGCCAATGGCCCCGACAAGCTCATGCAGGGACACAATGGAAGGTTCGCCGATATCGCCGTACGCTTCAGCGGCGGCCTGCCGAATGTCCGGTGCGCGGCGCAGCGGCACCACCGGACCCGGATCAAGAGGAATCAGCAGCAGGCCGAGAATGCGTGCACGGTGCGAGCGGGACTGGCGGTGCCGATAGAACTTATCGGCCGGAGTTGCTGCGGTCTCTTTCTTTCCGGCGCCTATCCGCCGGTCCATGGCGTTGAGGATCTGCCGTGCGTTGTGGAAGTCACCGTGCCAGAGCATCGCGATCCCCTGTGACGCCATCCGGTTCGCATCATCGGCCGTGAGAGAGTCGGAGACCACTTCGACGCGCGTCGGCGCCGGTCTGCCGTTCGCCGAACGCCATCGCGCGGTCATGCTCTCACCAGCCTCGGCCCAGGTCACGACGGCGGGATCATTCATCGCAGCTGTGCGCGCGGGCTTGAGGACCGGCGTCGGGATTCCCACGGGAACTGGCTTGTCGGTAGTGATAAAGATCCATTCCAAGAGTCCGGGGGGCCAATCGGAGACTGACGATTGCGGCGGTGATTCGACAACGTGGATGGCTACGCCCAAGATTCCGGACCGTCATCCGGCCGCGAACCGAGCTTGGTTGATGGCCGCTGGAACCATTCAACCTGCATTGTCAGGATACAGGTGTGCCGTGGCCGCCACCCGACCCCCGACCCGCCGTCAGCGTACCCAACACTTCGGCCGCTTCCACCTCGTCCCGGATCCCGCCGGCGGCCATCACCTTCACCGGCAGGTGTCTGATCTTGTCCCGGAACGCGTCAACCGTGGCGGCGCTTCGGGGCCACACGCTTACAGGTGGCGAGCGGGCTCTTCGCCGTCGGCTCCCCCGGCCGGGACGTCCTGCTGCCATTCACGTGGCTCTACACGGCGCTGTTCACCGCGTTCGGGGTGGGCGTCTGGAACTCCGTGCGCGGCACCCGCCCTGCGCATCGGCGGAGGCCTGCTCACCGGGTACGGGCTGTCGAACGTCATGGGCGCCCTCTACCCGCGGACGCTGGGGGACGCTGCTCCATTCCCATGCATATCCTCGCCACCAACATCCAGCTCGCCCTCATGGCCGCGGCAATGTGCTTCGTGGCCGCAGGGTTCCACGGCCGGAAGCGCGCGTATTCGATCGTCTCGCTCGCGTCTTCCGCGGTGATGGGCATGGTGGCGTTCATGGCGGCCCCGGGGCCTAACGTCGTGCTGGGCATCAGCGAACGGATCAGCATCTGGGGCGTTCCTGCTCTGGGTAGCGGTCCTCGCAGCCGCGTTGTGGAAGCGGCCTGCGGCTGGGGTGCCGCAGGCGTAAATGCTGCAATCAAGAACTGCCGAGATTTTACTTACTTCCCCTCGAGAAGTAGTTAAATCCATGCAAAAGTTTCTAGCCCAAGACCGGCATGACTTCAGATCGTGAGCTGGTGTCCTTAATATGGCCCAAAAGGCCGGTCATAAAGAAAATAAACCTACCCCTTCTGCCATCATTACGAAATGACAAGATCAGAGCTTCCGGGGGCAAGCTCACAGCAGACTTCGCCCCATCAGCCACAGCAAACTCCTCTCGCGCAACCGAATTATGATTCGGCAACGATGACGCCTCCTCCCGAACCGACGAAGGTAAAGAAGCAACGCAACGTAATTGGACTCATTGCGCTTGTTACCGCGGCACTTGGGTTCATTTTTGCCTGCATTCCCGGCGCTCTCATTATCGGCTGGATATTGCTGCCGATTGCATTCGTTTTGGCCATAGTCTCCCTCTTCCTCAAGGACAAGGCCAAGGGGATGGGTATCACTGCCCTAATCCTTTCAATCGTTGGAACGATCGTCGGATTTACCGTGTTCTTTGCCGTCGTCGCGACGTCGGCATCCAACGCTTTCGGCGGCGGCGACACCAAAGTGGCAGCACCGTCCGGCGATGCAGGGGGCACTCCTGGACCAGCAGAGAGCAAGCCCGCCGCCCAGGCCGGAACCCGCGAAAATCCTTCGCCGATCGGGTCGGTCGTCGAATCGAAAGACTGGCGCGTCGTAGTCAACTCAGTCACTCTTGCTGCTTCTGATGCAGTTGCAGCGGCCAACCAATTCAATAAGCCCGCGACTGCGGGTTCGCAGTATATCTTGGTGAATTACTCAGCGACCTATATCGGCAATGAGGCCAATGGGCAGATGCCGGCTTTCGTATCCGTCGACTACGTCACCGCAGACGGGAAAACCGTCAATCGACTCGACACCAGCGCCGTTGCACCCGAGGCTATCGACACCACGAGCACTCTATATAAGGGTGGTACCGCAACCGGCAACATCGCCATTCAAGTGCCGACCGCCACGGCCAGCAAAGGCGTCCTTGCCGTCAGGCCGGGCATGATCGCCGACAAAGTCTTCATAGCCGTTAAGAAGTAACACTTATAGAAAGCGTTCAAGGCCTCCGGCGAATTTGCCGGGGGCCTTGCCGTGCTTTGGGGAGGAACTCCGTACGAGGCAACCGCGCCCTGCGCATCCGTGCCGGCCTGCTTACCGCCCACGCTGTGGAACATCATGGGCGCCCTCTACCCGCGGCAATGTGTTTCGTGGCAGCGGGGTTCCACGGCCGGATGCGGACGTATTCGATCGTCTCGCTCGTCGCTTCTGCGGTTACGGGTATGGTCGCATTCGCAGCGGCCCCGGGACCGAACCTCGTGCTGGGCATTGGCGAAAGAATCAGCACCGGGGCATTCCTGCTTTGGGTAGCGGTCCTCGCAGTCGCACTGTGGAAGCGGCCTGCGGCTGAAAGGACATCACAGGTTTAGGCTCGATGCTTCTGGCTTCAGCTCGTCCGGATACTCCTTTCCGAGACTGGACCAAAGTCCCTGACCTGACCACCAGCGCCAGACGTACCCTGGCCGCATGAAGCGTGTCGTCGTCGACCATTTCGGCGGTCCAGATGTCCTAAGAGTGGTGGAGGCTGACGATACCCGGCCGGGTCCGGGCGAGGTCCGAGTCAGGGTTCTGGCTTCCGGCGTGTCATTCACCGACTCCCGACTGCGCGCCGGCACGTATTTCGGCGTGCCGAAGCCGCCGTTCACTACCGGCTACGAGTTGGTCGGCGTCGTCGACCAGTTGGGCCAGGGCTGCACCAGGCTGCGGGAGGGACAACGCGTCGGAGCACTGACGGTATGGGGTGCGAACGCAGAGCTCGTCTGCGTTCCCGAGGAGGACGCGGTGGAGGGACCCGAGGACCTCGACCCGGCAGAGGTCGTGGGCCTCGTCTTCCCCTACATGACCGGCTGTCCGGTTCCGCCAGATCACGACGGCGGTGCACACCACCTGCTGCTGGGCTTCAGCCTCTTCCTCATCCTGGGCACCGCGGTCCGCCGCGCCCGGGCCAGTCATTCAGCCAGCCCCGACAATCATCCGGCCCTGACCCCGACGGCGCTGTTCGCCGTCGTACTCATGACCGGTCTGGGGGCGTTCTTCCTCATCTACGTCTCCGCCGTCGTCCGGCCGGGGCCAACGGCCCTCTTTATTCCGACGCGTTCGGCAGCCTCGGGCGCGGCCAGTCGGAGATGCCGATGGTCATCACCCGGGCCAGCTACCTGCTGACCACCGCGCTGATCATCACCCCCTTCCTCTTCACGTCTCCGCGACGAGGCGCCCGGCCCGCGGGGTCGTCACCCTGCTGGTGGCCGCTGCACCATGGCTGCCCGTCGCGATGCTGGGATTCCACACGTATTCAATTACCGGAGCCGCGGGCGCCACCGTTGCCGCCGTCGTGTCTGACCTGCTGCTGGCCCGGCTTCCGGCCCTCACGGGAGGAATCGCGGCGGTCCTGTGGTCGGGACAGTTCGTGGCGCCCGCGGTGACGGACGCGATCCGCTGGCCCGTCTCCCTCTGGCTGGGCGCGGTGGTGCTCAGCGCCGCGGTGGCCGCGGGCCTCGCCCTCCTCGCCTCCTGGGGTCCGGCGGGTTCGGTGGCTCCGGCGGGTTCGGTGCCGGACTCCGCCGCGCGGTAGCGGCCTCTCAGAGCCAAAGGAGAAGGCAGTTCCTACCACGGCAGCAACCGATCTTCGCAAGATGACCGCACAGCCGACGTGAACCCGCCGGCCGAACCGGTGCCGCAGCCGTACTGCCTAGTGACGGCGCTCCTAGACCGTCTTGTTCCGTGGAAGTATTCACCTATGACTATCGATGGCGACACCGCCAAACTCCTAGCCTTCATTGACTCCCACGGCATCGACGCCTCGACTGAGGTTAGCCGTGGTTGGGCTTCCATCGGAGCGATCATTGTCGATGCCTCCTTGCAGCGACGCCAAAATTACGAGGCAACCGTAAAGCCGCGCGTTGTCGCTCTGGTTGCCTCATGGCCAGATGCAAGAACCACAAGTGGGTTCCGGAAACGTCTTGCTACGGGAACCCTCTCGGACGTCATCGATTGGCCATCGCCGGGCCGCCTCGCTCAGATAGACGACTTAACGTGTGTGTTTGAGGATCAGGGCATCGAAACTGTAGAGGAACTCCGCGCCAGACTCACTGACCCAGCAGAAAGGCCGGTTGTTCGTGATGCCCTCGCAGCTGTACGTCATGTGAGCCCCAAGACGCTGGACTACATCGACAGTCTCAGTGGACTCTCAACGGGGGTGACTACTGATGTGCGGATACGAAGAGTGGCCGAGACCGCCGGTATCGAGGACACCTCTTACGACAACATGTCGGCCGTGATCCGCGCTGCTGCAGAGTCACGAGGGTGGCGCGCTGCGGACCTGGACGCTGCACTGTGGCACTTCGGTATTGAGAGCGCCCCGGCATCATCCACGTAAGGATTTGAGAACTCGTCCCCGGTCAGAGGCACGAACCTGGTATCCGTGGAACTACACCACCTTCGTTTAGTTCGGGCCCCGAACCGGTCAGCGGGGAGGGGTAGGCCCGCAGGGCGCGATGCCGGCCGGCATGGACGGGGTGAATATGAGGCTGCGCGTAGTCTGGCCGGGACGCCAATTCCCATTGCTCCTCCCGTTCGTGGATCGCCCGCCCACGCCGGCAGTGACTACGGCCTACTCCCGCATTTAGCCACACGTTCTTGGGGTCAGATCGCTCCCGTCAGGCTCAAGACCCATTTGGCCGGATCCAGGCAGCGAAACGGCGCTATCCCCCGCGGGTGGAGCGATTCCCCGCGAGGGGCCTCCCCCAGTGCGGACACGGCGAGGCAGATGAGCAGTTCCACCAACTGGTGGGCACCGCGGCGGGGCTGGCACCGCGTCGGAGTTGGGGACCGCCGTCGAGGTTTACCACGAGACGCTGGCCGAGCTCTATGCCTATTTCATCCCCTACTCGATCGAGCTGCTGCACAAATCAAACTGCGACCACGTCGCGCTCGTGGCAGCCCTGCGCGCCGGCCAATGGGACGAAGCCGAGGTCGCCCGCAAGCACGTGGACATCCTGCACCGGACCATGTTCATGGGCCTGGCCGAGGGCGGATCCGCCTCCTCCTCCCCTGCCTAGAACACGGCCGCCCGGAATGCTCTGGAAAGCCCCTTTATTCCCTGCACAGGCGCGGTTTTCAGGAGTAGGATTTGGGCGTCGGCAGAAGTCCGGCGACTCCTGCCGCGAGGCCGGTTCTCCATCTGAAGAGCCGGTAACCAGCGTGAAAGGCAGACCAATGACTACCGCTTCACACCCCACCGAGCACCACCACATGATGGGGCTGTCCCTCCACAACACCGCCATGGGTCTTGGTGCGGTTTTCCTGCTGGTTGGAGTCCTCGGGTTCATCCCGGGAATCACCACCAATTACGGCGCCATGAACTTTGCCGGACATGAGTCCGGGGCAATGCTGCTTGGAGTCTTCCAGGTGTCCGTACTGCATAACATCGTCCATTTGCTGTTCGGCGCGGCCGGCATTGCAATGGCCCGGACCGCCCAGATGGCCCGCTGGTTCTTGCTCGGCGGCGGCGCGGTCTACGTGGTTCTGTGGATCTACGGCCTGTTCATTGACATGGACGGGGGCGCCAACTTTGTCCCGCTTAACACTGCCGACAATTGGCTGCATCTGCTCCTCGGCGTCGCCATGATCGGTTTGGGCCTCTGGCTCGGCAGGGATGCGATGGAGAGGACTAGGGGAAGCGCCACATAGCGCCACCCACGGTTCTGAATAACCGACGACGGCGGCCGTCCCCCGGGCGGGAAATCTGCACCGGGGACGGTCTGCCCTCTGCGTCCGCGGCTCCCGATGCAGCCTGAACACGGATGCGTATTCCCGGCTGATCCGGACTGGAACGTCACGTTGACGTGGCAGTCGTTCCGGTCCAGCCACCGATCCAACTGGCAAGGAGATCATCATGCTCGGAGAACAAATCGGGGAACTCAACGGCGAGACCATCAGCACGCGGGTTCTGGAAGACACTGGCCGCGGTCCGCGCACCGAAGTGACCGACCATCAGGTCGGCACGCTCTGCGGTGTCCAAGTTGACGTCAATGTCACCTATGTCGGCACGATTCGTCCCAGCGGCACAGTCGTCGGCAACGGAAACGGATTTGTGGTCACCGCAAGCGGGCAGACAGCCACCTTCACCGGCCACGGGGTCGGTAGCTTCACCGGTCCGGGTCAACTCACCTGGCGGGGTGCATTGTTCTACGAAACCACGTCAGACGAGTTGAGCCGCCTCAACGGGATCGCAGTCTTGTTCGAGTACCAGGTGGCGGACGGCAAGTCCGAAGGCCGCCTTTTCGAGTGGAAGTAGAGCGACGTCGACCGGTTCCAATCCTGCCTCCGCCCCAACGCCGGACCCTTCACGCTATCCGCTAATTACTCCTGTCCGCGCCTTCCAGACCAGCCGGCCGCCGCGGAAATCCGATTCCCGGCCGCCGGGAACCGGGTACTCGTCTGTCACTGGATAGCCGAGCCGGCCTTTCTCCCAGCCCAGCGCCGCCCACCTGGCCCGGATCGCTCCGTGGACCTCATGCGCGCCGGACTTCGGCGACCAGTAGATCGAAGCCCCACCCGAACCTGAGAAGTGGGTATACCGCCCCACCCGGTCCGGGGTGCCCATCTCGTCAGTCAGCGGATAACCGAGCGGGCCTTTCTCCCAGCCCAGCGCCGCCCACTTGGTCCGTATCGCTCCGTGAACCTCATGCGAGCCGGTCTTCGGCGACCAGTAGATCGAAGCCCCACCCGAACCTGAGAAGTGGCTGTACCGCCCCACCCGGTCAGGAGTGCCTTTCTCGTCACTGGTTGGATAGCCGAGCGGGCCCTTCTCCCAGCCCAGCGCCGCCCACTTGGTCCGGATCCCGCCGTGGACCTCATGCGCGCCGGTCTTCGGCGACCAATAGATCGAAGCCCCACCCGAACCGGAGAAGTGGCTGTACTGTCCCGCCCCATCCGCAGTGCCCGTCACGTCGGTGGTCGGATAGCCGAGCAGGCCTTTCTCCGAGCCCAGCGACGCCCACAAGGCCCGGATGGCACCGTGCACCTCATGCGCACCGGTCTTCGGCGACCAATAGATCGAGGTCCCGCCCGAACCGGAAAAGTTGCTGTACCGCCCCACCCCATCCGGCGTGACCGTCACGTCGGTGGTCGGGAAGCCGAACATGCCCGTGGCGCCGCCCGCGGCCTTGTAGCTGGTGTAGATCGCTGTATGGACCTCATGTGCACCTGTCGCCGGTGACCAGCAGATCACCCCGCTGACGAAGTCCTGGCACTTTCCATCCGCGACGGCGTACTGTCCGGTGAGCGCGCGCCCGAGGGACGACGCGGGGCGGCCGGCACTGATCTGTTGTGCCTTGACGGCGATTGGGTCGTCGGTGCCGTTGCCGGTGAGCATCACCTTCAGCGCGCCTTGGCCGTCATCGGTGGTGATCAGATAGAAGGTGTCCTGTGTGCCGGCCTGCCCGAGGGCCGTCGGCGTGAAGGTCACGCTCTGGAACGCGGATTCACCTGGCGGAATGGTGAGGCCCTCGGAGATGGGCGCGATCGTCGAGAAGTCGCCCTGCGGCGCCTTCGCCTTGGTGATCATCATCGGGATATTGCCGGTGTTGAGGATGGTGAAGTCCGCCGTGGCTGATGTTCCGACGGGGACGTCACCGAAGTCCAGCGCGGGCGGCATGTCCAGGTGCGCCGTGCCGGACACGGCGGTCGCGGTCAGCGGCACGGTCACGGAACCGCGGTCGCTGACGATGACCAGCGAGTCGGCCACCGGGTCCGCCGTCGTGGGGCTGAAGGTCACAGACACCGGAACCGACGCGAGGGGTTGGATCTGCTGGCCCGCTACCGGCAGCGTGGTCGGGTCGACGCTAAGCTCCGCGTTGGCCGGCAGGGTGACGCCGGTGATCTCGACGACGGTCGCACCGGTGTTGACGATGTTGACAGTTTGCTGGCTGCTCGTCAGGGTCGGCACGTCAGTGAACAGGAGCGCGGCGGGGGTGGCGCCCAGGCCGTCTCGTGTGCCGACGCCGTGGATGCCCAGGAGCACGGTCTCGCCGTCGGCCGTCGTGACGGCCAGCGTCCCGTCAGCCTGCCCGGGAGCTGTCGGCGAAAAGGTCACCGGGACGGTCAGGCTATCACCACTCTGCAGGGTGCCGGTCAGGCTGCTCGAAGCTCCGATCCCGAACGGCGCCCCTGTTGTGACGGAGCTGAGCGTCACCGCCCGGGTGGCGGTGATCGTGACATTGCCGGTCTGGGTGGCGCCCACTTCGGCTGCGCCCAGGTCGGTGTCCGCCGCGCCCACGGCTGCAGTTGTCGGGGCGCCGAAGCCATGCACGTGGCCGTCGCGGGTGCCGACGTACACCCGACCGTTGTCAGTGGCCACCGAGGAGAACTTGGCGGCTGTGCCTAACGGGGCACTGAACACCTGTTGGAGGGACCCGGTGGTGTCAGGGAGGGCGCGGTAGGCCCGCAGTTCCGCATTGACCCCGGTTGCTCCGGTGGAGTAGACCGCCCAGACAAGGGCGGAGGACCCGTCCGTGCCGGAAGAGGTCACCGCTGGCGCGCCGGAGGTGTACCCGAATGTGCCTGCGGACGTCCCGACGGAGGCGAGCAGGATCCCGCCCGTGCTGGTCGGCACAAGCTTGAACGCGCGCAGAAAACCCCTGTTCTCGACGGTGTAGAGATACCCGCCGTCGGCCGTCCCGAGAAACGCGGGCCGTCCCCACACCCCGTTGTACGGTCCGGCTGCGTCGAGGACTGCATCGGTTCCGCCCGGCCCCTGCGCCATGCCGCCCAGATTGTCCCGGTCCAGCAGGTAGACGTGGCCGTCCTTGCCGACCTGTGCCAGCAGGTGCGGGTGCTCGGCCGTGCCATAGCCGTCAGGGATGGCAACCGGGGCCCCGGAACCCAGGTCGGCGTCGCTCTGGTCCAGCTTGAGGTTGTTGGCGGGGCTGAAGAAGTCGGTTGGGCTCAGGTTGCCGTCACTTCCAACCTGGACTCTGACCACCGATTCCGCCAGGGTGCTGGGAGGAATGTTGCCCGGGCCAGCCTTCGGGGAGATGCCGTTCCCGGTGGCGAACAGGATTTGACCGGGGCCGTCGGATACCAGCCCTCCGCCGGACTGCCAGATTCCGCCCTCCGCGTTGGCGTTCCCTGATTCCGTGGCCCACATCGTTGTCTGCCGTCCGCTGGTGGACACCCCGATGACGTAGCCGACGAAGGGGGTGTAGTCGCAGTGGCTGGCGAAGCCCGCGTACACCACCCCGTCCATAAGCAGCAGTCCGGGCCGCTGCATGGCGGTCATCGCATTGAAGGGGCGGGTCGGATCGTTGGTGGGGGCGCCGCTGATGAGGACGGGGAACCCGGGCCTCTCCGCCCCGGTCACTTGGTCGAGGGAATGCATGTACCAGTGCGGGAGTTGCGGGCTGGCTCCGTCGTTCGTCTTCGCCAGAAGGAAGACGCTGTTTGTTTCCGGGTCGAACACCGGAGTGGAGGTGATTCCAATGTTGGGCGTGAGGTCACCGCAGCTGACGGTCGACGCCGGCCAGGCCGGCCCGAGGGAACGCTGCCACTTCGTCTCCCCTGTGACACTGTCCAGCCCGTAAACGGCATTGTTTTCCGTCGCGGCAATCACGGTGCCGCCGACAACGAGTGGCTGGGCGTAGACCTGTCCGTCCACCGCAGTGGAGAACAGCTTGCCGAAGTTCGAGGACGAGACGGACGACGGCGAGAGCGTGCTCTCGGTGCTATCCCACCCGGTCCGAAGCGTGTCGCGGCCAATCGTGCCGACGTCCGCGGCGGCGATTCCGCTGACGGACAGGCCGGCGAATGCAAGGGCTGCCGACACAAGAGCGCTCCACGCGCGTCGGCGTTGCAGCGGCAAAGAGCGCCGCGAGCGTCCTTCTCCCTTCGCGGCCTCGTTAAACATTGCCTGCCCCGTATGAGGAACCGTGGCCGCCGAAGCGCCTGGAGGACACCTTTGTAGCCGAGGCGCGAGTCAACGCCCCAGTTTCCCGTTGATCGCGCATGTTTGAGACCTGCTTCAGACCGTCGTTGGACTAGGCGCCGTGTCCGGTGCAGTTAAGTGCATCGGGCCCGGTAGTCCTGAGCGGGGCTCCCAAACCACCAACTTCAGGACCATCCCACTGTCAGCGTCGCGCCCTAGGAAAAAATGGGAGTCGACCCGCAAAAAACTCATTCCCACCCCCTAAGAAGGGGGTTGATGCGTCGCAACCTGGTCCGCCGGAGGTGATCGCGTTGGCTGCCGGCCGTATTGCCGGCGGCATCAACGTGGCGAAGCTCGCCGCCGGGCCCTGCTGCTAGGGGTTCCACCCACGGCCTAGCCATAATGCGTAAAACCAAGATAATGTATTCCTTGTTTAAGGATGCACATTCCTCCTGCCCGGCACAGCCGCCGACAGGGAGGGACTGCATCACCTCCCCGGCGCGCCGCCGCCGCGAAAGGAACCACCATCATGAACTACGCAAGCTTCGTATCCCCAGACGGCTCCCCCACCTGGGGCATCATCGCCGACGGACGGGCCTACGATCTCGGCCCCAGCGGAGCCAACCTTGCCCGCACACTCCGCGCCGCCGTCGAGCAGGGCATTTTCGGCACCGTCGGTGAAGAGTTCCGCAGCGCCCCGTCCCGCGAGGAGGCGGACATCGAGTTCCTCCCCGCCGTCACGGATCCCGGCAAGGTCATCTGCATCGGCGTGAACTACCGCAGCCACCAGGAAGAGTCCGGCAAGACGGAGCAGAAGGCCCCCACCATCTTCACCCGCTTCGCCGACTCCCAGATGGGCCACCTGCAGCCGGCCCAGATGCCTGCCACAACCACCAAGTTCGACTACGAAGGCGAAATGGCCCTGGTCATCGGCAAGGATGCGTTCCACGTCGCCGAAGACGACGCCTTTGACTACGTTGCCGGCTATGCCGCCTACAACGACCTCAGCGTCCGCGACTGGCAGCTCGCGGCCTCCCAGTGGATCCCCGGCAAGAACTTCCCCGGCACCGGCGGCTTCGGCCCCTACCTCGTCCCGGCTGCCGACCTGGGCGACGTCAACGCACTCACCCTGGAAACCCGGGTCAACGGCGACATCCGCCAGAAGGCCTCCGTGGCCGATCTGTACTTCACCATTCCGCAGCTGATCGCCTACGTCACCGGCTTCACCAAGCTCTCCGCCGGCGATGTGATCGTCACCGGCACCCCCGGCGGCGTGGGCCTGTTCATGGAACCGTCCGGGCTGCTCTCGGAAGGGGACGTGGTCGAGGTGGAAATCACCGGCCTGGGCACCCTGAAAAACACGGTGGAACTCGTCTCCTGACCTGCCCTGCTCCCCCGACTGCACTCCTCAAGGAACGGAACTTTGATCGGCATGGACAAAATCATCGAAACAGACGTGGTTGTCATCGGGGCAGGCCCCATCGGCCTGGCCGCGGCGAACCTGCTGGCGGACCAGGGCGTCAACGTGATGCTCGTTGAACGCCATGCCGGGACAAGCGACGAACCGCGGGCCATCAGCGCAACCGACGAGACGCTGCGGGTCATGCAGCAGATCGGCATTCTGGACCGGCTGGCGCCAGAGATGCTCATGGACACGGGCGCCCGCTACTTCGGCCGGAAGGAACAGCTGCTGGCGGAGGTCTACCCCGCGAGCCCTCGGCTGGGCCAGCCCGGCAAATCGCAGTTCGACCAGCCCGTGATGGAATCACTGCTCCTCGAAGCCGCCCGGGCCCGTCCGCTGATCGACGTCCGCTTCAACACTGAGGCGTTCCGCATCACGGACGGCCCCGAGCACGCGGACACGGTACTGATCGACGACGACGGCAAGCACACCGTCCGCTCCAAATGGGTGCTGGCGTGCGACGGCGGCCGCAGCCCGGTCCGATCCCAGCTCGGCATCCCGATGGAAGGTTCCACCCAGGTCCAGAAGTGGATCGTGGTGGACATCATCAACACCCCGGGCCAACCGGAACGGTTTTCCGAGTTCCACTGCAACGGGACACGTCCCGTCGTGGTGGTCCCCGGAGTTCACGGCCGCCGCCGCTACGAGTTCATGCTCCTCCCCGGTGAGGAGGCCGCGGCGGTGACCGCTCCGGAGGCCATCATCAGGCTGATCGCGCCGTTCCAGACGATCGTCGCGGCGGACATCCGCCGCGCTGCCGTCTACGTTGCCCACCAGCGCGTGGCCCTGAACTACCGCGTGGGGCACGTGCTCCTCGCGGGGGACGCAGCCCACATGATGCCCCCGTTCGCCGGCCAGGCCCTGAACGCCGGCATCCGTGACGTCGCCAACCTCGCCTGGAAAATCGCCGCCAACGTCCAGGGCACCGGAACCGAGGCACTGGTGAACACCTACCAGGCCGAGCGGCGCCCGCACGCGGTGGACATGGTGCGCCTTTCCCACCGGATCGGCATAGTGGTGATGAACGTCAACCCCGCGCTCACCGCCATCCGCGACGCCGCCATCACCGCGTCCGGCATCGTTCCGGCCGCCAAGGCATGGCTCGCGGGCATGAAGTTCCTCAAGCAGCCGCACTTCACCGACGGCTGTATGGCGGCCCCGGGCGCCGGTGTCCCGAAGGCAGCGGCCGCGCTGGTGGGCCGCTCGCTGTCCCAGCCGCAGGTCACACTGCCCACCGGCGACGCCGTCCCGCTGGACACCGTCCTCGGTACGGGGTGGGCACTGCTGCATTTCCCCTCTGACGGCGGCCCAGCCATTGAAGTCCGGCGCTTGGGCACTGACGGGAACGGCACTGAAGAGACCGACGACGGCAGCTCCCCCCTTGCGCTGTGCGGCACCACCGCAGTCACCGACACCAGCGGTGCATTCAAGGCTGTTGCCGGCAGCGGCGTAACCCTCGTTGTGCGCCCCGACCGCTACGTCGCAGCAGCCACCACCCCGGACACCGAGCAGACGGCCTTTGACGCGCTGGCCGCCTATGTGCCGGAGCTGAACCTCCTGCGGCACGCCGAAACAGGAACACCTGCTGCACGCTGACAAATAGACGGGCACAAAGGAGCGGGGAGGCCACGTGGCCTCCCCGCTCTTTTGCTGTCCCAGGCTGTTCCTGTACAAAGTGCGCTCGGTACAGAACAACCGGTACAGAACATCGGCTACAGAACGACGGCGGGGCCGCACCCGCCGGGATCGGAATCCCTGGGTGCGGCCCCGCCGTCGGGCTTTGAATCTGCTGCTTACACCTCGCCGCCGTGGCGTTCAATCACGTCGCTGGCCAACTGCTTGCCGAAGGACGTGTGCAGGCGGAGCGCCTCCGCCGCCCGCTCGTAGTCGTGGTCCTTCAGCGCCGCCGTGAGCTCGACGATGTGGCTGTGGTCCATCTTCCGGGCCCACTCCTCGCTGTTGAGGGCCTCGCGCCAGACCGTGCCGATTCCGAGGCGGCGGAAGGCGTCGGTGAGCTGGGCGGAGCCCGCCACGCTGACCAGGCGGTTGTGGTACTTCGCGTTGGTCTTGAGGAACTTGTCCAGGGCTTCCTGGCCGCCCTGGCGCAGCAGTGCGAGCTCGTCGGTGAGCCGGCTCAATTCCGCGATGTCCTCGTCCGTGAACTTCCCGAAGTGGCTGGCGAGGACGCCGAGTTCGATAGTGAGGCGGCCGTCGTAGACACTGTCCGTCAGCTGGCGGGTGATGGGCGCGGGCAGGAATTCGCCCCTGTCCCCGCGGATGACCAGGGATTCGGCCGTCAACTTAACCAGGGCGTTGTGGACGTTGTGCGGATCGGACTTGGCCTGTTCAGCGATCTCCACCGGATCCAGTGCCTGGTGCAGCGGGGTGCGCCGGCCCAGCACCCAGTCACGCACGGCGTCGTAGGCCGCGAGCTCCCTGACCCGTTCCAGTCGACCGAAGGCGCCGCGGAAGTACGCCAGCGGCTCCCCTGCGGTGGCCTTGGCATCCGTAACCTGGCCAAGGAACACGGTGTGCGTGCCACCGGTGGGGGTTTCCGCAACCCGGCAGACGATGGTGGCAAGGGCGCCGTCCAGCATGGGAACGCCCTCGGCCGACATGGTGACCGAGACGCCGTCGAACTTGTCTCCGCCCTTGCGTCCGAACTTCATGGCGAGGTCGCTCTGGTCCTCGGCCAGGATGTTGATGCCGAACACTCCGGCTTTCAGCACGGCGTCGTGCGTGGAGCTGGAGCGGTTAAGGCAGGCGAGCATCATGGGAGGCTCCATGGACAGCGACGACACGGCCGACGCCGTCGTTCCGTACAGCTCGCCGTCCACAACCGTGGTGATCACCGTGACGCCGCTGGCGAAATGGCCCACGACGTGACGGAAAGCGGCGGGATCGACGGTGATCTCCGCGGTGGGTACAACCTGGGGTGTATTCATTTCATCCTCCTGGGATTTAGTGCTGAGAAGTCGGGTGTGAAGAGTTTGATGAGGGGCGCCAGGCTGTCCAGGTCCTCAAGGTGCTGGACGAGCCGGACCGCTTCCTCGGCATTCCTGCGCGGGATCCTGCCGCCGAACTCGGCATTGGCGTAGTACTTGTCCAAGATCTCCGTCCCGCTCATCGGGCTGGCGTAGATGTCCCCCTTGGGCACGTCCGTCCTGGTCCTGAGCACGGAACCGTCCCGGAGCCGCAGCTCCACTTCGGCGGTGAGCGATTCCGCCGGCGGCAGCGAATCAACCAGTCGGATCTTGTCCAGCAGCCGCTGCAGCCGCGGATCCTGCATATGCTCCAGCGTGAGGTGTTCCGGCCGGACCGTCCTGTACATCAGGGCCGTGGCGGCCGTGAAACTGATGCTGAAGGCGCCGGAAACCTCCGGGCAGTCCCCGATCACGAACGGCTGGCCCACAAAACCCTTCAGGGTCCGGGGGGTCACATGGATGAGAATCTCCTCGATCTCATCCTCGTTGAGCACGTTCTCGGTGGCCAGCCGCACGCAGGCGTCCAGTGAGGGGTGGCTCGCCCGGCACGAGGACCACGGCTTGATCACACAGTCCGCATAGAAGGCCCGGCCGAGACCGCGGGTCACCTTGCCGGGCGCCGGTGACGCGCAGTACATGTCCAGGAACCCGTGCGGACCCGCGATGGCGTCCGCCGGCCCGGTGAACCCGGCCTGCGCCAGCTCCGCGGACACGATCGAGTTGCGGGCGGCGAACGCGATGGGCAGTTTGAACGCGAGGGTCTGGTCGAAAATGTTGGCCACGGTTCCGGACAGTTGGTTCACCGCGATTCCCAGCGCGTTCCGGACCTGGTCCGCGTCCAGCCCCATGAGCTTGGCGGCGACGGCGGTGCCGCCGAGGCCGTTGACGGTGCCTGTGTTGTCCTGGCCGCTGTAGACGTCAAAGCCCGACGCCGCGGCGAGGCGCGAGGTGAGGTCGTCCCCCAGGATCAGTGCGGTGAGCAGGTCCCGGCCCGAGGAGCCCTGCTGCTCGGCGACGGCCAGGGCCACCGGAACCGTGGTCCCGCTGATGTGGGCGGCCGACTGCGTCTGGTCCTCGTATTCCGCACCGATCGGCTCGAAGTCGTAGGACCGCATCATCACGGCGTTGACCATCGCCGCATTGTGCGCCGGGAGGCGGATGCCGTGGACCAGCACCCGCGATTCCGGCGCGCCGCCCCAGCGGCGGGCGAGGTCCAGGACGGCGCCGTTGCCCTGGGCGCGGTGGCCTGCGGCGATGTTGCCCAGCGAGTCGATGATCCGGATCTTGGCCCGGGCCACGGTGCCGGCGTCGAGGGCCTCGAAGCTGGTCTCTGCGACGTGCCGGGCCACTGTGCCCGCCATGTTTTCAGTGCCGTTTTCGAGGCCGTTTCCGCGGCCGGCGGCCTCTGCTATTTGCGCTGTCATGGCGGAACCTAGCCCCGCGCCCCAACGGCGATCCGGTCACTGGCGGACGCGGCAGGAAAGCCGTCGTCCGCAGCGGGGATGCCGTCGATTTCCTCGAACATCGCCTTGTAGGCGCCGGTTTCCCCGGCGGCCTGGGCCTTGCGGTGGTCCAGGGCGCGGGCGCGGCCGATGCTGCCAAGATAGAAACGTTCGTAGAGCTCGATCCGGCTGCCCAGTGCCGAGCCGGCGAAGTCCCAGGCGGTGCGCATGATGCGGGCGCGTTCCTGGGCGCTGATGCCGTTCGCGCCGGGCAGGTACTTCTTCAGCAGCGGGCCCAGGCGCGGATCGTTGAAGGCACCGCCCGTGGGGGTTGCCAGCAGGTTGTGCGAGCCCATGGATTTGATGATTTCGTTGATCCGGATCATCCAGCCGGGCATGATGGCCCGCAGCGAGCTGATGTCGTCATGGCAGAAGAACGCTCCGCCGCCCCAGTCCGAGGCCCGCATTTCCGCGGAGTGGATGGCCGCGCGGGTGAGGCGCAGGTAAGTGTAGATCTCGCCGAGCATCGCGCCGACGCCGGGCTTGTTCTCGGTGCCGGTCACCTTGGCGATCTGCGTGCACAGGTCGTAGGCGAACTCCAGCTTCACGGCGGCGCGGATGGCCGTCTGCTGCTGCGTGTTGCCGGACGCGGTGCCGGCGTTGATGGAGTTGTAGACGTCCAGGTTACCGTCGATGAACACGCGGTCCCAGGGCACCAGGACGTCGTCGAAGATGATGACGGCGTCCTGCTCGTCGAATCGGGCAGAGAACGGCTTGTCCGCTACATCGGCGTCCACGCCGTAGTGGTCCCGGCAGACGCCGACGACGCCCGGCGTGGCCACCGGTATGGCAAAGGAAATGGCGTACTCCTCGAAGCCCTTCTGGATGGGTACTGCGGGGTAGACGTACAGCTCATCGGCGATCGGCCCGAGGGTGGCGAGCATCTTGGCGCCCTTGACGATCAGGCCCTGCTCGGTCCGCTCCACTACGCGCAGGGTGAGTTCCTCGTTCATGCCCTGCAGTTCGCCGACGCTCTTGTCGATTGCGGCATGCACGATGGTGTGGGTCAGCGCGAGGTCCTTTTCGATCACTTCGCGGTGGTAGGCCGCCAGCCGCTGGTGGTACACCGGATCCCCGGAGCGGTCGAAGATGTCCTTGCGGGACACATGTCCGGCCAGGACCACATTGACGTAGTCCGGCGTGCGGCCCAGCATGCCGTTGGAGTACCGGGCCAGGCGGTCGAAAGCGCGATGCCGGAGTGCGATGTCCTCCGCGTTCTTCGGCAGCGAGAGACTCACATTCATGGCCTCGCCGGTCTCCGGATGCGTGGTCAGGCAGTCCGCCGCGTACTTGTGCTGGTAGTCGAAGTAGCCGGCCATGCCTTCGACAGAACCCTTGAAGGCCGGGTGTTCCAGGACCGAGATGCGTTCCGAGCCCAGCCATACCTCGCGGCCGTCATCCAGGCCCCGCTTGTACTCTGCTCCGGTGCGTGCTGTCACTTTGAACTCCTTTTTGGCTGGCACCAGTGCTGGCACCTGGGAACTTTCACAACATTGTGAGATGAAAATGCATTCTTTAAACGATTTTATATAAAAAGAGTGGCCTTGGCAATGCCCTCCTGGTGCGCTCCGGTCAGAACGACGTGATGACGCTGCGGGCGATCGCACCGGACTCCTGCAGGCGGTAGGCGTCATTGATCCCCTCGAGCGGAATTTCCTGGGCCACCAGGTCATCGAGGTTCAGGCGACCCTGCAGGTAGAGCTCGGCGTACATCGGAATGTCCCGGCGGATGTTGCTCGATCCCATGTAGACGCCCTGGATTCGCCGCTGCGAGGCGATGAGTGAGCGCAGCACGTCCACCTCCAGGGGCGCGCCCTGCGGGATGCCGATGAAGTAGGCGCCGCCGCCCACCCGGGTCATCTCGATGGCCTGGGCCTGGGTTACCCCCAGCCCGATTGCCTCGAAGGAGTGATGCACGCCGCGGCCGCTGATCCCCCGCACCTTGGCCACAGCATCCTCTTCGCTGGAGTTCACCACGTGGGTGGCGCCGAAGCGTGCGGCCAGTTCGAGCTTGGCCGGATGCACATCGACGCCAATGATGGTGGTGGCCCCGGCGATCCTGGCGCCGGACAGGATATTGAGGCCGATGCCGCCCAGCCCGATGACGGCAACAGCGTCGCCCGGCTGGACCTTCGCCGTATTAAGCGCCGCCCCCACGCCGGTAATGGCCGCACAACTGAGCACGGCAGCTTGGGGGAAGGGCACCTCCTTGGGGATCCGCACCAGGGTGTTGGCGTGGCAGATGGTGTACTCGGCAAAGGCGGCGACGCCAAAGGCGTGCACATCCCCGCCGCCCCTGCGCAGCTTGGATCCGGCAGCGAGCGGCCGGGAGACCTCGCCGGGATTGACACAGCGGTAGCTGTGGCCGGCCAGGCATTCCTCGCAATGCCCGCAGAACTTCACTTCGGAGCCAACCACGTGGTCCCCGACGGCGAGGTCCCGGACGTCAGGACCGACGGCGGCAACGATGCCGGCCATTTCATGTCCGACAACCATGGGAAGCGGGCGCCCGCGGTCGATCGAGGCGACGAGCAGATCCGAATGGCACAAGCCGGCAGCCTTGACCTCCACGAGGACCTCGCGGCCCACCGGATCCCCGATGCTGATCTCTTCCACATCAAAACGGCGGTTAATTTCGTTGATGACTGCAGCTTTCATCGTTGACTCCCTTGTCTGGTGGCGAGCTTGCCTGGTGATGCACTTACCTGATGTGCGTGGACTGGCGCCCGTTAAAATGTGGCTAATAATCGATAATCTAGTTATTTTGCACTTCAGCATCTACTATATTTATATTTGTGGCCTGAGTCACGTCCATGCCGGTCATCCCGGCTCATTCATTGAGGGGAACAAACGGTCATGAAAGCAGCAGTGCTCGACGGCGTAGGTCAGCCGTTCCAAGTCCAGGACATCGACATCGCCGATCCGATGGGCCGTGAGGTGCTTATCGACGTCCGCGCCAGCGGCTTGTGCCATAGCGATATGCATGTGGCCGAGACCAACGTGGGATTTCCCATGCCCGCATTGCTCGGCCACGAGATCGCCGGGGTGGTGGCCGAAGTAGGCCCGGACGTCACGGAGTTCCGCGTCGGCGATCACGTGGTGTCCTCGCCGATCCACAGCTGCGGCCATTGCCGGGGATGCCTGACCGGCCGCCCCTACCAGTGCCGCCATCCGCAGGAAACCCAGCGGACCCCAGGCCAGGGCCCGCGGCTGAGCCGCAACGGCGACGCACTGACGCAGTTCATCGGCGTCGGCGGTTTCGCCGAGCAGGTGCTCGTCCACGAGAATACGGTGGTCTCTGTCAGCAAGGACATCCCGTTCGACCGCGCCGCCCTCCTGGGCTGTGGGGTGGTGACCGGGGCCGGGGCGGCCATCAATTCGGCGCGAATCCGTCCCGGAGATACCGTTGCCGTCATCGGCTGCGGCGGGGTGGGGCTTAACGTCATCCAGGGCGCCGCCCTGGCCGGCGCGCGCAGGATCATCGCAATCGATCTGCAGCCGGGCAAGCTCGAACTCGCCAAGGTCTTTGGTGCCACGGACATCGTCAATGCCGGGGACGGGGACTCCGTGCAGGCCGTCAAGGACCTCTCCGGCGGCGGAGTCACCTGCGCCTTCGAAGTGATCGGCCTGAAACAGACAGCAATGGACGCCGTCGCGATGCTGGACATCGGCGGCACCGCGTTCCTGATCGGAGTCCAGAAACCCGAAACCCGCCTGGAAGTGACCCCCTTCGGCGACCTGATGGGCAAGCAGAAGGGCATCCGGGGCGTGGCCATGGGCTCCACCAACCTCAAGATCGACATCCCCATGTACGCGGAACTGTACTTGCAGGGCCGCTTCAAGCTGGATGAACTGGTCTCCCGGCATATCTCGCTGGACCAGATCAATGAGGGTTACGACCTGCTGCGCGGTGGTTCAGTGGCCCGCTCGGTGATCACCCACTTCTGAGTCCCTCGGATCCGCACAGACCCTAAAACCAGTGGAGCCGCCCTTTCGGACGGCTCCACTGGTGTTTCCGGCCGATTGCTGTTTCCGGCAGTTGCGGCGGACTTAGCGCCGTGGCCGCAGTTCAGGCTCGACGCCGGCCGCCTCACCGCCGGTTTCGGTCACCGCATACAGTGCCGGGCTCCTCGGATCGAAAGACGGCACGGCGTGGCCTTCGGGCGTCCGCGCCACGCCGTCGGCGACGAAGCCGAGCAGCAGCGCTCGCACGCGGTCCGACACCGAGTCGAAGACGTCCCCGGGGAACCCCTCGAGCATCGGCGCATCCTGCCAGTCCGCGCGGTTCCCGAAGAGGAACGGAAGTTCGAAGCAGTGCGGGGCGCCGGCGCCGTCGAGCCTGCTGCGCACGGAGAACCGCAGCAGCGTGGCCGGGATTCCGGCCCGGTCCGCCTGGCCTGCAAGCTCGGTGGCGGCTAGCCGGAACTGGTGCAGGCTCATGGCCTCCACCAGCTTCGCGTGGTTCGTCGCCCCGGGATGCCGTTCCTCAATGAAAGACAGTGCCTCGGCGGCGGCTTCGAAGTGCGCACCGACGAAGCCGGCAAGCTGTTCCGGTCCGACGGCCTGGACGGGCAGGGCGTACAGGAACGCGGCGGCTTCATCATCGGTGCTGCTCAACAGCAGCGCGTCCACATGCATTGCGGCCGCCGCGGCCTCGAAGTCCATGGCCCATGACGGAACCAGCTCCCCGTCGGCGGCCGGCATCAGGCCCAGTCCCCTGCCCGCATAGGCTTTGGACACCGCCGCCTGGGCGGCCAGGATCTCCCCGGCTGTAGCCGCGGATTCCGGCGAACCGTCCCCCACACCGTCCACGGCGCCGAGGGCGGCGGCGAAAATCTTGGACCGCTCGTCGAACTCCGCGGCATTCAAAGGAGGCTGCCAGGGCAGGCTGAACAGGGCGGTCCGGCTGAACAGTCCGCGCGCCTGCTCGGCGAAACTGAGCACGTAGGCGTACCACGCCCCTGCCGAATGCCCCGCCAGGGTGGTGGCCGAGGGATTGCCGCCGAACGCGGCGATGTTCCGGTGAATCCATGTCAACGCCTGCAGGATGTCCCCGGCGGCAAGGTTGCGCGGACCAAGGTCCGCAGTGCCGCCGGCGCCGTCGAGCAGTCCGAGCGCACCCAGCCGGTAGTTGACGGTGACCACGACGGCGCCGCCCTCCTGGGCGAGCCGGGCGCCGTCGTACCAGCGGACATTCCCGGCGCCGCTGATGAAGGCTCCCCCGGGCAGGAAGACCAGGACCGGGAGGTCCTTCGCACCTTCAGGCGCCCAGATGTCCAGCAGGAAGGAATCCTCGCTCTGCGGCATCCGGGACAGTGCGGGGCCGAGCAACCAGTCCAGGGATCCTGGACCCTGCGGGAACACCGTCGCAGGGGCCTGAGGCCGCTCGGGTGACGGATCACCCAGCGCGGAGAAGCGGTCTGAGGGATCCAGCCGCTCGCCGTACCGGACGCCGCGGACGCAGACGACGCCGTCGTCCGTTTCCGCGACGTACAAGGCCTCCCCGGCGCGGAGCCCCGCCAGCGGTTCCGTTGCAGCGGCGCTCATGCCAGCTGGTTGTAGTCGTCGAGGTTCACGGTGCGGGTGATCTTCCAGAAGTCCAGTACCGGGTGGGGCCAGATCTGGGAGACACGGCCGAACTTGTTCTTGTACCAGGTGTGCACGCTGGGATGGCCCCAGGCCTTGGTGGCGTTGGCCGCATCGAGGCCCGCGACGAACGCGTCAAGGACTTCCTGCTTCAGATCCAGGGCCTTGAGGTCGTTTTCAATGATGAGACGCAGCGACTCGAGGATGTATTCGACGCCGTATTCGATCATCGAGTACAGGCTGCCGTTAACCACGTGGCCGGTGTTGGGGCCGGTGATGATGAACAGGTTCGGGAAGTTCGGAACTGTGAGGCCGGCGAAAGCCTTGGCATCGCCGCCCCAGTAGTCATGCAGGTCGGTGCCGTTGAGGCCGGTGATCTTCAGTGGCTCAAGGAACTGCGAGGCCTGGAAGCCTGTGGCGTAGACGATGATGTCCACCTCGTGGAGCACCCCGTCCTTGGTGACGATGCCCGCCGGGGTCATGCGTTCGATGCCCTCGGTGACCAGCGCGGACTGCGGCTTCTTCAGCGACTCGGCCCAGACGCCGTTGTCCCGGAGCATGCGCTTGCCGCCCACGATGTAGTCCGGGGTGACCTTGGCGAGCAGGTCCGGGCGGTCCTGGTACTGCTTGGCCAGAATGTCGGTCAGCCCTTGGCGCCACTTCGCGTTGACGGCGGACACACTGCCAGGCTTGTCCCAGCCCGGTTCCGCCACGGTGGTGTGCTGCCGGCCTTCGACGCCGAGCCAGTGCTGCCAGAACCGCAGCCACTGTCCGTAGTGCGGGAGCTTGCGGACCAGCCACTGGACCGAGTCAGGCATGTCCGCGTAGTAGCCCTGGGTGGGCAGCATCCAGGGTGAGCTGCGCTGGAAGACGGTCAGCGATGAGACCTGGTCCACGATCGCAGGGACAATCTGGTAGGCGCTGGCGCCGGTGCCGATGACGGCCACGCGCTTGCCGGTCACGTCGACGCTGTTGTCCCACTCGGCCGAGTGCATCTGGATGCCGGCAAAGTCCTCGCGTCCCGGAACGTCCGGGTACTTGGGGCGGTCCAGCTGACCGACGGCGGAGAGCACGGCATTGAACTGCCGGCTGACCGGCTGGCCGGCGGCGTCGATGATGTCCACGTTCCACAGTCCTGTGGCCTGGTCGTAGCTGGCGGAAGTGACCTCGGTGTTGAACTCGATCTCACCTAGGATGCCGCCACGCTCGGCGACCTGCCGGGTGTATTCGAAGATCTCCGATCCCTGCGAGAACTGCTGGGGCCAGTCGTCACGCTGGGCGAAGGAGAAACTGTAGGCGTAGTTCGGTGTATCGAGGCGCACACCCGGGTAGGTGTTCTTCCACCAGGTGCCCCCGACGGTGTGCCCCTTCTCGAACACGGTGTAGGGAATCCCGGCCTGTTTCAGCCGGTAGGCAGCCGCCATGCCGGAGACCCCGGAACCGATGACGGCCACGCTGAAGTCCCGCCCCACGGCGATCTCATCGAAGTCCCACGTCGGCTTGCCGCTCTTGCCCTCCACCAGGGCCATGTCATGCATCAGCATGGGGTGGTACTCGGGGTTGGCCGCGTTGGTGATCCAGGTCACGATGTCATCGGCCTGAGCCTCGGTCAGCATCCCGACGCTGGTCAGCTGCTCCTCGCGCACCCGCTTAAGCGCCTTGAATGCGAGTCCGCGGGCCTGTGCCTGCTGTTCCGGGCTCATGCCGCCGTGCGGCTTGCCGACGATCTCCGCCGGCGGCTGCGGGGGACGCAGGTCCTCGCGCAGGATGGAGAAGTCTCCCGTTACTGCCGCAAGCGCCACCATCAGCGCCGGAAGGTCGGAGGTGTCGACGACCTGGCGCAGGAACTGGTCGTCTTCCGTGATGGGCTCGTACCGGTCCCTCCAGTAGAGGTCGTCGACAGAGCACTCCTCGCGGGCTTGGACTGCTTCGGTGGTGGAGTTGGTCACGGCGGTTCTCCTTGGTGGTGACGGAATCTTTACGGGGGCTTCGATGGCACGGCCTACACATGGAGGCCTTTCCCCAACGACGGCGTTGCGGGAGTCTCGTGCCACCGCGCCCTGACACCTGCTGTGCTTGAGGTCTCTCCGTGGGGCTGCTTCAAGTCTAGTATCGATATTGCATAAGTCAATAAAGAAAACATTATCCTGCGGCGGGTAGAATAATGCACATGTCGAAAAGTATCGAATCTGAGACCCTCAGCACCCAGATCCGGGACTCGCTCCGGGATGACATTCTGGCCGGCCGCTGGGCCGCAGGAGACAAGCTCCAGCTGGTTGCGCTCACTAAGCATTACAAGACCAGCAGTACGGTCATCCGTGAGGCGCTGACGCGTCTCGTGGGGGACCGTCTGGTGACCCTCAAGCCGAACCGTGGCTTCTTCGTGCCAACGCTCTCGCTGGCCGAGATCAAGGACATCAACGAACTGCGCTGTGTCTCGGAGGAGTTCGGGATCGGACTGGCGGTCCAGCGCGGAGATCTGGCGTGGGAATCCGAGCTGATCGCAGCCCACCACACGCTGGAGCGGACCCTTTACCGCGACGAGAGCGGCGAGCTGACGGATGCCTGGAACCACGCCCACCAGGCCTTCCATGCCAAGCTACTCGAGGCCTGCGGTGTCCCTGTGCTGATCGACCTCGCTTCGACACTGTCCGACCTGTCCCAGCTGTACGGCCGCTGGGCGGGCCACGCCACCCGCGCCACGGGCCGCGACATCGCCCAGGAGCACCGGGAAATCCTCGCCGCGGCTTTGGACAGGAATGCCGAGCTTGCCTCCCGGCTCATCCGGAACCACTACGAGACGACGCTGCACGCCATCCTGAAGTCCGCGATCGAGGAGGGCACCGCCGAGAGCGTCCGCGAGAAGGCCAAAGCCTAGCCGCCTAGCTGTACTAGCCCGGGAGCCCAGCCCCAGGCGCAGGCGCAGAAAGCCCTCCGGGATCCCAGTAAGGGAACCCGGAGGGCTTTGTCAGTTGGGCCGCGTCGGGCCTAGTGGTCCCGCAGGCGGTGCAGGATGCGTGCCCGTGCATCCGCAAAGCGGGGGTCCGCCTTGGTCTCGACCTGGTCGCGGTGGTCACCGAAGCCGGTCTCGATCACGTCCACCACGGTGGCGGGCTTCTCCGCCAAGACGATCACCTTGTCCGCCAGGTACAGCGCTTCATCGATGTCGTGCGTGACCAGGATGATGGTTACGCCCAGGGTCGCCTGGAGGTCGATCACGAGGTCCTCGAGGTCGAACCTGGTCTGGGCGTCCACTGAGGCGAACGGTTCGTCCATCAGCAGGACCTTGGCGTTATAGGCCAGGGCCCGGGCGATGGCCACGCGCTGCTGCATGCCCCCCGACATTTCCCACGGATACTTGTGGCCCTGGCCCGCCAGGCCCACGGCCGCAAGGTTCTTCTCCGCGGTTTCATTCCGTTCTTTTTTGCCCACGCCGCGGCCTTGCAATGGAAAGGCAACATTCTCCAGTGTGGTCATCCAGGGCATGAGCGAGCGGCTGTAGTCCTGGAAGACCACGGCAAGGTCCCGGTGGGGGCCGTTGATGACTTCCCCGCCGACGCTCACGGTGCCGCTCCGGGGTTGGATCAGGCCCGAGAGGCACCGCAGCAGGGTGGTCTTGCCGACGCCGGACGGACCGACGATGGAGACGAATTCCCCGTCGTTTACATCGAGGTTCAGATCGTTCAGGATCTTGTTCTCGGAGTCACCGAAGCCGTAACTCATCGTCAGCCCTTGGACCTGGAGCAGCGGCTTCGTCGCCACCTGCACGTCTTCGGGCGCTGCCTGAATGGCCATGGAAGCTCCTTCAATTTTCTGTTGGATCGGGGGTGTCATTTTGCGCCTGACTTGAAGTACCAGCTCAGGATCCTGCGTTCAAGGACGACGAACAGGAGGGAGAGGATGTATCCGATGACTCCAACGAGCAGCGCGCCCGCCCACGTCTCGGGCACCATGAAGGTCGCGGAGGAATTGAGGATATAGAAACCCAGCCCCTTGTTGGCGGCGAAAAGTTCACTCACCACCATGACCGTGATTCCGATCGGAAGCGCCACGCGCACGCCGGCCACGATCTGCGGCAGCGCGGCCGGGAGGACCACTTTTCGGAAATGCAGCCCGCGCGGGATCCGGTAGACCCTGGAGAACTTCCGGATGGTCGGTTCCACGCCCAGGACACCGTCAATGGTGTTCAGCAGCACCGGCCACATGCAGGCAAACGCGATCGTGTAGATCTTGGGCCCCTGTCCGATTCCGAACGCGCCGATGATCAGCGGAACCAGCGCGGCCTGGGGAACGGACCGGAAGAAGTGGATGACCGGATCCACAATTTCCCGCAGCCGTTTCGTCTCACCGAGGATCAGTCCCCCGATAATTCCGACGGCCACCGCGATCAGGAGGCCGGCAGCAAGGTTCCCCAGGCTGTAGGCGGCTCCCTCGGCGATCACGCCGTTGAAGAGGTCCCGGCCCAGGCTGGTCAGGATCGACTCGAGGGAAGGGATGAAAACGTTGGTGCTGTCCGCCGACGCGATCCACCAAATGGCGAACACGACGACGATCAGCCACGCCCGTTGCAGTACGTTCAGGGCCACCTGGGCGGGACGGCTGCGCACGCGCTCCGCTTCCGGTCTCCTTGCCCTGGTCCCAGTTCCCGGCTTTGGTGCCGAACGAAGGGCTGTATCAGTCATTGTTCTGCCTGTTCCATTTGAGGATCCGGCCCTCGGCGAAGTTGAGCAGGCTAGCGATACTCCAACCCACCAACCCGGCGAAGAAGAGGTATGCGAACGCCGAATCCCATCGCTGTGCCTGCTGGGCCAGGGTGATCTGCCGGCCGATTCCCGGCGTCTGACTGAGCACCTCGACGCCGACGGCCACGAGGATGGAGATCGAGGCCGAGATCCGGATTCCGGTGGCAATGAAGGGGGTGGCGCTCGGGAGCAGGACCCGGCGGAACCGGAGCAACGCGGGAATCTGGAAGATCCGCACTGTATCCACCACCGCAGATTCCATGCGCCGGGCGCCATAGATTGTCTGCACCAGCACGGGCCAGAGGCAGGACAGGGCGACGACGACGGTCTCCATCTGGGCTGTGGCACCCAGGAGCATGATGACCACCGGCATCAGCGCCAGCACCGGGAAGGAACGCCCGAAGTCGATCAGGATCGACGTCGAGCGGTCCAGCGCGCGGACGGAGCCGATCAGCAGGCCGAGTACCGTTCCAACTGCCACTGCGATTAGCCAACCGCTGACGGCTGCGGTCATGGTCTGCGCCAACGCTGACCAGAACGTTGCCGAGGCCAGCGACGCGCCGATGGAGGACGCAAGGGCGGCGACTCCTGGCGTCATCGAAGGAAGCGTGCCGCTCCAGATGATCACCTGCCAGATGGCCAGGAGTGCAGCCACTGCCAACAGCCGCTGGGTGGTCAAACCCCAGTCCAGCGACTTTGTGCTTGTCTTCATATCGATCTCTCCGTCATGTTCCTGAGCCCGTGCAGCGTTACTTGGTGAAGCGCGGCGCGTCGGCCCAGAGCATGGCCTCGGCGGTCAACGGCTTACTGACGAACCCGAGCTCTTTCATGGCGTCGATGCCGGCCTGTCCGGTCACCAGGTTGATGGAAGTATTAACCGGCACGTAGGACTTGGGATTGACCTTCGCGGCGTCCACCTGCTTGATCCGTGCGGTGATGTCCACGATCGCCTTGACGTTTGCCGGGTCCGCGTAGAACTTAGCTGCCTTGGCCATTGCGTCATTGAACTTCTTGGCCGTACCGGGGTTGCTTTTGAGCCACGCGTCGGTGGCAGCCCAGACGGTGACGGGCATGTTGCCCTGGAATTCGCGCACCGGGCTGGCGATGCTCTTGAAGCCCGCGTCGACGAGTTGGTGGTAGAAGGTATCCGCCGCGAACGCTGCATCAACCGTTCCCTGCTCCAGAGCTGCCTGCATGCCCGCGTAGGGAACGGCGATTTCCGTAATCGACTTGGGGTCGATTCCTGCCGCTGCTGCCGCCTGGAGCATCGGGATGTCGCCACCGGTGTTCACGCCGACGACGGCCACGTTCTTGCCCTTCAGATCAGCGACGGTCTTGATGCCGCTGTCCTTGGGGATCAGTATTCCGGAATTGTCGACGTTGGGATCAACGACGCCATTTCCGGAGATCACCTTCACCGGCATGCCCTTCGCCGTGGCTGTGGTCATGACGCCCCAGGATGCCGTGGTGATGTCGGCCTGCCCGCTGACGGTCTGGGCCAGGTTGGCCGAGGGATCGGCGCCGGGGACGATTTCGACGCTCAGGCCGGCTTCATCGAAGAAGCCCCTTTCCTTGGCGATGTACGCCGTTTCGAACTGGATGGGCGCCACGACCACCTTGATGGACGTCTTGCCTTCCGAGGCGCCGGCGGCACCGCTGGCAGTGCTTGGGGCCCCGCAGGCGGCGAGGGACAGCAGGGTAAGACCGGCAACAGCCGGTGTCAGGACTTTCGCCAAAAGTGAGCGGCGTTTGTGCTTTTCCATCCAGAATCTCCTCATTGAGTACTGACGCGAATAAATGCATAATTCCTAGAACAATGTATCTTGGACAACGTGATGTGGCAACCATCACAGATTGCATAACCCGATTCCGCAGTAAGCAGCCTCCCGGAAGGAAGCCAATGACGCCCCTTACCCAGACCCTCCCCACCACTGCCCGGCCGGACCTGCTGGGCAGGCCGCTGCGCCTGCTGATCGACGGAGAGTGGGTGGAAGGCGGAGCCGAGCCGCTGTCCATCATCGATCCCTCCTGCGGAGAGCACCTCGTGGATTCCGCTTCCGCCAGCGCCGATGACGTGGACCGTGCAGTCCAGGCTGCCCGCCGGGCCTTCGACTCGGGTCCGTGGCCGGCGCTGTCGCCGGCGCAGCGGAGCCGTCTGATCTGGAAGCTCGGAGAGGCCATCGACGCCGCCGGTGACGAGCTGGCCCTGCTCGAAACGCTGAACACGGGCAAGCCCCTTGGCATTGCCCGGGCATTCGAAATCGGCGGAGCCGCGGAGTCGTTCCGCTACAACGCCGGCTGGGCGACAAAGCTCAGCGGCGAGACGCGCAACGTCTCCCTGCCCGGGGAATGGCACGCCTACACGCTCAGGGAAGCCATCGGCGTCGTGGGTTTGATCGTTCCGTGGAACAGCCCGTTGGCCATCACCGCCGCCAAATTGGCGCCCGCTCTGGCGGCAGGCTGCACCGTGGTGCTCAAGCCCGCGGAACTCACGCCCCTCACAGCGGTCCGGTTGGGTGAACTGGCCCTGGAGGTCGGCTTCCCGCCGGGCGTGCTGAACATTGTCCAGGGCCTCGGCGCCGTCGCCGGCCAGCGGATCGCGGACCACCCGCTCGTGGACAAGATCTCCTTCACCGGATCGACAGCCGTGGGCAAGCACCTGCTGGCCTCCTGCGCGGGGAACCTGAAGCGCGTCTCATTGGAGCTCGGCGGCAAATCCCCTGTGGTCATCTACCCGGACGCGGACCTCGAGCGGGCGATCGACGGGGCGGCGATGAGCATCTTCGGAAACGCCGGCCAGGTTTGCGCTGCGGGCTCCCGCCTGTACGTCCACGAGGCGGTGGCGGATGAGGTGATCGCAGGAATCTCGCAAAGGGCAACGGCGCTGCGGATCGGCGCCGGGACCGACCCGCAGACCCAGATCGGTCCGGTGATTTCCGCCCAGCAGCGCGAAAGGATCCTCGGCTATATCCAAAGCGGCCGCGAGGAGGGCGCGGAGCTGGTCACGGGCGGCGCCGCAGTTCCCGGGGATGGCTTCTTCATCCAGCCCACCATCCTCCGCAACACCACTCATGACATGAGGGTGGTCCGGGAGGAGATCTTCGGGCCCGTGCTCTCTGCGGCAACCTTCCGCGATTCGGACAGTGTTGCAGACATAGTGGCGCGCGCGAATGACACGGTCTATGGACTCTCCTCCACCATCTGGACGAAGGACATTTCCAGGGCCCACCAGTTCGCACGCAGGATCAAGGCGGGCAACGTGCGGGTCAACGCCGCGGGCGGCATGGATGCGAATATGCCGTTCGGCGGGTTCAAGCAGTCCGGCTGGGGCAAGGAGAACGGCCGCGAGGGCGTGGAGGCCTACACCGAGGTCAAGTCCGTCGCGATCAATATCAGCGGCGCCTAGTCGGCAGGCGAAAAAGGGCAGGCGAAAAGGGACAGGCGGAAGGCAGGCGGAAGGGGCCGGACGCTGGTTTGTTCAACCAGCGTCCGGCCCCTTTCGCCGTTAAGGGAAAGCCGGGGACAGCCGCTCTACAGCGGGACAGCCGACTCCGCGACGCCGTCGGGCGCCTCCGCTCCGACCTCGCGGTAACGCCGCGGCCAGACCCCCTGTTTTCCGGGCGACAGGATGCCGTTGGGATCCAGCGCGTCCTTCAGCGTCTCCTGGAGCCGGCGGATGGCGTTGTTGTTGTAGTCGAAACCGTCGGCGATGACGTCCATGTAGTCCACATGGCTGCGGTAGGGCGCGTAACCATGGCTGCGGGCAGCCGCCAGCAAGGCTGAGTAGAGCGCCCGTGCGCGCGCCAGCTGCTCCTGGTTGTCGTTTTCGAAGAAAATCATGGTCACGTGCACCATGTGGCGCGGGTACAGGTGGTAACCGATGTACAGGTCGAAGCCGAACCGGCGGTACAGTTCTTTGGCTTCCCGGTAGAACGCCCACACTTCCTCCCCGCGGGCGGGAATGATGGGGGCCGCATCAATATGCCCGCCGTTTTCCGCCGCCCATGCCACCGTGGACAGCGGCTTGAGCGTGGGCACTCCGGCCATCTGCGTGCGGTCCATGTCGGCAATGTCGTCATAAGCGACCTGCACGCCTTCCGCACCTTCATAGAGACGGGCTTTGACGGTGAACCCTTCAAGTCCGGCGAAGCGCTCCCGAATGATCTCAAGCCTTCGCTGGGCGAGCCCTTTGTCGCCGTAGATGGCGAACTTGGCGTTCCACTGGCCAATGCCCATCTCCTGGCGCATTTCCTCCAGGCGGTCGTCCGGAATGGACCCCTCGCCCTCATACCAGCGCGAGCGCGGACCGTTCATGGTGGCCGCCCGCACCACGTTGCCGCAGAGGGCGTTGTTCTGGATGACGTCCTCGCGCCGGAGCTGGGTCAGGATGTCCACCAACCTGGGCATGTCCTCCTCGCGCTCCACCACAACGTCGCCGTTGATGTAAACATCCGGCCAGGGCATCAGCCAGAGTCCGATCTTGGTGACAATGCCGAGATTGGACTGGGTGAAGATGCTGTCCAGGGTCGGGCCGAAGCCGCCTTTGAAGATGGGCCCGAGTTCCGTTCCCTCCATGGCCCACATTCCGGTCCGCACCAGTTCGCCGTCCGGCAAAACCACCTCCATGCCGCAAATGGACTGCACATGGTCCCCCATCGGCGTCATGCCGTAGCCGCGGTCCAGTGCATTGCCGAGGATCGACCCCCACCCGAGGGCGGGAACAGACATCCACAGCTTCAGGTCCTTCTCCTGGATGTGTTCGAAAAGGTCAAAGAAGCTGACTCCGGGTTCGATGACGGCGTAGTTAAGCTGGTCGTTCACCTCGATGATCTTGTTGAGGCGGCTCAGGTCCAGCGCCACCATGTCCCGTGTGCGCGGTTCCGGCCCCCCGTAGCCCAGGTTCTTGCCCTTGGAGAAGGACCACAGCGGAACGCCGGTGTCGTTGGCGAGCCGGACGATAGCCTGGACCTCCTCCACGCTCCCGGGACGCACGCCCGGCCACTTCGCCCGGCCGGTGTTCAGCGGGTACGGATCGATGTAGCCCTCTTTGGGCGTGGCACGGACAACATTGTCGGCGCCGACAATGGCTTCTGCCTGGTCGAGGAATCTGGCTTGGGCGTCCATCTACGTTCACGTCACTTTCGGGAGGGGGTGCCGCTGCTGCGGCGATAACTGTGGCGCCGGCGGTCGGAGCCATTTCTTTCATGATGACAAGCAGAGCTTCTCAAGTAAATCGTCTCTTTCTGCTCAACGTTGTCAGTAGAATTGACAATGTGAATATCAGCCTCAACCCCTCGATCACCCTCCGCCAGGTCCTTCACTTCGTGGTGGCGGCCGAAACCGGAACCATGAGCGAGGCGGCACGGCGGCTGCACATGGCGCCGTCGGCCATCTCCATGTCCATCGCGGAACTCGAGCGGATCGTCGGAGCGCAGCTGTGCATCAAGCGCAAGTCAAAGGGACTCACGCTGACGTCGACAGGCATCGTCGTGTTCCGTCAGGCACGCCAGCTTCTTGATCTCGCGGACGAGATCGCGTCGCTCTCCAAGAGGGACAGGACGGACATCCGCGGCCCGCTGACCGTCGGGTGCTTCATGCCACTGGGGCCCACCATCATCCCCCCGATGCTGGCCGACTTTGCAGGCCAATGCCCACACGTGGAGGTGGATTTCATCGAGGGCTACCACGAGGATCTTCAGGAGCGCCTGCTCAACGGTTCCATCGACGCCGCCTTCGTCTACGACATGGACATTTCCCCTGCTCTTAAGACGGCCCCGCTGCTGTCCGTGGAGCCCTACATCCTGCTTCCGGCTGACCATCCGCTGCGTGAGGCAGAGGTGGTCTCGCTCAGGGACGTGGCAGCCATTCCGCTCATTTTCTTCGACGCCCCGCCCATTTCCACGCGCATCCTGGACATGTACCGGGATGCCGGGCTCACTCCGGACATCCGGCACCGCTCGCGCAGCTACGCCACGGTCCGGTCCCTGGTGGCGAGCGGCCGCGGCGTTGCTGTGCTCTTCCAGCAGCCCATGCTGGACGCGCCGTACGAGGAGCTGAAGGTTGTCCTCAAAAGGGTTGCGGAGCCCCGTGTCAACACCCGCACCCCGGCCACCGTTTCGCTGGCCTGGACGCGGAGCATGCGGCTGAATGCCCGCGCCCAGGCGTGGGTGGATGTCGCCGTCGAACGGTTTGGTTCCGCCGGCTCCGCTGCTGAGCAGGCCTAAGCCGAGTGGCCCTACGCAGACGGGTGTGAGAGTCCAAGGTTGTCACGGAGCGTGGTGCCCTCATACTCGGACCGGAAGTAGCCCCGGTCCTGGAGTTCCGGCACCAGCTTGTCGCAGATGAGCTTGAATCCGCCCGGGTTGAAGGGAGCATTGAGGTTGAACCCGTCGCAGGCCTTGGACTCGAACCAGTCCACCATGCGGTCAGCCACCTGGGAGGGAGTGCCGGCCATCCACTGGTGTCCGGTGGAGCGGGCCAGATCCACGATCAGCTCGCGCAAGGTCATGCCCATGTCAACACTCTTCTTGCGGTAGATCTGGTAGCGGCTACCCATCCGGGGGTCGTCGGAGAACCACTCGACCGGGATCGATTCATCGAACTCCAGCTCGGAAAGGTCCATCTTGAGGTCGGCGCCCACCTGCTTGCGGCCGTTGCCCAGGTGCACGTAGCCGGCCAGCTCGTTCGCGAGGTCGTGTGCTTCCTTCTCGGTGTCGCCCAGAATCGGCAGGATGCCCGGGATGATTTTGACGTCGTCGGGGTTCCTTCCCCTCTCGGCCACCATGTTCTTGAACTTGGTATAGAACTCGATGGACGGTTCCTTGAACGGCTGGGCGGTGTAGATGCCGTCAGCCACGGAGGAACCCAGGTCCATTCCTGGTCCCGAGGATCCCGCCTGGACCAGCACGGGACGTCCCTGCGGTGACCGTGGCATGTTGATAGGGCCCTCGACTTCAAAGAACTCACCCTTGTGCCGGATGGCCTTGAGCTTGCTCCGGTCCACGTACTCGCCGGAGGCCCTGTCCACGATGATGGCATCATCGGACCAGCTGTCCCAGAGGCGCTGCACAACGTCAACGAACTCGGTGGCCCGCCGGTAACGCACGGCGGGGTCGGGAACGTCCTCCACACCGTAGTTGCTGAAACCGTCCGACGACGTGACGATGTTCCAGCCGGCCCTGCCGTTGGACATGTGGTCCAGTCCGCACAGCTGCCGGGCAAGATTGTAAGGCTCGGAGAATGACGTGGACATGGTCCCGATCAGGCCGATGTTCTTCGTCCTGGCGGCCAGAGCCGCGAGCACGGTCATAGGTTCATAGAACCCGTTCATCTTGATGTCGCCCCGCATCACCGTGTTGGCATGGACGATGTCGCCGAAGAATACGGCGTCAAGTTTTGCGGCCTCGGCCATGGCAGTCAGGTCTGCCACGAAATCAAGGTTGCCCAGTTCTTCGGCCCGGCTTCCTTCCATCCGCCAGCTGTCCTTGTGGTAGCCCGCGGGCAGCATGAAGGTGGTGAGCACCATGTGATTCTTAGGCTTCATTGCCTGGTTCCTTTCGTGATGTGCGCCTATCCGAGCGCCTCGCTGCCTCCAGCATGGCAGTCATGAGTTGTCGCGTAAATGAGAAGTTTCAGCGCTATGAGTTCAATAAAATTGACAATGCTACGCGCGGACAACCCGCCGCCGAACTGACACCGCCCGCCAGGGCGCATCAGCCGAGGGTGCCGCGTGCGGGTATGCCTAGACTGTGTCGAGTTTGAGGCGCGAGCCCTCACGCGTCAGGCGCACTGCCACGAGGCCCGCCGCCAGGATGACGATCCAGAACGCGGCCACCATCCATACGCCGCCGCCGGCTGCGAGAACCAGGCCCGTGGCGATCATCGGGGTAAAGCCCGCGCCAATCATCGAGGCTCCCTGGTAAGACAGGGACGCTCCCGTATAACGGACGCCGGTGGGGAACTGTTCGGAGATGAAAGCGCCGATGGGTCCAGCGAGTGCCCCCTGAACCAATCCGTTGCCGACAACCACTGCCACCGCAAAGCCCCAGAGGGTCCCATTCGTCAGCAACATGATCAGCGGAAATGCCAGAAGGACGGCTGCCACGCCCGCGCCGGTGAGGACAGCGCGCCGGCCGATCCGGTCACTGAGCCGTGCTGAATAGAAGCAAACGGCCACCGTCACCACGGCGGCGACTCCCTTCCAGTTCAGGACGCCGGAGCGGTCAACGCCGCTTGCCACCGCCATGGAGACACCCCAGACAGTCAGCAGTCCCTGGCAGGCGTAAAACCCCAGGGTCGCCACGAGGGTGACCAGAACGACGCGCGGATGGTGGCGGAGCACCTCGAACAGAGGCGGGTGCTTGATCTTGGCGGCCTCGGCGTCGAGCTTCTGGAAGACGGGCGTCTCTGCCACCCTGAGGCGGATGATCATGCCAACCAGGATCAGCAGGGCGCTGAGCAGGAAGGGTATCCGCCAGCCCCAGACCAGGAACTGGTCGCCGGTCAGGGCGGATACAGCGGACACGACCAGGGTGGCCAGCAGCCCACCGGCCGGTCCGCCGGCATTGGCGAACGCTGCCGCGAGGCCGCGCTTGTTCGCAGGGGCGTGCTCCAAGGCCATCAAAGTGGCGCCGCCCCATTCCCCGCCGACAGCAATGCCCTGGATGATCCGCAGGAGCACCAGCATAATTGGCGCCGCAACCCCTATTTGTGCCGTCGTGGGCAGGAAACCTATAACGACGGTGGCGCCGCCCATCATGAGCATCGACAGCACCAGCATTTGCTTCCGGCCGAGGCGGTCGCCGAAGTGGCCGAAGATGATGCCGCCTACGGGCCGGGCAACGTATCCTGCCGCAAGGGTCGCAAAGGAGGCAAACAGGGAAAGACCCGGACCGAGGTTGGCAAAGAAAACTCGATCAAAAACCAGGGATGCAGCGGTGGCGTAAAGAATGAAGTCGTAGTACTCGATGATGCTGCCGATGAGACTGGAGCCGAGGATGCGGCGCATGTCCTTGGTGTTCAGCGAGTCGGCCGCTGCTGGCTTCCTGCTCGAGGGCAGATTCACCGGCCCCTTATTTCTCTGGGCTGTTTTCGGGTTCAACGTGATCTCTTTTCGAAAGCTGTGAGAGTTTGGTGACCGACGGCGTTGTTGGTCACGTCCCGAGGCAACCCCTTCATTCGCACTTCCAAGCATGACGCAGATCACAGAAGAAGGCCAATCGATTAAACATAACTTTGGCGAAAGTGTTTAATCTGCGCCGGGAAAGGGTCTGGGACATGGGAACGCGGAATCCGTCAGTGGTGCAGGCTGCTGAGGGACCGGCGGTCCACCGGAGCAAGCCCGAACTTGCGGAACTCCAAGGGGCGGTATTCGCCCCACATGTTGTACCAGTTCTCGTCCTCGCCCCACACCACCGGAGGACGGGAGTCGTCGTAGATCTGCTCCAGATCCGTGTAAAGCTCGACGACGGCGCCCGAGGTTTCCACGAAGTAGGCGGCGATATTGTGGCCGGCCCCGTGACGGACCGGGCCCCAGATCAGCTCCCGGCCGAGTTTGTTCAGCCTGTCACCGAGTTTGCCGAGGTCAGCAATGCTTTGCGTCTGCCACGCATGGTGGTGCAGCGTTCCTTCGCCGCGGACCAGGGCGATGCCGTGGTGATCAGGGTTGCAACGCATGAAGTAGGCAAAGTCGTCGCCGATGACGTCCGAGAGCCGGAAGTCCAGGACCCGATGCAGGAACCGCATCATGCCGCCAACGTCCCTGGGGTGAAAGTTGACATGCCCGTAGCGGTCCGGGCCGAAGGACTGCTGGAGGGAAACGTTCTCCTGCATGCCCACGTAGATTTCGAACACGAAGCCTTCGGGCCCAATAAAGGAGAAGCCATCCTCGATACCAACACCGCGGGGATTATTGCTGACGATAGTGAAGTTCTCATCCTCCACGCGCCGGCGGATCTCACGCAGTGCGTCGCCATTCGCTGCTACAAGGCCTAAACCATCAACGCCATCGACATCCGACTCGACGTAGACGAGTTCGTGGTGGACATTAGCGGCAGCGAGATACACGGCATCGGACGTCCGCTCCGTTTCGCGGAGTCCGAGGATCTGAGTTGCATCAAAGACGGATTTACTGAGTTCGGTCGTCTGAATACTTACGTGGCCCATGGCGCTGATCAATCCCCAAGACATCCTTGTCTCCTACTCGTTACGCGGCACTTTCAGATCGCGTCATCAACGGACCTGCATTACAAAATACTATCGTACTTAGAATCGATTATCTATCGAAAAAGTATAATCGCTTCCGGTGCGGGGTCCGCCGACGGGGCCGCGCGGCGGAACCCTTGCGGCGGACGGCCGCCGCGGAGCGTGCTGACCGAACATCCTGCACCGGACCATGTTCATGGGCCTGATGGACGGCGGAGCATAAACAGCGCCTGCCCAAGAGTGGTATTCCCGCCGAGACAGGGACTGACAGACCCTGCCTCCCGCTGAATAAATCGGGTAACTTTGATGAAGGACTCCGGCAACCGGCGCCGCCCTCCTCCCCTCTCCTTGAATGGAACCACCCGTGTCTTCCCCGACCTCCGCTACCGCACGTGACCGATTGCCCTTCGGCGCCCTGCTGGTCCTGGCCGCCATCGGCTTCACCGCCATCACCACCGAACTCCTGCCCTCCGGCCTGCTGCCCCAGATCAGCGCCGGCCTGAACGTCTCCGAACCTGTGGCCGGCTATCTGACCGCCGGCTACGCAGCCATCATCGTGGTCGCGGTCATTCCGGCCACCATGCTGCTCGCGCGGGTGCCCCGGAATGTGCTGCTCGTGGTGCTGGTTTTGACCTTCGCTATCAGCAACGTCCTCGTCGGCCTGGTGTCCGACTTCGGCGCGGCCCTGGCCGCCCGGCTGGTGGGCGGCCTGGCCCACGGCGTGCTCTGGTCCACCATGGCGCCGTTCGTCGCCCGGATCGTGCCGGCCCACAAGGTGGGCAAGGCGATCGCCGTCGTGTTCACCGGCAACAGCCTCGGCCTGGCCATCGGAGCCCCGGTGGGAACCGCCCTCGGCGGACTCCTCGGCTGGCGTGCATCCTTCCTGATCCTCGCCGGGACCGGCATCCTCCTGGCCGCCCTGGCGCTCTGGCTTCTCCCCACAGTCCGCCGCATCCCCGACGCCCCGCGCCCCTCCCTGCGCAAGGCGATCGGCCAGCCCGGCGTCAAGATCGTGGCCGTCGCCTGGCCGCTGCTGCTCATGGCGCACTTCGCCCTCTTCACCTACATCGCCCCGTTCATCCGCGAAGCAGGCCTGCCGGACTACGCCATCACCCTCTCCCTCACGGTGCTCGGCGCCTCCGGCCTGGTCGGCATCTGGATTGCAGGCCTCACCGTGGATTCACGGCCGCGCCGTTCGCTGCTGATCACGACGGCGGCCGTCGCCGTTTCGATGCTCCTGCTCCCCGTGCTCGGGGTCACCCTTCCCGGCGCCATCGTGCTCATGGCCGTCTGGGGTGCCGGCCTCGGCGCGATCGGCATCTACAACCAGTCCGCCATCCTCCGGGCCGGCCGCGACTACAAGGACGCCGCGAACGGCCTCACCGTGCTGACCATCCAGGTGGGCATCACCATCGGGGCGGTCTACGGCGCGGCAGCCCTCACCACGGCCGGGCCGCTCCTGGTGCCGGTAGCGGCCGCCGTTCCGGTGGCTGCTGCCCTGGTGATGATTCTGGCGGGCCGCAGGCACGCCTATCCGCCAGGCAGCCGAGAGGCCGGCCGGGCAGGGCACCAAAGCACGGAACCGGCAGCCCAGGACGCACTGCCCAGGCACTAATTGCCCCAGAACTTAATCCCCCAGAACTAAAGGGGCGGCGGACGTCCATGACGGCGTCAGCCCGCCGTCGGCCTCCCCTGTTGCCCCGCGTGAGACGCCCCCGCGGCCTCGTAGCTGCTGTCGAACGGGAGCGTATCCATCTCCAGCAGGGGGTTGTGGTCCTGCGTCGCCACCAGCTCGCGGGCGGCTGCTTCCGAGTCCACGCTGGGCATGGAACCCGGCAGGTGCCGATGGGCGGATTCCGGCAGGAAGTAGATGGCGACAGCCGCGATGGCCGACGTCGCCATAAGGTAGAACGCCGGCATCAGGTCGTTGCCCGTCGCCTGGATGAGCGCGGCGATGATGAACGGGGCGGTGCCGCCGAAGATCGCCACGGCGAAGTTGTAGGCGATGCCCATGGCAGAGTAGCGGTGCGCCGTGGGAAACAGTGCCGGCAGCGCCGATGCGAGAATGGCAACGAAGAACGCCACCGGAAACGCGACCATGGCCAAGCCGGCGAGCGTGGCCGGAACGGTTCCAATCGAGATCAGAAGGAACGCAGGAAGCGCCAGGACCACCGTGCTGACGGCCCCGATCCAGAGCACGGGGCGGCGGCCGATCCTGTCCGAGAGACGTCCCGTCAGGGGGATGCACAGGGACATGACCACCAACACCGGAACGGTCAGCAGCGTCCCGTGGATCTCGTCGTAGCCCTTGTTGGTCGTGAGGTACGTGGGCATGTAGGACGTGAGTGCATAGCCCACGGTGTTGCCGGCGGCCACGAGGATCATGGCCAGCACGATGCTGCGCCAGTGGTCCTTGAAGATCCCCACCGGTCCCACCGGGCGGAGCTCGTCTCCGGTCTCGTGGTGGGCGGCGGCCACGGCTTCCGCCTCCTGGGTGGCCTTGAAGGCGGGCGACTCTTCGATCTTCAGGCGGAAGTAGATGGCGACGATGCCCAGCGGACCAGCGACGAGGAACGGAATGCGCCAGCCCCATGTCTCCATCTGTTCCTGGCCCAGGACCAGCTGGAGGGCGGACACCATCCCGGCCCCCAGCGCGAAGCCGAGGTAGCTGCCCATGTCCAGGAAACTGACGAAGAAGCCGCGGCGGTGGTCCGGCGCGTGCTCGCACACGAACGTGGTGGCGCCGGAGTACTCGCCTCCGGTGGAAAAGCCCTGGATCAGCTTGGTGACCACCAGCAGTACCGCGGCCCAGATGCCCACCACCGCGTACCCGGGAAGCAGGCCGACGACGAACGTCGCCCCGGCCATCAGCATCAGGGTCATGGCCAAGACCTTCTGGCGGCCGATCTTGTCGCCGAGCCAGCCGAAGAAGACGCCTCCCACAGGGCGGGCGATGAACGTGGCGCCGAAGGTTCCCAGGAGAAACAGGTTCTGCACGGCCCTGTCCGCCTCGGGCAGGAACACCGGACCCATGGTGGTGATCAGATATCCGAAGACGCCGACGTCGTACCACTCCATGGTGTTGCCCACGATGGTTCCGCCGAGCGCCTTCCGCAGAGTGCGAGGGTCGACGACGTTGATGTCTGACACACGCAGGCGACGCGCCTTCAACGGCTGCTCGGTCATAATGCCGTCACCGCCCCAACATTCTGGGTTCTGAGCCCGGGAAGTTCTGCTGGCATTTCTTCCTCCATTGGAGGTCGCCTGTCATCCGCCCATTTTCCCACCGTCCTCCTGCCCCGGCAAGGAAAGCCACGAGGACGAACATGCGGCCAGCAGCTGATGCTGTAATCGGGGTTGCCAACTAACTGGGACTGATTGGACTAACGCCAACTCCAGCACCCACCTGTATCATCCTCTGTGCGTCAGTCCGGGCGGCACATCAGTGACCTCATCTTCAGCAGGAAGTGCCGTGCCGACGGAATTCCCTGATGAGATCTGCCGCTTGATCTGCTCAAGCTCATCTTTGAGCTGGTCAACGGTGGCACGGTATTTTTCGAAGTCCGCCGTTCGGCGCCTAGCCACGGCGTAACTGACGCTGGCGGCGAGAATCGCAAGCGGGAACGACACCAGCAAGGCCCAGCCGGACGCGGCAAGGAAGTCCAGCGCTACGGGAAGTGCCTGCTTGAATGCCAGGAACTCGTTCACCCCGCCGACCACTCCGTTCAGAGCGGAGTCTAGGGGGCCCAGAAACTGCCCCACGACAGGCGTCCCGGAAAACGACGGAGCGCTCAGCGGTGGCTCTCCCCCTGCAGACCAGCGCGAATCACCGAAATGGTTCAGGACGTAGATCCCGGCACCCGCGTTGAGGGCCGCGAAGAGCAGGACGGAACCAAGCGCAGTCCAATGAAGCCTGCGCGGACGCCAGACGCCCGCCACAAGCGCGAAGACGGTGGCCGCAACCCAAGAAAAGATGCGGAGTTCGTCGCGGCTCATGCCCCCAGTAGATCCAAGGAATTCCCCGCCCCTTACAGTTGGAATCAATGCTTGTTCCGGTCCGAAGCGAGCCTATCCCAGTCACCCCGGCGTATGCCGCGGCAGCCACTGGGTGCAGGCTGCTGAAGTGGCGAGCTCTCACTGACTAGGCACTATTCCTTGGCGCGTTCGGCATGAATTTCCGCATCACCAACGCGCTGATGTCCACCGCGGAGTTCGGAATGGGACCGCGTGAATTCGGGCTACTGGGCTCCATCATGGCCGTCGCGACCTTGGCCGGCGCCCTACTCGCGGCCCCGTCGTTCCGGCCGCCGGCTGCGTCTCCTGCTCGGCGGGGCCCACGCACTCGGGTTCTTCACGCTGGTAGGCAGCGTGTCGCCGTCGTTCTGGCTCTACGCCGTAGTTCTGATCCCGGTGGGCCTCGCCTCCATCACGTTCCTGAACAGTTGCAACACCAGCATTCAGCTCTCCGTGGAGCCGCAGTTTCGGGGGCGGGTGCTGGCCCTCTACCTGGCCGTCCTCCAGGGCGGCACTGCCGTTGGGGCGCCGCTCATGGGGTGGATCGCCACGGAACTCGGGGCGCTGGTCGGTGGCAGCCGGCGGCGTCATCGTGCTGCTGACCGGTCTGCTCGCGGTAATCGCGGTCACCCGGCGCAGCCGGCTGACCGTCCGCACGCCGGCGGCGTGAGGGTCTCGGATGCCTAGTCCGTGAGATGCATGGGTTCAGCCTTGCTTGGAGGCCCAGTCGGCGACGCGCTGTGTGCTTTCCTCTTCGGAGAGGTCCTCGACGCGGGTCATGATGGACCAGCGCACACCATACGGGTCCCGGATGCTGGCGAACCGGTCTCCTGAGACAAAGGTGGACAGCGGCTCCCGAATGATGGCCCCTGCTTGTTCGGCGCGCGCCACGAGGGCGTCCGCATCGGCGCAGTAGAAGCCGACGGAGTAGCAGTCATCGTCGCCGTTGGGCGCCGGGACAAGGTGGTAGTCGGGGTTGGGCTCGCCAATTTGGAGCCGCCCCTCGCCGAAGTCCAGTTCGGCGTGGACCACGATTCCGCCGATCTCGGTGGCATTCACAGTGCGTGCGCCAAAGACGTCCTGGTAGAAGGTGATGGCCTCCTTGGCCGAGGGGATCGCCAGGAACGGCGTGAGGCTCGTGAAGCCGTGCGGGATGCCGGATGTTGTGTGCTTGCCGTCGGCGGCCGCGGTCAGTTCGGGGCTTGTAGTATCAGTCATAGATCTCACGGTACGCACAGGTCCGCTCAGCGGCTTGGAGAATTGCGACAGCTTGGATGAAGGAGTGTCCTCCCATGGTGGGTTCGTTCAAGGGAATCCTCTACCCTGCCCGGCTTCCCACGTTTCACCGTGTGCCCGCGCCCGAGTCCATCACAAACCTGGTGCAGTGGTTTTGGATCCCCGAATGGGACATTGAGCCAGGGCACACGTCACGCCAGCACGTGATCGCGTTCCCGACGTCCAACCTTGTGGTTCAGAAGGATCTCGTTGAGTTCGCAGGCCCAACTACCCGTCGAACACATCGCGATCTCACGGGCCGAGGCTGGGCGGTTGGTGCACTCCTGCGTCCCGCACTCGTTCCGCGTTTCACGGATGATCCGGGGAGCCTGCGGGATGCCACGCTGCCACTACCGCTCGAGGATCTGCATGCCTCCGTGTCGGAGGCGATGAGCAGGACCGAACCACGGGAACGTCGACAACGCGCGGTGGAGGCTTTCACTGGCTGGCTAAAAGCGCAGAGTCCAGAGGTGTCAGAGGAGGGCGTTCTTGCCAACGCGATGATGGACATTACCGGACGATGCACCGACGTAACCCGTATTGAAGACGTTGCGGCACGTCTGTTCGTCTCGCCGAGAACCCTTCAACGGGTGGCGAGGAAGTACATTGGCCTGAGCCCGTCCGCGCTCATCCGAAGACGCCGCCTCCAAGAGGCCGCCGACCGGTCACGGACCGACCCGTCGGCGGACCTCGCGACGATAGCCGCCGAACTCGGCTATGCCGATCATGCCCATCTGACGAACGACTTCCAAAAGACCCTGGGATTCACGCCAAGCACGTACCGGCGATCCGTCGTCCTGGACCAAGCGCGGAGCACGTCGTCGCGTTAGCATTTCTCCCAACACGTCTGACCAGTAGGGCCCATGCCGCACATCGTTGACTTCAAGAACGCCATGCTGCGGCCGCCCGACGGACTGGCCGCGTACGGCTACGGGCTTGTAGGCGACATCGGTCAGTACGAGCACGTCTGGCGCATGGTGTATGTGCTCGGTCCGGAGGGGATCATCGTGTCCCTGGCCGAGCGGATCGGCTGACCGCTGTCCGGAGCTGGGGTCCGGGTTATCCACGGCTGGAATGGTGCGCGGACCCCACGAAGATCAGGGCTTCACGGGTCAGGGACAGCCATGACTCCTCATCGTCGGCAGTGACGGTAAGCCACTCCTTCATCGCCCGGCCCTTGCCGGCGTCGAACGGTTCACCGGCCCCGGACCCGATCAGCGCGGTGACGCGATCATGTGGCAGCTTCACGACAAGCCGGTTTCCGGCAATCATCGCGAAAATCGAGCCGTTGACCTTCAGTGCGGACGAACCGAACCCTCGGCGTCCCGGTTCACCCGGCACCATTACCCCTGGGCTGGCCCTGAATTCGTCCGCCAGCGCGTGGAACCGCTCCTCGGGAAGCATGGAATCATCGTCCCTCCCCCGGACCCCGGGGAACAACCCCCTGACCGAGCTGGCCATGCCGGGCCAGCGTTGACGGTCAGGGGCCGGACGCTGTGCGACGATGACGGAATGGAACCGACCACGGAAGTACTGCGTTATGCCGCCTTTACCACCACCCCCGACGGCGGAAATCCGGCGGGAGTTGTCCTGGATGCAACCCGCCTCGACGACGCCCGGATGCAGGCCATCGCGGCCGACATCGGATATGCGGAAACGGTCTTTGTCACCGAGCCGACGGTTGACGGAGACTTTCGCCGAAACCGTGTCCGGTACTTCTCCCCGATTGCCGAGGTGCCGTTTTGCGGCCATGCCACTATCGCTTTGGCCGTCGCGCTGTCAGGTCGTGACGGCACGGGGACCTTTATCTTCGACACGGCGGTGGGACCTGTCACGATCGAGACTGCAGGCAAGGGCGCAGCGGTGACGGCATGCTTCACAAGCGTTGAGCCGCGAGTAGCCGAGTTCCCCGACGCTGTTCTGACCACCCTGCTCGACTTGCTCGGCGTGGGCCAGGACGAACTCCACCCTGAGTACCCTCCGATGATCGCTTTTGCCGGTAACTGGCATCCCATTCTCGTCTTCGCAGAACGACAGACGTTTGACTCATTCGTTTTCGACCCAGATCCCATGCGCACGCTGATGGATGCCCAGAACTGGGCCGGCACCGTCACGACGCTCTGCGAGATTGGACCGGGCGAGTACGACTCGCGCAACCTCTTCCCGGTGGGCACCATCACCGAAGATCCGGCGACCGGTTCGGCTGCCGCTGCCTTCGGCGGATACCTCCAAATGCTTTCACTCGTGAAGCCGCCCAGCCGCGTCGTACTGCACCAGGGCAGCCATGTCGGCCGCGCAAGCGTGCTCACTGTCGACATTCCTCCGTCCGGCGGGATTATCGTGAGCGGTGAAGCCGTCGAGATCTCTCGAATCGTATGAGCCGGCCTTGAGCTAATCCACGCGGGACTGCAGTGCCCCTGGACCAGGCTGCTGCCGACAGTTTAGCCGGCAGACCCGAGAGACTCCCCTCCCCTGCGGCAGTCGCTCGCGGCAGCATCGGAAACCCTTCCCGGCGTGTGCCGGGAAGCCAAGTACCTGGCGAAACGGCTGGCCGCCACCCGGGCTCCGCAGGACGAAGCGGAGGTCCAGAGCAGGCTGGCGGCATAAACGTAACGCACGTGGACACATCCGCGTCCCTGGTCGACCAAGGTCTGGGCCCAGCCCCGGCCGACCCGGGGCCTCCGGCCGCGCGGGATAATGGAAGCATGACCGATCAGCATGAGGACCGGGACCCGTGGGAAGAGTTCGACCGGCTCAAACCCGCAGGCCCCGACCGCGTCGCGGGACTACCCGGAGGCCAGCCACTGGGCTTTGGCTTCCGCACCGGCGTGCGCAGTGCAAAGGTGGCCTTCGGGTTCGCCGTGTACGCCCTGGTCCTTGGAACCGTGCTGGTCCTCACCGGCGCGATTGTGTTCACCGCCAAGGGGCAGTGGCCGTTGCTTGGACTGATGGTGCTGATCGAGGCCGTCTTCGTCTTTGCCTTCAGCCGGCTGGTGCGCCAGGCGCGGAACCGGCGCTCCGCCCAGTAGCCGGAACCCGGCCGCAGGACCCCGGTTCCATGCTCGCACTGGTAACTGCCGCCGTCGGCCTGCCGGCTGGCGGAAGATGGCGGGAAGCCTGCCGCCGTCAAGGCAGAATGGAAACCATGACCCTTACGACCTTCGCCCTCGTCCGCCATGGCCAGACCGACTGGAATGCACAGCGCCGGCTGCAGGGATCCACCGACATTCCGCTGAACGACGTCGGCCGCGGCCAGGCGCGCGATGCCGTCGCCGCCCTGTCCGGCTACGAGTGGGATGCGATCGTGTCCTCGCCCCTAAGCCGTGCCGCGGAAACCGCCGACCTGATCGCCGCCGGGCTCGGGCTCAGCGTAGCCCGGCGGGTGCCGGAGCTCACCGAGCGCAGCTTCGGACCCGCGGAGGGCCTGCAGGACGGTCCTGAACTGGACAGACTTCGCATCCCCGATGGTTTCCGCGGCGCAGAAAGCGAGGACGAGGCAGCCAGCCGCGGGCTGGCCTCCCTGGAAGCGCTGGCTGAGGAGTTCCGCGGCCGCCGCGTCCTGGTGGTCGCCCACGGCACGCTCATCCGCGTGAGCCTCAGCCGCGCCATCGGCCGCACCCTGCCAAGCATCGACAACGCCGTGCTCAACCTGGCCCACCACCATGCCATTGACGGCTGGCAGCTTGAGTATCTGAACGGCGAGCCGGTGATGGTGGCTGCCGGTACCTGACCGGCTTTGCGCGGCTGCATCGACCGGGCACGACCCGGCTGGCGTTAAGCCAACTTCTGTCTCCCTACGCCGCCTTGCGCTCCCGCCACAGCAGCGACACCACGAACGTCACTCCGCTCAGCACCAGCATCACCAAAACGATGCGGCCCCAGTTCTCCTGGTTCACCCCGGTGCCGTAAAAGATGCCGATCATCACGGTGGCACTGATGGCGCCGACGTACCGGCAGGTCTGGAAGATCCCGGCGGCCACTCCCCTGTCCTCCGGCGCGGCGGAGAGGTAGAGCCCCTGGTTGGAGGCGATGCTGACTGAGCCGTACGGCACGCCCATCAACGCTGTCAGCACCAGCACGAGCAGGATTGCGAACGACGCCGTCAGCAGCCAGAGTGCCGCTGCCGCCACCGCCAGAAGTACGACGCCGGCGATCAGCACCCGCCGCACACCGAACCGGTCGATGGCGCGCACCGCGAGCGGAGTGATGACTACCGACATGGCTGCGAGCGGCAGCATCAGCACGCCCACCAGGCCGGGGTTGTAGCCCGCGGCCTCCTGCAGCAATTGGGGCAGGCCGAAGAATGCGAAGTAGTAGACCCCGCTGAACACCGTGAAGCCCAGATACACCAGCAGCAGCGGACGGTTCCTGCCGAGCAGCCGCAGGTCCAGAAACGGCCTGCCGAAGCTCAGCTCGCGCCAGGCGAACAGCACGGCCAGCAGCATGGCGCCGCCCAGCAGCCACCAGCGGAACCCGGGCAATGCATTCAGGAGCCCCATCAGCAGCAGCACCATGGCGCCCACGAACGCGAGGATGCCGGGGATGTCCGAGTCACGCACCAGGGTGGCCACGCTGCCCTGCTCCCGCGGCTCGTCCGCGGGTGCGACCTTCCGGACGATAAGCAGGGCGGCCAGCGCCAGCGGCACGTTGATCAGGAACAGCGCTTGCCAGCCCACCAGGCTCACCAGCAGCCCGCCCACCACCGGGCCCACCGCTGCCCCGGATGTGTTGGCCATCTGAATGCGGCCCAGCGGCCGGGTGGAGGTTGAGTTCGCCTGCCGGGCCAGCGCACCGACCATGACGACGGCGCTCGGGTATGCGGTCGCCGTCCCCAGCGCCATCAGGGCGCGGGCGATGCAGACGAACACGAAGTTGGGCGAGAAGGGCGCCAGCGCGCAGGTCACCGCCACCAGCGCCATGCCCAGCATGAAGAGCTTCCGTGGCCCGAACCTGTCGGCGAGCCTGCCCATCAGCGGCTGGCCCGCGGCCGAGGTGATGTAGAAGGCGGTGATCACCCAGGTGACCGTGGCGACGTCGAGCCTGAAATCCTCGCGCAGGACCACCAGGGCGACGGCGATCATTGACGAGTTCAGGGGGTTTAGCGATGTGCCCAGGCTGAGGCCGGCCACGGCGAGGCCGGTGCGGGAAGAGTTGCTCACGGCAACAGTCTTCCCCACACGAGGGTTCCGCAACGAACTCTGTGAACGGGCGCGCCCGCGGACCCTCATTGCCGGTGGTGACCGACCAGCTCTGAACCGGATTAGCGTCTGGTGCTTCATTGCCGTTTGAAGGCCCCGTGAGAGTATTCGGCTGTGAGTACTCGACGCGGGCCTTGAACATTCTTGCCTTGTGAGCCGACCGGGGCAGCAGTACCATCCCCTCACCTGATGGCTTCTGGAAGTGGGCAATGATGCTCGATACGGCGCACACCACACGAGCGGGCGCACTCCGCGACCTCGTCACAGAACTCCTGGGACTGTGGCTGCTGCTGGCAGTCTTCCTTGACGGATGGGCGCACCTGAACCTGCCCAGCCTGGAGACGTTCTTCACGCCGTGGCACGCAGCCCTCTACTCCGGCATGCTGGCGACGGCGGCGTGGACCGCCGTCGTGATCTGGCGCAACCGGGTGCCCGGGCAGCCTCTCGCGAAGGCTGTTCCGGCCGGCTACCGGGGAACCGTCGTGGGGCTCATCCTCTTCGCTGTCGCCGGCAGCCTGGACCTGCTGTGGCACGAGCTCCTGGGCATCGAGGTCTCGCTGGATGCCCTGGTCAGCCCCACCCACCTGCTGCTGGGCTTCAGCCTCTTCCTCATCCTGGGCACCGGCGTCCGGAGCGCCCGGGCGACCAGCCCCTCCGGGAACGTGGCGTGGACCCCGGCGGCGCTGTTCGCCGTCGTACTGATGACCGGGCTGGGGGCGTTCTTCCTGATTTACGTCTCCGTCTTCGTTCGGCCGGGGCCAACGGCCCTCTTCACCCCGACACCGTTCGGCAGCCCCGGACGCAACCAGTCGGAGATGCCGGTGGTCATCACCCTGGCAAGTTACCTGCTGACCACGGCACTGATCATTGCTCCGTTCCTCTTCACGCTCTCCACGGCGAAGCGCCCTGCCCGCGGGGTCGTCACCATGCTGGTGGCCGCTGCAGCGTGGCTGCCCGTGGTGATGGTGGGCCTGCACCCCTTTGCGATCGCCGGAGCAGTGGGAGCCACGGTGGCCGCCGTCGTCGCTGACCTGCTCCTTGCCCGGGTGCCAGAACCCTGGCTTCGCCGGCGGCTGCCCGCGATCACCGCAGGAACCGCGGCGCTGCTGTGGACGGGCCAGCTCGTCGCCTTCGCGGTGACCGATGCCATCCGCTGGCCGGTTTCGCTGTGGCTGGGTGCTGTGGTGCTGAGCGCAGCGGAGGCCGCAGGCCTCGCCCTCCTCAGTTCCTGGAGTCCTGCTCGTTCCGCAACGGAGACTGCCGCACAAGGCAGTCCCGCCGCGGACGCACTGTGAGGGACTATTCAGGGATTGCGCCGACCTGCTGCATGAGCCTCAAGTTGTCCGTGGTTCCCCAGTGCTCGGCCACCTTGCCGTCCTCGACGCGAATTATGTCAGTGGTGCCAAATTCGACGCTCCTGCCCGTTGCTGCCATGCCGGCCATCTCGCCTCGATGCGTACCCGTGAGAATTACGTGGCAGGCCTCCATGTTTCCGCCGGCCACGGAAGCCTCGATGGTCTTAACCTTGATATCCGGGAACGCCGTCCGGATCGCGTCCACGAAGTACCGGACCCCATCCTTGCCCGGCGGTTGCCCTGGGAGAGCCTCTTCGTGATCGATGTAGTTGTCCGTCGCCAGCTCATCAATGAGATTGAGATTTCCGCCCTCGATTATCTCCCTGTAAAAACGTTCTATCAGTCCAGCCCCGTCAGCCATTTTCGTCTCCTCCATATCGTGAAACCGTTCAAAACTGCCCCCCGGGTGCACTTAGGTCCCGGGCAGCAGGCCCAACTGACCCATCAGGGCTGCCACGTCCGGATGGGCAGTGAACGTCGCGATCTTGCCGTCCTTCACGGTGGCAAAGTACGTGCCCGTTCCGGTTACTGCTCTGCCGGTCGCCGGGATCTCCCGGCCACCCATCATCAGCGGCCCGGTATTAGTTCCAGTGAACACAATTTCCGCAGCCACCTTGTCATCGCTCACCACCCTGTTGGTGGTCTTGGAACGCATGTCCGGAAACGCCGAAAACCAAGCTTCCATGTAGGACTGCACCTGGTCGCGGGAGCGGAAGGGCTCCGGAGCGGAAACATCGGAAAACGTAAAATCCTCGGCCAACAGGCTGGCAAATCCAGCCGCATCATGCTGGTCCCACGCGGCCATCCCGCGGTCATCAACCTGCTCAACATCAGCGATCGACATCACACATCTCCTCCTTGAAATGTCTTGATGCGCCTCATCGTAGGCCGTTCAATACGGGAGTCAATGGCCCGGCGAAACCCCTCGCAACGGCCTCATCGGCAGCCCGCCGGCATGGTCAGCACACCTGTTAACCTCCAATCCAACTCCCCGCACACAGGCGTCCACGTGGCTTCCATACTGTGGACGGGTCGGCGGCTCAGCGCCGGCCACCGTCTTCCAGGAGGAACCATCACCATGCGCACAGTCCTGACCGCAGCGGCCGCCGTCGCCCTCTTCACCTCGCTGGCGAGCCCCGCCGTCGCCGCCCCGAACGCCGACGCCGGCACGCCGTCGTCGAACGCTGCAGGCACCGCCGCCCCTATCAAGACCACGGAGCGCAACGGCTCCTTTGACCTGCAGGCCCACCGCGGGGGCCGCGGCGAGTGGACCGAGGAATCCCTGGCCGCGTTCGCCAACTCGCTAAAGCTGGGTGTGAGCACGCTGGAGCTGGACACCCACCTAACCGACGACGGCAAGGTGATCGTCTGGCACGACGACACCATCCAGGCGGACAAGTGCGCGGACACCGCGCCGGCCACCCCGGGCGATGCCGAGTTCCCGTATGTCGGCGACCGTGTGGCCGAGCTGTCGCTGGCCCAGATCAAGACGCTGAACTGCGGTTTCAAGCAGCTGGCCGGCTACCCGGAGCAGCAGGTGATCGAGGGCAACCGGATCGCCGAACTCAAGGACGTCTTCCAGCTGGTGCGCGACTACGGCGCCAAGAAGGTCCGCTTCAACGTAGAGACCAAGGTGGAGGACGGCAAGGCCGGCGGCGAAGGCTCGGTGGCGCTCACCAAGGCCGTGGTCACCGAGATCTACATGGCGGGCATGTCCGCCCGCACCACCGTGCAGTCGTTCGACTGGTCCACGCTGAACTACACCAAGAAGATCGCCCCGCAGCTTCCCCTCGTGGCCCTCTCCAGCGGCGACGCGTGGCTGCAGGTGGGCAAGCCCGGCGCCGCGCCCGAGCTCGGCGGCATCGACATCGACGACTACGACGGCTCCCTGGCCAAGGCAGCCAAGGCGCAGGGCTACGACGTCATCTCCCCCACGTTCCGCTCTGTCACCCCGCAGATGATCGCCGACGCGCACGAGTTCGGCCTGCCCGTCATCCCGTGGACCGTCAACACCACCGCGGACATGGCACGCCTCATGGACCTCGGCGTGGACGGCATCATCACCGACTACCCCACCCGCCTGCGTGCGCTCATGGACCAGCGCGGGCTGAAGCTGCCGAAGGCATACGCGCCTGTCGCATAGCTTTTACAGCCACAACGCACGACGGCGGGTCGTCCCCTTTCGGGGGCGGCCCGCCGACTTGTCTCCTCAACGCCGCCACATCAACGGCTGGGCGCGCTGAGGATCGCAGACCCCTCAGGCGTGGCATGATCGTCTCCGTGTCTATTGATGAGGAGGGGCAGGTGGCACTGACCAGCGCCATCGTGCGGCCCAGTGTTGAGGCGTGGGCGGCACTTCCGCGGCGAGCCCATGTCCGTCGGGAAGGTACTTTCGCGTGGCTTATCGGCGTGCTGACGACGGCCGGGGCCTTCATAGTGGACCGCGGGTGGGAAACCCTTGATGATCCTGCCTGGGCCGGCGCCTACCGCGCCATCGACATGTTCGGGATGGCGAGCATTCTCCTCGCCTTGAGTTTTTCTGTCGTCGGATTCCTGCTCCGCAGATACGCACTGGTGGCTGCACCCTTGGTGTTGCTGGCTGCTGCCATTCCGCACACCCTGGACGGCTATGCGTCAGCGGTCGTGTGGTGGCTGGGCGCTGCCGCAGCCGCCCTGTGGGCCGTCAGTGCGGCTGCTCGGCCGTGGCATCAGTTGCGTGCGGTCTGTCGTCTCGCGCAGGCTTCCCTCACGGGACGCACGACGGCGGTGGGCCCTAACGCCGTACGGGCAGGAAACCGGGCGCTTCGACGTGGCCTGCTGAGGCTTCCGCTGTTTCTGGCTGCGGCGTGCGGCGGCTGGGCACTGGCCTTCGGGGTGTTGCCCACGGAGCTTGGCCATACCTACGAGGAACTGGGGGAAGCGTCGTCGTCTAGCTTTTTTGCGGCGGCGGGAACCGCGGCGAGCATCGTCGCCATCGCCGAAGCGGTCAGTCAGGTGTGGCGGACGTACGCCTATGGCCGGGTGGGACGGAGCTTGGTCTGGGAAATACCCTCCGGCCGCGGCGTGGCGTCATGGTGTCCATACGCAAGAAACGATGCCGGGCAGGTGCCGATGGAGGCCGCTGAAGCGCCCGGCTGCAACTGTTTGGCGGAGTTCCGCCGGGCCTTCCCCGATGGGGAGAACGATCTCATGTGGAACGAAGGAGTGCCTGCCGCGGACTACTGCCCAATACATGGCCTCGACCGGATCAACGAGCTGACTCCCACGGAGTTCACCGCACTCGCTGAGGAAACCTGGCTGTGGGATGCAGGCTCCGATCTGCCGGAACCTGCAGACCCGGATGCCAGACGGTTGCTCCTGTACGGCCTTGCCGGGCACACCTTTGCCGGTATTCCCGTCCGGAAGCACGGCGGCCGCATCGACGCGGACTTCCCAGGAGTCACCCCTGTGCGTGAAGCCGATCCGGCAATCTTCGGCCCGTGGTGGGACAAACCACTACGCCCCGAGGCAGGGGCGCAGGACATCATCGATCTCCGACCAGCCGGCTATACCGGATCCGCATTCCGATACCGGCATGGCAGAGCATGGTTTGAGACCGCGCCGCCTTTCGCCGCCAGACCAGAACCCTGACATCCCGGCTTGGCCTGTCCAGGCCTTTGTGCCGTGGCCAGGCTCGGGCATCCGTTGGCGCGGCAGGCTGCCGAAGGCAGGGCAAGCTGACATACTGCTTTGTGAGCCTTGGGGGATCACTTGAAAATCGTGCTGTACGTCATCTGGGCGCTGTTCGTTGCCGGCGTCATTTACTCCGTCATCCACGCGGTCAGGAAGAACAGACAGCACGAGCAGATGGCAGCCGATTGGCCGCGCGTGCAGGCCACCGTGACCGGCAGCCGCGCCGGCTGGAGCGGCGGTACCGGCAACATGACGCCCAACCGGCGCTTCTGGCCCACGTACCAGTTCACCGACGAGCACGGTAGGCCGTTCGGAGGAGAATCCGAGGTCTCGTTTGCGGAGCAGCCGGTACCCGGATCGCCGGTGGAGGTCGCCTACAACCCGGCCGACCCCAACGAGTCTTTCCATGTCTCCTCCCAGACAAGAACCGCGCTGGGCTGCCTGAGTCTGTTCTTCGCCGTCTTTGCCGTCGCCCTGTTCTGGTTCATCGGCGTCTTCCCGCTGGGCTGATCCGCCTTCCGCCACCCGTAAGCACAGCGAACTCGTGGAGCAACATCGTGAACAAAATCCTGGCGGCAGCAGCCGTAGTCGCACTGCGTAAGTTCAGGCGCCGACAGCATCTGGCTGGTGGCCTCCGAGGGAGAGCGCCCGTCCCGGCCGCTCTGCTGGCGTTCAGCCTGCTCCTGACCGGCTGCACCGTGACCAGCGGGCCGAGGACGTCCACAACGACGGCTACACTCGCCCCCGGCGCCTTCTCCATGCTCGATGACGCAGGCGTCGAGCAGATCAAGGCGAGCCGGACCGCCCGGCTGGACATGAGTTCTGGGACTCTCGAGAAAGCTGCCGTCAACGTGGGCGTCAGCGAAAATTTCGGGCCCGAGATCAACACCAAGGGTGCCGGTAAGATCGATCTCACGATCGTGGGTCCGGCCGGGGAGGTCACCGGAAAGACGGACAGGATCCGCTTCCTTTCGGGGGAAACACGGGCGGACTTCAGCGAGGTCACGTACTTCCTCACAGCGGGATCCAGGGAGGAGTTCTACGAGCTCATCCGTGACGGCGTGCAGCGCTACGGCATCGCCAAGGAATCCGCCGAAGGCTGGATCAGCTCCACTGAGAGCGACCCGGCCAGTAAGAGCGACTTTTCCATCACGTCGGGCTTCGCCACTGGCCTTGAGGTGAACTACGACCTCCGCTACAACGGGGCCAAAGGCGTCCAGGTCATCATCGTCCACGTCCACCCCGCCGCCTAACCGCGACGCAGCGGGAGGAGTGCCCGCGAGCTCCGTTAGGGATCCGGCGACCAGCCCAGGGGCGTCACCTATGCGGTTTCGACAAGCTCAACCAGCGATGCCGGGGTCGAGCAGCTGGGCGAGGTGGCGTCCGGGCCGCTCGGTGTCCAGGTGCTTGACCTGCATGGCGCAGGAGAAGCCGTCCGTCAGCACCACGGACTCCCCGCTGGTCTCGCGCAGTGCCGGCGCCAGCGCCTGCTCGGCCACCAGCATGCTCACTTCGAAGTGCTCCTTCTCGAAGCCGAAGTTGCCTGCCACGCCGCAGCACCCGGTGGCGTCCACCACGTCGGTGATGCCGACGGCGGTCAGCGCGGCGCGCTGTGTTCCGGCACCAAAAACCGAGTACTCGTGGCAGTGCGTCTGCAGCACCACCTGCTCCGGCAGCGGTTCGGACGGCGCCGGCGACCAGCCGGCCCGTGCCAGCTGGTCCACATGCGAAGCGAAGCTCCGCACCCGTGCCGCCACCCGTTTGGCCTGGTCCGTGTGGACCAACTCCGGCAGATCCTTGCGCAGCGCGGCCGCACAGCTGGGCTCCACCACCACAATGGGGCGGTCCGTGCCGTCGTCGAGCACTTCGGCGGCCTTGCCCAGCAGCTTCTCTGCGGTGTCGAGCTGGCCGGTGGAGATCCAGGTCAGACCACAGCACGCGTCGGCCGAGCACTCGGTCCGCTCCCCCGCGGCGGTAAGCACGCGGGCAGCTGCGCCTGCGACCTCGGGGCGGAAACCCCTGGTGAACGTGTCCACGAACAGCACCACGCCGTCGTCTGTATTGACTGCACCGGCACCGCCGGCACTCAGGCGAGTCCCGCCGTCGTGCCTCCTGCCGTTCCTGCCCGGCATCACCACGCCGGCCGCGGCAACCTGCTTGCGCCATTCGCTGCCGCCGGCGAACCGTGGCATGGAACGTTCGGTGGTCATCCCGCCCAGCGTGGCTGCCACCTTCGCCAGCGGCGTGGCCAGTACGGCGTTGACCAGCGGCGCCGTGCGGCCGGTGATCTTCAGCCAGCGAGGCAGCCAGCCCAGGGAGAAGTGCGAGATCGGACGCATCCGGCCCCGGTAGTAGTGGTCGAAGAATTCCGACTTGTAGCTGGCCATGTCCACGCCCGTGGGGCAGTCGCTGGAGCACGCCTTGCAGGACAGGCAGAGGTCCAGGACCTCGCGGACCTCCTCGGACTTCCAGCCCTCCTCCACGGTGCGCGCCCCGCGGACCATGTCCTGCAGCACCCGGGAACGGCCGCGGGTGGAGTCCTTCTCGTCGCGGGTGGCCCGGTAGCTGGGGCACATCACGCCGCCGGCGTCCGTGCGGCAGCGGCCCACGCCGATGCAACCCTGGACGGCGTGGACCCACGGGTCGATCCCGCTACCACCGGCGTGCGCCGGGTTGTCCGTCTCCGCAGCCGACCCGCCGCCGGAGTGCAGCGGCCGGAGGTCGAAGCTGGTACGCCACTCCCGCTCCGGCACGCCGTCCAGCGACAGGTTCTCATCCATCGGGTCCGGGTCCGTGAGTGACCCCGGGTTCAGGATGCCCGCCGGGTCCCACAGGCTGCGGTAGGCGGCAAACGCCTCCAGCATCCGCGGCGAATACATGAGCGGCAGCAGCTGCGACCGGGCCCGGCCGTCGCCGTGCTCGCCGGAGAGCGAGCCGCCGTGCCGCACCACCAGCCGCGCGGCGTCGGCCGAGAACCGACGGAACACGTCCCGGCCCTCCGCCGCGCGCAGGTCGTACGTGATGCGGATGTGCATGCAACCGGCGCCGAAGTGCCCGTACATGACGCCCTGCAGGCCGTAGCTGTCCAGCAGTCCGCGAAAGTCCGCCAGATAGTCGGCCAGGTTCTCCGGCGCGACGGCGGAATCCTCCCACCCGGGCCAGGACTCACCGCCTGTGGAAAGACGGGACGACAGCCCGGCGCCGTCCTCGCGCACGCGCCACAGCGATGCCCGCTGGGTTGGGTCGGGAACGGGCCGGCCCGCCACGAGGCGCCCGTTCTGCCGCAGCCGCTCGAGCAGCCTGTTGGCCTCGGCCGCGACTTCGGCGGGGTCGTCGCCGTCGAGGTCCACGTACAGCCAGGCCTTGCCCTCCGGCAGCCCCAGCACCGCGCCCTCGCCGCGGCGGAAGCGCATGGTGTCCACGATCGCCTCGTCAATGCCTTCCACAGCGGCCGGGCGGGGTCCCGGTCTCCCGGCACACCGCGAGCGCTGCCTCCACGTCCTCCACGGACCGCGGGAACACCACGGCCAGCGGCGGCACCCGGTAGTTGGAGGCGTCGTACGCGTACTCGGCCAGGCGGCGCGGCGAACTGTCGGCGCTGATCCCCGCTGCGAACAACCTTTCCAGCACCTTCTGCTGTGCGGCGTTATGCACCGTGCCGGACTCTTCAGCGGAAGGTACGACGGCGGCGGCGTCCGTAGCGGCGGTAGCGTCAGTCTGCTTCATATTGGCCAGCGTAGTCCTCAGGTGTCTCCTTCAGCTGGCGCAGCCACGCCTTCAGCTGGCTGGCGTCCGGTGCCATCAGGACCCGCTGTTTGATGCCTTCCCTTAGCCCTGTGATGAACGGGCCCGGGTCGCCGGAGCCAGCCGCGTCCGAGGCATTCTCCGCTATCCATGGATCCTGGATGGTCTTCGGCGATTCAATCCCTGCGTGCACCAGCGCGCCCACCACTTCCACCCGGAACGGGTAGATGTGCCAGGCATCTCCGCTGCCTGGCACGGCTTCCGCCCGGCGCACAAGCGCCGCCAGCCTGCACAGCCGTTTGAGGACCAAGGGGCTTACCTGAAGGTAGGCGCTGATGTCACTCTGCCCCACTTCCTTCTGGTGCAGGTCACCGGGCTTTGCTAGGCCTGCTTCCCGGAGCTGCTTCTCATAGGGCGCGAATGCCTCCAGCTTCCAGAAGTCCTGCCGGGCCGTCACGCCCAGAAACTGAAGAAAGGCCGGGCTGGAACGGAGGTCCTTCAGCTCGGGATCCTGCCGCGCCCATACCTTGAGTCCCGGGATCGTAAAGGCATACCTCAGCTTCTCCGTGACTTCGGCTTCGCTAGCCAGTCCGCCCTTCCTGGCAATGCTGCAGGCGGCAGCGTAAGCCGCGCCGGGCGCGAGTGAGGCGCATGCCTCGTTGTACCAAGTGACGAAGTACGGGAGCGGGTGGCCAGTGGACGGGCTTGCTATTTTCTCCCAGGCTTTGGCGCCCGCGTCGGCTTCCGCGTCGGATGCTACGCCGCTGCCGGCTCCGAAAAGGTCGTGGTAAGCGAGTGCAGCATGCAGGCGCATGCCGTGAGCCAGTGGTCCGGGGACGCGAACGCGCCTGCCGGGCTCGAGCGAGTTCAGCAGATCATGGGCACGTGCCCGGGCTTGTGAACGTAGCGCCTTGAATTCGTCCGTCACGGGCAAGTTGAGAACTGCGCTCAGGAAGGTCATTTCAATCCGGTACAGCAGACACGTGTAGCCCGCCGCCGACTTGGTCTCGGCGTCCATGTCGTTTCTCATCGCTTTGGCCTTGTGAGACAGCCAATCCGCATACTTCTTGAATGTTTGTGAGTCAGTAGCGTGCCGGTACATTCGGTTTTGCAGCGCTATTTCTGCCAGCATGTTCTCCGGGTCCAAATCAATGGCCTTACCCAAGAGCGTCCTCCCAGGATCCCCTGCTGCCCATTCCTCCGTGGTCGCTATGTCATGCAAACCGAGACTCCGCCAGTCCGTCGCACCGCACAATCCCTCGAATCCGTGGTGCTTGCCTGCCAGCGTGACGAGCACGAAGGCGGCAGCCATTTTGTGCAGCTCCGACGCTGTTCCAGAGCCCGGTTTCGCCTGCGATCCCTTTCCGGCCGGCGCCGCTCCTCCCCCCGCCTTCCCCGGCAGGCCAAGTGCCGTCCGGTCTATGGTGGCCGCGGCCACCGCCCAACTGTTGCGCGTCATGGCAACCGTTATCGAATTCTCGTTGGCAGGCGAAACCACCACGTTCCACGGCGTGACACCAAATATTGAAGTCAGTATCTTTTGGGCCGCCGCCAGAACCTTGTTGCTGAGTGCGACGGTGAGGGCGCTGTCTCCCAGTGCCGACACATCTGTGCCCTGAGGGACCTCGATTCCGCGCGGAGGTGCGGCGCCAAGTTCGTCGAGGAGTGCGGCAACATAAGAGGCGTCAGCTTTGCTTGGCTCGTCGTCGTCGCCGCGAACCTCCAGCGAGATGCGAAGCCTGCTGCTGAGATAGAAGGCCAGGGACGCTGCACCGGCGAAAGGGACCAGGCACACGCCGGCGAGCGCCCAGAAGGTGCCTGCGTCTAAACTCTCTGCTTTCAGCGCCGCCAGCACGGAAACTATCCAATAGGAACCCCCGAATATCAGTCCCAGACCGGCAAATAGCAGCACTGCCCGCAGCACAGAAGTAACTTTGAAAAAAGGCATCTTCGGGACAAAGGCGAGAAGCCTCCCGATGAGCAGAAAGAAAACCACAAGGCCAAGCAACGCCAGCCCCGCACCTGACAACGGGGTAGCAACGTTCTTGACAAAGCGGTCCCAGTCATTGGCCGCCTGCTTCGCAGGGTTGGTCTCGGGTTTCTGGGGCTCGTCTGCCATCTGCTGGGCCTTCAGGATGGCGTTGAGCCGTTGTTCCTCGCACGCCGTGCTCATGGTCTGGGCCTGTTGAGGCACTGGCCCGCGAATCTTGTCGATAAGCGCCAGCGCATCCGCGGGTCTCTTGTTGCTCGTGAGCTCCTGGGCCTTTTTGCACGCGTCTTGAAGGGGCTGCGCTGGTGCGGCGATTGCGCCCGCCGTCTCACCTGCTGCGTCCGCCCGGCCCACGACGAACCCTGGTCCGGCAGGGACGAATAGCACGGCAAGTGACAGCAACATGCCTAGGAGTAAGGCCCTGGCTTTTCGCAGCCGGTGTCGATCGAGGAAGGTTTCTGATACTGCCACAGGTATCGAAGCAGCTGCATTCGAAAGTTCTCTGCTCATGGTTTTCGCCGACCTTAGGAGCCGTTGTGGCTAATTTTGCGCTCGTAACGGATAAAGGGAAAGAGCGGTTTTGGCAGGTTGAATGTGCCTGCTGACGGTCGATAAAGGCGATGGCCTGCGACTCCGACATGCAAAATGGCCCCGGCAGACTCAGAGGTCTGTCGGGGCCATTCGTCGTTAAGGTCAGGGCATCCACCTTGGCGGAGGCCGCTCAGAGGCGCTACTTCGCCGTAATCGTCCAGTCACCCTCGGACTTGATCTGCACGAAGCCGGGCGTCAGCTGGACCGTGCCGCTGTAGGTGCCATCCTCGTCGACCGGCAGTTCCGGAGCGTCGGCACCGAAGCCCTCCACCAGAAACTGACCTTCGCCCTTGTTGGTAATGGCAGCCTTGTCGGTGGGCGCGTCCCAGTAGATGACTTTGTCACCGTGCCCGCTTGCCTTGCCGGTGGCCGTGGGGACGGCGTCCACATCCTCCACCTTCAGGGTCCAGGCTGCGTCGGCGCTGATGGCGAACTCGGAGGTTGCGGAACCGGTGCTGGTGTCCACAAGGTGGGAGCCGGTGTAGCCGCCGACGGTGTTCACGAGCATGATTTCGGCCCCGTTCGTCTCCAGAACCGTGTTGCCCGAGCACGCCTTGCAGGTGAAGGTCACCAGCGCCGGTATCCCCTTCAGGTCCACAGTCTTGACGTCGTCGCCGGTTCCCGCGAAGGACTGCGCAATCAGACGGGGACGGTCATCGCCGGCAACAGCTTCCTCGGATGCCCCAGCCGACGCGGAAGGAGACGGAGCCGCGGACTCGTCCGTGAGAGGCGCAGCCGAGACGATCGGCGACGTGCCGGCGCTGTTGATGGCCAGTGCCGCGCCGGCCCCGATGACGGCACCCACGAGGCTGCCGCCCACCACGAGCACCGCGGAGACGGCAATCGCCACCACCCTGTGCTGCGCATAGCCCGCCAACGGCCGGCCGGCCTTGTCCCGCTGCTTCCCCGCCAGGATGAGGATCAGGTCAATGAGGGTCCAGAAGCCCAAGCCGCCGGCAGTCAGCAGCTTGGCAATGCCTGTGCCGATCTTGCCAAGGTAGAAGCGGTCCACGCCCAGGCCGCCGAGGAACAGGGACAGCAGCCAGGTGGTGACGAAGAACTTCTCCGGAGCCGCCCCGAACTGCGGAGCGTACTGCTTGCCCGCGTACTGCCCCTGCCCAAACCCGCCGGGGCTCTGCTGGCCTTCAAAAAACCCCAGCGCACCATAGGTGGTGTAGTCGGGCGCCGGCGGAGGTGGAGGCGGGGTCTGGCCGGGCTGGCTCATGGCTGTCCTTTCGGGCTGGCGACGGCAGGGGTCACCGATTTGGGCGGGGTGATGGGTTTGCGGCGAGTGCCGCGGGTGGCTGCTGAGCCGTTTGGCGGACCATCGGCTCGGCGGGAAGGGGAGTTTGCAGGTAGCGCTGGGGACCGCCCGGACTCTCAGCTTTTGAGGGCTGGCTGGTTCCGGACGGCGCAATGAGTCAGGACGGCGCAGTGAGTCACAGGAGTGAGTTCACCGGAAGTGACACGAGTGATCCCACTAGAGTGTTTTCACGACTGATTTCACACGGCTTTATCGCTTGCACATGCGCTGATGTCCCCCAGTTTGACGCTCCGGCGTCTCCGCCCCCTGAAGGGATATTACACGTGCCCGGACAGTCAAAACAGCACTGTCCACGCCGGTGCGGCGAACGTCACCAGTGCCTACTGCCTGATCTTCGCCACCGTCATCAAAAAGGCTGAATCTTCCTCTGCGTCCAGGCTGTGCAGCCCGTCCGGAATGATCAGCAAATCACCTGTTTTGCCCTGCCAGGATTCGCCGCCGGACCGCAGCCAAAGCGAGCCGCGGAGGACAAAAATGGTTGCCTCGCCGGGGTTCTGGTGCTCACTGAGACTCGTCCCCGCTTTAAGCGCCATGACCGTTTGGCGCATCACCTTCTCGTGCCCGCCGAACACGGTGTCGGCAGCCCGCCCGCTGCCGGCCGAAACTGCAGCCTCGAGCTGCTGCGTGGCCAGTGCGTCAATCGAAATCTTCTGCATGGGGCAACCGTACCCACCGGCGGGGCGCAGGGAAATGGGCAATCGCTCCAGGCCCGCCCAGGCCACCGTAAGAGTTCACGCCCCCAGGCGGTTCCCCGCCCCAGTCCGAAGCCCACGGCCCCTCTGACCGCTGACCCTTGAACCGATGAACTGCGGCCGGCAGGGAGGTGCCGGCCGGAGTTCACCGACATGACGCCCGGCGAACCTGGGACTAGGGTAGATTCCACGGCTGAAGACACCCGGCCAATGGATCGCACCCACGGAGCTGCCACCATGACCGAGGCCCTCGCCCCCGCTGCCGCCAGTGACACCCATGCCAGTGACACCAACGCCACCCCCACCGAAAACACCACCGATTACGACGCCGGCCTCCGCCAGCTCGCTGCCGGAACCTTCGGACTCCCCCACCTCCGCGACGGCCAGCTCGCCGGGATGCGCGCGCTTGCCGCCGGCCGCGATGTCCTCGCCGTGATGCCCACCGGCTACGGAAAGTCGGCCATCTACCAGGTGGCCGCGCTGCACCTGCACCAAAACCGAGCCGGCCACAGCGGAAGCCCGGATGCCCCCGCAGGCGGTCCCGCCGTCGTCGTTTCCCCGCTGATCGCGCTGCAGGAGGACCAGCTGGACGGCCTGCTGGAGGACCTCGGCGGGGACGCCGCCGTCGCCATCAACTCGGGCCGCAGCGATTCCGAAGTGAACGGCGCCTGGGAAGCCGCCGAACGCGGCGACGCCGTCTTCCTCTTCCTCGCCCCCGAGCAGCTGGCCAAGACCGAAACCGTGGAGCGCCTCGCCGCCCTGAACGTCTCGCTGTTCGTGGTGGACGAGGCCCACTGCGTCTCGTCCTGGGGCCACGATTTCCGCCCCGACTACCTCCGACTCGGCGAGGTCCGTGGGCAGCTGGGCAACCCGCCCGTCGTCGGCCTCACCGCCACCGCCTCTCCCCCGGTCCGCGACGAAATCCAGCAGCGCCTGCGCATGAAGGACGCGCTGGTCCTGGTCCACGGCTTCGACCGGCCCAACATCCGGCTCGACGTGGTCCGCCACCTTGAGGACCGGGACAAGCGCCGCGCCGTGGTGGAGCAGGTGGCTGAACTCAAGGGTCCGGGCCTGCTCTACGCCGCCACCCGCAAGGACACCGAGGCGTACGCCGCTGAGCTCACCGAGCGCGGGCTGCGCGCAGAGGCCTACCACGCCGGGCGGAAACAGAGTGAGCGGGACCGCGCCCACGAGCAGTTCCTCGACGACGGGCTCGACCTCGTGGTGGCCACCACCGCGTTCGGCATGGGCATCGACAAGCCCAACGTCCGCTTCGTCATCCACGCCGACATCCCCGATTCCCTGGACAGCTACTACCAGGAGATCGGCCGCTCGGGGCGCGACGGCGAACCGGCCGCCGCCGTCCTGCACTACCGGCTCGAAGACTTGGGCCTGCGCAAATTCTTCGGCACGCACACTCCGGACGAGGAATCGCTCATGGCTGTTCTTGTTGTCCTGCGCGCCGCTGACGGACCGTTGAAGCAGAAAGCCCTTGCCGGGCAGACCGGCTTTTCCCCGCGGAAGCTCACCGGATTGCTGAACCAGCTGCAGGAGACGCGCGCCGTGAAGACCGGCAAGCGCGGCATCCGGCTGGAATCCGGCGCCAAGCTGCCCGCGGTGGTGGAGCGCGCCGTCGAACTCGCCGAAGCGCGCCAGCGCGTGGACCGCTCGCGCATCGAGATGATGCGCGGCTATGCCGAGACTGACTCCTGCCGGCGCCAGTTCCTGCTGGGCTACTTCGGCGAGGACCTCCCCGAGCCCTGCGGCAACTGCGACAACTGCGCCGACGGCTCCGCCTACGAGGAGGATTACGACGACGGCGCCGCGGCCGCCGCGGGCGGGGAACCGTTCCCGCTCCAGGCCTCTGTTGTTCACAAGGAGTGGGGGCCGGGCCTGGTGATGCGGCACGAGGAGGACGTGATCACCGTGCTGTTCGAGCAGGAAGGCTACAAGACGCTGTCCCGGCAGGCCGTCCAGGAGGGCAAGCTGCTGACACTCGCGAAGTGACGGCCAGCCCCGCCGAATCAGGAAGGGGAAGGCCACTTACTCCCGGGACCGTCCGGTGCCAGAGTCGGAACATGACTGAACAGCCAGGCGGACTGGTTCTGACCTTGGAATGTACTCTCGATGCGCCCCGTGAGCGCATCTTCAGCCTGCTGACCGAACAGCCGGAACTGGTGAAATGGTGGGGGCCGCGCGGCTTCACGACGCCTGAAGCGGAAGTCAACCTCCGCGAGGGCGGCGCTTACCGCCTGTCGATGCAACCGCCGGACGGCGATCTGTTCCACCTGGCCGGCGAGTTTTTCGAGAACGACCCGCCGAATCGACTCGTCTATACGTTCCATTGGGAAGAACCCACTCCGGACGACCGTGAAACCGTCGTCACACTGTCCCTTGAGACCGCAGGTAACGCCACGCTTCTCACGCTCTCGCAGACTGGGTTCGCGACGGAGGAGCGCCTTACCCTGCACCGGGACGGCTGGACCGAGAGCTTCGATAAACTCCGGATGCTGGCCAGGGCCTAGGAAATCGACGACAGGGCGCGCCGTCACACGTTGACAGGGAGACGTGACCCGTGCCATATTTCTTGCATGAGCAACCTGTTGGACAGCTGGACAGTTGGACAAGACAAGGTGATCCGGGTCGGCGCCGCCGAAGCCGTGTTCACCTCCCTCCGAAACGCCATCGAAGGCGGCAAGATCCCCGTCGGCGCCAGGCTGGATTCCGAGGCATCCCTGGCACAGCAGTACGGCGTGAGCCGGTCCATGGTCCGTGAAGCACTTCGTTCGTGCAACGCACTCGGGCTGACGGCAACGTACACGGGAAAAGGCACGTTCGTCATCGCCGACCGCGTTGCCCAGGACCTCAAGCTCGGCAAGTATTCGGCACGTGACCTTGTGGAGGCGCGCCCCCACATCGAGGTGCCGGCCGCTGCCTTGGCTGCCGAACGCCGGACTCCCGAGGATGTGGAGGCACTGCGCGAAATCCTTGATGCGATGGCGGACGAGGACGACCTCCAGCACTGGGTGCTTCTGAACGCCGAGTTCCACGCCACCATAGCCCGGTGCAGCGGCAACGGCGTCTTTGCAGGCGTGTTGTCAGACATCCGCGAGGCCATGGCGGACCAGTCGAACACCCTCAACCTGGTAGCTGACCGGCGCAAGGCATCTGACGCCGAACACACGCGCATCTTCAATGCCATTGAGCGGGGATCCGCACAGGAAGCGTCCCGGGCAATGACAAGGCACCTCCACGGGGTGGAGTGCGCTCTGGTCAGCATCGTCCCCGGCGGCGAGAAATAACCATCGAGACGGCTGAATCCTTCTGCCTCCGCGTTGCCTCAACCACTGTTGTCTGGACCGCCTTGCTTGAACTACGTTCTTGATCCGCCCCGCCCGGACCACTTTGCCGGGCCACCTTGCCGGGACGCTGCTGCCTGAACAGCTGCTGACGGTGGCGCATGCCCGGCTACTCCATGATGCGGCGCACCGCTGTTCGGCGTCCTGGGCGGCGGCCATCACCCAGGCCCCACAGACCACTGATTTCCACCGCAGACCAATAACTTCCACCGCAGACCAATAACTTCTGTCCAATCCCGTCAATGAAGCCGTGAGGACCCATCATGACCATCACCAATACCGCTCCGGACGTCCGTTCCGAGCATGATCTCCTGGGTGACCGGGACGTTCCAGCCGCCGCGTACTGGGGTGTGCACACGCTCCGGGCCGTGGAGAACTTCCCCATCACCGGCCAGCCGCTGTCCACGAACATGCACCTGGTCCGCGGCCTGGCCGCCGTGAAACTCGCCGCCGCCCGCA
>NZ_CAKKLY010000006.1 GCF_918698095.1 Arthrobacter sp. Bi83
GCCGGCAAGGCGCTCCCGCAGGACGTCATCGACCGGTCCCTGAAGAACATCGTGTTCACCGTTGACCCGCTGGCCGGAGCCTTCAACAAGCTGCTGCAGGACGGCGTGGACGCCGGCACCACCAAACAGGCCGACCTCAACGGCATCTTCGATCTCCGGGCACTAAACGCGGTGACCGACGACAAGGCATCCGCAGCGGGGCTGGGCCTGGACTAGCCCAACCGGCTTCACCGCACACCAAGCTCCACGCACCACGAACAAAGGACGGGACCATGCCAGTCGTACTGGAAAACCTGGGCAAGCGCTTCGGCGAAGGCGCCCCGGTGCTGGACGACGTCAACGCCACCATCGGCAAGGGCGAGTTCGTCGCCCTCCTCGGTGCGTCCGGCTGCGGCAAGTCCACCCTGCTGAACATCATGGCGGGACTGGAGGTCCCGACGTCGGGCGCTCTTGAGGTGCCCAGCGACGGCGCCGCGTTCATGTTCCAGGACGCCGCCCTGTTCCCGTGGCTCACAGCCCGGGAGAACGTCGAGCTCGCGCTGAAACTGCGCGGCGTCGGCAAGGCCGAGCGCCGCACGAAAGCCGATGAACTGCTGGACCTGGTGCACCTCGCGGAGGCCGGCGACAAGCGCCCGCACGAGCTCTCCGGCGGCATGCGCCAGCGTGTGGCCCTGGCGCGTTCGCTCGCGCAGGACCGCCAGCTGCTGCTCATGGACGAGCCGTTCGCTGCCCTGGACGCCATCACCCGCGACCTGCTCCATGACGAACTCGAACGCATCTGGAAGGAAACCGGGCGCACCATCGTGTTTGTGACGCACAACGTCCGCGAAGCCGTCCGGCTGGGCCAGCGCGTGCTCCTGCTGTCCTCCCGGCCCGGCCGCGTGGTGCAGGAATGGAACGTCACCGAAGAACACCGTACCGACGCCGGTCTTGCCGGACAGCTGACCGGGGTCATCACCGCCCGGCTGCGAGAGGAGATCCGCCGCCATGCCAAGTAACCCGACCCCTGTGGCAGAAGAGAAGCCGGCGGTCCTCCCTGACGAGGCCCCGGTGTCGGCAGGCTCAGCCACCGGTTCCACAAAAATCCATGCGGCCCTGACCCGTTCCTCCACCGGTTCCGCAGACCTGCGCGAACTCGAATCCGGGCTCGACTCGCTGCAGTCGGACGCCATCCGCAAGGCGCGTGTCGACTGGAGCCGCATCCTGCTGCCGGTGGCCGCCCTTGTGGTGCTCATCATCATCTGGCAGTTCTACGTCTCGCTGGGCCTCAAGCGCCGCGACCAGGTGCCCGGACCGATGGACGTGCTGGAGCAGTTCGGCACGCTGTGGGCTGAGGGATCGCTCCAGGAGGCCGTGTGGACCTCGTTGCAGCGCGGGATCATGGGCTTCCTGATCAGCGTGGTGATCGCGACGCCGATCGGCCTGCTGCTGGCCCAGGTGGCTCCGCTGCGCAGGGCGTTCGGGCCCCTCATCTCCGGGCTTCAGGTCCTGCCGTCCGTGGCGTGGGTGCCCGCGGCCATCATCTGGTTCGGCCTCACCGACGCCACCGTGTACTTCGTGGTTTTCATGGGCGCCATCCCGTCCATCATCAATGGCCTGATCTCCGGCGTGGACCAGATCCCGCCGCAGTACCGCAGCGTAGGCACAGTTTTGGGTGCGTCCCGGTTTCAGATGGCGGTGCAGATCATCCTGCCGGCCGCATTGCCGGGCTACCTGAGCGGGCTCAAGCAGGGCTGGGCATTTTCCTGGCGGTCGCTCATGGCCGCGGAAATCATCGCCGTGGGCGGCACCATCGGCTTCGGCCTCGGCTCCATGCTGAACCAGGGCCGCGACCTCGCGGACATGACCATCGTGATGTCCGCAATCCTGCTGATCCTCGCCGTGGGCATCCTGATCGAGCTGCTCGTCTTCGCGCCCATCGAGAAGCGCCTGCTCCAGCGCCGCGGCCTCCTGGCCGGCAGCACGCGCTAAGCGCGTCCGCACTGACCCAACAAGAAAGCCCGACGGCGATACTCGCCGTCGGGCTTTCCGCTGTCCTTTGTCCTGGCACCGTCGCACCCTTGTTCCACCGATGCAGCGTGCCTACACTCACGACAAGGCCGGCAGCCGGCCCGATCCCACAACTGTTCAGGAGGTAGCCGTGGCACCAAAATTTGGCTTGCTGGCACTGGTCGAGGCCAAGCCCGGGAAGGAACAGGAAGTTTGGGACTTCCTCAACGGAGGCCGCGAGATAGTACTCGGCGAGCCTGGCACGAGGACCTGGTACGCGTTCCGGGTCAGCGAGAACACGTTCGGCATTTTCGACACTTTTGACACCGAGGAGGACCGGCAGGCCCACCTCAACGGGGCCATTCCTGCCGCCCTGGGCCAACATGGCCCGTCCCTGCTCGCCAAGGATCCGGACATCCGGCCGATCGAACTTATCGCCGTGAAGTAGCGGCCCGCGCGGGGCGGGGGCGGCTCTACGCCGCGACCGCCCCTATGTGACGCAGCGTTACCTTACGTGAACTGGTGTTTCCGCCGCCGTTGTTGGTGAATGTGACCCGGCCCTACCGTTGATTCATGGCAATTCAGGACATCTACCCAACGGCACTGCGCCTGCTCGGCCGCCCTGTGCTGGTGGTGGGCGGCGGACCCGTGGCCACGCGCCGCGCCAAGGGCCTACTCGACGCCGGTGCACGGGTCACCGTGGTGGCCCCGGTTGCCTCAGCCGCGCTCCAGGAACTCGCCGACGCCGGCCTGCTCACCTGGGTACCGCGCGCCTACTCTTCCTCCGACGTCGACGGCGCGTGGTTCGTTCAGACCGCCACTGGCGATTCCGCCGTGGACTCGCAGGTTTCTGCCGATGCCGAGGCGCAGCGCATCTGGTGCGTCAACGCCTCCGACCACGAAGCTTCGGCTGCCTGGACCCCCGCCGTCGCCGTGGTGGACGACGTCAAGATCGCCGTCAACGCCGGCGGAGACCCGCGCCGCGCGATGGCCCTGCGTGACGCCGTCGCTACGGCCCTGGAAACCGGTGACCTGCCGCTCCGCCGGCGCCGGGCGACTGCCGGCTCCGTGGCCCTCGTGGGCGGCGGCCCCGGCGACACCGGCCTCATCACCGTCCGCGGCCGCAGGCTCCTGGGCCAGGCCGATGTTGTGGTGGCAGACCGCCTCGGCCCCCGCGAACTGCTCAACGAACTTGCCCCCGATGTGCGCGTGATCGAGGTGGGCAAGACGCCCGGCAACCATCCCGTGCCGCAGGCCGAGATTAACCGCATCCTCGTCGACGAGGCCCTCGCCGGACACCGCGTGGTGCGCCTCAAGGGCGGCGACCCCTACGTCCTGGGCCGCGGCGGCGAGGAAGCGGAGTTCTGCCGGCAGCACGGCGTCGAGGTTGAAGTGGTTTCGGGCGTCACATCCGCGATCTCCGTCCCGGCCGCCGCAGGCATTCCGGTAACGCACCGCGGCCTGGCCAAGGGCTTCAGCGTGGTCACCGGCCACGAGGAACTGTCCGAGGTCCCGGCCCGCGCAGACCATACCGTGGTGCTCCTCATGGGAGTGGGCCAGCTGCGCGAATCGGCGTCCGCCCTGGGCAAAGCCGGACTGCCCGGGGACACTCCGGTTGGTATTGTGGAAAACGGCTACCTGCCGAACCAGCGCGTGACGATTGGCACCCTCGGGTCCATCGCCGACCAGGCTGAGGCCACCGGCGTCGCGAATCCTGCCGTGATCGTGATCGGTGACGTTGTCCGCGTGAGCCCCTTTGCGCCGTCGCACTTCAAGACCGCTGACTACAGCACCACCAGCCCCAACAAGCCCCGCACCACCCGCGTTCTCACCCCGTAAAGCCCGTCGATTGCTCTATAACTGCCGTTATCAAGCCTCAGAAGGGCAGTTGTGGAGCAACGGATGCAGAAGAAAAGGAACACAGCCGTGTCATCAAGCACCACCGTAGGTTCTGCCGAACGTCCACTGCGCGTCGCCGTCGTGGGCTCCGGCCCGGCCGGCGTCTACGCTGCGGACATCCTCACCAAGAGCGAAGCCGTCAAGAGCGGCGAGCTGACCGTGAGCATCGACCTCTTTGACCGCTACCCGGCGCCCTACGGACTGATCCGCTACGGCGTGGCCCCGGACCACCCGCGCATCAAGGGCATCGTCAATGCCCTGCACAAGGTCCTGGACCGCGGCGACATCCGCTTCTTCGGCAACGTGGACTACGGCACGGACCTCTCCATCGAGGACCTGCGCACCCACTACGACGCCGTCATCTTCGCCACCGGCGCCATCAAGGACGCCGACCTGAACATCCCGGGCATCGAGCTTGAGGGCTCCTACGGCGGCGCGGACTTCGTTTCCTGGTACGACGGCCACCCGGACGTGTCCCGCGAATGGCCGCTGGACGCCAAGGAAATCGCCGTGATCGGCAACGGCAACGTGGCGCTTGACGTGGCCCGCGTCCTCTCAAAGCACGCTGATGACCTCCTCGTCTCCGAAATCCCGGACAACGTCTACGCCGGCCTGAAGTCCTCGCCCGTCACGGACGTCCACGTCTTCGGCCGCCGCGGCCCGGCCCAGGTCAAGTTCACCCCGCTGGAACTCCGCGAACTGTCCCACTCCAAGGACGTGGACATCATCCTGTACCCGGAGGACTTCGAGTTCGACGAGGAATCGGACCGCCAGATCCAGAGCAACAACCAGACCAAGACCATGGTGGGCACGCTCACCAACTGGATCGCCGAGCAGCCCGAGGACCTCTCAGAGCTCAAGGCCTCCCGCCGCCTGCACCTGCACTTCCTGCACAGCCCGGTGGAAATTTACGACGACGCCGCGAACCCCGGGCGCGTCAGCGGCATGAAGTTTGAACGCACCGAGCTGGACGGCACGGGCAACGCCCGCGGCACCGGCGAATACGTCGACTACCCCGTGCAGGCCGTCTACCGCGCAATCGGCTACTTCGGTTCGGCCCTGCCGGAGGTCGAGTTCGACCACAAGAAGGGCGTCGTCCCGAACGCCGGCGGCCGCGTCCTGGACGCGTCCGGCGAGCACGTCCCGGGCATCTACGCCACCGGCTGGATCAAGCGCGGTCCCGTGGGCCTCATCGGCCACACCAAGGGCGACGCCCTCGAAACCGTGACGTACCTGCTGGAAGACCGTGAAAACCTGCCGGTGGCCGAGGCGCCCGCCGCAAGCGCCGTCGTCGACCTTCTCGAAAGCCGCGGCGTGGAGTACACCAGCTGGGAAGGCTGGCTGGCACTGGACGCGCACGAGCTTGCCCTGGGCGCCGAGGCCACGGCGGCCGGCGGATCGCACGGCGTACAGGTCAAGCGCGAGCGCATCAAGGTTGTGCCCCGCGAGGACATGGTGTCCATCTCCCGCGACGGGGTCGCCGCCAGCGTCTAGCTCTCTACACAACGCGGGGTCACTCACCGCCCGTTCCATTCGGATCACCGGGCGTAGAGTGACCCCGCGTTGTGCTTAACGTCCGGCTAGCGGCCCGCCCCGCCGGCGGCCATGAGTTCGAGCCGCTTCAGGGTTTCCCGGTTCCGCACCGAGATTAGGGGATCCCGCACTACTTTGGGCACGGCCAGGCCGGGACCTCTGACGGCGTCTTCGGCAATCGAGACGCGGCATTGGGTCCCCTGGTCCTCCAGCGTGATGACCACCTTCGCCTCGCCCAGGGGCCAGCCGCGGGCCATCAGTTCCAGTGACTTCCCTGGATCAACGGCCGTCACCTTGGTGGAGTCGTTGATGATCAGGGGCCATGCGCCCACGGAATGATGCAAGCGTGCGCCAACCTTGGGCCAGTGCGCGTCGACGGAGCGGATCCGCGAGGCGCCGACAACCCAGCCGGAGTACAGCCAGCCATCGGCGATCACCTTCCAGACGTCCGGTGCCGGGGAATTGAAGACCTGCGTGACGGTTGACATGGGTTTCCTCTCGAGGGGCGGCGGGGTGTGCTGCTGGGTTGTTGTGTCAGCCGCGGTTTTCCGGGCGTCGGGCTGCCCTGGCGCGGTCCCGCGGGCGGTTCGGTAGGAACGTTCCCGGAGGCGCCGCGCCCACGGGTAGGTCCCGGCTCCCGGCAGCGGGTGTTCGAGCGGGTCGAAGCGGATGGTGGTGTCGTCGGGCCCGGGGACGGCCCGCAGCCGGAGGGTCCCCGCGTGGACCCACCGGCCGGCGGGTTTGGCGAAGGAGAGCGCCAGGACCCAGTCGCCCGCGATGAGGGCGTCCCTGAAGTCTGCGCCGGTTTCGGCGCGGCCGGTGGCGCCCGGAGGCAGTGAAAGCGTGCGCAACCCCAGCAGCACCGGGCCGTTCGCACCCTTGTATGGCATCAGCGTGGTGAATCTGGCGGCACCGACGTCGAGCTTGGGAAGCAGCGCATACCGCGCCGGAAAGCCCCAGCCGGTCGATGCGAAGAGAATATCCGCCGGCTGGCCGCCGGCAGTACCCTCGGAGGCGGCGCCGATGCGGAGGGCGAGGCCAAGAATGTCGGGCAGCGCTTCCGGCAGGCCCACCGAGCGGGAAAAACGGGCCTGCACCTGTTCACTGCCGGCAGCGTCGAGCCAGCTGATTCCGCTGTGCGTACCCTGGAGCCCGCCGGCAGCGTGTTCGTCCATGCCATGCCGCGACAGCTCGCCGACAAGGCTGAGGCCGTGGGGATGGATCGGACGGAGAGGGCGTACTGCCTTGATCGCCTTGAAGACAGCGGCGAAGGCCTGCCCTGCCAGCGCGCTTGCCCCGCCTGCCGGTTTGCGTGTCTGCGTCATTCGAGCCCTCCTCAGGGATTACCCGTCACATCCTGCCAAACCGTGACCGGACCAAGGCAAAAACGCCGTAGCAAATGAAGCCGGCGCCGATCGCCAGGAGCAGGTAGGGGCCGTAGGCGTGCTCGCGCAGGGCCTTGAGGCTGCCGTCCAGTCCGGTGGATTCTTCCGGGGTGTGCTTGGCGGCGGCGATCACGAAGAGCAGCCCGGCAAGGTTCAGTGCGATGCCTTTTGCCACATGGCCGGTGACGCCCAGGGAATCAATGACCTTCCCGCGGCGGGTGCCGTCAAAATGAAAGAGCTCCTCCTTGAACCCCCGCCGGACTCCTTTCACAATGAAGTAGACGCCCACGCCCATGACGGTGAGGCCCAGCGCGCTGAGCGCCACGGCGCCAAACGGGGCATTGAGGAGCGCCGTGCTGACGTCCTTCGTTGATTCACCCGAGTCACCGCGCAGGCCCAACGCAAAGCCGCCGAAGCTCAACGCCACGCTGCCGTAGGCGATGGCCAGGAAGCCTGAGGAGATGTTTTTGCCGATTCGTTCCTTGCGCGGGAGATGGCGTGCCCGGAGTGTCGCCTCGCTGAGTTGCCACAGGGCCAGGCCGATGCAGGCGACCGTTCCTGCCCACATGACGGCGGGTCCCCAGGCGTTGGCGGCCAGTTGCTCGATCGCCCCGGTGGCTTCGGCCTGCCCTGGCTGGCCGAGGGCCAGCGCGATCGCGATGCCGCCGATGACGACGTGGAGCAGTGCCATGACGGCAAACCCTGAACGCGCGACGACGTCAAGCGCCTTGGTGTTCGACGCAGCCTCTGCGGCGTCGGCCGCCTCTCCGATGGGGGTTGTGCTGTCCGTCATTCCCGTATCAGCCGTTCATGGGTCCCTCGGCATGGACCTTGCTGGCTCCCTCACCCGTCAATTTCACAGTGCAGCGCACCACAAGGTTGTCCGGCGCGGTGTCGATGTCCACCAGGGCGTCACCGGCGCTGAGGATGGTGAAGACCTCCGAGCCGGGCTCCACGTCAAAGCCCTTGGACCGTGCAGCCTGCCGGGCGTTTTCCAGCGCTTCATGGCGGAGCCCGTCCACATAGACTTGGTCGTCCTCGCGGGCAGAGTCGCCGAAGGCCCAGCCGAACAATGTTCCCGTTGCTTCCATGGCGTTGATTTTACGCACAAAGCCGGCGCTATTACGGGCTTCCGTAACATTAGTAAGTGTGCTTACCATACTCGCACCATGACTTTGGTGCGGCGGCCGTCCGCAGGAAGAGCCTGAGGGCGGCAAAGCCATCTTTTCCATCTTCAGGTTCCGATTTCTACGTTAGGAAGCACATCATGGCAGGAAATCTACTGGCCCGCTCTGTTCACGATCTGACGGCGGCCGCATGGTTCGGCGGCTCGCTGATGGGTGCCATCGGCCTCAACGGGGCCGCGGCGGAAGCCAAGGACCCCGCCGAACGAACACGGCTGTCCAGCCTTGGCTGGATGAAGTGGGCGCCCATTCAAACCGCTGCCTTTGCCACTCACCTTGTCGCGGACCTGGCCATCGCCTGGGAGAACAGGGAGCGGATCGCCAAGCAGGACAGCGTGGGCGCCGACACCATCTACAAGACGGCAGTCACGCTGGCGGGTGCGGCCGTCACCTTGTATGCGGGCATCCTGGGCAAGAAGGTCGAAAAACTGGCGGACGAGGGGGCGGAAGGCGCCACCGAGCCCCGGCGCGGAGCATCGGACAAGTTGCAGGCAGCCCAGAAGCAGCTGAAGGTGCTGCAGTGGACCATCCCGGCATTCGCGGCGTGGGTCATCGTCCTCGGTGCCAAGCACGGTGAGATGCAGCGGCCCAAGAATGTTTTCAAGGGCCTTCGGTAACGGCGGTCTATTCTTTGCCTGAACGCACGACCTGACTGAATATACGACGGCGGGCGGCCACCTAAAGTGCCCGCCCGCCGTCCTGCGTGGGAACAGTTCCGCCCACCGCAGGGCGCCGTGTCTACGTGGGCTGGCTGTTGAGCGGCGGCAGGTCCGGGTTGAGCGGTTCGAGACTGGGATCCTCCGCCGTCCACACCTGGATGACCGCCCAGATTACGGCTGCCAGCGGCACGGACAGCACTGCGCCGATGATGCCGGCGAGGATGGTGCCGGCCGTCAGGGCCATGAGGATGACCAGCGCGTGGAGCTGCAGTGACTTGCCCATGACGACCGGCTGCAGCAGATCGCCTTCGAGCTGGTTGACCGCGATCACCACCGCGACGACGATCAGGGCGACGACCGGCCCGTTGGCCACCAGGGCCACCAGCGCGGCGAGGATCCCGGCCACGGTGGCGCCCACCAGCGGGATGAACGCCGTGATAAAGACGATGATGGCCAAGGGGATGGCCAGCGGCACCTGCATGATCAGCAGCGCGGCGCCGATCGCCACCGTATCCACGAGCGCCACGATGGCGGTTCCCCTGACATAGCCGCCCAGGACTTCCAGGGTGCGCTGGCCCGCCCGGCGAAGCCTGGCCTCCCGGTGACCGGAGAAGGGCCGCAGGATGAAGTTCCAGATCCTGGCGCCGTCCTTGAGGAAGAAAAACAGGATCACCACCACGAGGCTCGCGCCGGCGAAGAACTCGGTCACCACGGAGAGGCCGGACAGGGCGCCGGAGCGGACCTGGCTGCTCGTGGCGAACTGGACCGCACCCTCCCTCGCCTGGTTCAGCTGCTCGCGGTCAATAGGGAGGGGGCCGGAGAGAAGGAACTTTTCAAGTTCGTCCAGTCCGGAGGAGGCTTGCTGCACGAGCTCGCCCCACTGGCTTCGGACCGAAAAGAAAATGACCGTGGCAACGCCGGCGAGCACCAGGAGCAGCGCCACGAAGGCCAGGCCGGTGGCCGCGCCGCCGGGCATGCCGCGGCGCCGCAGCACATTCACAAAGGGGCCGATGGCGGCGGCGAGGATCAGTGCGATCACCACCGGAATGACCAGGAGGCGGATCTGCAGGAGGCCGTAGATGGATACCACGGCGACGGCCAGCACCAGCAGCACCTGCGCGCTGCGGATGCCGACCCTGCCAAGTCCGTCGCCCCACAGTTCGCGGGGTGGCCTCTGTTCCCGTGCCGGCCTTTCAGGCCGGTTGCGCCGGACAGATGCCTCTGGTCCGGGTGTTTGGGTGCCTCCCGCTTGCGGGCTGGGCATCTGCTGCCCCGGTGGTGCTTGCTGCTCGGACTCTTGTGCTGCTCGGGCCATGGGAACTCCTAGTCGTCAGCGGGCACACGGCAGCATTGGACTCCCTGCGGTGACTCCCCGTCTCGGGTAGTAAGCCTACTGATCGGTTTGGCGATGGCGAAACCCCGGCAGGGTTGGAACCCGGCTTCAGAACTCGGCGTTGACGAAACCGATGACGATGGCCGTCCACCAGCAGACCTGCGAAATCGTCAGGCAGGCGAGCATATGGAAGCGCTGGCCGGGGGTCAGCGCCCCGAACGTGGTGGTGGGCGGCATGACGAGCAGGCGGCGCATGAGGGGGATCAGCATGATGCCGTTCAGGATCAGGATCAGTACGGCGGCAAGTTTGATCACCGTCAGCGGATTGTTCAGGTGCGGGCTGAGAAACGCGCCGGTGAACAGCATGGCGGTGATGCCCACCCAGATCAGCGGGCTGGCGGCGTCGTCCAGCCGGATGGTTTCGGAGAGTTCGCGTTTGCCGATGAGCCACAGAAAGCCGTGCCAGTCCACCAACAGGATGGCGCCAAAAGCCAGGACCATCGCGAGGATGTGTGCGGCAATGGCCAGGACGTGGAGCGGCCCCTGGAGGGTCACGGACGTTCCCACCATGACGGCGAGTGACCAGGTCACGAAGGCAGCCACGCAGAGGATGCCGACCAGCCGGCGGGACGACTTGTGTGATTTCGGCCGCACGCGCCTGCCCGCGGAGCGGCCGGCCGATGCACTGTACGCCACGGGATACCTCCAACTGCCTGAAGGACTTTGTCCGCGGCCGTCCCGGTATTGACGGAGGGTAAACCGCTGGTTCGAGCATCAGTCCGTGGCATTGGAAAAACCTTGGAAAAACCCTAGAAAAACATCGCAGCCCCCCACATCTGGGGGAGTCATGCCCGCGGGCGGGGGCTTCGGTGTTAATCCCGCAGCCACTCGGCGCAAGAATTAAGGTTCCGGTTCACGCTGGCCACGGCGGCATCGCCGTCGTGCGCCTCGATGGCGTCCACGAGTTCGCCGTGGCCCTCATGCGGCAGGCCGTCGAAGCCGCCACGGCGCTGCTGCTTCAGCAGGTCGTTGTGGAAAACCTCGCCGAAGCTGACATAGAGCTCGTGCAGCAGCGGGTTGCCGGAGGCGTGGGCCACGCGCTCGTGGAAGCCCCAGTCCGCTCCGGCCCACCCGGCGTAGTCGGCTGCCTTCCAGGCCACATCGCGCTCGGCGAGCAGCGCGCGCATGGCGGCGACGTCGTCGGCCGTGGCGTTCCTGGCCGCGAGGCGTGCCGCCTGGGTGTCCAGTCCCAGCCGGACCTCGAGGATGTGCTCCTGGGTGTGGTCCTGGTACATGCGGCGGGCTGCCCCGGAAATCTCGCTCGTGGCGCGGACATAGGTGCCGTCGCCGCGGCGGACCTCCAGCATCCCGCTGTGGGCCAGGGCCTTGACCGCTTCGCGCAGCGTCCCGCGGGATACGCCCAGGCCTGCCATCAGTTCGGTCTCGGAGGGGATCCGCTGCTGAAGCGGCCACTCGCCGGAGTGGATCATCTCCCGGAGTTTGGCCGTGATTTCGTCGGCCAGCGGCTGGCGGTGCGAGGTGCTCAGAGTCACGGCGGCTAACCTTTCGTCTTGGCCGTGAGGAGGTGCACCACGACGATCTGGGCCAGCGCGATGGCCAGCAGCAGCGCCAGTGGCAGCGTCCAGCCGCCCGTCGCGCTGTGCAGCAGGCCCATTCCGAACGGCCCCACGGTAGCCAGAAGATAGCCGGTGGACTGCGCCAGAGTGGACAGGGCTGTGGTCTCGGCTGTGTCCCGCCCGCTGCGGCTGATCATCACCATGACCAGCGGAAAGATGCCGAGCCCGAAGCCGAGCAGCACCGCGGGGACGGCCGCCAGGGAAACGGGCAGTACCAGGAGCGCGGCCACCCCGATGAGCATGGTGACGCTGACCACGTAAAAGGCGGGGCGCAGCATCCGGGGGCGGGACCCGACGGCGATCAGCACCATGCCCGCCGGAACGGACACCAGCTGCATGAGTCCGAACATCAGGCCGCTCTCAGCCGCGCTGAGTCCCATGGTGGTCAGCATGTAGGGGAACCAGCTCAGCAGTGCGTAGGCCAGCAGGGCCTGCAGCGTGAAGGTCGCCGTGAGCAGCACGCCTTTCCGGGTCCGGAGCAGCGGCCAGGGCGAAACGTGGGCGGAGGTTCCCCGGACGCTGTTGCGGTGCGCATGCAGCGCCACGGGCACGAACCCCAGGAACGCTGCCACGCCGAGAATCCCGATGGCGCCGACTCCCGCCGACGGTGATCCAAGCACCTGGGCCAGCGGCACCACGACCACGGCCGTGACGGTGGCGCCAGTGGTCATGGTCACGGTGTACAGCGCCGTCATGAGAGAGGTGCGGTCGGCAAAATGCTCGCGGATGAAAGAGGGCATGGCGACATTGCAGACCGCCAGGCCGGACATGCCCAGCACCGTGCCGGCCACCAGCATGCCGGTGGACGGGATGCCGCGCACCAGCAGCCCCGCAGCCAGCATTCCGAGGGAGAGCAGGATGGACTTCTCAACGCCGATCCGGCCCGTAAGCCACGACGTTGCCGCCCCCGCCACCGCGAAACACAGCGTGGGGATGGAGGGGATGACCGAAGCAACCAGGGGACCGTAGCCCAGCACCAGCTGAAGGTCGTGCAGCAGTGCGGAGGCGCCGGTGATTCCGGCCCGGAGGTTCAGCCCGATCAGCACCAGGGCAATGACACTGACGACGACGGCGGCGCGCGGTTTGGGCTGTCGGGCGGCGGTAGCCGGGGGAGCTGAAGAGATGGAAGCCATCCCTTAACGTTAGACGTTAGACGTTTGATGTCTAGGGTTTTGTGGTCAACCTCTCGCGGCCCTGCGTTCCCGGGGAATAGACTCGGGCCACCGACACAGTGGGCCGCTGCGGGCCGCCCATGCGAAAGGATGCCCGGCCATGACTCCCGAGGGCCTTGAAACCGAGAAGAAGTACGACGTCGATCCCGGGGCCGGGCTGCCGGCGCTTCGGGAGATCCCGGGGGTCGGACGGGTGGGCGAGGCCTCCGAGGCAGTCCTGGAAGCGGTCTATTTCGACACCGACGATCTTACGCTCGCCTCCCGGGGCATCACCCTCCGGCGCCGGACGGGCGGTGCGGACGCCGGCTGGCACGTCAAGCTGCCTGCAGAATCAGGAACGGAGTCAGCACCTCAGCAGCGCCGGGAGATTCATGCGCCCCTCGGCCAGGCCGCCGTCGTGCCCGAAAAACTGCTGGCGCATGTGTACGTTTACCTCCGCGGTGCCCAGCTGGCGCCGGCCGCCCGGCTGACGACCAAGCGCACCACCCATGCGCTGTACGGGGACGACGGCGTGCACCTGGCTGACTTCGCCGATGACAGGGTCGGGTCCGAGTCCCTGGGCGGGGCGGGACAGCACCAGGAGTGGCGCGAATGGGAACTGGAGCTCGTCCACGGCAGTGCGGAGCTTTTCGCGTCCGCCGAACCAATCCTGGCTGCGGCGGGTGCCTGGCCGGCAGCGCATAAGTCCAAACTCGGCAGGGCGCTGGGGGAGGCCTGGCCGCAGCCGTCCGGACAGCGGTCGTCCGGACAGCAGCCGTCCGGACAGCGCGGGGAAATCCCGGACGAAGAGGCGGCGGAACCGCACAAAAAGGCGAGGGACAAGAAAGAGCCCGTGTCCGGCGTCGTGACCGCGTACTTGGGCGGGCAGATCGGCGAAATCCTCGCGTGCGATCCCGGCGTGCGGCTGGAGGAACCGGACGCCGTGCACAATATGCGCACGGCCACCCGCCGCCTGCGGTCCACCCTGGCGGTCTACCGCACGCTGTTCGGTGCTGCCGCCGTCCGGAGGCTCCGTGATGAACTCCAGTGGCTCGGCCGGATCCTCGGTTCCCCCCGCGACGCCGAAGTCATGCGCGAACGGCTGCGCGCCCACGCGGCCGAACTTCCGCCGGGCCAGGCAAGCCGAGCCGTGCAGGACAGTGTGGAGCGCGAACTGGGCAACCGGTTCGACGCCGGATACCGGAAGGCTCTGGAAGTGCTCGCGGCCGACCGCTACTTCCGGCTGCTGGATGACCTCGAGGACTTCCGGGACAACCCCCCGGTTCGGCCGCCGGCGTCGGGACCCGGCGGCAAAGTGGCGGCCAAACGGGTGAAAAAGACTGTCCGGCGGCTGCGCCGCTCCCATCGGGCGGCCATGCGCGCCGTGGAGGGTGCGGCCCATGAAACCGCGCTGCACCAGGTGCGAAAGGACGCCAAGCGCCTGCGGCACGCGGCGGAATCGGTGGTGCCCCTCTATGGAAAGCGTGCGGTGAAGCTCGCCAAAGCCGCGCACCGGCAGCAGAAAATCCTCGGCGACCACCACGACAGCGTGATGGCCCGGGTCTTCCTCGGGAAACTGGGGCGTGGCCCGGAGCTGCCGGAGGCGGTGGCCGACGCCTACCGTTCGCTGCTGGAGCGGGAGGAAAGGATCGCCGCCCGCGACGAGGCCAAGTACCGCAAGGCCCGGCGAAAGGCCCGCAAGCTCCTGAAGCGCGGCGTCAACTAGGTTTGTCAGCCGGAGTGACGCGACCCCAGCCGCGAAACCGCCAGGGAGAGCCACAGCTGGACGCGGTCGGCGGTGACCGAGGGGTCGTAACCGGTGAGCTCGGTGATCTGCGCGAGCCGGTAACGGACCGTGTTCCGGTGCAGCGTGAGGGCTTCGGCGACGGCGGCCACCGAACCGTTGTTGGTCAGGTAGCTCTCCAGCGTGGTCATCAGCTCGGCGCCGTGGGCGGCGTCGAAGGTGCGGAGCGGGTTCAGCGATTCATTGGCCATGTCCGCGAGCGGCACGTCCTCGCTCGCCAGCAGCAGGGATGTCAGGCTGAGCCGCTCCGGTTCATTGACTGGCAGCCCGTGGCTGGCGGCGTCCCGGGCCTCGAAGTAGCTCCAGCGCAGGCCGTTGGGCTTGGTGTACGCACCGCCGATGCCGATGGTCGCGTGGATGCCGGCCTCGGCTAGATGGTCGCTGAGGTTCCGGGCCAGGGCCGTGGCGCCGCGGCCGTCGTCGGGCACCACGGTGATCAGGTCCTTTCCGACGACGGCGGTCACCGCCTTCTCGAGCGTCCGCGGCAGCGAGGAAGTAACCAGCTGCTTGTGGTGCGCCTCGGATCCGGCCAGCAGCACCACGTTCTTGCGGGTGCTGTTGATGCCCGTCCCCGCCAGCCGGCGGGTGGCTTCACTGGGATCCAGGGTTCCGTGAATGACGTCCTCCAGCACCTGCCCGCAGAGCGCCCGCTCGGCCTGGCGCTGCTTGACCATGTTGTTCAGCTCCACGCTGATGAGGTTTTGCGCGTAGCCGATGATGCCGGAGTCCTCGAACGGCTGCTTGACCCACAGCGTGCACGCGTCACGTCGGCCGGTGGGAATGGGATAGGACGCCCACGAGTGCGCCACCGGAGGCTCGGAGCCGCTGTTGTACAGCTGGGCCGTGAACTGGGTCAGGACAATTTCCGTGCGCAGCATGCCGCCCAGGTGCCTCAGCAGTTCGGCCAGCCCGCCGCCGGTGAGCAGCGCCCGCGCCAGAATCTGGTGACCGGCAATCAGGCGTTCCAGCTTGGAATAGTGGTCGGCCGACTGCGCGTCCGCCACGAGCTTGCCGATGGCGATGAAGGGCGTCTTATAGGGGACTTCGACTACCGGAAGCCCCCATCGGTTCGCTTCCGCGACCAAAGCCGGCGGAACGGCGTCGTGGGTTAATCCCACACCGAAGCCGATCCCCACCGCGCCGGCGCGCTGGACCTGGCGGACGAAGCGTCGCTGCTCGGGTGCGCTGCGCAGGCGCATGCCGGTGGTGAGCACCAGCTCACCGCCGTTGAGGAAGCGCTGCGGATCCTCCTGCTCGGTGACGGCAACCCAGTGGATGTCCTGGTGGGAGGTGGTCTCGGCGAGGCCGGATTTCTTCAGCCCAAGGGACTGCACGGCCAGCAACGCGGCGAGGGAGATTGCCATGCATCAAGCGTAGCCGGAGGCTGGCCGATCGCACTAAAACCCCGGCCGGAGGGTGTGCAGGTGGCTATTCCCCGGCTTGCCGCGCTGACATAGGCTCGGAGCAGCTGCATCACATCATTCAGTACGAAAGAGGTTGTACACCGTGGTTCAAACCTTGCAGAACTTCATCAACGGCGAGTTCGTCACGCCCGCCGGCACCGGACTGCTTGACATCGTGAATCCCGCGACCGGTGACGTGGTGGCCAAGTCGCCCATCTCCGTCGCGGCGGACGTCGACGCCGCCATGGCTGCCGCCAAGGACGCCTTCAAGACCTGGAAGCACACCACACCCGGACAGCGCCAGCTCATGCTCCTCAAGCTCGCAGATGCCGTCGAGGCCAACAGCGACGAACTTGTCGATGCCCAGCACCGCAACACCGGGCAGGTCCGCTCCCTGATCGCGTCCGAGGAAGTTGCCGCCGGCGCCGACCAGCTGCGCTTCTTCGCCGGCGCCGCCCGCATTCTCGAAGGCAAGTCGGCAGGCGAGTACTTCGAGGGCCACACCTCCTTCGTGCGCCGCGAACCCATCGGCGTCGTGGCCCAGGTTGCGCCCTGGAACTACCCGTTCCTGATGGCCATCTGGAAGATCGGCCCCGCGCTCGCCGCCGGCAACACGGTGGTCCTGAAGCCTTCCGACACCACGCCCGAATCCACGCTGGTGCTGGCGAAGCTGGCCAAGGACATCTTCCCGGCCGGCGTCCTCAACGTCATCCTGGGCACCGGGGAAACCGGCGCCATGATGGTGGAGCACAAGGTCCCGGGCCTGGTATCCATCACCGGCTCCGTCCGTGCCGGCATTGCCGTTGCCTCCGGCGCCGCCAAGGGCCTCAAGCGGGCCCACCTGGAGCTGGGCGGCAAGGCCCCGGCCATCGTGTTCAAAGACGCCGACATCAAGAAGAGTGCGGCGGCCATCGCAGAGTTCGCCTTCTTCAACGCCGGCCAGGACTGCACCGCCATCACACGCGTGCTGGTCGAGGATTCGGTGCACGACGACGTCGTGGCGGCAATGGTGGAACATACCAAGACGCTGCACACCGGTTCGCAGAACGACGAAGACAACTACTTCGGCCCGCTGAACAACGTCAACCACTTCAACGCGGTCAGCGCCGTGGTGGAGTCGCTGCCGGAGAACTGCCAGATTGAGACCGGCGGACACCGTGCCGGGGACAAAGGCTTCTTCTTCGAGCCCACCATCATCACGGGCGCCAAACAGACCGATGACATCGTGCAGAAGGAAACCTTCGGCCCCGTCATCACCGTGCAGAAGTTCAGCACGGAGGCCGAGGCCGTGGAGCTGGCCAACGACGTCGAGTACGCCCTGGCCTCCAGCGTCTGGACCTCAGACCACGGCACCGCCATGCGGCTCAGCCGCGACCTGGACTTCGGTGCGGTCTGGATCAACACCCACATCCTGCTCACCGCCGAAATGCCCCACGGCGGGTTCAAACAGTCCGGCTACGGCAAGGACCTCTCCATGTACGGCGTCGAGGACTACACGCGCATCAAGCACGTCATGAGTGCACTCGACTCCTAACAATTCGCTGGTTGAGCTTGTCGAAACCAAGATCTCGACAGGCTCGATCACCTGGCACCGAAAGGCCTCCCCATGACTACCACCGCAAGCGAAATCACCTACCGCCTTGAGCAGAAGCGCCGTATCCAGGCTGACTTCCCGGGCCCCAAGTCCCTCGCGCTGACCGAACGCCGTAAGGCGGTCGTCGCTGCCGGCGTCGCCTCGAGCGTCCCCGTTTATGTCGCGGACGCCGACGGCGGCATCATCCACGACGTCGACGGCAACTCCTTCATCGACCTCGGCTCGGGCATCGCGGTGACCAGCGTCGGCGCGTCAGATCCCGCCGTCGTCGGCGCCGTCAAGGAAGCTGTGGAGCACTTCACCCACACCTGCTTCATGGTCACGCCCTACGAAGGCTATGTTGCCGTCGCCGAGCAGCTGAACCGCCTCACGCCGGGCGACCACGAGAAGCGCACCGTGCTGTTCAACTCCGGTGCCGAAGCTGTGGAAAACGCCGTCAAGGTGGCGCGCCTCGCCACCGGCCGTGACGCCGTCGTCGCTTTTGACCACGCCTACCACGGCCGCACCAACCTGACCATGGCGCTGACCGCCAAGGCCATGCCGTACAAGACCAACTTCGGCCCGTTCGCGCCCGAGGTCTACCGCATGCCCATGAGCTACCCGTTCCGCGAGGAAAACCCGGAGATCACCGGTGCCGAGGCCGCCAAGCGCGCCATCACCATGATCGAGAAGCAGATCGGCGGCGAGCAGGTCGCCGCGATCATCATCGAACCCATCCAGGGCGAGGGCGGCTTCATCGTTCCGGCCGACGGCTTCCTGCCGGCACTGGCTGACTGGGCCAAGGAAAAGGGCATCGTCTTCATCGCGGACGAGGTCCAGTCCGGATTCTGCCGCACCGGCGAGTGGTTCGCCGTCAACCACGAGGGCGTCGTTCCGGACATCATCACCATGGCCAAGGGAATCGCCGGCGGCATGCCGCTGTCCGCGATCACCGGCCGCGCCGACCTGCTCGACGCCGTCCACCCGGGCGGCCTGGGCGGCACCTACGGCGGCAACCCGGTGGCATGCGCCGCCGCGCTGGCCTCCATCGGCTCCATGGAGGAATACAACCTCAACGGCCGTGCCAAGCACATCGAGGAACTCGCCCTTGGCCGGCTGCGTGAGCTGGCAGCTGAGCTTCCGGGCGGTACCGGCGGCTCCGTGATCGGTGACATCCGCGGCCGCGGCGCCATGCTTGCCATCGAGCTGGTGCAGGCCGGCTCCAAGGAACCCAACCCCGAGCTGACCAAGGCCGTGGCGGCCGCCTGCCTCAAGGAGGGCGTGATCATCCTGACCTGCGGCACCTACGGCAACGTCATCCGCCTGCTGCCGCCGCTGGTCATCAGCGACGACCTGCTGAAGGACGGCCTTGAGGTGCTGGCTGCGGCCATCCGCGCCAACGCGTAGTTACTCGATCAGGCCACGGGCCGGGCACCCTCTCGGGTGCCCGGCCCGTCGTCGTTTCCGCGGGTAGAGTCATGCTTATCACTGCAACGCAGACCAGGCAGCGTCGCCGGGAACCCGGGCGGCGCCGTCGTCTGCCCTGAACCCAAAGAGGGGTTTTCATGCGATACGTAGTCGGCTACACACCCAACGAGCGCGGCGCGGACGCCGTCGCCCTGGCCTCATCCCTGGCACGCGCACAGGACGCGCACCTGGACATTGTCTATGTTGTGAAGACGGGCACACCGTACGTGGCGCTGAACCCGCAAGGGAACCGGATCAGCGTGGCGGAGCAGGACGTGCTGACGGCTGAACGCGAAGGTCTTGCGCTGGTGCCCGAGGGTGTCAGCGCCAAGTTCCACGTCCGTGAAGCCGACTCATTTGCGACCGGTCTTATTGAGGCGGCCGGGGAGCTGGAGGCCGGACTGATAGTGGTGGGCGCGGCCAACAACGGCCTGTTCAAGCGCTACTCGGTGGGCAGCATGGCCAATGCGCTGCTGCACGCCTCGCCCGTCCCGGTAGCGCTGGCTCCCCGCGGCTACCGCCGTACCGACCCCATCACCCGGCTGACCCTTGCCGTGGGCAAACGTCCAGGCGCGGAGGCTGCGATCGCTACGGCCGTCGGTGCCGCCAATCGCCGTGGCGTCCCGCTGCGCCTCGTCTCGCTCGTGGAACTGGACGAGCACGGCGACGGGGGCGAGAACGTCAACGCTGCTCACCGGCACGCGAACACGGTCCTGGACGAAGCCTCGCGCAGGCTCCCCGCCGGGCACCGGGTCACGGTGGAGGTGGCGCACGGCCGGAACATCGAAGAGGCGATCGATGACCTTGAGTGGGACGACGGCGAAATTGTCATCATCGGTTCCTCGCGCCTGGCCCAGGGCAACCGGCTTTTCATGGGCAGCACGGCCTACAAGGTGCTGCGGGCACTTCCCGTGCCGATGGTAGTTGTTCCGCGGGACTACGAGCGGGTCGACTCAGTCCCCGAAGTCTGACACCCGCCCGCGCTGGTGAAGCGCGAACGAACACTTAACGCCCCGCCTTCGCGCGCAGAAACAGCGGCTCAAGTGTTCGTTCGCGCTTCCCGCAGGGAGAGCTTCCGCGCCACCGAGTTCTTACGGGCGGTCGCCAGCATGTCCACGGTCAGCAGCAGCAGCGCCAGCCACACCACGCCGAAGCCGATCCACCGGTCCAGGGTCATCGTCTCCCGGAAGACGGCCAGCGCAACGATGAACTGCAGTACGGGGGCGAAGTACTGCAATAGCCCGATGGTGGTCATGGGCAGCCTGCGCGCGGACGCGCCGAAGAACAGCAGCGGCACCGCAGTGATGATGCCGGACGCCGCGAGCAGCCAGAAATGCCCGGCGCCGTTGCTCGCCAGCGAGGCGCCGCCGCTGACACCCAGGAAGATCATGGTGGCGGCCGCCAGCGGAGTGAGCACGATCGTCTCCATGGACAGGCTCGTGATGGCATCCACGCGCGGCCCCACCCGCTTCTTGACGAATCCGTACAGCCCGAAACTGATGGCCAGCGTCAGCGCGATCCACGGCAGTTTGCCGTAGGAAACGGTGAGCACTCCCACGGCAATGAAGCCGATTCCGACGGCGGCCCACTGCAGGGGTCGGAGCGTTTCCTTCAGGACGAACACGCCGAGCAGGACGGACACCAGCGGGTTGATGAAGTAGCCAAGCGAGGCTTCAACGGCCTGCCCGGTGGTCACGCCATAGGTGTACGTCAGCCAGTTCACTGCGATGAGCCCGGCGGCGATCGCGAGAGTGCCCAGCACGGAACGGTCCCGGAACGCCGCGCCCAAAACGCGCCAGGCCCTTGTTACGGTGATCAGCAGGGCGCAGAACAGCAGGGACCAGACCACGCGGTTGGCCACGATTTCGACGGCCCCGGCCGGATGCAGAACGAAGAAATACAGGGGGAGCAGCCCCCACAGCCCGTAGGCCCCGATGCCGAACAGGACGCCCGCCGTCGTCTCCTTGTCCACGGCCTTCAGGCCGGGCGTCTTGCCGCTTCCGGGCTGGCGGCCGGGACTGGTCATCGCAGAGGGCGCCGCGCCGGGCAGGGCAGAAGCAGGAGCAGCGGAAGAGACGGATCCGTCGGGGGTAGGCACAAGAGCAGTAACACCATCCGGCGGCCCGGTATTCCGTCCTGGCGGGTCGGTGTTGGCCTGCTGACGCCAAATAGTCAGTAGGCTTGCCATCATGAGCATGATGCATGGGCAGGTTGCAGCCCGATGAGGCTGCGCCACAGCAATGCCTCCGGCCGCGGCTACCGCAGGGTGCCGGCCGGCACAGGGTTCAGCTACCGGGACGTCGACGGGTCAACGCTGCCGCCGGGACCGCTCCGGGAACGGCTGGAAAGCATCGGCATTCCGCCGGCCTGGACGGACGTGTGGATTGCCCCCTTTGAGAACGGCCACATCCAGGCCACAGGGCTGGACGCCGTGGGCCGCCGGCAGTACATCTACCATCCCGAGTGGCGCGAGCGGAAGGACCGGCTGAAGTTCGACCGGGCGCTCCAGCTCGCGGAGTCGCTGCCCACCGCACGCCGGCTCGTCACCATCGACCTGAGGAGCGACGGCGTCACCCGGCAACGCGTCCTGGCCGCCGCTTTCAGGATGCTTGACAGCGGATCCCTGCGGGTGGGCTCGGAGCGGTACACGAACGAAAACGGCAGCCGTGGCCTGGCCACGCTGCTGTGCGCCCACGTGCAGGTCAGGAAAGGGCGCCTGCAGCTCAGCTTTCCCGCCAAGAGCGGCAAAAACTGGGAATCCGAGATCGTCGACGAGGACCTCGCCGCCTTGGCCCGGGTCCTCAAACGGCGCGGCGGCAACGCCCGGCTGCTGGCCTATAAGGACGGCCGGACCTGGCGTCCGCTGACCAGTGCCGACATCAACGGCTACGTCAAGGAACGTACCGGCTCTGATTTCACCGCGAAGGACTTCCGGACCCTGCGGGGCACGGTGGCGGCAGCCGTCAGCCTGGCCCAAAGCGGCCCGCAGAACCGGGTCGCGGCCAGGAAGGGCGCCATCAGCACAGCGATGCTGGAGGCAGCCGCGGTGCTGGGGAACACGCCGTCGATCGCCCGGAAAAGCTATGTGGACCCGCGGCTGCTGGACCACTTTGCCGCCGGGGAAACGATCGACCCCAAGCGGCTGGACTCCGCGGAATCGGAGCTGCGGGCCCTGCTGTACCGCGAAGGCGACGTGGTGGCGCTGCGGAAAAGCGGCTGAAGTGCTCCCGCGCAGAGAGCCGAAGCGCCGCGTCACGGGTTTCACTTCAGGATCGTACGGACAATTAGAATTGGTAACTGTGCGCAGGATGAGCAGGCGCAGTCTCCGTTCCAGAAGGGCTCCCGGTGTCCAACTCAGCTGAATCCGCCTCCCAACGGCCGCTCCGCGTCGCGATCGTCGGCGCCGGACCCGCCGGCGTCTACGCTGCGGACATCCTCACCAAGTCCAACGAGGTGAAGGGCGGCGACGTCGAGGTCAGCATCGACCTTTTCGAGGCCTACCCGGCGCCGTACGGTCTGATCCGCTACGGCGTGGCCCCGGACCACCCGCGCATCAAGGGAATCGTGAACGCGCTGCACAAAGTGCTGGACCGCGGCGACATCCGATTCCTTGGCAACGTCACCTACGGCCGGGACCTCACCCTGCACGATTTCCGGGCCTTCTACGATGCCGTGATCTTCTCCACCGGTGCCATCAGGGACGCCGATCTGGACATCCCCGGCGTCGAGCTAGAAGGGTCCTTCGGGGGCGCGGATTTCGTGTCCTGGTACGACGGCCACCCGGACGTCCCGCGCGACTGGCCACTCGATGCCAGGGAAATCGCCGTGATCGGCAACGGCAACGTGGCGCTGGACGTGGCGCGGATGCTGGTTAAGCACGCCGACGAACTGCTCGTCACGGAGATCCCCGACAACGTCTACGAGGGTCTGAAGAAATCGCCCGTCACGGACGTGCACGTGTTCGGCCGCCGCGGCCCGGCGCAGGTCAAGTTCACGCCGCTGGAGCTGCGCGAGCTCAGCCACGCCCGGGACGTGGACATCGTGCTGTACCCGGAGGACTTTGAGTTCGACGAAGCCTCGGACGACGCGATCCGCAGCAACAACCAGACCAAGACCATGGTGAACACCATGACCAACTGGCTGGTGGAGGAGCACGCCGAAGCCGAGCAGCCGTCCTCCCGCCGCCTGCACCTGCACTTCCTGCACAGCCCGGTAGAGATTTACGACGACGGCGGGTCCGGCAAGGTGGCCGGCATCAAGTTTGAACGCATGCAACTGGACGGCACCGGAAACGTCAAGGGCACAGGGGAGTTCATCGACTACCCGGTCCAGGCCGTCTACCGGGCCATCGGCTACCACGGCTCCCCGCTGGACGAGCTGGAATACGATGCCAAACGCGGTGTCATCCCCAACGAGGGCGGCCGCGTCCTCGACGCCTACGGCAACCCCGTCCCGGGCATCTACGCCACCGGCTGGATCAAGCGCGGGCCGGTCGGGCTCATCGGGCACACCAAGGGCGATGCCCTGGAGACCATCGGCTTTCTCCTCGAGGACCGGCTGACCCTGCCGCCGGCGAAAAACCCGGACCCGCAGGCCATCATCGACCTGCTGGAAGAGCGCGGCATCGAGTACACCACGTGGGAAGGCTGGAACAGGCTGAACTCGCACGAAGCAGCCCTCGGCGCGGCGTGGTCCGAATCCGCGGCGGCCGACGGCGTCGTGCGTGAACGCATCAAGGTAGTGCCGCGCGAGGAAATGATCGACATCTCCCGCGCCTAGCACTCGCGCTTCTGCTGTGGCAGGTGCCGGCACCCATGGCCGTGGAACGGCGACAGAGCTAGACTTGCCGGACGGAGCGACGCCCCTTGATGGGGCGTGCCCGTCGGCAGCGCCCTCAATGCGGCACTGCCCGAGAGTGTGGCACATGGGAGTTCGATGAAGAACCTGATCCAGCCGGCAGCACCCGAAGGCGACGCCGCGGCGCTGCTCCAGCGGCGCGCCCTGGCCGGCCACGAGTATCTGGACGACCAGCTGGCCGGCAGGTTCGGCGGCCATGACTATGTCCCCGGCAGCATTCCGGAAGCCCACGCCTTTCCTGACGCCCCTGAGATTCCCGGCCTGCGCCGCCTGATCCGGGAATCATGGCAGCGCTCGGCCAAGCTGCACGCCAACCCTGACGTTCCGGAGGCGCCGCTGGCCATGGACCGGGATGAGCTGGAGGAATATCGCCGCCAGCACCCGCTCGCCAGCATCATGCCCGTGATCCAGAAGCTCCTCATCCAGCCCAGCCACGACAGCGGCCTGCTGGTCGCTGTCGGTGATGAAGTGGGCCGGCTGCTCTGGGTGGAAGGCGATCCGGTGATGCAGCGCCGCGCGGAGGGCATGATGTTCGTCCCCGGTGCTGACTGGTCCGAGGCCACGGTGGGAACCAGTGCGCCCGGAACTGCGCTGGCGCTTGGCAGGGGCCTCCAGATCTCCGGCGCCGAGCACTACAAGCGTTCCGTGCACCCCTGGAGCTGCACGGCAGTCCCTTTCCAGGACCCTGATTCGGGCGCCTTGCTGGGCGTCGTGGACATCACCGGCACGGAGTCGGCGGTGGCGCCGCACACCCTGTCACTGGTGGAGGCCACCGTGGCCGCCGCCCAGGCACAGCTGCGCGTCGAACGGCTCCAGCTGGCGGCGGCGCAGGCCCGGATGCCGGCACGACGGCGGAGCAGCGGTTCCGTAGCCAAGTCCGGTTCCACAGCCGAAGGCAGCCTGTACCGCAACAGCCTGCAGCTGCTCGGCCGCGACCAGGCGCTGCTCAGCATAGAAGGCCGGACCGTTCCTTTGTCCGCCCGGCACAGTGAAATCCTGGCCTTGCTCAGCACGCACCCGGACGGCCTCAGCGCCGAGGAACTCAGCACCCTGCTCTATCCGGGTGACAACTCCACCATGACCCTGCGCGCCGAGATGGTGCGCCTCCGCAAGGTCCTCCAGCAGCTCAACCCCGCCGCGGTTCCCGAGTCGCGTCCCTACAAACTGACCATGGACCTCGTGCCGGACAGCGGCCAGGTACTCAGCTGCCTGCAGCGCGGCGCCCACCGCATCGCCCTCGAGATCTACCGCGGCGCCGTGCTCCCGCGGTCCGAGGCCCCCGGCGTCGTGGACCTGCGGGACCGGGTGTCCTCGCTGCTGCGCGAGGCCGTCCTGACGGACGGCAGCGCGGAATCGCTGCTCAGGTATGCGGAACTGCCGGAGGCGAGGGACGACGTCGGCGTCCGCCTTGCCGCCCTGAAGCTCCTGCCGCCGCGCTCACCCAAGCGGGCCGCCGTCGTCGCCGATCTTGAACGGCTGGAAACCGAGCTCAGCGCCTGACGATGGTTGCGACCGTGCAGTGAGCTGGCTCACACGCTTGCAACCTTGCTGCAACCTTCCCGCTCCTAGGCTGGGTGCAACGGCGATCACCCTGCGTGTCGCCATCATGTTGCAGAGCAAAGGAGCCAGCAATGACCGTTTACGCACAGCCCGGTACCGAAGGTTCGAAGGTCACCTTCAAGGACCGCTACGAAAACTGGATCGGCGGCGAGTGGATTGCCCCGGTCAAGGGCCAGTACTTCGATAACATCACCCCGGTCACCGGTAAGGCATTCTGCGAAGTTGCCCGCGGCACCGCCGAGGACATCGAACTGGCACTGGACGCCGCACACAAGATCGCGCCGTCGTGGGGCAAGACGTCCGTCGCCGAACGCGCGGCGGTCCTGAACAAGATTGCCGACCGGATCGACGAGAACCTCGAAATGCTGGCCGTCGCCGAATCGTGGGACAACGGCAAGCCCATCCGCGAAACCCTGAACGCGGATATTCCCCTCGCCGCCGACCACTTCCGCTACTTCGCCTCCGCCGTCCGGGCCCAGGAAGGCCGGCTGTCCCAGCTCGACGAGGACACCACGGCCTACCATTACCACGAGCCCCTTGGCGTGGTGGGCCAGATCATCCCCTGGAACTTCCCCATCCTGATGGCCGTCTGGAAGCTGGCGCCTGCCCTCGCAGCGGGCAACGCCGTGGTGCTCAAGCCCGCCGAGCAGACGCCGTCCTCCATCCTGGTCCTGATGGAACTCATCGGCGACCTCCTGCCGGCCGGCGTGCTCAACGTGGTCAACGGATTCGGCGTGGAGGCGGGCAAGCCGCTGGCCTCCAGCCCGCGGATCCGCAAGATCGCGTTCACCGGCGAGACCACCACGGGCCGTCTGATCAGCCAGTACGCCAGCCAGAACCTGATCCCGGTCACGCTTGAACTCGGCGGCAAGAGCCCCAACATCTTCTTCAACGACGTCGCCGAGTCCAACGACGCCTTCTACGACAAGGCACAGGAAGGCTTCACGCTCTTCGCCTTCAACCAGGGTGAAGTGTGCACCTGCCCGTCCCGTGCCCTCGTCCAGGAGGATATTTACGATTCGTTCATGGCCGACGCCGTGGCCCGCGTGGAGAAGATCATCCAGGGCAACCCGCTGGACACCGAAACCCAGGTCGGCGCCCAGGCCTCCAACGACCAGCTGGAAAAGATCCTCTCCTACATCGACATCGGAAAGCAGGAGGGCGCCAAGGTGCTCACCGGTGGCGCACGCGCCCAGCTCGACGGTGACCTGGCCGGCGGCTTCTACGTCCAGCCCACCGTCTTCGAAGGCCACAACAAGATGCGGATCTTCCAAGAGGAAATCTTCGGCCCCGTCGTTTCCGTGACGCGTTTCAGCGACTACAACGACGCCATGGGCATCGCCAACGACACCCTCTACGGGCTCGGCGCCGGCGTCTGGTCCCGCAACGGCAACGTCGCCTACCGCGCCGGCCGCGAGATCCAGGCCGGCCGCGTGTGGGTCAACAACTACCACGCCTACCCGGCCGGCGCCGCGTTCGGCGGCTACAAGTCCTCCGGCATCGGACGTGAAAACCACGCCATGATGCTGGACCACTACCAGCAGACCAAGAACCTCCTGGTCAGCTACAACGAGAACAAGCTCGGCTTCTTCTAAGCCGCACCGACCCGGGCGGGGACGGCCCAATCCGTCCCCGCCCGCCCCACCTGGCCACCCCTCAGGAAGGCAGCACCACCGTCACCGCACTCAGTTCAACAAATGCTCTAACGACGCAAGGATCGCCAATGACGACGACAATGCAAGCAGCCGTAGTAACCGAATTCGGCAAGGACCTCCAGATCCTGACCGTTCCCGTTCCGACGCCCGGCCCCGGTGAGGCGCTGGTCAAGGTTTTGACCACCGGAGTCTGCCACACCGACCTGCACGCCGCGGAGGGGGACTGGCCTGTCAAGCCCTCTCCGCCGTTCATCCCCGGCCACGAGGGAGTGGGCGAAGTGGTGGCTCTCGGAGAGGGAGTCACCGACCTCGCCATCGGAGACCTCGTAGGCAACGCCTGGCTGTGGTCCGCCTGCGGCGACTGCCAGTACTGCCGCACCGGCTGGGAAACCCTCTGTGAAGCACAGAAGAATGCCGGCTACAGCGTGGACGGCTCGTTCGGGCAGTACATGCTGGTGGACACGCGCTTTGCCGCCCGCATTCCGGCGGGTTCGGATCCGGTGGAGGTTGCGCCCGTCCTGTGCGCCGGCGTCACGGTCTACAAGGGCCTGAAGATGACTGAGACGAGGCCGGGCCAGTGGGTCACCATTTCCGGCATCGGCGGGCTGGGGCATATTGCGGTCCAGTACGCCGTGGCCATGGGCCTGCGCGTAGCGGCCGTGGACATCGCCGACGACAAGCTGGCCCTCGCCAAGGCACACGGTGCCGAGCTCACGGTCAATGCCCTGCACGAGGACCCGGTAGAGGTCATCCAAAGGGAAACGGGCGGCTGCCACGGCGTCCTGGTCACGGCCGTCCACCCGTCCGCTTTCGGCCAGGCCATCGGCATGGCACGCCGCGGCGGCACCATCGTCTTCAACGGGCTTCCGCCCGGCGACTTCCCGGCGCCGATCTTCGAAATCGTGCTGAAGGGCCTCACCGTCCGCGGCTCCATCGTGGGCACCCGCCAGGATTTGGAGGAGGCTCTGGACTTCTACGCGCAGGGCAAGATCCATCCCACCGTGTCCGCCCGGGAGCTCTCTGAGGTCAACGCGGTCTTGGACGAGATGAAGCACGCGAAAATCGACGGCCGCGTCGTGTTGAGGTTCTGATGAGCGGAATCGGTGATGACTGAAGCCAGTCTTGACGCCGCGGTGACGCTGCCCGGGGAGGACTTCTCCCGGGTAGCGCTCACCGCCGAGTCCGTGCACCTCCTCAGGAAACTCTGGGCCCAGCACGGGCCGCTCATGTTCCACCAGTCCGGCGGCTGCTGTGACGGCTCCTCGCCGATGTGTTTCCCGGCCGGGGAGTTCCTGACCGGGGACTCCGACGTCCTGCTGGGGCGCTTTGAAATTCCCGACGGCGGTCCCGGCGCCGATGCTGAAATGGGCACCATGCCGCTGGACTTCTGGATGTCCAGGGAGCAGTTCAACTACTGGAGCCACACCCATTTGACTGTGGATGTGGTGCCGGGCCGGGGGAGCGGTTTCTCGGTCGAGGCACCGGAGGGCAAACGGTTCCTGATCCGTTCCACCCTCATGGACTGGCCGGTCTGAGCCATCTCAGACCGGATGTAATACGCCTTGGCAAATGACGCACAGGTGGGGCTGCGAACTAGCGGCCCCACCTGTGCGTTGCCGGTTAATTGACTGGTTGAAAACCCCCAATTTGGGTGGCTCAGCAGGTGAAACAGCGGCAGAGAGGTTGCTGCCACAAGGTTTTCACGGGCACACCATCGCACGATGGCACGGTTACATCCCTCCTAGCGGCAGGTGTGCCATGAAAATCTCAGCCTGGAAGTCAGACGGGGGCGCGGATCAAAGTCGATCCGCGTCACCCACCGATCCACCAACAAACCGGCGTCAACGACGCAAAAAGCACGGCAAGCAGGCCATCTCCTTTCGGACGGTGGCAGCAGTAACCACACTCATGATGCCAATCGCCATGGGGTTGCCAGTTGTGGCAGCCAACGCGGTGCAGGCGCCGGTGGGGGAAGGTTTTACCGTATCCCCTTCCGATCTCTCCTACATCCTGAAGCAGATCAAGATCGCTGAAGCCCATGTGGCCAACACGACCTCAGCCACCGGCCCCTGTGGTGCGCTGATCGGGACTGGCCCCAACCAGATCCCGAGCCCCCTGGTTTCTCAGGGACTGCGGACGGTCGACGGGTCATGCAACAACCTTCAGGCGGGCCAGGAGACGTTCGGTGCGGCTGACCAGAAGTTCCCGCGCCTGACCACGCCGGTGTTCAAGAGTGCCGAGAACTCGCCTCCCGCGTTCGGCCCTTCCCAGCCGACCTCGTACGCGCAGAAGAAGGGCAACGTTTTCGACTCCGAGCCCCGCGTGATCAGCAACCTGATCGTGGACCAGACCTCGACCAACCCTGCCGCTGTCGCAGCGGCCGGTAACCCGGTCAGGACGCAGGGCAACACCGGCGTCGTCCCCTGCACCACGGACCCAGATCCCCTGGCGACTCCGCCTGTCGCCGGCGTTCCCGTAGACTGCGTGCCGTCGCACAGCACGCTGTTCATCCCGAACGTGACCACCGACGTCGGCCTCTCCCCGCCCTACAACTCGATGTTCACGCTGTTCGGCCAGTTCTTCGACCACGGCGTTGACCAGACCGTCAAGAGCGGCGGAACCGTCTTCGTTCCGCTGAAGGATGACGACCCGCTGATCGCAGGCCCGGACCACGTCTTCGGGAACGCGGACGACCTCAGCCCGAACCTGCGCTTCATGGTGCTGACCCGGGCCCAGAACCAGCCCGGTCCGGACGGCGTCTTGGGTGACAACCCCGCGACTCCTGCCGATGAAAGCGCTGACGATATCCAGGATGCGAACAACACGGACTCGCCCTGGGTGGACCAGAGCCAGACCTACACCTCGCACTCCTCGCACCAGGTGTTCCTGCGGGAGTACGTTGATAACACCGCCGGGAGCCCGGTCGCCACGGGCAAGCTGCTCGGTGGACCTGCCGGCCCCACAGCTGGCGGCATGGCCACCTGGACCACCACCAAGGCCCAGGCCTCGGCGCGTCTGGGTATCCAGTTGCTGGACAAGGACGTCCTGAATGTCCCGATGGTCGCCGCGGACCCGTACGGCAAGTTCATTCCCGGCCCCGCCCGCGGTCTGCCGCAGTTCGTGACCGCGACCGGACTCGTGGAGGCCAACCGCGCCGACAACGGCGGCCTGGGCACCCTGGTGCCGGCGAACGTCAAGTACTTTGACACCCCGTTCCTGACGGACATCGCGCACAACGCGGACCCGAGTCCCCAGGACACCGACAACAACCCGGCCACGCCGCGGGTGACGCCGGCGCCTGATGCTGACAACACGGCATCTGCCGACTTCGCCAGCCAGCCGGCGGGTACCTACGACGACGAGATGCTGAACGCGCACTTCATCGCCGGTGACGGCCGGGTCAACGAGAACATTGGCCTGACCACCATTCACCAGATCTTCCACTCCGAGCACGATCGGCTCGTCGGCGACATCGAGAACGTCCTGACGACCGATACTTCCCCCAGCGGCGTCGCGGCTTTGGCCGAGTGGAAGCTGACTGCCGGTGCCGCCGGCTGGAACGGTGAGCGGCTCTTCCAGGCCGCACGGTTCATCACGGAAATGGAGTACCAGCACCTGGTCTTTGAGGAGTTCGCCCGCAAGGTTCAGCCTGCGATCAACCCCTTTGAGCCGTTTGCGTTCACCCAGACGGAGCTCAACCCCGCGATCAAGGCGGAATTCGCCCACGCTGTGTACCGCTTCGGCCACTCCATGCTGACCGAAACGATCTCACGCAGGAACGAGGACGGCGCCGGCTTCAATGGAGTCTTCGGAGATGCTGATGACACCAGGGGTAGCCAGAACGACATCTCGCTGCTCAATGGCTTCCTCAACCCGCCGGAGTACACCAACGGCGGTCCTGCCGGGCCGCTGACCTCGGAAGAGGCTGCAGGAAGCGTCATCGCAGGGATGTCGGACCAGGCCGGTAACGAACTGGATGAGTTCGTGACCGACACGCTCCGCAACAACCTGCTGGGCCTGCCCCTGGACCTTCCGACGATCAACATGACGCGGGCCCGTTCTGAAGGAATTCCGCGGTTGAACGTCCTCCGCCGGGAGCTCTTCAATTCAACCAATGACGGCCAGCTGAAGCCCTACACCAACTGGGTCGACTTCGGCGAGAACCTCAAGCACCCGGAGTCGCTCGTCAACTTCGTCGCTGCCTACGGTCTGCACCCGTCCATCACCGGCGCAACGACGCTGGCGGCCAAGCGGGAGGCCGCACGGCTGATCGTCAGCCCCGCACCCGCGGATGTCCCTCCGGCTGACGCCGCGGCGTTCATGAACAGCACGGACGCGTGGGCCAACACCGGCACGAGTTCGATTACTGGCCTCGACAACGTGGACCTCTGGGTCGGCGGCCTCGCGGAGCGGACAAACCTGTTTGGCGGTCTGCTGGGCAGCACGTTCAACTACGTCTTCGAGAACCAGCTGACCAACCTGCAGAACGGCGACCGTCTGTACTACCTGGCGCGCACCCCGGGCATGAACCTGAGGGCGCAACTGGAAGGCAACTCGTTCGCCGAGATGATGATGCGCAACACCAACGTGCACAGCCTGAAGGCCGACGCGTTTGCCACGGCGGACTGCAAGTTCGAACTGAAGAAGTTGGACGGCACGCCTGCGGGCTTTACGGCCTCCGGCAACACCGTAGCGGATGACCCGGACTCAGACTGCAGTGAGACGGATCTGCTGATCCGTATGTCCGACGGCACCATCAAGTACCGTGCGAGGAACACGGTCGACCCCTCCGGAATCAACGGCCAGAGCGTCTACAACGGCACCGCCGGAGTCGACCGCATCTATGGCGGCAACGACAACGACACTTTCTGGGGCGGTACCGGCAACGACGTCATCGAGGGTGGCGACGGAGCTGACATCGCGCTCGGCGGCGAAGGTGACGACATCATCACGGACCTCGCAGGTGACGACGTCCCGAAGGGCGGACCCGGCAATGACGCGATCGACGCCGGACCGGGCCTGGACATCATCATGGGTGGAGATGGCAAGGACTTCACGAACGGCGGAGCCAACGCCAACGAGACCTTCGCTGGAGCCGGTGACGACTTCGTGATGCTTGGTGAGAGCCTTGACGCCGCATTCGGCGACAGCGGCGATGACTGGGAAGAGGGCGGCGACCAGCCGGACCTGATGCAGGGAGACAGCGGCAACCTGTTCTTCCTGGATGATTCCCAGAAGCCCGGACACGACATCCTCGTCGGCCAGGGCGGCGACGACGACTACGACATGGAGGGCGGCGACGACATCGGCGTCGGCGGTCCGGGCATCGAGAAGGTCGCCGGAGCCTCCGGTTACGACTGGGAGATCGGTCAGGGCGACCCACAGGCACAGGATCTTGACCTGGCCCTGCCGATCCCTCCGCTGGACATCCTGACGGTCGGTGTCCGCGACAAGTTCAACGAGGTTGAAGCGCTCTCGGGCGGCAAACTCGACGACAAGCTTCGCGGTGACGATTTGGTTCCGAGCGCCGTTGGCGGCGCCGGGTTCATTGGATGTGACGTGCTGGATCAGGCCGGTGTGGACCGGATCGCCGGACTTGGCGACCTGGTGTCGACCTTCCCGACTCTGACATCCGACGTTGTGGCCGCTTCGGCCTCCAAGGACTGCCCGCTCCTCACCGGTGCGAACGTCTGGGGCGAAGGCAACATCCTCCTCGGCGGCAGCGGCAGCGACCTTCTCGAGGGACGCGGCGCCAATGACATTCTCGACGGCGACCGGTACGTCGGTGTCCGTCTCAGCGTCCGCACCAACGCGGCCGATCCGGCAAGCGAAATCGGCAGCGCCAGCATTGAAGGGTTGGGGCAGAGCGCCATGGCCAGCCGGTACCTGAAGGACGCCAGCGGCAACCTGACGGGACCGACGCTCCAGGAAAGTGTCTTCGCGGGAACCGTGAACCCCGGCAACATCGTGGCGGTCCGCGAGGTCCTCACGGGCTCCGGCGGCACCGACTCGGCGGTGTTCACCGGCGCGCAGGCCGACTACACCGTCACCACCACCGGTGGAACCGGCGTCCTTGGCTCTCCGGGGTCAACGACCACGGTGACCGACAACGTGGGCACTGACGGTACCGACACCGTGCGGAACGTCGAACGGCTGGTGTTCGCTGACACTGTCGCACCATCCGTTCCCGTCATCGGCGCGGCTGCTGCTACCGGCAGTGGCCAGGCCACGGTCAACTTCACGCCGGCAGCAGGCGGCCTTGCCACCAGCTTCGACGTGCGGGTGGTCAACGCAGCCGGAACCCAGGTTGGTGCGCTTCAGACGGCTGACGCCGGTGCCACCAGCCTGGTGGTGACGGGTCTGACCAACGGAACCGCTGTTAGGTTCCAGGTTCGGGCAGTGAACGCACTCGGCGCCAGCGCATTCTCGGCACTGTCCAACGCGGTCACGCCGTCGGCTCCCGTCCTTGCCAGCGCTCCGGCGATTGGCACGGCGACTGCGGGCAATGCCCAGGTTACGGTGAGGTGGACCGCCCCCGCGGCAGTTCCCAGTGCCGCAGTCACGCAGTTCCGAATCCGCGTCTTCGTGGGAACGAGTGCCACTCCGACCCGCGAGGTCACGGTAGGGAACGTCACGAGCAGCGCGGTGGCGGCCCTGATCAACGGCACGGGATACACCTTCGACGTCTCGGCAATCAACGCAGCAGGCACGGGCGCACCATCGGCCCGTACTCCGCTGATCACGCCGCGGACCGAGTTTGTGCTCCCGACGATCACCGCCAGGACGCCGGCCCTCGGCGCCAAGTCCGTCAGCCAGACGGCAAACGTGACGGCCACGTTCAGTGAATCGGTCACGAACGTCGGCTCCGGAACGGTTGTTCTCCGGCTCAACGGCAGTGCAACGCCGATCCCGGCCAGTGTGACCTACAACAACGCTACGAGGACCGTGACGGTCAACCCCACCGCGACCCTCCTCGCCGACCGTACGTACAACATGGCGTTCTCCTCCATCCGGGACACGGCAGGCAACACCATGGCCACACCGCCGTCATGGCAGTTCACCACCGGGCCCGCCCCGACGGTGGCTTCGGTGACACCGGCGATCGGTGCAACGAACGTGGGCCGCACGGCCAACGTCACGGTACGTTACAGCGAGCCTGTTACGAACGTCAGCACGTCAACGGTGGTCCTGAGGCGCGGCAGCCTCACGGGACCGGTCGTGACCGCAACGGTGACGTACAACGCGGCAACGAGGACGGCGACGCTCAACCCGTCGGCGACCCTCGTGGCCAACACCACATACACGATGGCCACCTCCTCGGTCCTTGACCTCGCCGGCAACCCGCTGGCGTTCCGGTCCTGGACCTTCAGGACAGGCTCCGTGTAATGTAATTGGCCGGCTGGCGGTTCCCACAAGGGGCCGCCAGCTGTCCTCCCGGACACCACGCCCGGCCCTCCACCACACCGCGCAGCCGCAGCGCGGAGGAGGGCCGGGCGTGGTTTCGCGTGCGCGGCGTCTCATTATTTGGGACAAATATGGCCGTCCATTGGATGGACACTATTATTGATAGGTCTGTTTCCTACCCCCAATCAGGATTGTGGATTTCCTATGAATCTTTTCCGGACCAAGTCCATCGAGCAGTCAATGGCCGACGCCGATGAACCCGGACGCAAGCTCAAGCGCTCCCTCAGCACCTGGGACTTGATGATCATGGGCGTCGCCGTTGCGGTTGGCGCCGGCATCTTCTCGGTGGGCGCCAAGGCCGCGGCGAACTTCGCCGGACCGGCTGTTACGCTCTCCTTTGCCGTGGCCGCCGTCACGTGCGCCTTGGCGATCATGTGCTACGCCGAGTTCGCCACCGCCATCCCCGTGGCCGGCTCTGCGTATGTCTTCACCTACGCAACCATGGGCGAGGTGCTGGCCTGGATCATCGGCTGGAACCTCATCCTGGAGCTGTTCACCGCCGCCGCGGTGATTGCGAAGTACTGGGGCATCTACCTCAGCAAGGTCTTCGCCCTCATGGGCGTGGAAATACCGCCCGCCATCTCCCTCGGAGGAGTTGACCTCTACTGGGGAGCGTTCCTCATCGTGGCGATCTTCACCGTGCTGCTCGTCCTCGGGACGAAGCTATCCGCCCGCGTGGGCAACATCTTCACGCTGATCAAGATCGGCGTCGTGATATTCGTGATCGTCGTGGGCTTCAGCTACGTCAAGTTCTCCAACTACACGCCGTTCGTTCCCGCCTCGGAGCCCACCACGGGCACCGGAGCAGCTGACGTCATGAAGCAGTCCTTCTTCGGTTTCCTCACCGGTGCCGCACCCGCCCAGTACGGAACGCTGGGCATCTTCGCCGGGGCCGCCCTGGTCTTTTTCGCGTTCATCGGCTTTGACGTGGTGGCCACGTCCGCGGAAGAGGTCAAGAACCCGCAGAAGACCCTGCCGCGCGGCATCTTCGGCGGCCTGGCACTGGTCACGCTGCTGTACATCCTGGTGTCCCTGGCCCTGACCGGAATGGTCTCGTACAAGGAGCTCGCAGCGGTCAAGAACCCGACGCTCACCACGGCCTTCGAAGCCGTGGGGAACACCGACGCCGCCAAGGTCATCGCCTTCGGCTCACTGGTGGGCCTGACCACGGTGATCATGGTGCTGCTGATGGGCCTCTCCCGCGTTGTGCTGGCCATGAGCCGCGACGGACTGCTGCCGCGGTCCTTGTCCAAGACCAGCGAGAAGCGTTCGACGCCGGCCCGGCTGCAGATCATCTGTGGTGCAGCGGTGGCACTGGTAGCCGGACTCACCAACGTGGATCTGCTGGAGGAAATGATCAACATCGGTACCCTCTCCGCCTTTGTGATGGTCAGCCTTGGCATCCTTGTGCTGCGCAAAAAGCGGCCGGACCTCAAGCCTGCCTTCCGGGTTCCGTTCGGCAAAGTGCTGCCCGTTGTGTCCGCGGTGCTCTGCCTGTACCTCATGACGAACCTGGCCGTGGAGACCTGGATCTTCTTCGCCATCTGGCTCGTGATCGGCCTGGGCATCTACTTCGCGTACGGCCAGCGGCACTCGCGCCTTAACGAGAAGTTCGCCGAGGCCAAGGCAGCCGTGAACCCGGCGGCCGTGGACCTGGACGACGAAGACACCTACACGCGCGTCTAACGCGACCCAGTAGAGCGCGAAAGGTCACCCGGGGTCTTCTTGATCCCGGGTGGCCTTTCCGATTCCCGGGCTGCCATTATGGGGCCGCATACTGGCCGACCCAGTCGACGAGCGGGCGGAGCTGTTCCCATCGGCTGGCCACCTCCCGTTTGGCGCCCGCAGTGGCGAGCCACCCGGCGTCTCGGAACGTGACTCCCGCTGACAGCGACTTGTGCTTGAGCAGCTCGGCCCGAGGGTGGTCCTTGTCGAAGCCCCGGGGCACGGTCTTGAGCTTCTCGCCTTCCACCACGAACCCGGCAGCGGCGATCCTGTCCACGATTTTCTGCAAGGCCGCGCCGCTGGCCTGGGCATCCACGGCGCTGCGGAACCGGGCAAGCTGCGCCGGCGTGTGTGAGTGGTAGCCGCCGCCGATCAGCAGCCCGTCCGCGCTGACCTGGATGTAGTAACCCACGCCTTCCTGCCGTGCGGCGAAGGCTCCCTGGGCGGTCTTGTACGGCGACTTGTCCTGCGAGAACCGGATGTCCCGGTTGGGCCGGAAGATCTTGCCCGGGCCGAACTTATCCTCCAGTTCGGCGAGCAGCAGCGCGAGCGGCTGCTTCACCTCCGAGTCATAGGTGTCCTTGTTTTCAAGCCACCATTCACGGTTGTTGTTGTTCTCCAGCTCCGCATAGAACCGGAAGGCGGCATCCGGGATGCCTTCGAACGTGTCCATACAAGGATCGTAGGGAGGCATCGTCAATACAGCCAGAGAAGGCATCGGCTATGTGGAAAAGGCCCACCCCGCCACGGAAATCCGTGACGGGGTGGGCGTGCCCGGTAAGGGCGGTAAAGCTGGGGTCAGAACTTCGCGGCCGCTTCGGCGTCCGACTCGGTCTGGGCTGCACCCAGGTTGGCGCGCAGCTTGGCGCCAAGCTCGGCGTCCACGTTGGTCCAGTACTGGATGGCGCGCTCCTTGATGCCCGGGCTCTTCACGCCGCCCACAGCACCGGTGATGGTTTCCAGCAGACGGGCCTTCTCGCCGTCGTTGTACACCTCGCGGTACAGAGTGCCGGCCTGGCCGAAGTCGCCGTCCTCAGCGTGCAGGGAGTGCGCGGCGAGCGTCAGCGCGCCGTCGTTCTCCCAGCCGCCGGCCGGGTTCTGCGGTTCCACGGCTGCCGGGCCGCCGAGGGAGTTCGGGGCGTAGACCGGAACGGAAGGGGCGTTGAAGTGGTAGCGCCCGGCACCGTCCTGGCTGTAGTTGTTGACCTGGTTCTTGGGCAGGTTCACCGGGATCTGGGCGTGGTTGGTGCCCACGCGGTAGCGGTGCGCGTCCGCGTAGGAGAAGATGCGCGCCTGCAGCATCTTGTCCGGCGAAGCGGCGATGCCCGGCACGAAGTTCGACGGCGCGAAGGTGGCCTGCTCGATCTGCGCGAAGTAGTTCTCCGGGTTCCGGTTCAGCTCCATGGTGCCCACCTTGATCAGCGGGTAGTCAGCGTGCGGCCACACCTTGGTGAGGTCGAACGGGTTGAAGCGGTAGGTCTTGGCATCCTCGTACGGCATGACCTGGACGTGGAGGTCCCAGGACGGGAAGTTGCCGGCGGCAATGTTTTCCTGCAGGTCGCGGATGTAGAAGTCCGCGTCCGAGCCGGCGAGAGCCTCGGCGTCGTCGCCCGTCATGGACTTCACGCCCTGGTTGGACTTGAAGTGGTACTTGACCCAGAAGCGCTCGCCCTCGGCGTTGATCCACTGGTAGGTGTGCGAGCCGTAGCCCTGCATTTCGCGCCAGGAGGCGGGCAGGCCGCGGTCACCCATGAGCCAGGTGACCTGGTGGGCGGACTCGGGGGACAGGGTCCAGAAGTCCCACTGCATGTCGGCGTCGCGCAGGTGGGTGCCGGGGAGGCGCTTCTGGGAGTGGATGAAGTCGGGGAACTTGATGCCGTCGCGGATGAAGAACACCGGGGTGTTGTTGCCCACGAGGTCGTAGTTGCCCTCGGAGGTGTAGAACTTGACCGCGAAGCCGCGGGGGTCGCGCCAGGTGTCGGGAGAGCCGTTTTCACCGGCGACCGAGGAGAACCGGATCAGCATTTCGGTCTCCGCACCTGGCTGCAGGAAAGCGGCCTTGGTGTACTTGGAGATGTCCTCGGTGGTCTTGAAGCTGCCGAATGCGCCGCCGCCCTTGGCATGCACAACGCGCTCCGGGACGCGCTCGCGGTTGAACTGTGCGAGCTTTTCGACCAGGTAGTGGTCGGTCAGGATGATAGCGCCGTCGGCGCCGGTTGCCTGAGAGTGGGCGTCGGACGTGACGGGAGCACCGGACTGTGTCGTGGACACAGCGGGCGCAGAGATGTTCTGAGTCATCTTTCTCCTATTTCTTTATTACTTGTCAGTTGCGTTCAGAAGGAAGTTTTTGGGCCTGCTGGCAGTCCCCGCAGATGCCCTGGTACATGACGTCGGCGATCTGGATGGTCATGGGATGGGAGTTCTCGTTCCAGTGCGGGGTGAGGCACGGGGCGTGGCCGACCGCGCAGTCAACGTCCTCCACGCGGCCGCAGCTGATGCAGATGGCGTGGTGGTGGTTGTCACCCACGCGCGTCTCGTACAGCGCGGGGGAGTGCGGCGGTTCGAAACGGCGGAGCATGTGCAGGTCGGTGAGGTCCCCGAGGACCACGTAGACGGACTGGGCGGTCAGCTCCGGAAGTTCCTCGCGTGCCGCCGCCAGAATGCTGTCCGCCGGGGAATGCGGGTGGTGTTCGACGGCGGCCAGCACCGCCAGCCGCTGTTTGGTCACCCGGCGGCCGTGGGCGCGCAGGGCCGCGGCCCAGGCTTCGTGGCTTTCCGGTTGCTCCGTCATGTCCCTATTCAACCACTTATTTTGACTAGATCACAATAAGGGGGGACTAACTCCCGTCCGCGGCTAGAGTTGCCGGGTGGGAAAACTTCTGGCTGACATCACTCCGCTGCGCGAAAGTCCGGCCTTCCGGCGGCTGTGGCTGGGTTCGGCCATTTCGAACGTGGGCAGCCAGCTCACCCTTGTGGCCGTCAGCCTGGAGGTTTACCGGCTGACGCAGGACAGCCTCTACGTGGGCCTGCTCAGCATCTTTGCCCTGGTTCCGCTGGTGCTCGGCGGACTGCTGGGCGGATCCATTGCCGATTCGCACGACCGGCGCATCGTGGCGCTGCTTTCCTCCTTGGTGCTGTGGCTCACCACGGGCGGACTCGCTCTGCAGGCCTGGCTGGAGCTGGGAAACGTGTGGCTGCTGTATCTGCTGGTGGCCGTGCAGAGCGGGGCCCAGGCCATCAACCAGCCGGCCCGCAGCGCCATCATTCCGGTGCTGGTGCGCAAGGAGCTCCTTCCGGCGGCGAATGCGCTGAGCATGATCACGTTCGGCCTGGGCATGACGGCGGGGCCGCTGCTGGCCGGCCTGCTGGTGGCGTCCGTAGGGTTTGGCTGGACCTATAGTCTGGACTTCGTGAGCTTCGCTTTCGCTTTCTGGGCATTGTTTAAGCTGCCGCCCATGCCGCCCGGCAAGGAGGCCGGCCGGGCGGGGCTGCGGTCCGTGGCGGAAGGATTCCGGTTCCTGGGCACCCGGCCCAACCTGCGCATGACATTCATCATCGACCTCGTTGCCATGATTCTTGCCCAGCCGAGGGCGCTGCTGCCCGCGGTGGGGGCCCTCATGATCGGCGGCGGCGAAACCACGGTGGGCATCCTCCTTGCGTCCACGGCCGTCGGCGCCTTTCTGGCGGGGCTGTTTTCCGGACCGCTGGGCCACATCCGGAGGCAGGGCAGGGCCGTGGTCTGGTCGGTCATGGGCTGGGGTGCCTCCATCGGAGGTTTCGGCCTGGTGGTGGTTCTCGCCGGCCGCTCCGGCTCCGGCGGCGTGACGCTGTGGCTGGTGCCCGCCGTGCTGTGCTGCGCCCTCGCGGGCATTGCGGACTCCGTGAGTGCGGTTTTCCGCACCACCATCCTGCAGTCGGCCACCCCGGACCACCTGCGCGGACGTCTCCAGGGGGTCTTCATTGTGGTGGTTGCGGGAGGGCCCCGGCTGGGCGACATGCTTGCCGGCGGCGGGACTAAAATTCTAAGTGAGGGCTGGGTCCTGCTGATCGGCGGAGTCCTGTGCATCGTGGTGGCCTGGGCGGCGGCGCGCTGTCAGTCCGGCTTCCTGACGTACGACGCCCGGAATCCCGTTCCGTAGCGGCCTTGCCGCAAGCAAGACCTCTGTGGGCAAGACCTGGAGTCCGGCCCCGACTCACGAGCAGTGGAGGCAACAGTGCACAATCACCACAACGGACTGAAGACGGCAGCGCTTTTCGGAGTGCTGTGGGCGGTTCTGCTGGCGCTTGGCGCACTGATCGGGTCCAGTATGCGCAGTGCCGCGCCCCTTTTGATCATGGCGCTGATCGGCGTCGCAACCACCGCCTACGGTTACTGGAACAGCGACAAAATCGCGCTCCGTTCAATGCAGGCCTACCCCGTGACCGAAGCGCAGGCCCCGGAGCTCTACCAAATGGTCCGGGACCTCTCCATGCGCGCCAGCCAGCCCATGCCGCGCATCTTCGTCTCGCCCACCATGGCGCCGAACGCATTCGCAACGGGGCGGAATCCCAGGAATGCGGCCGTCTGCGTGACCGAAGGCATCGTGCAGCTGCTGAGCCCCCGCGAGCTCCGCGGCGTCCTGGGCCATGAGCTGATGCACGTCTACAACCGTGACATCCTGACCTCGTCCGTGGCTGCCGCCGTGGCCGGTGTCATCACCTCGGTGGGGCAGATGCTGCTGTTCTTCGGCGGCGGCGACCGCCGCAACTCGAACCCGCTGGCCCTCATTGCCATGGCGCTGCTCGCGCCGCTCGCGGCGTCGCTGATCCAGGTGGCCATCTCCCGCACCAGGGAGTACGACGCCGATGAGGACGGCTCGCAGCTCACCGGAGACCCGCTCGCGCTGGCCTCAGCCCTGCGGAAGATCCATCAGGGGGTTCAGGCAGCGCCGCTGCCGCAGGACCAGCGTCTGGTCAACACCTCGCACCTGATGATCGCCAATCCGTTCCGCGGCGGGGCGATGACCAAGCTGTTCGCTACCCACCCGCCCATGCAGGACCGCATCGCCAGGCTGGAGCGGATGGCGGGCCGGCCGCTCAACTGACCTCCCGCCGTCGTACTTCAACGGGGCGGGATGCAGGTACTGGATGCAGGCTTACCCGAACGAACGCGCGTAGCACACGGACAGCGGCTCGCCGGCGTACGGCCCGAAGTTGTCGATCGGCCGGTAGCCCTCGCGCTCGTAGAACCCGATGGCGTCCGGCTGGGCTGTCCCGGTCTCGAGCTTGAGCTCGCGCAGCCCCAGGCGGGCCGCCTCGGATTCAAGGCTGCGCAGCACCGCGGCAGCCACTCCGCTCCCGCGGTGGCCCGGCAGCACGAACATCCGCTTGATCTCCGCCGAGGCCGCGTCCAGCTGCCGCAGCGCGCCGCAGGCCACGGCCGCGCCCTGCCCGTCGCGGGCGACAAGGAAGACGGTGATGTCCTCGGCGGTGGGTGCCGAGCCGGGTTCATGGTCGTCGCATCCGTACCGGGCGTCCAGTTCGGCCCGCTGCATGGCGCGGAGCCGCGTGCCATCCGCTGCGTCCCATGGCTCAGCTGCCACGCTGAAGTCCACGCCGGTGTTTGCGCCCTGGGTGGTTGTCATGCCGTAAAAAGCCCTTCGCCGAAGAATCCGCCGGGCCGCACTCCGGGAGGAACAGCGAACAGGCCCGAGCCGGTGTGCTGCAGGTATTCTACGGACAGGGTGTCCTGCCGTGCCATGGCCAGCTGCATCGGCACGTAGTGCGTGCGCGGATCCTTCACGAACGCGATGAAGAACAGGCCAGCATCCAGGTGGCCCAGGCCGTCGGAGCCGTCCGTGAAGTTGTAGCCGCGCCGCAGCATGCGCACGCCGTTGTTGTGTGACGGGTGCGCCACCCGGACGTGCGAGTCCCTGGCGATCAGCGTTTCCTGGTCCGGGCCCTTCGCGTCGAAGTCCGGGGCAGTGAACTCGGTGCCGCCGGAGAGCGGCGCACCTTCGGCCTTGGTCCTGCCGATCAGGCTCTCCTGCTCGCGAAGGGAGGTGCGGTCCCAGATCTCTATGTGCATGCGGATTCGGCGGGCCACAAGGTAGCTGCCGCCTTCCATCCAGGCTTCGGTGGCTTTGCCGCCGCCGGGGACCCAGACGTGTGCGTCGAGGAGCCCGGCGTCCTCGGCTTTCACATTGCTGGTGCCGTCCTTGAAGCCGAAGAGGTTGCGCGGTGTCTGCTGGGACCGGGACGTAGAGGATGTGCGGCCGAAGCCGAGCTGGGACCAGCGCACGCGGGTCTTGCCGAATCCGATCCTGGCCAGGTTGCGGATGGCGTGGACCGCCACTTGGGGATCATCGGAGCAGGCCTGGACCACGAGGTCGCCGCCGGTCCGCTGCTCCTGCAGGCCGTCCCCGGGAAAATGGGGGAGATCAATCAGGGCCTCGGGGCGGCGCCCCGCCAGCCCGAACCTGCCGGTTCCGTCCTTTTCGAAGAGCGTGGGGCCGAATCCGAAGGTGAGGGTCAGCCGGGCCGCATTCAGGCCCAGGGCTTCGCCGGTATCCTCGGGCGGGGCGTCCGCCGGCCCGCCCACGGCGCCGGTGGATCCGGTTTCCCGCCCTGCCGTCAAGGCAGCGGCAGCCTCCGTCCAGTCCTTCAGCAGCTGGATGAGCTCCGCCCGGTCCTCGGTGATGACATCGAAAGCCGCCATGTGCAGCCGGTCCTGGGCCGGCGTCGTGATTCCCGACTGGCGGTCACCGTAAAAGGCGACGGTGTCATTCGCCGGGCCCGCAGCCTCGGCGACGGCGTCGTGCCCCAGGAATCCTGCGGCCAGTCCGGCGGCAGCGCCCACACCGCCGGCCCCGGCGAGGGACAGCAGTCCGCGACGACTTACCTGGCTCACTGCACCACTGCCGACGTGAGCCGGGAAAGCGGTTCGCCCAGCGCATCGACCAAGGCCGCCAGTTTCTGGACCTGCACGGGCGTGAGCTCGCCGTAGTAGGCAAAGCCGTCACCCTTGGCGTGTTTCTTGAGCTCCGTCTGGAGTGCCGCGAACTTGGAGTCGAGTTCAGTCGCCAGCCCGGCGTTGTTCTGCTGGAGCGCGGGGCGAAGGATCTCGAAGGCGGTCCGTGCGCCGTCCACGTTGGCCTGGAAGTCCCAGAGGTCCGTGTGGGACCAGGTCTCTTCTTCGCCGGTGACCTTGCCGGTGGCCACCTCGTCGAGAAGTTCCTTTGCGCCGTTGCCCAGTTTGTCTGCGGTGAGGGTCACCGTTCGGGTGCGCCGGCGGAGGTCTTCCGTGTCCGCCACGAGCTGCTTGGCCAGCACTGCGCGCTCGGACGTCGTCATCGGCTGGTAGCCGGCAGGGGCGAAGAGGTCCTTCTCCGCCCGGTGCCACCCGGTCCACTGTTCGCCCGGCGCCAGGTCCGCCTGCCGGAGATCCAGCTTGGGGTCCAGATCGCCGAAGGCCTCGGCCACCGGCTCAATCCGTTCCCAGTGCATGCGGGTGGGGGCGTACAGGCTGCGGGCAGTGGCGGCATTGCCGTCCGCGAAGGCGGCGGCGAACGCTTTGGTGCCGGCCACGAGCTGGTCAACCTGATCCTCGACGTAGGCGGAGTACTTGGCGGCGGCGGTGTCATTGAGTTTCTGCAGGGTGGCATCCCCGGAGACATTCCCGGCAGGACTGCCGGCGGGTGAAGCGGGGGCTCCTGCGCCTACTCCCGCGCCGGCGCAGGATGTGAGGACCAGGGGAAGGAGGACTGCGCCGGCAACCAGTCCGAGTGCGGAGGTGATGCTGCGGGCGGCCGGGCCTCGCGGAGCGCGGGATTGCCGGTCAAAGTAGGGCGCGTTCATGGTGTCCTCGGGGTCTCGGTGCGGGGGCGTGGGTACCGGCCTCGTGGTCAACTGACCCTAAGTAAGGCTGGCCTAAGCAGGAGACTACCCGCGGCTGAGAATTAAGCGAAATTTCCGTGCCCTAATTACGGGGGGGCTCGTAAGGCTGAACGTCCGTGGGCTCAGATATACGCATGAGGCCGGGTGTCCGCGCCAGATGTGACGCGGGCGCCCGCCCCGGCGGTCCAGCCGAAAGGGCCGGAGGTGATGCTTGCTAGCTGCGGAAGTTCACGAACTGGAGATCGGCCTCGTCAAAGTCCTTCAGCAGGGCCATGGTGGCCTGAAGGTCATCGCGGGACTTGGACGTCACGCGGAGTTCGTCGCCCTGGATCTGGGACTTGACGGACTTGGGCGCCTCGTCGCGGATCAGCTTGTTGATCTTCTTGGCGAGATCCTGGGCGATACCCTCCTTGATGGAAGCCTCCAGCCGGAATTCCTTGCCCGAAGCGTACGGCTCACCCGTGTCCAGGGACTTGAGCGAGATCCCGCGGCGGATCAGCTTGGACTGCAGCACGTCCAGAACGGCAAGGACGCGCTCTTCAGAGTTCGCCTTCATGAGGATCTTGTCATCGCTGAAGTCAACCTCGGCCCCGACGCCCTTGAAGTCGTATCGCTGCACCAGCTCCTTCTGCGCCTGGTTCAGGGCGTTCGCCACTTCCTGCTTGTCTACTTTGCTTACGACGTCGAATGTGGACTCGCCTGCCATGACTCTCCTCTTGATGGTGGTTGCTTTCGCCCGGCCGGCGCCGGTTGTGCCCGCGCATGGACTGCCCATTGCAAAGTTGTGCCGGCCCGGCCTGGCGTGGATATCTGCAGTCCAGCGTAGTACGGATGGGCCGGTTGTGAAGGTGAAACCCCTTTCACAGTTCTCTCATAGCGAAGGCACTGGTGGAACGAAGGTTGGCTGCGCAGAGTTGTAGGAGTTGGAAGCCGCCCCGGAAGGAATGCAATGACCCACCAGGCAGTCCGCTATGTCAGCCGATCCACCGCAGCCGCCGCCGGGGTGATCGCGACTGCAGCCACCTCGGTCACCGCCGCGGCCGTGGCCGCGTCGATCATCCTTAGCCCCGCCGCGGACGCATCATCGAGACTGGACGGCGTGCACGCGGACCTCCAGCGGGCAGTGCAGCTCCATCAGATCACCGAGGAGCAAGCTGTCCGGTTTGAAGCGAAACTCGCCGGGCGCATTCTCGGAGAAGCCTGAATTTCCGGGCTTTTTGGGCCGTTTCCGGCTCGATTCGATTCTTCGGCAGAAGTTCTGTAAAGTTGTCTTGCCCGCGGTTACTGGAAGCAATAACCCGGGTAACTTCTTTGAAGTTCGGCAGATTACCCGAGCGGCCAAAGGGGGCTGACTGTAAATCAGCTGGCAACGCCTACGGGGGTTCGAATCCCTCATCTGCCACCCACGGGAAAACCCCGTCTGACCTGCGAAACGCAGGCCGGGCGGGGTTTTTCGTCCCTGGAGGGCCCCTACAGCCTGGTGACCCAATGAGGCACCACCCGGGTCCAGCCTGTGCCGCGGCAACCCGTTCATGCTGCCGCTCAAATGCCGCCTCCGCACCCCTTCTCAAATAGACCAAATAGGGCCATGCTTTTGCTAACCCTGTCCGGACTTGGCAACGGTCTCAGGTAGAGGAGGCTGAATGCATCTTCTGGTCGTTCCTCGGTGAGTCGTCCCGAGAGACACTAATCCGCGCCCCGTCCACGGAGACTTTGCACGTATCCGTACTGGGTGCGGTTTCGCCAGCGCTGCCCTCCAGATGAGCCCAATGCGGCGGGCCGGGCGCAGCTGCTGGAATCCAGTAATTCCAACAGCGAAAGGCTACAGAGATGTTCAAGCCAAAAAGACGACCGGCAGCGTTGGGTTCCGCTTTCACGCTGCTCATAGCGATGTCCACAGTGGCGTCGTGTGGCGCGCCCAATGCCGCGCCAGCCCCGGCTGCGACTTCGGGGTCGTCGCAGTCGGCCTCTGCTTCGGCGACCCCGTCAGTAACAACCGAAACGACTTCGCCGGCAGCGTCGCCGACGGGCAGCGCGGACGCCACAGAGCTGTGCGGGCCCGGCTCTGCCATCAACTTTGACCTCAGCGCGTTCCAGGCGTCGCCGAAGATCGACAACAAGTGGTTCCCGCTGAAGCCGGGCGCGCAGTACACGACGACGGGCACCGTGAAGACCGAGGAGGGCACCGCGGAGCGGAAGGTTGTCCACGAAGTGACCGGCCTGACCAAGACGATAGACGGCGTGAAGACCCAGGTGATGTGGGACCGGGACTATGCTGACGGCGTGCTGGTCGAATCCGAACTGGCCTTCTTTGCCCAAACGGAGTCGGGGACAGTCTGGCTGTTTGGGGAGTACCCGGAAGAGTACGAGAACGGCAAGTTCACGGGCGCCCCCAGCACGTTCATTCACAGCATCTCCGAAGCCCAGGCCGGCGTCGCCATGCCGGGCGAGCCCAAGACCGGCACTCCGGAATATGTTCAGGCCCATGCACCGGCAGTGGACTTCCTGGACTGCGGCAACGTCTTCAAGGAGAACGATCGGGTGTGCGTGCCCACTGGCTGCTACGACGACGTGCTGGTCATCGATGAACACAACCCGCTGGAACCGGCTGTTGGGCACCAGCGGAAATACTATTCAGCGGGCACCGGACTGGTGAAAGTGACGGCAGTGGGCGGCGCAGACCAGGAGACCCTCGAACTGGTCAAGATCGAGCAGCTGACAGACGCCCAGCTGAAAGAAGTCAACCAGGGGGCAATGAAACTCGACGCGCACGCATACCAGGTCAACAAGACCGACTACGCCAAGACGCCCCGCGCCGAAGAGGCGGCTGCGGGCACCGGCGGCTACTGAGGAGTTGAACGACCAGGACGACATGGGTTTCCGGACCCATCGACCGGTCCCCATCGCGGCGAACGGCCGCCCTAAAGGGACCGGTCATTCCTGGAACCAGCAATTTTTCGGCCGAGGGCAGCCACTTACGGGCATGGCGTAGCGGCTGCCGGGTATCGTGGGCCGGGCCGCCCTGCTGCTAGTTAAGGGCTATCACGAGCATTTGGGTGGTACCGGGAATGCAGGTCTGCAGCACCGCCCTGGGGAACCCGCCAAACACGGCGGCAACATCGTTGGTGGTACCGCCGTTGGGAACCTGGCCCCGGGCGGCCACCGTGTAGGTGCCGTAGCCCGGAACGTCCACTCTCTCGCCTACCTGGATTCCGGAGAAACGCGCCCAGCCGCCGCAGAAGTCGTGTTCAGTGATGAAAAGCGAGTACCCGTCGTCTGGTGTGTAGTGGATGGGTCCGATGCATTGGTCCACCATGGCCTGTCCACCTGCGCCAGCAACGTAGATGGTCCGGACGAGCGGCACCGGAGCCGGTGCCGGCTGCGGAGGCGCGGGTTTTGCCGGGGCCGCTGCGGGAACGGGTACCGTTACCCGAGCGGGTGCCGCCACCGCGGCACGTGCCGGAACGGGAGCAGGCGCCGGAGCCGGAGCACGCACCGGCACCTTGGCGGCGGGGGCAGTTCTGTGCGGGGCCGCAGTCACCCGGGCCTTCGCAGCAATCGAGGAGGCGGATGTCTTCTTTGGGACCGTGCGGCTAACTGCGGCGGACACCCGCGGCGACGGCCTGGCGGCGGGTTCGGAAGCGGGCATGTCTGACACTGAGCCCGGCCGGCCGGACCACGGCATCGCGTCATCCTGGAGGGCGGCCGGTACGGGTTGGCTCGCTGAAGCAGGAGTCTCGTGCGCGGGAGCCGCTGACCAAATGGGGGCCGTAGCGCTCACCAGCAGCACGCCGGCGAGCACGAGGACCCGGATGCCGAATCCGGTGTGCAGCGAGCCTGGCTGCAGATCAAATAGTTGAACCGCCGCACGGTGCTGGCTGGCGATTTCCTGCTGATTCATGGCTGACCCCTGAACCGTTGCGCGGCCGGCAGTATCTCGCGGCCGCTTGCTGGGCGGTCAGACGCAGACAGGGGAGGCGCTCTGGCGGGATCGCTTCCTGTTCACGCTTGACCATTAAATTGAGAGGGACGCGCTCACAAACGCATCTGCCCAGCAGTGTTGAGTGTAGGAGCGCGGGGCCGGGGGCACCCGCGTGGGCAGTACCTGTCTTTCCGCGCGACCCCTACTTGAATCCCGCAGGCCTCGCCGGGGGCCTGCGGGCGCGGGGAACCTGCGGGCGGGGAACTGCGAAAGTTGTTACTCACAAGTAACATAGACGTAATGCACCTGCTACTGCGCACCCTGATGCTGCTGTTCAGCTCCTCCAAACGCTCTGCAATCAGCGTCTGGGAGGAGTCCTCGCTTCCGCTCCGCGTGCTCCCGACGGACATCGACATCGCCATGCACGTCAACAACGGGATGTACTTCTCGCTGATGGACCTGGGCCGCTTCGACCTGATGGTTCGGAGCGGCACGTGGGCGAAGATGCGCCGGCGCGGCTGGAGTCCCGTGGCCGCGGGCGAGACCATCGCGTTCCGCCGCTCCCTGCGGTTATGGCAGCGCTACACGGTCGAGTCCAGGATCATCGGACTGGATGCCAAGGCGATTTATTTCGAACAGCGCATGGTCGTGGATGGCGAGATCTATGCCCGGGCATATATCGCCACGCGTCTTGTGAGCGCGGGAAGGCCCGTGAGCCAGGAGGAAATTCTCGCCGAGTTTGGCGAGCCCCCGGCCGGGCTGGAGCTTCCGAAGTGGATCAATGACTGGCGCGAAACCAACGCGCTGCCCGGGGCTCGCAGGCCGGCACCGCACGCCTGGGTCTGACCACGCAAGAGGCCGTCGAAGAGCCGGGGCGGAGATATTCCCGGTGACGCGGGGAGCGAACAAGCCGCCCGGCGGAGGGACATCGGGACCGGCCTCGCGTACGGTTGAACCATGGCTACCGTTGACATCACAGGTGAACAGTTCGCATCGACCATCGAGGGCAATGACATTGTCCTGGTGGACTTCTGGGCCGCCTGGTGCGGGCCGTGCCGCCAGTTCGCCCCCACGTACTCCGCCGTTTCGGAGAAGCACAGCGACGTCGTCTTCGCCAAGGTGGACACCGAAGCAGAACAGCAGCTGGCCGCGGAGGCCGGCATCACGTCCATCCCCACGCTCATGGCTTTCCGCGAGAAGGTCCTGGTCTTCTCGCAGCCCGGTGCGCTGAACGCCCCGCAGCTTGAACAGGTGATCGACGCCGTCAAGGCCCTCGACATGGAGGAAGTCCACGCCCACGTGGCGCGCTCGCAGGCCGAAGCCGCCGCGTCCGCAGGCAACAGCACGGGCAACAACGCCGGCACGCAGGACGGCACCCAGATCCCGGATTTCTAGTTCGGCTTTTAACTGCAACGCGGGGTCATTCCGCACCCACAACCTCGGTTCCTTGGGTGCGGAGTGACCCCGCGGTTCTTGTAGGGACGGACTAGAGGCGCACGAGCTGGACAGGCTCGGCCAGCAGGGCGCTGAGGGATTCGTTGAGGTCCTGGACCGCGGTCCCCTTGGAATGCTTGTGGAGGTCTTCTTCCGAGGCCCACTGCTCGGTCAGGACCAGCTTCTCCTCGCTGACTTCGGTGAGCTCGTACTGGATGCAGCCGGGCTCGCTGACTACCTCGTCAATGGCGATTTCCAGGGCGAGCTTCACGCGGAAGAATTCGCCGTCGTTGGGGATGAACGTTGCCTGCAGGTCGATGGGTGCACTCATGGATTTCACAATACCGGCCGCCGCCTGCGGGTCCGGACCTGTTTACGCCGAACACCCTTCTGTTGCGCTTCTCTTGCCCGGAGCCAGTTGATAGCGTGCCATCATGCGCGCTTACACAGCCGGGGACACTGACGTCCCGCTGCTCGAAGAAACCATCGGCCAGAATTTCGAGCGGGTGGTGGCCCGGTTTCCGTTCCATGATGCGCTGATCGAGGCGGCCGCGGTGCCCGGCGCCGACGCCCGCCGCTGGAGCTACACCAAACTGAACGACGACGTCGACCGGCTCGCCCGCGCGCTCCTCGCACTGGGCGTCGCGAAGGGGGAGCGGATCGGCATCTGGAGCCCCAACTGCGCCGAGTGGACCATCCTGCAGTACGCCACGGCCAAGATCGGGGCCGTTCTTGTCAACGTGAATCCGGCCTACCGCAGCTATGAGCTGGAGTTCGTGGTCAGGCAGAACGGCATGCGGATGCTGGTTACGGCGCCGTCGGACCGGAATAGCGACTACGTGGCGATGGCGCGACAGGCGCTCGCCGAATGTCCGGAGCTGCGCGAGCTCGTGTTTCTGCCGGATCTTGGTGCGGAACAGCTCGACGCCGGCGTCCCCCAAGCCGGGCAGGAGCTTACTTACGCCGAGCTGCTCAAGCGGGCGGACGACGTCGGGCATTCCGGGCTGAAGGCCCGCATGGCGGAACTGGACGCGCACGACCCCATCAACCTGCAGTACACCTCCGGGACCACGGGCTTCCCCAAGGGCGCGACACTGACGCACTCCAATATTCTGAACAACGGCTACTCGATCGGCGAGCTCCTGGGGTACACCGAGCACGACCGCGTGGTGATTCCGGTGCCGTTCTACCACTGCTTCGGCATGGTGATCGGGAACCTGAATGCTCTCAGCCACGGCGCGGCCACCATCATTCCCGGCCGCAGCTTCACGCCGGCCGCCGCGCTGGAAGCGGTGCAGGACTTCGGCGGCACGTCCCTCTACGGCGTGCCCACCATGTTCATCGCCGAACTGGCGCTGCCGGACTTCGCGTCGTACGACCTCTCGACGTTGCGCACCGGCGTGATGGCCGGTTCGCTGTGTCCTATCGAGGTTATGAACCGGGTGATCTCGGAAATGAACATGGAGGACGTGGCCATTTGCTACGGCATGACCGAGACCTCGCCGGTGTCCACCATGACCCGGAGCGGGGACACCATGCAACAGCGCACCGAAACCGTGGGCCGGACCATGCCGCGGCTGGAGAGCCAAGTGGTGGACCCTGCCACGGGGGACGTCGTGGAGCGCGGCGAAATCGGCGAACTCTGCACCCGCGGCTACGCCGTCATGAAGGGCTACTGGAACCAGCCGGACAAGACCGCGGAGGCCATCGACGCCGAGGGCTGGATGCATACGGGCGACCTGGCCCGCATGGATGACGACGGCTACGTGGTGATCGAGGGCCGGATGAAGGACATGGTGATCCGCGGCGGCGAGAACATCTACCCGCGCGAGATCGAGGAATACCTTTACACCCACCCCTCGATCCAGGACGTGCAGGTGATCGGCGTGCCCGATGCCACGTACGGCGAGGAACTCATGGCGTGCATCATCCTCAAGCCCGGGGCGGAGCCGCTCGACGCCGCCGCCGTGGCTGATTATTGCCGCGGGAAGCTGGCCCACTACAAGATCCCGCGCTACGTCGACGTCCGCGAGAGCTTCCCCATGACGGTCTCGGGCAAGATCCGCAAGGTGGAGATGCGCGAGGAAGCCGTGGCTCGCCTCGGCCTCTGAGAGCAACGCGGAGTCAGATATCGCCGCATAGAGCGCGTCTATTGGGCGCCATCTGACCCCGCGTTGCAAAAGCTGAAGTCAGGCTGTGGATAACTCCTGAGGGCCGCGACGAGCAGCCAGAATAGTTCCCATGGCCCGGTCAACGCCGCTACCCGACACCCTGAACCAGTTGCCCTTTACCGTGTACGAATCGAGGGCGCAGGGCGTTTCAGCGAAACGGCTCCGCGCCAAAGACCTTGCCGACGGCGGCCGCCTTATCTATCTGCCGCGTGGCCGGGAACTCGAACTGTGGGAACGAGCCAGGGTATTGGCGGCCGCCACGCCGGGAGCATGGGTGTCCCATCAGACCGCCGCGGAGCTCACGCCGTTGGGGCTTCCGCCGTGGATGGACGGGGACACGGTTCACCTCAGCAAGACGCATGAGCTGCCCCGCGTGCGCCGCGACGGAGTGACCGGTCACCGGGTCCGCATAATTCCAGGGGAGGTCGGGGAGCGTGACGGCATCCCCATGTCCCTGCCGCCCCGGACCTGGCTGGACCTGGCGGCGGTGTTGCCGCTCGATTACGTCATCGCGATGGGGGATCAGCTCATCAGGGTTCCAAGGGCTAACTTCGAGGGCCGGACCACGCCTCATGCCTACAAGGACGGTCTGCGCCTGCTCATCCGGCAGCACCCGAACATGAAGGGCGTGGAGAAGGCCCGGCAGGCGCTGGATGAGATGCGTGTAGGGGCAGACTCCTACCCGGAAACGTTCCTGCGGCTCGCCATGCTGGACGCCCACCTGCCCGAGCCGGAACTGCAGCTGCGCGTTGACCCGTCCGACCCATGGTCGCCGACGGCCGACCTCGGGTACCGGCGCTTTCGGATTGCACTGCAGTACGACGGCGCCCATCACCTTTCGCGGGAACAGCAGTCCCGAGACAACCGTCGCGACGAGGCTTTCATCAGTGCGGGCTGGACCTACTTCAAGGTCAACGCCGACGATTTGGAGGACGGATTCCAACGGGTGATCAGCCGGGTCAAATGTGCGAAGCGCCGCTCATCCTAAGACAACGCGGGGTCACTTGGCGCCCAACGGAGGCAGGGAATTGGGCTCGAAGTGACCCCGCGTTGGTTTCAGTGCCGGCGGTGATCCTGGATGGTCATGCGCGGGCCGAACGTGGGTTTCCGGAAGCCGCTGAGACCGATCATGCGGACCACCCGCTGCCGGTGGCCCTTCCACGGCTCCAGCAGGGCCAGCATACCGGCGTCGTCAGTTCTCCTGCCGGTCAGCGCGGCGCCCACATAGGCTGCCAGATGGTAGTCGCCCACGGCGACCGAGTCCGGGCAGCCGTGTGTCCGCTGCACCACCTCGGCGGCTGTCCACACACCTATGCCAGGAATGGTCTGCATCTTCGCTGCAGCCTCCGCCGCCGGCAGTTGGGCCAGCCGTTCAAGCGCGACGGCGGAACGCAGCGCCCGCATGACGGTGGCCGACCGCTGGGGACCCACCCCGGCCTTGTGCCATTCCCAGGACGGAATGCGGAGCCACTGCTCAGGAGTGGGCTTGACGAGAAGCCCGGCCGGTGCAACGGAACCCGCGCCGGGCGCTGGCGTGCCATAGCGGTACATGAGGTAGCGGTAGCCCCGCCGCGCCTCAATGACGGTTACCTTTTGTTCCAGGATGGTGGGCACGAGCGAGTCAGCCATGCGCCCCGTGGAGGGCAGACGGACGGCGAGGTTCCGGCGTCGGGCGTCACGGACCATGCGGGGGAGCGTCGCGTGGAACACGGCCTCGTCAAACGCCGACCAATCGTCCTCGGCTCCCAGCAGGCGGGGAACGGAGGCCAGGGCCGCAGCGGAACCGGGACCCCACGCCTGCACACCGACGTAGGGTTCCGGTCCTGTTTCGGCGCTGGTGAGCCGCAGCGTGACCGGACCTTCCGCCGTCGTGAATGCCATCCACAGGCCCTCCGGCCGGGAAGCAAATGAGGGATCTCCGTTGCCGCGCATGAGCGTGCCCAGGGTCTGGCGCAGGCTGTAGGGACCTCCGGGATGCCACCGCAGGGAGGCGTCAGCGGCAGCGGCAACGCTGGCGGGGACGTCTGTGATGGTCATTGAATCATCGTCCCACGGACCGCTGACAGCGCGTGCCGGGGAGCTTCCGGACAGCCCTTAACCAGTGCGGTGCGGAGGACTACAATCCCAGGTGTGGCGCGGGTCCGCCGCGTCTTCCCTTCAAACTGTCAGGTGAGCGCAATGGGTGGAGTGGTGCATTTCGAAATCCCCGCGGACGACCAGGACCGGGCGAGAAACTTCTACAGTCAGGCCCTCGGCTGGCGGATCGATTCCATGCCGGAGATGGACTACAACGTGGTCATCACCACCCCGATGGATGAACAGACCGGCAGGCCTACTGAACCCGGAGCCATCAACGGCGGCATGATGGCCCGGGAAGGCGAGCTGACGACCCCCGTCATCACGGTGGACGTCGACGACATCGAAGCCACCCTGCGGACTGTCGAGCAGCTCGGCGGTTCCGTGGTCAAGCCGAAGGATGCCATTCCCGGCATGGGTTTCTATGCCTACTTCAAGGACACCGAGGGCAACGTCCTGGGCCTGTGGGAGAACCTGCCGGCCGAAGCGGCCGGGGCGGCCGGCGGTGCGGAGGGCGCAGCGGGCTAAAGCTACTCCTCGCCGAAGCGGGCGCGGGCCTCCGCCGGGATCAGCGGCTTCTGGGCGCGGACCTTGAGTTCCTGCACGGCCCAGGTGTTGCCGTCGGGATCGCTGAACCCGAAGAAGGTGCCGCCGTCGCGCTCGTCAAAGACGGTTATTTCGCTCGCCTCCACGCCCCGGCTGAGCAGCTCGTCGCGCGCGGCCCGGGCGTCCGGCACCACCAGCTGCAGTCCGCGCATGGACCCGGGGGCCATCTCATTTTGGGCGGGGAGATCGCCGATCACGATCGAACAGCCTGAGCCACGCGGCGTCAGCTGGACCACGTGCATGTGCTCATTCTTGGTGTCGTGATCAAGGTTGAAGCCCACCTTGTCGCGGTAAAACTCCACGGCGCGGCCGATATCACTCACCGGGAGCACCACCACTTCGAGGGTCCAGTCCATGGCAAGGGTTCCTTTCGTCGAAAGCTGAGGGAGGATGCGTAGCCAGCCTGCCGTGCCGGGATGGTTATTGGCTAGGGTGCCCCAGCCGAAAATTCAGGGCATCCCGTTGCCCAGCCACAGCGCAAGCACTGCCAGCGGCAGTGCCAGCAGGACGACGACGAGGCCAGCCAGTGCGAAGCCACCCCACCGGACGCGCAGGTTCAGGGTCTGGAGCCGCTCGTGCCACAGCAGTGTGGCGAGCGAAGCCCACGGCGAAACGAGGGGCCCAAGGTTGACTCCGATGAGCAGGGCCGCCAGCCGCACCGGTGAGCCGGCCACAGGCTCCAGGGCCAGGTACGCGGGAAGGTTGTTGGCGATGTTGGCCGAACCGGCTCCCAGCGCGGCCAGCCGCAGCAGCTCCGGGAACGTCTCGCCCGATCCGGCCGCCGGGGCCAGCGCCTGCGTGAGGCCGTGAGAGTGCAGGGCCTCCACCACCATGAACAGCCCAGCCGTCAGCATGAGCGGGCGCCACGGCACCATGGACCAGCGCAGCGCGGACGGGCGGCGCCACAGGAATACCGCCAGGAGGAACGCTGCCGCGGCCATGGCGGGAATCGCCACCGGGACGCCGGAAACCAACGCCGGAAGCAGCACGAGCAGGGTTCCGCCGGCCGCCTTCAGCAGGCTCCGGTCCCGCACCCAGTGCGCCGGCTGGGGACCGTAGCGGCCGCGAAGGTCCTTGCGGAACGCAAGCCACAGCAGTGCGGCGGGCACCAGGACGCCCACTAGCCAAGGTGCCCACATCAGCCCGGCGAAACGCAGCGGAGTCAGTGAAAGCCTTCCCTGCGCGAGCAGGTTGGTGAGGTTGGAGACGGGGAGAAGCAGCGACGCCGTGTTGGCCAGCCATACCGTGCTCAAGGCGAACGGCAGCGGAGGGATCCGGGCATGGACCGCCAGGAGCACCACAACTGGTGTCACCAGCACGGCGGTGGTATCCAGCGACAGGAACGCGGTGGCGACGGCGGACAAGGCAAGCACCAGGAGCCACAGCAGGAAGACGCTGCCCCGGCCCAGCGCGGCGATGCGGTCGGTCACCACCCGGAACAGCCCGGCGTCGTCCACCAGTTCAGTGACCACCGTCATCGCCAGCACAAAGGCCAGCACGGGAACGGTGCGTCCGGCCAGCTCCCGGAACGAGTCCCAGGGCAGGAACCCGGCGGCGAGGGTTCCGGCGCCAGCGGCAAGCATGACGCCTGGGAGAAGATAACTCCGCAAGTTCTTCGGCAGGCGCAGGGGCGTCACCGCATAATCTTCGCACCGAAAGCTGCCAAGAGGACCGCATGCGGGCAAGACGGTAAGTTTGTACCCATGAAGTACGCCCAGTCCGTTTTGGACCTAATCGGCAACACCCCGCTGATCAAGCTCAACCACGTCACCGACGGCATCAAAGCCACAGTCCTCGTGAAGCTGGAATACGTGAACCCCGGCGGTTCCATCAAGGACCGCATCGCGGCCAAGATGATCGAGGAAGCCGAACGGGACGGCAAGCTGAAGCCCGGCGGCACCATCATCGAGCCCACCTCCGGCAACACCGGCGTCGGGCTGGCCCTCGTGGCACAGCAAAAGGGCTACAAGTGCATCTTCGTGGTGCCGGACAAGGTGGGGGAGGACAAGAGGGCCGTCCTCCAGGCCTACGGGGCCGAAGTGGTGGTGACGCCCACAGCCGTCGCGCCGGACAGCCCGCAGAGCTACTACGGCGTTTCGGACCGCCTGGTCACCGAGATCCCCGGCGCCTACAAGCCGGACCAGTTCTCCAACCCTGCGGCACCGCGCAGCCATTATGAGAGCACCGGCCCGGAAATCTGGCGGGACACCGACGGAACGGTGACGCACTGCGTGATCGGCGCCGGCACCGGCGGCACGATCACCGGCACGGGCCGGTTCCTCAAGGAGGTCTCGGCGAACCGTCCGGAGTCCGACGGCGGCCGGGTCAAGATCATCGGGGCAGACCCCGAAGGCTCTGTCTACTCGGGCGGCACCGGCAGGCCGTACTTCGTTGAAGGCGTGGGCGAGGACATGTGGCCCGCCAACTACGACAAGTCAGTTCCGGACCAGGTCATCGCCGTCACCGACGCTGATTCCTTCGCCATGACCCGGCGGCTCGCCCGCGAGGAAGGCCTCCTGGTGGGCGGTTCCTCAGGCATGGCCGTCGTCGCCGCGCTCCAGACCGCCCGCGACCTCCCCGAGGACGCAGTGGTGGTGGTGATCCTGCCGGATTCCGGCCGCGGCTACCTCGCCAAGATCTTCAACGACCAGTGGATGCGCTCCTACGGCTTCCTGTCCGGCGGCGAGGAAGCCTCCGTGGGCGAGGTCATCAAGTCCAAGACGGGCGAACTGCCGGACCTGGTCCACATCCACCCGAACGAGACCGTCCGCGATGTCATCAACATCATGAACGAGTTCGGTGTCAGCCACATCCCGGTGCTGTCCCAGGAACCGCCCGTGGTGATGGGCGAGGTCCTCGGAGCCGTGGACGAGCGCTCGCTGACCGCCAAGCTGTTCCGCGGCGAGGCCAAGCTCACGGACAAGATTTCCGAGCACATGGGAGCGCGGCTCCCGGTGATCGGCTCGCTGGAAACGATCTCGGCCGCCCGCGAACTGCTCTCCGACGTCGACACCGTGATGGTGACGTTCGTCGGCGCTCCCGTGGGCATCCTCACCCGCCACGACCTCCTCGCGTACCTCAGCAACTGACCCAGTGGTTGAGCCTGCCAGTCCGTTGGTTGAGCTTGTCGAAACCTTGATCTCGACACGTTCGATCACCGGATACCAGCCGAAAGGAACTTCATGTCTGTCTCTGAAAACCAAGGATTCAACACCCGCGCTGTGCACGCCGGCCAGGCTTTCGAGCCCCGCACCGGCGCCGTGGTTCCGCCGCTGCACTTCAGTTCCACCTATGCGCAGGACGGCATCGGCGGCCTGCGCGACGGGTACGAGTACGGCCGCGGCGGGAACCCCACCCGGGACGCCCTGCAGGAACAGCTCGCGGCGCTTGAGGGCGGCACCCACGCCTATTCCTTCAGCTCCGGCCTGGCCGCCGAGGACTCGCTCATCCGCGCCCTTTGCCGGCCGGGCGACCACATTGTGCTGGGCAACGACGCCTACGGGGGTACGTACCGGCTGATCAGCCGCGTGCTCGGCGACTGGGGGATCGGCAACACCCCCGTGGACATGTCAGATCTCGAATCAGTCGCCGCCGCAGTGGCCGCCAACAAGACCCGTTTCGTGTGGGTGGAAACCCCCTCCAACCCTCTGATGAAGATCACCGACATCGAGGCCCTCGCCACGGTGGCGCACGACGCCGGCGCCCTCCTGATCGTCGATAACACCTTTGCTTCCCCCTACTTGCAGACCCCGCTCGCCCTGGGTGCCGACGTCGTGGTCCACTCCACCACGAAATACATCGGCGGCCACTCCGACGTGGTGGGTGGCGCGATCGTGGTCAAGGACGCCGAACTGGCGGAGAAGATCGGCTTCGTGCAGTTCGCCGTGGGCGCGGTCTCCGGTCCGATGGACGCCTTCCTCACCACCCGCGGGCTGAAGACTCTGGGTGTCCGCATGGACCGTCACAGCGACAACGCCCAGGCCGTGGCGGAATGGCTGCTGGACCGCCCGGAGGTTGAGGCGGTGCTGTACCCGGGCCTGCCCTCGCACCCCGGCCATGAGCTCGCCAAGAAGCAAATGAAGAAGTTCGGCGGCATGATCTCCGTGCAGTTCAAGGGTGGCGAAGCGGCCGCGCGGAAGGTGGCCGAATCCACCACGGTCTTCACCCTGGCGGAGTCGCTGGGCGGCATCGAATCCCTGATGAACTACCCCTCGGAAATGACGCACGCCTCTGTGAAGGGCACCGAGCTGGCGGTCCCCGTTAACCTCATCCGCCTTTCCTGCGGCATCGAGGACGTCGAGGACCTCATCGCGGACCTCGAGCAAGCCTTCACGTTCATCAAGTGACGGCGGCTCCGGAGACCCCCGACCGGACGCAGAGGCCGGTGCAGCCAGCACTACCGCAGTCAGCAGTCTGGAAGTCAGCACGGCCGCCGGCCACAGGGCGGCAGGCCGCCCGCGGATGGCTGATGACGGCGGCGGGTGCGCTCGCCGTCGTCGCCTCCCTCGCGGTGCTGTACACCCAGTACGCCCCGATGATGAACGACTTCGAGGTGTACTACTACGGCGGAACCAAGGTGCTGCAGACCGGTGAGAGCGGGGTCAGCGAACTTTACGCCGTCCGCGATGGGCTGCCCTTCACGTACCCGCCGTTCGCAGCCCTGCTGTTCGCCGGGCTGGCCACCATGAGCCTCGGCCAGAGCAGCATGCTGTTCATTGGCGCGGCGCTGGCCGGAGCCGCGGTGGTCTCGGCCTGGCTGAGCCGGCATTACTTCGGCCTGGGCCGCTGGCGCGAGACCTTCGCGGACTGGCGTTTCCGGGCCGTGGCGCTCGCCGGAACGGGGGCCATTCTGCTCCTGGGTCCGTGGCGCGACACCTTCGTTTTCGGGCAGATCAACATCATCCTGATGGGCTTGATCCTGACGGATTTCGCCCTGCACGGAAAGGCCCGCGCCGGCGAAATCCGCTGGCCTGCCGGGCTGCTGATCGGGATGGCTGCCGGGATCAAGCTCACGCCACTGGTGTTCGGGCTGTACTTCCTGGTGCGCCGCGACTTCAAAGCGCTGGGATGGATGGCCGCCGGATTCCTCGGATCCATCGCCGTGGCCTGGGCCGTGCTGCCCAACGCCTCGGTCATGTTCTGGACCAAGATCCTTCCCGACACCGGCCGCATCGGCGATCCCGGCTACGTGGACAACCTTTCCGTCAAGGGACTGCTGCTGCACCTAGGACTGCCGGACTCAGGGGTCACCAGCCTGCTGTGGCTTGTGCTCTCCCTCGCGCTCGTGGCGGTGGCCGCGCTGGTGATCAAGTGGACCGTTGCCGCCGACGAAAACTTCGTGGCGGTGTCAGCGACTGCGGTGCTCATGCTTCTCATCAGCCCGATCTCGTGGTCGCACCACTGGGTGTGGATGGCCGTGGCACTGCCTTCCATGGCCTTTGCGATGCACCGGGTTCCCTCCCGGGCAGGCCGGATGCGGCTGGCCGGCTGGATCCTCGTGGCAGCGGCGGCAGTGGCGTTTTACCTCACCCCGAAGGACCTCGCCATGATGGCCGGGGCCGAAGTCTGGGGCGCGAATCCGCGGACGGCGTGGCCGCTGATGGTCTCCAGCCTTGGCGTGTTGTGCGGCATGGCGATGCTCGGCTACTGGGCCCTGGCGTACCGCCCCGCGCGGGCCGGGCTGCGGAAGGAACCTTCTGCGCCGAAGTGACATTTCGCCGACAGTGTTCCCGAGGCGGATTGCCGCGAAATGCCCATCTCAACGCCCAGGGCCTGGCTTTCTTCAAGAAAGTCATCTAGGCTCGCCTCATGGCACTCCGCTCGGACTGGTCCCAACGCACCTGCAGCATGGCCCGCGGCCTCGACATTCTCGGCGACCCCTGGGGCATGCTGGTCCTGCGCGAGGTGTTCTTCGGCAACGGCCGCTTCGACTCCATGAAGGAGCGCCTCAGGGTGGCGGATTCGGTCCTTACCAAGCGGCTCGCCGCCCTCGTCGAGTCCGGGCTGCTGACCAAAAAACCGTATGACGACGGCGGCCGCACCCGCCAGGAGTACGTGCTTACCCCCAAGGGCGAGGATGCGCTGCCGGTCCTCAACGCCGTGGTGATCTGGGCGGAAAAGCATCTCCCCGCACCGTCCGAAGCTGCCCATATGTACGTGATCCATTCGCGGTGCGGGCACCGGACCAGCTCGGCGGACACCTGCGTGGAATGCGGTGAGCGGCTCACGGCCGACAACACGAGCTGGCACAGCCTGACGCGCACCGGAAGGCCGGTACCGCTGGCAACCGCGCCCGATTCCGACCAGGAACCGACAGGGCAGGAGCAAGCAGGGTTCGAGCAAGCAGAGCACGGGCAAGCAGAACCCGCCGCCACGGAAGCAACCGGACAACAAGGGGCCGCAGCATGAGCAGCAACGAAGTGAGCGAAGCCGAAGCCCCGGACGCCAGAACCCAGGAACACGGAAGCCCCGGGACGCAGCCCGCGACCCCCGGGACGCAGCCCGCGACCCCCGGGACGCAGACCGCAACCCCCGGGACGCCGCGGCGGCGCCGGCTGCACCCGGCCTGGATTGTGGCGTCCGTGGCGTTCCTGGCTCTTGTTGGCGCCGCCGGTTTCCGGGCCGCGCCCGGCGTGCTCATGGTCCCGCTGCAGCAGGAATTCGGCTGGTCCACCACGGTGCTGTCTGCAGCTGTCAGCATCAACCTGGTCTTGTTCGGCCTCACCGCCCCGTTCGCCGCCGCCCTCATGGAACGGTTCGGGATCCGCGCCGTGACGGCCGTGGCGCTCGTCCTGATTGGGGCCGGCAGCGCGCTGACCGTGCTGGTCAGCCAGTCCTGGCAGATCCTGCTGACCTGGGGGCTGCTGATCGGACTGGGGACCGGCTCCATGGCGCTCGTGTTCGCGGCGACCATCGCCAACACATGGTTCGCCAGGAGCCGCGGGCTGGTGATCGGAATCCTGACCGCCGGCAGCGCCGCCGGCCAGCTGGTCTTCCTGCCGTTCATGGCCATGCTGGCGCAGGATCCCGGCTGGCGCCAGGCCTCCCTCCTGATCGCGGCCGGCGCCCTGGCGGTAGTCCCGCTGGTGCTGAAGTTCCTGAAGAACTCGCCGGCCGACGTCGGGGTGTTGCCTTACGGCGCGGAGGCGTCGGTCAGCGACTCGGAACCGGGGTCCGCCCCTCCGGCCGACGCCGACGCCGTCGCTGTCACTGCGGTCACCGGATCCGCCGCCCAGCCCAGCGGCAACGCGGCTGTCCGCGCGCTGCAGGTGCTCAAGCGTGCCAGCAAGGTGCGCACATTCTGGGCACTCGTGGCCGGATTCGCCATCTGCGGCGCCACCACCAACGGACTCATCGGGACCCACTTCATTCCCTCCGCCCACGACCACGGCATGCCGGAGACCACCGCGGCGGGCCTGCTGGCGGTCGTCGGGATTTTCGACATCCTGGGCACCATCGCTTCCGGGTGGCTGACCGACCGCTTCAACCCGAGGATCCTGCTGGCCGTGTACTACCAGTTCCGCGGGATCGGGCTGCTGGTGCTCCCGCTGCTCCTGAGCGCTTCGGTCCAGCCCAGCATGATCGTGTTCGTGGTGATCTACGGCCTCGACTGGGTGGCCACCGTGCCGCCCACGGCCGCCATCTGCCGCAAGGTGTTCGGCGCAGACGGCAGCGTGGTGTTCGGCTGGGTCTTCGCAGCCCACCAGCTCGGCGCCGCAGCGGCAGCCCTGGCCGCAGGGGCGATCCGCGACGCCACGGGCCAATACACCTACGCGTGGTTTGCCGCTGCCGCGATGTGCACCATTGCCGCGGTCATCAGCGCCACGATGCGCAAGGATGCCGGCAAGGCGCAGCCTGCACCGGTCGCCGCCGGCGCTGCCTGATACTTTGCGGTCCGCAGCGGCGAGGGCGCCGGAGCAAGCGGCCAGCGGTCAGTAGAATGAGCGGGTGGCGCCTGGTCGGGCGCGGGTCCTGCGGCACGGCGCAAAACGCGTGCAGCAGGCGCACATACAGGATCCACGCTTCGTCAGGATTGCACATCAGGGGGACACTGAATGGCACTGCTCGACGCCCAAGCACAAGGCAGTACGCCCGCTGACGCACAAGACGGAAGGGTCGCCGGCCCGGAGGGGCGCCTGCGCCGTCCTTTGGCCGCGGTGCTCTCCGCGGAGTTCCTGACGCTGCTCGCGGTGCTGGCCGCCGCCATCTTCATCTCATCGCGGCTCGACGCGTGGGGCGAGAAGGGCCTGGACTTCAGCGTCTACTGGCACGGCGGCAAGGTCCTGAACGAAGCCGGCCTCGCGCCGTCGGGCCTCTACCGTCTGACACTGGAATGGGCAGGTGGTCCGCAACTTCCGTTCACCTATCCGCCGTTCGCGGCGCTCCTCTTCAGCCTGCTGGCCAGGCTGCCGCAGGAAACGGCCCTCTTGCTCTTCAACGCCGCCGGGGTGGCCGTCGCCGCATGGGTGGCGGCGCGCGGAGTCCGCTACTGGAACGCCAAGTCCGACTGGCGCAGCACCTTTGCCTCCGCCACGCTGCCCTCGCTGCTCAACCGCCTGGGCGCGGTTGTGCTGCTCTTGGCTGTTCTCAACCTGGGCCCGTGGCGCGAGACCCTGGCCTTCGGCCAGATCAACATCCTCCTGATGGGGATGATGGCGGCAGACCTCCTGGCCCGCAACCCGCGCTGGAGCCGAGGCCTGCCCGGCAGCGGCTTCCTGGTGGGCGTGGCGGCCGGAATCAAGCTGACACCCCTGGTGTTCGGCCTGTACTTCCTGGTGCGCAGGGACTGGCGCGGGCTGCTGAACATGGGCGCCGGCTTCGCCTCCACCGTGCTGTTGGGCTGGCTCATCAGACCCGCAGAGTCCCTGCAATTCTGGCTTGACATCATTCCGGACACCTCCCGGATCGGCGGGGCAGGCTACGTGGACAACCTGTCTATTAAAGGGGCGCTGCTGCACTTCGGTGTTCCTGCTGCCGGAGTCACTCTCCCCTGGCTGGTCCTGAGTCTCCTGGTGGTGGCCCTCGGCGCGGCCGTCATCAAGTCCGCCAGCGACCAAGGCTCCAGGGTGGTGGCCATTTCCGCCACGGCCCTCACCATGCTGCTCGTCAGTCCCGTTTCGTGGTCCCACCACTGGGTCTGGATAGCGGCGGTGCTGCCTGCATTTGCCTGGACCCTGCGCGAGACTCCTCACCGTCATCGGCTGATGCGCTGGCTCATGGGAGTAGTCCTCGGGGTTTCAACCATTGTGTTCCTCTTCTCGCCCAAGACCATCGGCACCGCGTTCGGGGCAGGGAACCTCAACATCCAGACGCCCGGGCTGTGGATCATGGCCTCCAGCGCAGGCGTGTTCTGTGCCGTGGCCATCATGGCCTGCTGGCTCGTGGTGCTGCGGCGGGGCAAAGTGGCGGAGCTGCCGGCATGAGCCTTGAACCCGACCACGCGGAACTCCAGGCGGTTGAACCCCAGCGCAAAACGGCCCTCGTCACCGGCACCGGCCGGCTGGCCGGGATCGGCGCCGGGATCGCCCGGCAGTTGGCTGCCGACGGCTGGGACCTGGTCCTGACCTACTGGCAGGAGTACGACGCCCGCATGCCCTGGGGAATCCAGCCTGACGACGTCGAACAGCTCACCGCCGAGCTGGAAGCCATCGGTGCCCGGGTGCTGGCACTGCCCGCCGATTTCCAGGATCCGCAGGCCGTGGACAGGCTGATGGCCGGCATCGCGGAACAGACGGGCACGCTCCACGGATTGGTGCTGAGCCACGCGGAGTCCGTTGATTCGGGCGTCCTGGACACCACGCTGGAAAGCTTTGAGCGTCACTTCGCCGTGAACACGCGCGCCAGCTGGCAGCTGATCGCTGCATTCGCCCGGCAGGCAGCCGACGACGGCGGTGCGATCGTCGCGCTGACCAGCGACCACACAGCGTTCAACCTGCCGTACGGGGCGTCCAAGGGGGCGCTGGACCGGATCGTCATTGCCTCCGCCCGGGAACTGGGCCCGCTGGGCATCACGGCGAACGTGCTGAACCCGGGGCCGGTGGACACCGGCTGGATGGACGGGGAGCTTCGGGAGGAACTGTCCCGTCGCCAGCCCGGTGGCCGGCTTGGGACTCCGGCGGATGTAGCGGGCACCGTCGCCTTCCTGCTGTCCCCGGCGGGACGCTGGGTGTCGGGCCAGCTGATCAAAGCCGACGGCGGCTTCTCGGCCTGAGTGCTTTAGCGCGCGTCGGTGTTGAGCTTGTCGAAACCGGTTTCGACAAGCTCAACCAGCGGCTCCTGCCAACCTCGTCACCGGAAGGCGGACAGCCCGGTGATGTGCTGTCCGATGATCAGGGTATGGACCTCGTCCGTTCCCTCGTACGTGCGGACGGACTCCAGGTTCGCAGCGTGCCGCAGCGGCGAGTAGTCCAGGGTGATCCCGTTGCCGCCCAGAATGGTCCGTGCCTCGCGGGCGATCCTGATGGCCTCACGGACGTTGTTCAGCTTGGCCAGCGAAATCTGTTCGGGACGGAGCCTGCCGGAATCCTTGAGACGGCCCAGGTGCAGCGCAAGCATGGTGCCCTTCTGGATTTCCAGCAGCATGTTCACCAGCTTCTCCTGGGTGAGCTGGTAACCGGAGAGCGGCCGGCCGAACTGCATCCGTTCCATCGAGTAGTTCAGGGCCGCCTCGTAGGAGTCACGGGCGGCGCCCATCGCGCCCCAGGCTATGCCGTAGCGGGCCTCGTTGAGGCAGGAAAACGGCCCGCTGAGTCCGACCGCGCCCGGCAGCAGGGCCTCGGGTCCCAGCCGGACGCCGTCGAACACTACATCGCACTGGACGGAGGCGCGCATGGAAAGTTTCCTGCCGATCGGCGCGGCGGTGACTCCCGCAGTGCCGGCCGGCACGAGGAAGCCGCGGACGCCGTCGTCGGTCCTGGCCCACACCACCATGACGTCGGCGATGGAGGCGAGCCCGATCCAGCGCTTGGCGCCGTCCAGGATCCAGGCGGCGTCCTCCCCGGTGCCGTCCTGCCTGGCCGTGGTGGTCATGGACGACGGATCAGAACCCGCGGACGGCTCGGTCAGCGCGAAGCAGCCGATTACCTCGCCGGCGGCCATGCGGGGGAGCCACTCCTGTTTCTGGTCCTCGGAGCCCCATTTGTGGATGGCGGTCATGGCCAGCGAGCCCTGCACCGAGACGAAGGTGCGGATCCCGGAGTCGCCGGCCTCCAGTTCCATGGCGGCCAGGCCGTATTCCACCGCGGAGCGGCCAGGGCAGCCGTAGCCCTCCAGGTGCATGCCCAGCACACCCAGTTCGCCCAGTTGTGCGGGGAGGTGCTGGGGAAAGACGCCGCGGTCATACCAGTCGGCGATGTCCGGGCGGATCTGTTGGTCGGTGAAGTCGCGGATCCGCTGCCGGAGGGCGAGCTCGTCATGGCTCAGCAGCGAATCCAGCGCCAGTACATCAGAGGGATCGGGGAGACCGTACTCGGCCGTGGCTGCAGCGGGATCAAGGGCGTCGTTGCTCATGCCAGCATCCTACGGGCTGGCGCCACCCTGGCTGGGGCTATTGACTGGCAGAGACCTGCTGCCTGCCCAGGAAGTAGTTCCGCGTGGACGGCAGGAACCGGCACACCACGGCCAGCACCACTCCCAGGGCGAGCAGCACCACGCCGCTGACGAACGCCCCGCCGACGCCGAAGATCTGGCTGTCCCCGTAGGCCGGGTCCCACATTTGTGCCGCGGAGACGAAGAAGGCTGCCGTGAGCAGCACGGCGCCGATCAGCGGCAGGATCGCGCGAAACCACAGATTGCGGGCAGAATTGCGGAGGGTGCGCCGGAAGTACCAGACGCACGCGAAGCCGGTCAGGGCATAGTAGAACGCGATGAACAGGCTGATGGAGCTGATCGAATCGGAGAGCAGGTTCTCGCTGAGGAAGCTCATGGCAACGTAGTAGACAACCGCCGCTGCTCCCATCACCTGGGTGGAGAAACCGGGCGTCTGATTCCTGGCGTGGACCGCGCCGAATTTGGGCGGCAACGCGCCGTGGACACCCATGGAGAGGGTGCCGCGTGCTGTCGGGAGGATGGTGGTCTGCGTCGAGGAGAGCACGGAGGCCAGGACGGCGACGACGATCAGCCAGCCCCACGGGCCAAGGACCACGTCCTTCATGGCAAGGAAGACGTCGCTCTGGTTCTCACTGTTGCCGAGGCCGATCCCTTCGGACCCCACGGTGGCGTACATCATCACCAGGAGCGCCATGGACACGTAGATGGCCACCAGGACGAAGGCCGAGATGACGGCGCCGCGGCCCGGAGTGGTGGACGGGTTCTCCGTTTCCTCGTTCACCGCAAGGCAGGTGTCCCACCCCCAGTAGATGAACAGGGCCAGAAGGGAGCCGTGGACCACCGCGCCCGGATCAGCGAAGGCGCCCGCGGGATTGAACCACTCGATATCGAACGGCTGTATGGCTGTGGCGCTGGTGGATGCCCCGCCCGCGATCCTGAAAATGATGGCCACCGCAAAGATGCCCAGCGAGATGTACTGCACGTAGGTCAGGACGCGCTGCACATGCTCGCCCAGCCGGATCCCGCGGTAGTTCACCAGAGTCATGAAGGCGATGAACATAACTCCCGTAGCCGTGACCAGCAGGCTGTTCTCCGCAAGGGAACCGTCGCCCACCAGCAGCCACAGGTACTGCCCGGCCACCTGCGCCAGATTGGCCAGGACCACGATGCCGGCGAGCGCAACACCCCAGCCGCCCAGCCAGCCTGCCCACGGACCGAAGGCGTTGCGGGCCCAGATGAAGGTGGTGCCGCAGTCCGGCATGGCACTGTTGAGCTCGCGGAACGCGTACGCGATGAACAGCACGGGAATGAAGCCCAAGACCAGGACCAGTGCGGTGTAGTTCCCGTTCACAGCCGCAATCAGCCCCAAGGTGGCGGCGAGCGAATAGACCGGCGCGGTCGAGGCCAGGCCCAGCATGACGGAGTCGCCGAGGTCCAGGATCCCGGCGCGCAGCCCCTTGCCGGGAACCGCGCCAGGCGGCCGGTTTCCGGCGCCGCCGCCCGCCGTCGTGGTTCCGGTGCTCATAGTGCGATACCTGCCTTGCTGGAGTTGGCCGCGGAGTGGGCCTGGATGGAGAGGGGCGCCGGTGCGTCGATGGTGTTTGGCACGAAGCGGCAGAAGTAGTCGGTGATGGGGCCGTCCGATTCGCGGATGCCGCAGCCGACGGACTCGCCGTCCACCACCCACAGGCCAAGGACGGGGTGGTTGCCGTCAAAGTCGGGCAGCCGGTGGAACTGCTGGTAGCACCAGCCCTCGCGGCCATAGCCGCCGGGCTGCTCCAGGCTGATGCCCTCGGCGTGGATCCTGATGTTGTCGCCCTCCCGCCCGTGCAGCGGCTTGGCCACCCACTCCTTCAGGGGCCCGGGCCCGTCGAGGTAGGCCGGCAGCAGGTTCGGGTGTCCGGGGTAGAGGTGCCAAAGGGCAGCGAGCAGCGCCTTGTTCGAAAGAAGCATCTTCCAGGCCGGCTCCACCCAGCGCGGATTGTGGGCACGCTCGAGCAGGCGGTGGCCGAAGGGCTCCTTCATCATCAGCTCCCAGGGGTAGAGCTTGAAGATGGTGCTGATCATGAAGTTGTCCAGGTCCACAAAGCGTTTCAGGTTGGGGTCCCAGCCGATGTCTGACATGTTGATGCCGATGGTGGTCCAGCCCGCCTGGCTGGCGACGTCACGCATGTACGCGGCGGTCATCCAGTCCTCCCCGGATTCCTCCGCCTCCGAGTGGGCGATGTGCAGGGTGCTCATGCCGGTCCGGTACTGAAGCTTCTTCCACTGCCGGATGAGGGCCTCGTGGATGCCGTTCCACTGGTCCTTGTCCGGAAACACGTCCTGCAGCCAGAACCATTGGGCCACGGCAGCCTCGATCAGGCCCGTGGGCGTGTCGGCGTTGTACTCGAGCATCTTGGCGGCGCCGCCCTGGCCGTCGTAGATGAAATCGAAGCGGCCGTAGATGTCCATGTCCCCGGCCTGCAGCGATTCGGCCGCCAGTTCCAGCCCCTGCTGGCCGATGCCTATGGGTCCCATGGCTCCGGTGGCCAGGAACTTTGCGGCCTCAAGGCACATCCCGTGCATGTCCTCCGCGGTCTGCTCCAGGGCCTCCACCTCGTCCATGGTGAATTCGTAGTAGGCGGACTCGTTCCAATACTCGATTTTCTTGCCGTCCGGCATGGTGGTGGTCGAGAAAACCAGGCCCTGCTCTTCGATTTTCTGTTTCCAGTCCGGCCGGGGCGTTGCGAAAAGTCTCTTCACCCCTAGCCTCCCGTGCTTCCGCCCTTGGAGCTGCTGCCGAAGCCGCCCCTGCTGACGGTGCCGCCCTTGCTGCTGTATCCCGTGGACGTCTTGGCCCCCTGCGGAACCGTCCTGGTGAAGCTCGGGTAGGAAGACCGGTTCTGCCCCACGCCCGGAACACTTGCTCCCCGGGCGTAGAAGTACCAGGCGTAGAGGCCGCCGCCCCGGCCAGCTGTGCTGTTGCACTGGGTGTCCTCCACCCGTTCGCCGGTCTCGTCGTTGAAGCAGACCTGCGCGTAGTCCGCATCCTGCTCATTGCTGGCGACGATCGCCGTGATGGTGCCGGCCAGCAGCGCCGTCACGCCGAGGCCCACCACCACGGTGCGGCGCTGCGAGCGCTTTTTCCGGGCCGCTGCGGAGTTCAGTTCGCGCTCGCGCTCCCGGGCGAAGGGGTCGATGATGGGGCTCGGCGCGGGGAAGTCCGGCTGCCCCGGTTCGCCGGAGGGGCCAGCCTGGGACGTGGAGCCGGGCTTTCCGCGGCCCCGTTTGCCGGGCTTCCCCGGGCGCTGTCCGGAGGGCTTGAACAACTCGGGGTCCAGCAGCTCGGGCCGGAGCTCCGGCTTGGGCACCTGCCACGGCGGCGGCTTCGGCGCGCCGGCGGCGGACGCATCGTCGCGCGCATCGCCGTCGCGGTCTTTCGGCGGGTCTTTCTCCGGGTTCACGGGTCCCCCTGCTGGTCCATGCTGTCGGGTCACTCTGATTAAGTCATTGATTAAGTCACTGCATCGATTAGTCACGGCGGATCAGTTCACGCCGGTGGCGTGCCGTCTTGAGCGGGCGGCGCCCGCAACGGAATCCTGCAGTCAGCCTAGTAGTTGCACCGGCGTGCCGCTAACAAATATGTGGGACGGGCCACTATCGGCACACGGCATACGGCACAGTCCCGAGAACCTAGACTGTTGCCATGGACACCGCCACTCTGCTTGCCGTCTGCCGGGTACACCAGCTCCTGCCTGATGAGGGGAGCGTGGGTGTCACCGCGATCGACAAACGCCCTGTCGAAGGGCCCGTGAAGGTGCACAAACTTGGCCTGCACGGCGATATCCAGGCCAGCAGGATCCACCACGGCGGCGAGGACCAGGCGCTGTATGCCTACTCCCAGGCCGATGCGGACTACTGGGTCGGTGCACTGCAGCGCGACCTGCCGCCCGGCATATTCGGTGAGAACCTGCGCGTTGCCGGCATCGAGACCACCGGCGCCGTCATCGGCGAGCGTTGGAAGATCGGCCTGGACGTCGAAGTCGAGGTGACCTCGCCGCGCGTTCCGTGCGCTGCCTTCCAGCGGCGCATGGGGGAGAGCCAGTGGGTCAAGCGCTTCACCGAGGCCGGACGCGTGGGCACCTACCTTCGGGTGATCCGCACCGGCTCCATCCAGGCCGGGGACCACATCCATAAGCTTTTCGTTCCGAGCCACGGAGTGACCGTTGGCCGGTGGTTCAGCCACCCGGATGTTGAAGCCATGGAGGCACTCCGTGACGCCGATGCCGACGGAGAAATCCGTCTCCAGCCCGAGTACCACGACGAATTCGAGAAGCTTCTGCGCCGCGTCGGCAGCTAGCCGCGGCGGCTGCCGGCATCCAAAAAAGCGGGGAAGAACGACGGCGGAAGACCGTCGTGTGGGCAAGCTCACCGAAGCCTGCGGGACCCTCGGTTACCCATGGGCGGAAGTATGCCCTACACTTGAAATATCCCCCACTCCGGAAATCCCTTATTCCTGCCCAATTTTTGAGGCAGGACTGGCAAGTGTTGGAGTCCGCAAATGTGATGCGGGCATTTTCATAGGGAGAGCCGGCTAAAGAAAACGCTGTACAGACTGCTGGGATAGCAGCCAAGAGATGCAGCGGGAAGTCCTGCCACGGGATTGCGAAAGCGCCGGACTTCTACGTGACCGGCCGGTCAATGTATGCCCGGCACCCACGGCACATGTACTGCGGCTCCGCTCACCTCGGGTTGTGCCGCCTGGCCCCCTATGGATGAGGAAACTTCCCTATGCCCGAAAATCACAACGACAACATCGACGCCGAGAACACGGTCAACACCGAGAGCGCGACCGTCGAATTCACTGAGGCCGCTGCCCCCGCAGCAGAGCCCGCCGACGCTCCCACAGCAGAGGCCGTCGCTGCCGATGCTCCCGCAGCAGAGCCCGCCCCTGCCGATGCTCCCGCAGCCAAGGCCGAGGAAGACGAAGAAGAAGGCGTGAAGTTCGCCGATCTCGGCATCGACGGCCGCGTCCTGGCCGCCCTGCAGGACGTCGGCTACGAAAAGCCGTCCCCCATCCAGGCAGCAACCATCCCGCTGCTGCTTGAAGGCCGCGACGTCGTGGGCCTCGCCCAGACCGGCACCGGTAAGACTGCAGCATTCGCAGTACCGGCACTGTCCCGCCTGGCCGAGCTCCACGACCTTAACGGCCCGTCACGCAAGACGCAGGCCCTGGTTCTCGCCCCGACCCGCGAGCTCGCGCTCCAGGTTGCCGAGGCCTTCACCTCCTACGCCAAGCACATCGATGACTTCACCGTCCTCCCCGTCTACGGTGGCTCCGCCTACGGCCCCCAGCTCGCCGGCCTGCGCCGCGGTGCGCAGGTTGTCGTCGGTACCCCAGGCCGTGTGATCGACCACATTGCCAAGGGTTCCCTGGACCTGTCCGAGCTCCAGTACCTGGTGCTGGACGAGGCCGACGAAATGCTGCGCATGGGCTTCGCCGAAGACGTGGAGCAGATCTTCCAGCAGACCCCGTCAGACCGCCAGGTGGCACTGTTCTCCGCCACCATGCCGAGCCAGATCCGCCGCATGTCCAAGCAGTACCTGAACAACCCGGCCGAGATTTCGGTGAAGTCCAAGACCACCACCGGCGCCAACACCCGCCAGCGGTACCTGCAGGTCATGGGCCCGCACAAGCTCGACGCCCTGACCCGCATCCTCGAGGTCGAAGAGTTCGACGGCGTCATCGCCTTCGTCCGCACCAAGATGGCCACCGAGGACCTGGCTGACAAGCTGAAGGCCCGCGGCTTCCAGGCTGCCGCCATCAACGGCGACATCCCGCAGCAGCAGCGCGAACGCACTGTTGAAGCGCTGAAGGAAGGCCGCATCGACATCCTGGTGGCCACCGACGTCGCGGCCCGTGGCCTTGACGTTGAGCGCATCAGCCACGTGGTCAACTACGACATCCCCCACGACACGGAGTCCTACGTCCACCGCATCGGCCGCACCGGCCGTGCAGGCCGTTCGGGCGACGCGATCCTCTTCATGACGCCGCGGGAGAAGTACCTGCTGCGCTCCATCGAGAAGGCCACCCGCCAGCCGGTCGAGCAGATGCACCTGCCCACCGCCGAAACCGTGAACACGCTGCGCCTGGGCAAGTTCGCCGAGCGCATCACGGAGACTCTCGAGTCCGAGGATGTTGCGGCCTTCCGCGACCTCATCTCGTCCTACGAGGAAGAGCACAACGTTCCGGCGTCGGAGATCGCTGCAGCACTTGCCGTCATGGCGCAGGGCGGTCAGCCGCTCCTGGTCAAGGAACTGCCGGCGGCTCCCGAGTACCAGAAGCGCGAACGCGCCAAGGACGGCTTCGGCTCCCGTGGCCCGACCCGCACTCTGACCGAGGGCAACGCCACCTACAGGATCGCCGTCGGACGCCGCCAGCGCGTCATGCCGGGCTCCATCGTGGGTGCCATTGCCAACGAGGGTGGCATCTCCTCGGCCCAGATCGGTGGCATCGACATCCGTTCGGACCACTCCCTCGTGGAGCTGCCGGCGGACCTGAGCCCGGAGCAGCTGCGTGCCCTCTCCCGCACCCGGATCGGCGGCGAGCTGATCCACCTCGAGCTGGACAACGGACGCAAGCCTTCCGGTGGCGGCGGTGAGCGTGGCGGTTACCAGGGCAACCGTGGCGGCGACCGCGGCGGCAACTTCAAGGGCAACGGCGGCTTCAAGAAGGAATTCCGCAAGAACGACGGCGACCGCGGCGGTTACGCCGGCGGCGGCGAGCGTTCCTCGGCGGACCGCGGCGGACGCTCCTACAGCGACCGCGCGGAGCGCGGCGTCAGCGCCGACTCCGGTGCAAACCGCGGCCAGGCCAGTGATTCCCGCTTCGGCGGCCACGGCGACGGTGCACGCAAGCCCCGCCACGGCAACGAAGGCGGACACCGCGACTTCAACCGCAAGGGCAAGTGGTAACAGGTGTTTGGGGAGTAGTAGCTCCCCGGCAGTAGTTCCCGGCTAACACGCAGGGACCGGCTTTCGAGCCGGTCCCTGCGTGTTTAAGGAACGGCTGAGGGAGGTTTAGGCGTGGGGCCGGAACCGGCGGACGGTGGCAGCCGCGGGGCCTCCAGAGACGCTGTCAGGTGTCCGCAACGGCGCCGTCCGGACTGCAATCCAGGGGCGCCAGGCGGGCGTTTTGAAGGCCATAAAAATGGTTCCGACGCAACTGTTTCGTCGGCTCCGGAGGCGTTGTTCCGCCGATTTGTTGGGTGGGAAATCTTCCGGTAGAGTATTTACTCGTTGCCCCCCTAGCTCAGTGGTAGAGCGCGTTCTTGGTAAGAACGAGGTCACCGGATCGATTCCGGTGGGGGGCTCTGAATGAGGGCCTGTGTCAGGGCGGTCTTGACCGGCTTGACACAGGTTTTTCTCATTCGTGGCGGTGTAGCTCAGTTGGTTAGAGCGCACGACTCATAATCGTGAGGTCGGGAGATCGAGCCTCCCCACCGCTACAGGACAAGCCCCCGGAATCCGAGAGATTCCGGGGGCTTTTTGTGCCTTTCCCCAGGCAGAGACATCCGGGTACATCCTTGGAGCTGGATGACGCAAGCGGAGACGCCGGCCGCGATGAGCGTGCATCCCTGCTGACCACGGGCTGCTTTCGATCGCAGCTTCAGCCTGGAGGCGGGCGTATGCGGGCGTTATGGACCTTCGCGTGACGCGCGGGTTGTGGCGATGAGCAAGAGGATCGACTTCGTCGCGATCGAGACGACGAGGAGCGTAACGGCGGCGAGCACTCCAACTGTGATGGCCTGCCAGGCAAAGGGTTGGAGTAAGTGCAACCACGTGATTGCTAGCGCAGCTACGCTCGCCGCGGGGAAGGTGAATGACCAGAAGCCGATCGAGAACGGCAGTGCACGGTAGCGCGGCAACAGCATCACCTGGATCAACACCATCATCGCCGTCATCGCCGTCAACCCCTCAAAGACGTGATTGGGTCGGCCGCCGGAGATCGTAAGCCACGCTGCTGACGCGACGGCCGGGGGAGCCATCATGATCGCGAGTGTCGGGACGAGCGGTGCGGGCATGGTTGGACGGAGCGCGAGCCGGAGGAAGAAGAACACGGAGATCACCATCCAGAAGAAGATGCCGATTGCGAAGCTTCCCACGGCGAGCCAGTGAGGCCCCGTCTCTGCGGCAGCGAGTGCACCGACTAAACCGGCTGCACTGATGGGCAGGAAGTACCCGCCGTGAACGGATTCCAGTGGCAGCTCGCCGCGCATCCAGAAGTTCAGAATCCATGCGGCGAACGCGGCCGCGGCGGCGAGGGAGATCAACGTCAGCACGGTTCCGGCCATCGGAATCGTGCGGTGAAGGGCTGCTCCAAGCAGCATCGCGGCGATGGGAAGCAATGCCGCAAGCGGACCCTGAGCGAAGTGCGTGAGCTGATGAGAGAGCGGCTGATCGGTGCGCGCGCCGCGATACACGTGCACCGCGATGCTCCAGATCCAGGAGATCGCAGCGATCAGCCAAAACGCTTGCCCGAGCTCGAAGGGGAGGCCGAGCGCGGAGGTCGCCGCGGACCAAACTTGGGCGAGTCCCGCCAAGCCCAGGGGAATGGCGAGAGTGTTCAACGGGACGCGCGTGCGCACGCTTGTCGCAGAGGGGACGTGCGCCGAGAGCAGCTGAGCAGACAACGGAATGCCTTCCTGATAGGGCGTAAGAGGACCACTGGTCGGTCCCATCAGCAGTTTTTGACCTTGAAGTACAATAACATGCAAGTTACCCTGTTTCCATGGGTAGACCGATGCAGTTTGAGACGGACACGGCCGTCGACAAGGCGATGGAACTGTTTTGGCGTCAGGGGTACGCCGGGACCACACCGCAGGAGCTGGCCAGTGAGCTGGGGATCGGCAAAGGCAGTCTCTACAACACGTTTGAGAGCAAGCACGCCCTGTTTATGCGTGCTCTTCGGCGCTACAGCGAGAGGCGACTCGAGCACCTGACAGACCTATTCTTAGCGCCCGGGCCGATTGGGCCGCGTCTCAAAGAGGCGATGATTGTCCTTGCCGGCGTAGGCGAGCACCAGCGGGGGTGCGTCATGGTCAATGCTGCCGCGGAGCTCGGCCCTGCCGACGTCGACGTGAATCGCATCGCGGACGACCTCTTCACGCAAATCGAAGCGGTGTTTCGGCAAGCAATCGCGCAGGGGCAAAAGTCTGGAGAATTCGCTGTCGATCGGGTTGCCGACACTGCCGCTAGCCAACTACTTGCCTGCGTGATCGGGCTTAGCGTGCTCGTCAAGGCAGGTGGGCCGTCGGAGAGGTTCCGCGGCGTTATCGACGGCATCGTGGACGGATTGTGATGCCGAAGAGAATCCACGTTTAGACCTGGCCGCGAGCCGGTCAGTCTGATGCCGTGAAGACTTCATCTATCCGCCGATCGACGATTCCCGCCGCGCGCACCAAGCAGGGGCGGTGGCCCGCTCATTCCCCGTGAACCAGAGCGGGCCACCTACCGCGCCGTAGATGATCGAGACCCGTTACGGCCGCGGTAGACGGATGGTACGTCATCGACCTTGGGACCCGGGCGCACGGAACAAGAAAATGCCCCGCGCGGCCATGTAGGGCGGCGCGGGGCTTTCCCCGGCGCTTCAGTCTCTGTCCGGCTCGGCACGACGCCTTAGACCCTGGTGACGCCGATCCTTACGTTGGGGCAGGAGTCCGCATACCGGATCAGCGCCGCCTTCTCTGCGCTGTCCACCCGCAGGCCCCACCGGATCTTCACCGCGATCCACTGGCCGATGTAGGCGCATCTGTTCGCGGGAGGCATCCACGACTCCGGGCCCCTGGCCTGCTTGGCGGAGTTGAGCGCCGACGTCTGGGCACTGAGGGACCGGGCGTCGCCGAGATCGTTGTAGAACGCCACCCGGCGCGCCTGCGACCAGTAGCGCGCGCCCGAGCCCCACGCCTCGTGGACGGGGACGGTGTGGTCTATCTGAACCGTTGAGGCATATGTGTGAACACGGTTGTCCCAGGAGGTCACCCACCTTCCCCTGCTGGCGGTGCAGCCGCGGCTGGTGTAAGCGAGGGCGGCTTTGGACTCCTGGACCAGGACTTCCTGCCTGGTGTTTTGGCAGTCGCGGTTGGTGTCGTTCCAATCGCCAAAATACCGGGCCCTGTCGTAGCCGGCGTTGTTCTCGGCCGCCACCGCGAGCGACCGCGCCGCGGTGCGCAGCGGCGCTGAGTAGTTTGTGGCAGCCTCCGCCGGGACGGCCAGCCCGGCGAGCAGAAGTCCCGCGGCCACGGCGGACGCGGCGAGAGACCGGCCCAGCACCACGGGACTGGTGAATGTAGCGAGTGACGCCCGGATTCGGGCGTGCTTGAACCGGCCTGCCGGCATGGTTTCCCCCATTTGAGTTCATGAAAAGTGGCACCGATGGATGCGAAGACCAGCATGACAGTCCGGAATGCCCCGAAACCGATCCTTGATGGGGTCTTGATGCAATCCTGTGTGAATGCTGCGACTGGCCGCCGGCCGGGGCAGAGACGGAGGAATTGTGCCGGGCAGCGTTGGTTCCCGTTCGCTGTTATCCGCAGGCGTTGTAATCCGGACCAGCCGAATCTAACGTCGGACTGACTGCAGGCAAGCGGAAGCGGGAGGCGCGTCATGGCCAAACTGATCTACTCGGGAATCATGTCGCTCGACGGCTACACAGCGGACCGGGACGGGAACTTCGACTGGAGCGTCCCGGACGAGGAAGTGCACACCTTCGTCAACGAGCGCCAGCGGGATGTCGGCACCCATCTCTACGGCCGGCGGCTCTACGAAGTCATGCTCGCCTGGGAGGATCCCGGCGCCTTCACCGGCGAACCGCCCTATGTCCAGGAATTCGCGCAACTCTGGAAGGCAGCAGACAAGGTGGTGTACTCCCGAACGCTGCAGAATCCCGCCAGCGCGCGGACCCGGATCGAACGGGAGTTCAGTGCCGATGCGGTCAGCCGGCTCAAGACGGAAGCCGGCCAGGACCTGGCGGTGGGCGGCCCGGAGCTCGCAGCCTCTGCCATCAGGGCGGGGCTGGTGGACGAGTTCCAGATGTTCGTCTCGCCCGTGGCCGTTGGCGGCGGCAAGAGGTACCTCCCCGACGACGTCCGCCTGAACCTTGAGCTGCTCGAAGAACGGCGGTTCGGCAACGGCGTCGTGTTCCTCCGCTACGGCAACCGCACCTGACGCGTGCCGGCACGCAACCTCGCGCAGCCACAAAAGCGTGTGCTGGGACAAAACCCCGCGCTGGGACAGAATGGGAGGCATGACCCGAATCGCAATCATCGGCGGCCACGGCAAAGTGGCCCTCCAGCTGTCCGCCCTTCTCACCGGAGAGGGGCACAGCGTCACCTCCATCATCCGCAACCCCGATCACGCCGCGGACGTCGCAGCGACCGGCGCGTCGCCGTCGGTGCTTGACGTTGAAAATTCGACGACGGCGGAAATCGCCGCCGGGCTCCGGAACCACGACGCCGTGGTCTGGTCAGCCGGCGCCGGGGGAGGGAACCCGGAACGCACCTTGGCGGTGGACCGCGACGCCGCCATCCGCTCCATGGACGCCGCTACGGAGGCTGGTGTGCGCCGCTACGTCATGGTCTCCTACTTCGGTGCGGGCCCCAACCATGGCGTGCCGGCCGGCCACAGCTTCCATGCCTACGCCGAGGCCAAGGCGGCGGCAGATGAATACCTGCGCGGCAGCTCGCTGTCCTGGACCATCCTCGGCCCCGGTTCACTGACCGACGGCCCCGGGAACGGCCTGATCGACGTGGACCCCGCCGACGCCGCCTCCGGAACCAACACGTCCCGGGCCAACGTGGCCATCGTCGCCGCGGCCGTGCTGGACCTGCCGGGATGCGCAGGCCGGACCATCGAGTTCCGGGACGGCACCCTCCCGGTCTCGGCCGCACTGGAGCCGGTCAAGTAGCGCCGGCGGAGCGGCGGCAGGCCCCTCGGGGCGGCCGCCGTCGAAGAGTGCGGCCCGGCCCCCGGTAGGGTGGAATCGCACGGTTCGCCCTCCGGCTTCGGGGGCGCAGGGCCCAACACTCCGGGGAAAGTGAGCACATGGACCAGCTGGCACTCATTATCGGACTGCTGCTCGCCACGGTGGTGGCTGTAGGCCTGGGGGACCGGCTGCGGCTGCCTTACCCGGTCCTGATGCTCCTGCTGGCCGTGGCGCTGACTTTCATCCCCGGTTTCCCCGACCTGGAGATCTCGCCGGAGCTGATCCTGCCCATCTTCCTGCCGCCACTGCTGTTCGCCACCGCCCAACGCAGTTCCTGGGCGGTGTTCCGGGTCCGCTGGCGCACGCTCATCATGCTCGCGGTGGCCCTCGTGGTGATTTCCACCGCGGTGGTAGCCGGCGCCGCGTGGCTCATGATCCCGGGCATCGGCGTCCCCGCCGCCATCGCACTCGGCGCCATGGTGGCTCCGCCGGACCCGGTGGCGGTCGAGTCGGTTGCCGGCCGCGTCCGCATGCCCCGCCGCCTGATCACAGTGCTGCAGAGCGAAGGCCTCTTCAACGACGCCGCGGCCATCGTCATCTTCCAGGCCGCCGTCGCTGCAGCTGTTGGCGGCACCAGGATAGGACCCGACGTCGTCCTGCTGTTTGTGGTGGGCGCTGCCCTTGCGGTCGTGGTCGGGATCGCCATGGGCTGGCTGACGTCGCTGATCACCCGGCTCGTGCAATCGATGGTCGCCCGCAGCGCAGTCACCCTGGTGGTGCCGTTTGCCGCCTACATCCTGGCGGAAGAATTCCACGCGTCCGGTGTTATCGCCGTCGTGGTCACCGCCCTGGAGATGCAGCGGCACTCCCGCCCGCAGGACGCCGCCGAGCGGGTGACCCGGACGGCCTTCTGGGACGTGGTGGAGCTCCTCGTGACCGGACTGGCGTTCGGCCTCGTGGGCCTCGAAATCCAGGACGTCGTCCGCAAGGAAGGTGCCGGCATCCTCGGCATGGTGGGCACCGCCGTCGTGGTCTGCATCCTGGTGTTCGCCGTGCGGTTCGGCTGGCTCGGCCTGCTGGCCCTGTCGGCGCGCAAGCGCAAGAACCTGCTGCAGCCCACCTCCGCCAAAGAGGTGCTGATCCTGACCTGGTGCGGGATGCGCGGACTCGCTACCCTGGCCCTCGCGCTGGCTCTCCCGCTCACGCTTGCGGACGGCACGCCGTTCCCGGCGCGGGACGAGCTGCTGGTCATTGCCTGCGCGGTGCTGCTCGCCACGCTGGTCCTGCCGGGGCTCACGCTGCCCTGGCTGATGCGCGTCCTGAAGGCGTCCCAGGACGGAACCGAGGAGCGGGACGCGGCCCGGCTTCTGGCCAGGCGGGCCCAGGCGGCCGCCGTGGCGGCGCTCAAGGACACCGAGCTGATGAAGGAGCTGCCGCCGGAGAAGGTTGCGCTGGTGAAGGAAAAGATGACGCGGCTGCACGCCGAGCTGCTGGATGGCAGCCTCCGCAACGAGAGCCTGGCCGAGAAACGCGAGCGCGGCAGGGAGCTGGCCATCGCAGTCCAGACCATCGCCCTGGACGCCGCCCGGCAGGAAGTGGTGGCCGCGCGCAACGAGGCCGACATGGACCCGGAGGTCGCGGACAGGGTGCTCCGCCAGCTCGACCTGCGGACCATGATCATGCCGGAATAGGCTATTCAGGCAGGGGACTTAGGCCGGGACGGACAGCTCCAGGTCCAGGGTGTTTTTCTCCACGTAGTCCAGGGCGCACCTGACGGCACCCACCGTCACGATTGAGTCGCCCAGCGGGGAAACCGCCACCCGCGGCGGCGTCGCAGTGAACTCGGTCAGGCGTTCGGCGATCGGCCCAAGCAGCACACCCGCGGAATTTGCCACTGCGCCTCCGATGACCACCAGCTCCGGGTTGATGACCGTGGCCACGGCGCCAATCACCCGGGCCATCCTGTCGGCCAGCCTGTCGAGGATTTGCAAAGCCACTGCATCGCCCGCAGCGGCCGCGGCGAAAACATGTTCCGCTTCGGCGCCCTCCCGGGCATGCTCGCGGAGCGAGGTCTTGGCCCGCCCGGCAAGGGCCTCCCCTGCCCAGACACGCGCCAGGGTGGCAATCCCGAAGGTGTCGCCCACGCCCTCGACCATGTCGAGGAACGCCAGCTCGCCGGCGCCGCCGCCGCTGCCGTGCAGCAGCCGCCCGCCGTCGATCACTCCGGAACCGAAGCGTTCACTGGCCAGGATGACGACGACGTCGTCCACACCCGCCGCTGCGCCCCGCCAGCGGTCGCCGAGGGCCGCGAGGTTGGCGTCGTTTTCGAGCAGTACTGTCCACCCGCGGAGATCTTTCAGCGCGGCCTTGAGGCCGACGTCGAACAGACCCCAGAAGTGCTGGGCCGCCAGCACATTTCCGTGACGATCCACCGGCGCGGCGATGCCCGCGCAGACAGCGAGGACCGACTCGGGGGCAGCTCCCACACTGTGCAGCGCCGTCATGGCTGTCCGGTCAATGACGGCTATGCGTTCCTGAGCCGAGATTTCGGCGCCGGCGAACGGCTGGCTGGACCGCCCCAGCGTCATACCGCGGAGATCGGACACCACCACTGTGGCCTTGGAGACGCCCACGTCCATGCCAAGGACGTAGCCGGCGCGCTCGTTGAGCTCGAACCGGCGTGCCGGCCGGCCTTTCTGATAGCCGCCGAACGCGCGCTGGTTTTCCAGCTCCCTGATCCAGCCCCGCTCCATAAGGTCTTCGCACACCGAAATGGCCGTGGCCCGCGTGAGCCCGGTGGACTGCATGACTTCCGTGACCGTCACCGCCTCGGAGGCCCGCATGAAGTCCAGGACCGCACCGGCGCTCACGCGCCGCAGCAGCTGGGGCGTTGCCGCCGTCATTTCAGACATGGTGTTGACCTCCCTGTGCTTTGCACCACATAATACTTGAGGAACTAAATTTAGATTCCATATAAACTTAGAGCGTGTGGGCCGGACGGCCGCCGACCACTGGCTTTTCTTCCAGACATTCACCCAGCCTTTTGCAAAGGAGGAACCGTGAACAGCATCCTGAAGCAGCGCCCGCCCGGACCCCAGCCCGAATCCCGCCAGGCCCGCACGTCGGCCTCTGCCCTGTGAGCGCCGCCCCGCTTAGCAGGCGCGCGCTGCTGAAGGCCGCGGGCCTCGCCGGCGCCGCCTTCATGGCCCCCCTCTCCGGCTGCGGCGCCACGCCCAGCACCCAGAACGGCGTCACCACGCTGCGGTTCATGCAGAACAAGCCCGAAGTGGTGGACTACTTCAACCAGGTAATCAAGGACTTCGAGGCACTGAACCCGGACATCCGCGTGGTCCAGGACTTCAACGAGGGCAACTTTGTTCCGGGACTGGTCCGCAACGATCCGCCGGACGTTGTGACCCGCGGCTTCGCGCAGGCCACCGCAGACTTCGTCAGGAAGGGCATCTTCGCCGACCTTTCGGACATGCCCGTGGCTGCCACCATCGATCCGAAGATGCAGGACCTCGTCAGCTCCTGGGGCCAGTACAACGGCAACGAGATCAGTGCCCTGCCGTTCTCCCTGGCGGCCGCCGGCGTCATTTACAACCGCGACATTTTCGAGGCGCAGGGCGTCTCCGTACCCACCACTTGGGACGAGTTCGTGGCGGCCTGCGAAAAGTTCAAGGCGGCCGGCATCGCGCCGATCTATGGAACGTTCAAGGACCCCTGGACCCTCGCCCAGGGCATGTTCGACTACGTGTCCGGCGGTGCTCTGGATGTCGCGAAATTCTTCACAAAGCTCAACGCCAAGGGTGCAGACATCACCGCGGACGCCCCTGAGTCGTTTGCCAGCAACTTCGGACCGGCACTGCCCAAAATGCTCCAGCTGGCGTCCTTCGCGCAGAACGGAGCTGCCAGCAAGAACTATGCAGACGGCAACGCCGCCTTCGCCAAAGGCCAGGCGGCCATGTACCTGCAGGGTCCGTGGGCCCTCTCCCAGCTGGTCGCGGCCAATAAGGACATCAGGCTCGGAAGCTTCCCGCTGCCGGTGACGAACAACCCGGACGAGACCAAGGCCCGCGTGAACGTGGACATGGCGCTCTCCATCACCCGCAACACGCCGAACATGGCTGCCGCCCAGCGGTTCGTCAACTACCTGCTCGCGCCGTCAGTAGTCAACACCTACAACGAGAAGAACGCTGCGTTCTCGCCGCTCAAGGACGCTCCCGCCGTCAGCAATCCGCAGATCAGCGGGCTGGGCGCAGCGGTCGATGAGGCGCGCTACTTCCAGGGCGCTACCACCTACTTCCCGCCGTCGGTGCCGCTGAACAACTACATCCAGTCCTTCGTGTACAGCAAGAACGGCGAGCAGTTCCTGTCCGCCCTCGACGACGAATGGCGCCGCGTCGCCGAACGCACCGCGGTCTGACCCCCCACCCCGAATCCAGGAGCCTTCATGACTACAACATCCCGGGTGGCCCAGACAGCCCGTCCCGCAGGACGCAAGAGACCGACTTCCGCCCCTGCCAGCCCCCAAAGATTCCGGTCCAAGCACAAGATCGACCCCGCGTACTACTGGATGGTGGTGCCCGTACTGGCGCTGTTCGCCTTCTTTATCACCCTGCCGGCACTCGTGGGCGTCTTCTTCAGCCTCACGAACTATGCCGGCTACGGTGACTGGAAGTTCATCGGACTGTCCAATTACGTTAATATCTTCAAGGACCCGGCGATACTGCAGTCCTACATCTTCACGTTCGTGTTCGCCCTGACCACCACCGTGGTGGTCAACGTCGTGGCGCTCGCCATCGCCCTTGGCCTCAACGCCAAGATCAAGTGGCGCACCGGCATGCGCACCGTGTTCTTCATCCCCATGGTGCTCTCCGCCCTGATTGTCTCCTTTGTGTTCAACTACCTGTTCTCCAACACCCTCCCGGTGCTGGCTGAACAGTTCGGCTTCACGCCGCTGGCCACGAGCATCCTCGCCAACGAGAACCTTGCCTGGCTGGCCATCGTGATCGTCACCGTGTGGCAGGCAGCGCCCGGCGCCACCATCATCTACCTGGCCGGCCTCCAGAGCGTGCCGTCCGAGGTCTATGAAGCCGCGGACCTCGACGGCGCGGGCAGTTTCCGGCAGTTCCACAGCCTGACACTGCCGCTGATCATGGGGTACCTCGTGATCAATGTGATCCTCGGGTTCAAGGGCTTCCTCGGAACCTACGAGATCATCGTTGGCCTCACCGGCGGCGGTCCCGGCATGGCAACGCAGTCGGTGGCAATGCGCATCTTCTCCGGCTTCACGGGCGGCGATTATTCCTACCAGATGGCGAACGCCGTCATCTACTTCCTGATCACCTTGTTGATCTCCGTTATCCAGCTGCGCCTCATCCAGCGCCGGGGGGTTTCTCTCTAATGACCGCATCCACACTTCCAGAGCCCATTGCCAGGGCAGCGGCGTCCACCGGCATCAAGTACGGCTTCCGCAGGCCCGGGTCCTCGCCCGCGGGTAAAACCCGCCGCTCCAACCGCGAAGGCTTCAAGATCAACTGGTGGCTCACTGCCCTGATGGTGGTTGCCTCGCTGACCGTCCTGCTGCCGCTGTACTTCACCGTGGCCATGGCGCTGAAGTCGCCGGACCAGATCGGCACCGGTACTGGCCTGGAATGGCCAAACCCGATGAACTGGGAAAACTTCGTCGCCGCCTACGTGGCCACCAACTTCCCGCGGGCCTTCATGTCCACGGCGTTCGTCACCGTGTTCAGCGTCCTGGGGTCCCTGGCCTGCAGCTCACTCGTTGCCTACGCAATTGCCCGGAACTGGAACCGGAAGTTCTTCCGCGGCTCCTTCGTGTACCTGCTCTCCGCCATGTTCATCCCGTTCCCGGTGATCATCCTGCCCCTGATCAAGCAGACAGCACTGCTTGGCCTGGACAACCCGGCCGGCGTCGTGTTCCTGCACGTCCTTGGCGGCATCTCCTTCAACACGCTGCTGTACATCGCCTTCGTCCGCTCCATCCCGGTGGAACTGGAGGAATCGGCCCGTATGGACGGGGCCACCACGTGGCAGGTGTTCCGTAAGATCATCTTCCCGCTGCTGGCTCCGATGAACGCCACGGTGGGCATCTTCGCTTTCCTTGGCTCGTGGAACGACTTCCTGCTGCCCCAGATGATGATCGCGGACCCTGCCCTGCAGACCCTTCCCGTGGTGCAGATGCTTTTCCAGGGCGAATTCAACACCAACTACAGCCTCGCATTCGCGTCCTACCTGATGGCCATGGCACCCACCCTGGTGGTTTACATCCTGGCCCAGCGGTGGGTACTCTCCGGAGTTATGCGCGGGGCCGTCAAATAGACCCAACTTTCCCAATCCAGCACCAACCGCAACCACAAGAAAAGGATCATCCCTTGTCCACCACTGCCACGCTGGCAACCCTGTCCGATTCCGACCGTCTGGCCGATCCGAACTGGTGGCGCCAAGCCTCCGTCTACCAGATCTACCCCCGAAGCTTCTCCGACTCGAACGGTGACGGCCTGGGCGACATCAAGGGCATCACGGCCAAGGTTCCGTACCTGAAATCACTGGGGATCGACGCCGTCTGGCTGAGCCCGTTCTACCCGTCGGCTCTCGCCGACGGCGGCTACGACGTCGACGATTACCGCGACGTGGACCCGAAGCTGGGCACGCTGGCGGACTTCGACGAGATGGCCACCGCGCTGCACGCCGCGGGCATTAAGCTGATCGCCGACATCGTCCCGAACCACTCCTCGGACCGGCACGAGTGGTTCAAGGAAGCCCTCGCCTCCCCGAAGGGCTCGGCTGCCCGTGACCGCTACATCTTCCGCGACGGCAAGGGCCCCAACGGCGAGTTCGCGCCGTCGGACTGGGACTCAGTGTTCGGCGGACCGGCCTGGGAGCGTATCACCGAACCTGACGGCACACCCGGGCAGTGGTACATGCACATCTTCGCCAAGGAGCAGCCGGACCTGAACTGGGCCAACCGGGAGGTCCGCGACGACTTCCTCAAGACCCTGCGTTTCTGGTCGGACCGCGGCGTGGATGGCTTCCGCGTCGATGTGGCGCATGCCCTGACCAAGGACCTCACCGAACCGCTGCTGTCCAAGCTGGAGCTGAGCGCGGCAAACACCGGCACCGATGGTTTCGCCGACGGCTCGCACCCGTTCTGGGACCGCGACGAAGTCCACGAGGTCTACGCCGAGTGGCGCGAGGTCTTCAACGAATACAACCCGCCGCGCACCGCCGTTGCCGAGGCCTGGGTGCACGCCACCCGCCGTCCGCGCTACGCCAGCCCGGAGGGCCTGGGCCAGGCGTTCAACTTCGACCTGCTGCAGGCCGACTTCGACGCCGAGGAATTCAAGGAGATCATCACCCGCAACCTGGCCGAGGCCGCCGCCACCGGTGCGTCCTCCACCTGGGTGTTCTCGAACCACGACGTCGTCCGGCACGCCACCCGCTACGGCCTGCCCAAGGGATCCAAGGGCAAGAAGCACGCCAAGGGCCAGGACGGCAAGGACTGGCTGCTGGCCGGCGGGCCCAAAGAGGAGCTGGATGTGGAGCTCGGTCGGCGCCGCGCCCGCGCCGCCACCCTGCTGATGCTCGCGGTGCCCGGCTCGGCTTACCTGTACCAGGGCGAGGAACTCGGCCTCCAGGAAGTCGCCGACATCCCGGACGCAGAGCGCCAGGACCCCTCGTTCTTCCGCAACAAGGGCGTGGAGGTCGGCCGGGACGGCTGCCGTGTGCCGCTGCCGTGGTCCGTTGAGGGAACCTCGTTCGGATTCGGCGACGGCGGCGCCCACCTGCCGCAGCCGGACTGGTTCAGCAAGTACGCCGTCGAGGCGCAGGACGGCACCGAAGGCTCCACCCTTGAGCTTTACCGCAAGGCACTCAAGCTGCGCCGCGAACTGCAGGCCGAGGAAGAGCTCGAGTGGCTCGAAACCGGCAACCCGGAGGTCCTGCACTTCACCCGCCCCGGCGGCTGGCAGTCTGTGACCAACTTCGGGGACGAGGCTGTTGAGCTCCCCGCGGGCACGGTGCTGGTCAGCAGCGCCCCGCTAGAAGACGGCAAGCTGCCGGCCAACACCACGGCCTGGCTGCGCTGACGCCACAGCTGAGAACGGCTCAGTAACCCGTCCCGGTGGCGGTACCCGTTGGGGGTGCCGCCACCGGGGCTTTTTAACGGACTGTGCCTCCGCTGGAGGAAGTGAAAGAGTGATGCAATGACTGAAAATTCGATTCCGTCCGGCAGGCTCCTCTATGGCTGCATGGGCCTGGGAGGCAGCTGGTCAGATGACCCGCACACAACCACGGATGTGGAAACCGCCGCTGCCGCCATCGAGGCCGCGATGGACATCGGCGTCACGCTGTTCGACCATGCGGACATCTACCGCGGCGGCAAATCCGAGGCGGTGTTCGGCGAGGTCCTGGCCGCTTCGCCGGGCCTGCGTGACCGCATCCAGCTGCAGACCAAATGCGGCATCCGGCTCAACGAGCGGGGACTGGAGACCCACTACGACCTGAGCGGTGACGCCATCATCGAGCGGGTCAACGGCAGCCTCGAGCGCCTGCGCACGGACTACGTGGACGTCCTCCTGCTTCACCGCCCCGACCCCCTGGTGGACCCGGCGGAGGTGAGCGCCGCCGTCGGGAAGCTGATGGCCGAGGGCAAGGTGCGGGCGCTGGGCGTGTCCAACATGTCGGCTGCCCAGATCGAGTTCCTGCAGGACAGCCTCGAGACACCCGTGGTGGCCAACCAGCTGGAACTCAGCCTGCTCAAGCGGGACTGGCTGGAGAGCACGGTCCTCGTCAACCATCCGGAAGCCGGAAGCTACAGCTTCCCGCACGGGACGCTCGAATACTGCGCCAGGCACGGGATCACCCTGCAGGCCTACGGCGCCCTGGCGCGGGGACACTACACCGGCAATCCGCCCGAACGGGTCACACCTGCCGAGTCCGCCACCGCCGAGCTGCTTTCGGACATGGCGCGGGAGAAGGGAACAACCCGGGAGGCCGTGCTGCTGGGCTGGCTCATGAAGCACCCGGCGGGGATCGCCCCGGTGATCGGGACGGCGAATGCGGACCGGATCCGGGCCTGTGCCGGAGCCGCCCGTATGGCCGAGACCATGACCCGGGCCGAGTGGTACCGGCTCTGGGTCACCGCCCGGGGGAGCAACATCCCTTAAAGCCCAGCGAGCTCGCAGTTGGTGTCGTTTTGACGCCTCAAAACGACACCTTCTGCGAGCTAGATGGGGCAGGGCCCGACGGCGGGCCGCTAGTTCAGCGGGGCGACCTCCGAGTAGGTGGAGGAGTCGCCCTTGAGCGCCTGGCTCTGCGTGCCGTCCACGCTCACGGGAATGTCGCCGGCAATAGTCACGCGGTTGAGCTTGCGGGGCTGGCCGTCGTAGTTGTCCGGCGCGTAGTGCTGGGTGATCCGGTTGTCGAACAGCACCAGCTGGTTCGGCTCCCAGTTCACCCGCACTACGTTCTCGGGCCGGGTGACGTACGCCTGCAGCAGCCGGATGATGTCCTTGGACTCGGTGTTGGACAGGCCCACGATCCGCAGGCGCTGCGCGAAGCCCCCAATGAACAATCCGCGCTCGCCGGTCAGCGGGTGGACACGCACCACGGGGTGGGCAGTCTCGAACTTCAGCCGGGTGAACTCCTTGCGGCGCTGCTCAGCGTTCTGGTGCTCCAGGTTCTTGGGCACGGAGTAGTCGTAGTCATTGGTGTGGATGGCCCACAGCGTGTCCGCAAAGTTCCGCAGCTCATCGGGCAGGTCCCGGTAGGCGGCCGCGGAGGAGGCAATGAGTGTCTCGCCGCCGTAGGCCGGCAGGTCGATGCTGCGCAGCGTGGACGCCTGCGGCGGATTGACCACGAACGTGACGTCGGTGTGCCAGTTGTTGGCGGAGCCGTTTTCACTGTCCACCGGCAGGACGTTTTCCTCGCCCTCCACGGAGGCAACCGTAGGGTGGGCCTTGGTGAGCGGTCCGAAATGGCTGGCGAACTTCACCTGGGCCTCGTCGGAGAGGATGTTGGCTTCCCGGAAGAGGAGCGCCTTGTGCTCATTCAGGGCCGCGCGGATCTGCGCCACTGTCTCGGCACTGAGGTCCCCGCTGAGGTCCAGTCCGCGGATCTCGGCGCCGATGCGGGAGCCCAGCTTGGCGAATTCGAGCTTGGTTTCGGTGATAACGGTCATTGTTCTTCCTTACTGTCGTGTCGGTTGCGGTGGATGATCCTGCGGTGGATTACTTGGCAATGAGGCCGTTGAACTCGTTGGTGTAGAGCTTCTTGGGATCAAGGTCGTCCTTGATGATCCCGACAGACTTCAGGTAGTCGTTCCAGCGGGTGAAGTCCTCGTCCTTGATTTCGCCCTTGGCGGGCACGCCCACGCTCTTCCAGTACTGCAGGGCGGCGGGGTTCTCATTCCGGCCGCGCTCCTTGATGATCTTCGTAAAGCGCGCAATCACTTCCTCGCGGGGCGTGGTGCGTTCCCATTCGATCGCCTTCGCGACGCCCGTGGTGAACGTCCGGGTGGTGTTGGGGTTCTGGGCGATGAAATCCTCGCGCAGGACGTACGGGCCGCCGGCGAACGTGCCGAACAGCTGCGAATCACTGAAGACGGACCGCAGCCCGCCGTTCGCGATGGCCTTGTCCTGAAGGATGCTGCCCAGCGAGCCGGCGTCCACCTGGCCGCGGCGGATGGCTTCCTCGGTGTCGTTGGGCGGGACCACCACGAGCTGGACCTGCTTGATCTCGTCAGCGGTAAGACCGTTCTTGCGGAGGTACGTGTTGATGACGGCTTCCGAGTGGGCGCCCAGGGTGTTCACAGCGATCTTCTTGCCGATGAAATCCCTGGCCGTCCGGATGGGGCTGTCCTCCTTGACGTAGAAGCCGTTGAAGGTCTTCTTGTCCTCGCCGTAGTAGTTGATGACTGCCTTGACCGGCGCCCCGGCCTCGATCAGTTTCACTACGGCTCCGGCGAAGGCCCCGCCGAAGTCCGTCTGCCCGGTGGCTGCCGACTGGATGTCCTGCGGGCCGCTGATGGTGTTGCCCACCCAGTTCAGCTTCACGTCGCCCAGGTAGCCGAGGTCTTCGGCGAGTTCGGGGAGGGTCACGGTGTTCGCCCACCCCTGGTAGCGGAGTTCCTTCACCTCGGTGGCTCCGGGTTCGCCCGTGCCGGCCACCGAGGGGCCGCCGCAGCCGGACACCGTCAGGGCGATGACGACGGCGGCCGCAGCACTCAGGATGGTCAGGTGTCGTTTCATGTGAAGTTCCTTCAGTGGATTCATGCTTGTCGCGGGGTGAATGGTTCGGTGCGGAATGGTTCAGTGGGCGGGTCCGTGGCGGCTGGTTTTCCGACCGTCCCCTGCCCGCCGCAGCGGCCGATGGATCGATGTAAGCGCACTTCCGCGCCGCACGAAAGTGCCCGGTTCACGGCGGGAAACCCTTGGAAATCCGCGGAAATACGGCGAAACGAAAGGTCATGAGGCGCCCGGTTTCGTCAGGTGAAACCCTGTGACGGCCGGCATGCGGAGTTGCCCGCGGGACAATAGACTTCCGCTTTTGGTCGTATTGGTCGCCGCCGGGGACCGGTCATCTTCGCCTTACCGGGCGCGGGCCGGATACGGTAGAAGCATGACGTCTTCTTCCACCGCCGAGATCACCCGGCACGAACGCAACATCCCTGCCGAAATCGCCCGTTCGTGGCTGCTGGTCAATGCAATGAAAACTGAACTCTTCGACCAGTCGGCCGTGTCCCGTGCGGATTCCATCATTCTGGACATCGAAGATGCGGTGGACCCCTCGCAAAAGGATGCAGCCCGCGACAACGTGGTGAACTGGCTGACCGGCGGCGGCCAGGCCTGGGTCCGGATCAACGACGCCACCAGCCCGTTCTGGGCGGATGACCTCGCGGGCCTTCGCGGCACCCCGGGTCTCCTGGGCGTCATGCTGGCCAAGACTGAATCGGCGGACCAGGTCACGGAAAGCTTCCACCGGATGGACGGCAAGACGCCCGTGATCCCGCTTGTGGAGAGCGCGCTCGGCATCGAGGAAGCCAACCACATCGCCAAGGCCCAGGGCGCGTTCCGCCTCGCCTTCGGCTCCGGCGACTTCCGCCGTGACACCGGCATGGCCGCCACCCCCGAAGCCATGGCCTACCCGCGCGCCAAGCTCGTGGTGGCCAGCCGCGTCGGCAACCTGCCCGGGCCCATCGACGGCCCGACGGTCGGCACCAACCACCCGATCCTGCGCGAGCAGACCGGCATCACCGTGATGATGGGCATGACCGGAAAGCTCTGCCTCGCCATCGACCAGACCAGCGTCATCAACGAGGTCATCAGCCCCACGCCGTCGGACGTCGCCTGGGCCACGGACTTCATGGCCGACTTCGAAGCCAACGGCCGCGTGATCCGCGACGGGTCCGACCTGCCGCGCCTGGGCCGTGCCGAAAAGATCATGAAGCTCGCGGTAGCCTTCGGCGTGCAGCCGGCGCTGTAGCCCGCGCCAGCATTTCCAGGAGACCCCGTGACCGATACCCGCTATCTGGTGCACGGGGTCTTTTGGGAGGGGCCTCCGGCGGCTTTCGCCGGCACCCGCCCCGGTCTCCGGCTGTGCGGACGGTGGCAAACACTGCCTCGGTCATGCCAAGGTCTTTTCGCCCACTGATTGGGGGCACGGACTAGTAGACTGTCATGGTGCTGAACGAATTCTGGGCCGTTGCGCCCACATCCTACAAGATTCTGGTTTTCAGCGCGATGGGCCTGATCGCCGCCGGAATAGTTCTCAACATTGCCGGCAACGCCGCCCACAATCAGGGCCTAATGGTCGCGTCGCTGCCAGTGATCGGCGTGGGCCTGCTCCTGCACGTCGTGGCGCTGGTGATCCGCGGCCAGCACGTCAGGAAGAGCTACAAGAGGTAGCCTGCGTTCCTTCGGACATGGCTGCGCGCGTGCTCTATCGCCGCCGGCAGGTCGGTGAAGAGGTGCTTATGGTGGCGCAGGGACCGGATGACACCCACGTTCGTGACCAGCGCCAGGTGCTCCGGCCGTACGCCCTTCAGTAGCACGGTGATGCCGCGCAGCTCCAGGGCAGCGATGACCTCCACCAGTGCGTGGGCTCCCGTGGCGTCCAGCAGCCGCACCTGAGACAGGCGGATGACCGCCACCTGGATGTCCTTCACTTGGCTGATCTCCTGCAGGATGCGTTCAGCCGCGCCGAAGAACATCGCGCCTTCGAGCCTAAAGATGGCAATGTGGTCGTCGCCCTCGACCGGCTTCTCTGCAATCTGCTCGCGCCGTACCCCGCTGAGCGAAGCAAACTTCCGCAGCGTCAGCAGTGCAGCGGCCGCCAGCCCGATCTGGATGGCAACAATCAGGTCAAAGGCCACCGTGATGACCGCCGTCAGGACAAAGACGGCGGCGTCCGCGCGGGTGGATCGAAGGATGGCGTTGACAGTGCGGGTTGAGACCATCCGTGTGGCTGTCACCATCAGAATCCCGCCCAGCACCGCCAGCGGAATTCTGCCCACCAGCCTTGCCGCGAGGTAGATGATGGCAAGCAGCACCAAGGCATGGACGATGGCCGACACCCGGGTTCTGGCGCCGGAGCGAACGTTGACGGCCGTCCTGGCGATGGCGCCGGTGGCCGGCATGCCGCCGAACAGCCCGGCCGCGATGGAAGCCAGCCCCTGCCCGGTGAGTTCGCGGTCCGGGCTGTAGGGGCCGCCCGGCCTGCTGTCCGGTCCGGTCATGCCGGACGCGACGCGTGCTGACAGCAGGGACTCGATCGCCGCCAGCGAGGCGATGGCTACGGCAGGCATCAGCAGCCCGCTGAGGGCGCCCAGTTCAAGAGACGGCAGGCGGGGCGCCGGCAGGGAATGGGGGAGGGTCCCGATGCGGGGGATGTCCAGGCGTAGCAGTTCCGCCGCTACAGTCACCAGCAGCACTGCGATCAGGCTTGCGGGAAGGGACTTGTGAAGCTTGGATGCCACCAGCATAACGGTGGCCACGGCTGCGACCACTGCCAAAGTCTGGAGGACCATCGGTGACCTGGCTCCCGCGGCTGCCTCGACTGCTGCCAGAAGCGTGTTGTGTCCGGGAAGCCCTGCTGTGCCGGTGGCCAGCGGCACCTGCTGGAGGAAAATGATGGCTGCGATGCCCAGCGTAAAGCCCTCCACCACGGGCCAGGGGATGAACGCAACGGCCCGCCCCAGGCCGCTGATCCCCAGTGCACAGACCATCAAACCGGCCAGCAGAGTCACGAGTGCGACGCTGCCGGGCCCGTGGGCGGCCACCACAGGGGCCAAGACCACCACCATGGCGCCAGTGGGGCCGGACACCTGCACATTGGATCCGCCCATGATTGCCGCCACCAAGCCCGCCACCACGGCCGTAATCAGTCCTGCCTCGGCACCCACGCCTGAACTGACGCCAAAGGCTAGAGCCAGCGGAAGGGCCACGATGCCTACGGTGATGCCGGCAAGAAGATCCGTCCGCCAGGAGGAGCGCAGACCGTCATAGTCGCGCCCAGACGGAAGAAACTTCCAGAGCGCCGATTTCAGCCCGGGCGTCCGCAGCTGCGCCTTGTCTGGCCGTTCCATGCCTGCCGTTTCCGAGCCGGCGCTCATGCCGAGGGGCCGGCGGGGTATCCGCTGGGCAGGTGCGTGCTGGGCAAATCCTGCGCAAGCCGGAGCTGCTCGTTCGAATCCGCCAGTGTGTCCAGCAGGAATGCCCGGGCAATGGCCAGGAGCTCGGCGATCTTGGGGTGCGCGATGCGGTACGTCACCACGTTCGCTGAGCGGACGGACGTGACCACCTTGTGCCGGCGCAGTGTTGCCAGGTGCTGGGACAGATGCGAGGCTTCCAGGCCTGTTTCGGACAGGAGGAAGCTCACCGGGGCGGCGGTGTCCGGGGCGGCCGCCAGCAGCTCGAGGATCCGGATCCGCGCCGGATGCGCAAGCGCCTTGAAGAGGTTCGCCTTGATTTCGTACAAGGGTGCCTGGGCTGCGGAAATCATCGTGACCTGCCGTTCCTGTTCAGACCGGCCCGTGGCCCGAATTGATGGAATGATGAATTCATCATATCACCCGGCGGGTAACAGCCGGCTGTGGAGGGGGAAACGATAGGCTTGAGGGCATGACTATCAATCCGGATCTGCAGGGTCGGAGCTACCCTGCCGCAGAGGTGTACGACGTCGGCCGCGAGAAAATCCGGGAGTTTGCCCGCGCAGTCAAGGCCACGCATCCCGCCCATTTTAACCTCGACGCCGCGCAGGCCCTGGGCCACCGCGATCTCGTGGCTCCGCCAACTTTTGCCATCATCATCGCACAGCGTGCCGACGCCCAGCTGATCGAGGATCCGGAGGCCGGCATCGACTTCTCCCGCGTGGTCCATGCCGACCAGCGGTTCACCCACCACCGCCCCATTTTCGCAGGTGACCGACTAGTGGCTGAGCTGCACGTCGACGGTGTCCGTGCCATGGGCGGCGGTGCCATGATCACCACCCGCGCGGAGATTTTTGCACTCACCGACGCGGACGGGCGGGAGCCTGTGTCCACCACCAAGTCATCCATCCTGGTCCGCGGAGAGGGACAGTAACCATGAACCCCACCTTCGAAGAACTGAGCGTCGGCCAGGACATCGGCACCCGCAGCATCGGCGTCACCCGGCAGGATCTGGTCAAGTACGCGGGCGCCTCGGGGGATTTCAATCCCATCCACTGGAACGAGGCCTTCGCCACGGGCGTGGAGCTTCCCGGCGTCATCGCGCACGGCATGTTCACCATGGGCGCTGCGGTGCAGCTGGTGACCGACTGGGCAGGTGACCCGGCCGCCGTCGTCGATTACCAGACCCGCTTTACCAAACCGGTGCTGGTCACCGACACCACCGGGACCGCCGACGCCGGAGCGGTGATCGAGGTCAGCGGAACCGTCGGCGCGCTCGACGCCGAGGCGCGCACCGCACGCGTGGACCTCGCCGTGGTCTTTGACGGGCAGAAAGTCCTCATGAAGGCGCAGGCTCTGGTCAGGGTGTCCTGAAACGTGATGCGTTCTTGAGTTCCACAGCCGTCCAGGCGCCGGAGGTCACCCACTGGCGAAATGCGGTGGTGGTGGCCTACGCCGCCAGCGGCATTGCCTTTGCCTCCTGGGTCTCCCGGCTGCCTGCCATACGGGACGGCCTGGACCTAACTCCGGGGACCATCGGGCTGCTGCTGCTCTGCATGACGGCCGGCTCCTTTCTGTCGGTGTCGGCCTCGGGACTGATCGTGCTGCGGCTCGGGTCCAAACGGACCATCCGGACCGGCAGCATCATGGTGGGCATCGGACTTGTTCTGGCCGGATTCGGAACGTCGGTGCTGGCTAGTCCGCTGGCGGTTGCCGCCGGACTGGCCGTCATCGGGCTGGGCACGGCGAGCTGGAACACGGCCTCCAATGTGGAAGGCGCCGCGGTGGAACGCGCCGTGGGACGGCACATCATGCCGCGCCTGCACGGCGCATTCAGCCTCGGAACCGTGACCGGCGCAGGCCTTGGGGCCTGGGCGGCCGGAACGGGCGTGCCGGTGTTCTGGCACCTCGCCGCCGCGGGCCTGGTAGTTGCCGGTTCGGTGACGACGGCGGCCCGCTGGTTTCTCGCGGACGTCACCCCGATTGGACGGGACTCCACGTACCGGCAGGACACCTTCGAAGACCCCATCACGGGCCCGATCCCCGTCATCCGCCAGGGAGCCGAGACAAGCGAGGCCCCACTGGACAACAAGCGCAAGATCGCCCAGGCCTGGCGCGATAAGCGGACACTGCTGCTGGGCGTCATGGTGCTCGGCCTGGCGTTGGCCGAAGGCGCGGCGGGGGACTGGGTGGCGCTGGCGCTTGCCGACGGCCACCACCAGTCGGACGCTGCCGGTGCGGCGGGCTACGGCATTTTTGTCACGTTCATGACGGTGGGCCGGTTCGCCGGAACCGTGGTGCTGGACCGGTTCGGCCGGGTTCCCGTGATGCGCTGGTGCTCGGCGCTCGCCGTCGCGGGACTGGCACTGTTCGTTTTCGCGCCAGTTCCGTGGCTGGCCTACACCGCCCTGGCCGTGTGGGGGCTTGGTGCGTCGCTCGGTTTCCCGGTGGGAATGTCCGCCGCCGCCGACGACCCTGCCAAGGCAGCTGCCCGGGTGTCCGTGGTCTCCACCATCGGCTATGGAGCTTTCCTGTGCGGGCCGCCGCTGCTGGGCCTTCTGGCCGAGCACGTCGGGATCCTGCACTCCCTGCTTGCTGTCATGGCTGTGCTGGTGGTGAGTTTCCTGCTGTCACCGGTGGCGCGGAAGGAGCCTGGCCCAAGCGGGCGCAGGCACAATAACGGGCGGGGCGGCAATCCAAGTTAAGCTGGACGGGTGACTCCCACCATGCTTTCCGATCTGACCACGGCTGCCGTCGGCGGCCCCGCCGGCAACTATATCGAGGCCCGCACGGAAGCGGAGATCATTGACGCGGTGCGGACTGCCGACGCCGCCGGGGAGCCCCTGCTGATCATCGGCGGCGGATCCAACCTGCTGATTTCCGACGACGGGTTCCCCGGAACCGTCGTGAGGATCGCCTCCGAGGGGTTCACCGTCACCGCGGAGGACTCGTGCGGCGGCGTTGCCGTGGTGGTCCAGGCCGGCCACAACTGGGATGCCCTGGTAGAGCATGCGGTGCTGCACGCGTGGTCCGGGATTGAGGCGCTCGCCGGAATCCCCGGAGCCACCGGCGCCACCCCGGTGCAGAACGTGGGAGCGTACGGATCCGATGTTTCACAGACCATCGCCGCTGTCCGCACCTGGGACCGGGAACGCAACGCCGTGCAGACATTCACCAGCTCCGAGCTCAAGTTCGGTTACCGGGACTCCATCCTCAAGCAGACCACTGTTAACGGCTCCCCGCGCTACGTGGTGCTCACGGTCGAGTTCCAGCTGCCGCTGGGCCGGATGAGCGCCCCCGTCCGCTACGCCGAGCTGGCCCGGGTCCTCGGCGTCGAGCAGGGCCAGCGGGCCTACTCCAACGACGTCCGCCGTGAAGTCCTCCGGCTGCGTGCCTCCAAGGGCATGGTCCTCGACCCGGCAGACCGAGACACGTACTCCACCGGCTCCTTCTTCACCAACCCCATCGTCTCCGCAGAGGTGGCGGCAGGGCTTCCGGAGAATGCGCCGCAGTATCCGGCCGGATCGGACGGCCTGGTGAAACTTTCCGCGGCGTGGCTGATCGACCAGGCCGGGTTCGGCAAGGGCTTCGGGCTGGAGGCCGGAAGCGTTTCCGGTGGCAGGGCCTCGCTGTCCACCAAACACACCCTGGCCATCACCAACCGGGGCTCTGCCAGCGCCGCCGACATGGTGGCGATCGCGCGGGAGGTGCGGGCCGGCGTCGTCGGGCGTTTCGGCATTGAACTTCACCCGGAGCCGCTGCTGATTGGCGTGGAGCTCTAAAGCCGTGGTTGCTGCGCTGACCTGACGTGCCGGCCGTCCTAGGATGGGCCCATGGCATCGGTGGCGCGGACACGGGTTACGGCAAAGATTCTCGGCCGGCTGCGGCTGGCCTCGCAAGGGCTGCTGGGGGAGGGGTTCGCCGGCGTTCCGGAGGCTGTCCGCCGGATGACGGCGATGCAGGCCCAGGACCTTCAGGCCGCGCTGTGGGCCGTGGGCCTGCGGGTTCCGGGCGCGGCGCTCAGCGACGTGCGGGCCGCCCTGGACGCGGGAACCGTTGTGCGGTCGTGGCCCATGCGCGGCACCCTCCACCTGCTGGCCCCGGAGGATCTGCGCTGGATCCTGAACATCACCACGGCACGGCTGGTCCAGGGCATGTCGAGCCGGCACCGACAGCTGGAGATCACCGGCAGCGACGTTGACGTCTGCCGGAAGGTCGCACTGGACCTTGTCTCCGGAGGGCGCGGGGTTTCCGGAGGGCGGGACGTTTCTGGAGTGCAAGGCGCCACGCGCGGGGAGCTGTTCGCGGCCTTCGACGCCGCAGGCCAGCCTCCCACTGGGCAGCGTGGCATCCACCTGTTGGGTCTGCTGTGTCAGAGCGCGTCGCTGGTGCCCGGGCCGCTGGACCGGAACCAGCAGAAGTTCGTGGCGTTCGACGACTGGATCTCCTCCTCGCGAGACCTCGGCCGCGAAGAGGGCATTGCCGAGCTGCTGCTGAGGTACCTGCGCAGCCACGGGCCTGCGACGGTGCGGGACTTTGCCTGGTGGTCCAGCATTCCCCTGACAGAGGTCCGGGCCGCGCTTCCTGCCGTCAGTGGAGAGCTCGTGGAACTGGAGTTTGGCGGAACAAGCTACTGGCTCTCACCCGAGACAGCCGCGCTGCTCGACGACGTCGTGCCCGGCCAGCGCACTGTCCTTGCCCTGCCGGGGTTCGACGAATTTGTCCTCGGGTACACGGACCGGAGCCTGGTGCTGCCGCCGGAGCATGCCCAGAAAATCGTCCCGGGCGGCAACGGAGTGTTCAAGAAGGCGATCGTGGCTGGCGGCGAGGTGGTCGGAACGTGGGCGAGGCATGGAACCGGGCGCAGTGCCTCGTTCGTTCCGGTGCCGTTCGATGACTCCAAGCCCCTGGGCCCGGCGACCTTGGCAGGGTTCACCAGGTCCGCCTCGCGGTATGAGAGGTTTCTCGCGTCCTGAGGCCTCGCGGGTGCTGCCGCAGCAGCCGTCCCGCCCCGTCTCCTCCCGCACGATCGGCCTCCGCCCGCATGACCGGCGGCCCGGGGCAGCAACGGTTGTGCGCCCCGGCGCGGTAGCGGCCTCCCCCGCTCGCTCCTCCGGCCGCCGATAACGCTGACGCGGGCGCAGCACCCACAAAGGGCAAGGGCCTGCCGCCGGGCTACAGTGAGAGTGCAACGGAGACCACTCACGCCAGGGAGCAGCACCATGAGCCACGACTTCATCCTTACGGACGACGACGCCGCACCCGCTGATGCCACCCACGCCCAGGACATGCTGGAAGTCTCCATGCTGACCATGCCCCAGACGGGTTCTGTCGTGGATATCTCCTGGGAAAAATCCCCGCTGGACCAGTAACCTCCGCAGCGACGACGCTGCACCACAGATTTCCTTTTGCTGAGGGAAAAGGTGAGGCCAGCCCCCTAAGGGGCCGGCCTCACCTCACTGACTAAAAGGGCCTCGTTTAAACACTGACTAAAAGGGCCTCGCTGCGCTCGGGCTGTAGAAGCGTTTTTCTGTTTTTTGCTGCTGTCCTGCGGATCGTACGTGCCCGCGTGAATACTACGACCAAAAGGGAGTTGATGCTGGTGAGGCCAACCCCACCCCGGTCGGGAATCGAGTACTACAGTGGATGCATGGCTGCCAGCCGCAATCCGCTCGACGACCTGCGCGAAACCATCGGCCATCTGACCGATCAGCTCAGGCTGCACGGTTCGGAGCGCGTTGACGACCTGGTCGGCGATCTCATCGGTGCGAGGCCCGGCCCGGCCCGGCCGCTGTCCGAGGTGCAGGCCGAGCTCGACGCGCTGGTCGGACTGGAGACCGTGAAGGAACAGGTGCGGGCGCTCGTCGCACTGCTCCAGGTCCAGGCCCGCCGTAAGGCGCACGGCCTGCCGGAGGTGGCCACATCACAGCATCTGGTGTTCCTCGGAAATCCGGGCACGGGCAAAACCACTGTGGCGCGGCTCCTAGCCGAGATGTACCGCGCGGTCGGTCTGCTGCAGAAAGGCCACCTGGTCGAGGTTGACCGTTCGGGCCTGGTGGGGCAGTATGTCGGCGCGACCGCCATCAAGACGGACCGGGTGATCCGGCGTGCGCTGGACGGCGTCCTGTTCATCGACGAGGCCTACGCGCTGGCCCCGGAGGACGGCCGGATGGACTTCGGTCCCGAGGCGATCGAGGTCCTACTCAAGCGGATGGAGGACCACCGCCACCGCCTGGTCGTGATCGTGGCCGGGTACCCGCGGCTGATGGAGTCCTTCTTGCTCTCGAACCCCGGACTGCGCTCCCGGTTCGCCCGCGAGATCACGTTCCCCGACTACTCCGTCGACGCACTTCAGACGATCTTCCACCAGATGCTGGCCCAGCACGAGTACACGCTGGAGCCGGGTACGGACCAGATCCTGCGCCGCATCCTCACCGGGCTCCACGCGGGTGAGGACTCCGGCAACGCACGGTTCGCCCGCACGCTGTTCGAGCAGGCGCTCAACCGCCAGGCGCTGCGGCTGTCGCTCGACGAGGAACAAAGTCTCGACGCGCTCGATCGTGAGGCCGTTATGACGCTCACCGCGGACGACATCGTCGAGGCCGCGCTGGCCTTGGGCGAGGAGCCGGAGCCGGAACCGACCCCGGAACCGGAGCAGTCACGCTGGTGGCACTGGCTGGTCTGACCGGATCTGCGGCGGCTGTCAGGCGAAGGCCCGTCCCGAACCCGAGCGGGAAAAGCACAACTATTCCACTGACGTGTAACCCTAGGACAGCTTTCCTACCCACCCCAAGCTTGCTCGCTACGGCCCTGGACCCCCAACGGTCGCAAACAGCGCCACCGCGGCTTCGCGCTGCTCCTCAGACAACGAACTGCCCTTAACATGAAACTGCTCCCCGTAAGTTAGAACTGAATTTTCAGTTCACTTCAGGGAGCAGTTCACTATGGGGTTGGCCTCACCTCTTTTGAAGACTGCACAAAAGGGCCTCGCTGCGCTCGGGCTGTAGTAGCGCTTTTTCTGTTTTTTGCTGCTGTCCGGCGGATCGTACGTGCTCGCTTCACCGGCTCAACCGTCCTGCGGACGGCTGCACACCGGATGGATTGTGTCGGCGCTGCGCTTATTTCCTCCCACAATCCATCCTCTGCTTGCCCTTCGGGTGCCCGGGCTCCGTCGGGCACAGCTACGCGTTGCTCCGCCAGCAGGCAAAAAAACAAACTGTGAGTCTTTACATGGCTGGTCTGGGACTAGCTGGCAGTGTTGATGCCGGTCGTTCTGCCTGGTGCGTGACTCGAAAAAACAATTGCCCCTCGAGGGTGCGTTTCCCCCGATTTGTCCACGCTGGGTGGAGCGGCCGGCGCTGACCTGTCCCACGTCGGTGGCTTGATTAGAAGCTTGCCCAGCCCCTGAAGTTGTGGCTCATCACAGTTTTGCCTCGAGGTGACTCTTCCCAGGTCAGTGCCGGTCGTGCTGCGGCCATTCTTGCCCGTTCGAAAGGAAGGAGGGTAGTGCGTTGCCTATCGTTTCGCAGACCCGCCCGTTCGTCATCGGCGTGGACTGCCACGCCCGCACCCACACTTACGCCATCATGGAGGCCAGCACTAAGCGACAGGTCGCGTGCGAGCAGTTCCCGACCACCCTGGCAGGGATTTCCCGCGCACTCGCCTGGGTAGGCCGAAGGACAGACGGCGATATGGGGTGTCTTTGGGCTGTTGAGGGTATCGGCTCATATGGGGCCCGTCTGGCCAAGGCAGTAGCGGACGCCGGTTACGACGTCGCCGAAGCTCCACCGATGAACGCCCGAGGCCGTCGGGGGCTGGGCAAATCGGACCCGTTGGACGCCACCGCCATCGGTACCGCTGTCCTTGGCTTGGAGGAGTCCCAACTCCGGGTTCCGCGACGGGATGAAGGAACCCGTGCCTGTCTCAGGATCCTGAGTACGGCACGGGATCAGCTGACGCGGGAACGAACAATGAACGTCAATGCACTCATCGCCCTCTCCGGGCCCATGACCTTGGAATCGACGCCCGTAAACCGCTGGTCCCCGCCCAGATCGCCACGATCACCAGATGGCGGGAACGGCAGGAGCAGATGGAACTGGCGATCGCGCGCGAGGAAGCAGTTCGGTTGGCGCGTCGCGTTCTTGAAGTGACCACTCAGCTGGCCGCGAACCAGAAGCGCATGACAGGGCTGATTCAGCAAAGCCCCGCAGCGCCGCTGTTGGAGATGGTGGGCGCCGGCGCCGTTTCAGTCGCTGCCGTCCTGACGGCTTGGTCGCATCCAGGAAGGGTTCGCAGCGAAGCTGCTTTCGCGTCACTGGCAGGGGTGAATCCCTTGCCGGCCTCAAGCGGTAACACTGTCCGTCACCGGCTCAACCGGGGCGGTGATAGGCGCCTCAACCGAGCCTTGCACACCATCACGATGACCCGGATGGTTCACCATCCCGGAACGCGGGAATACGTCGACAAACGCACCCAAGAAGGCCGCGGCTACCGCGAAATCCGAAGATCCCTCAAGCGCTACCTAGCCCGAACCCTCTACCGTCAGCTCAACACCCTTTACGCCTCTATGGATCCAGCCCGCCCAAATGTTGCAGGGGCAGAGCCCAGCCAACTCGTCGGAGCGTATCGCGATTCCGCGCCACGCCTAGCCCCCATCGCCGCCCCAGCGTCCTAGCGCGATGATCGCCTCACGCAAGGCAAGCCCGCGGTCGGTCAGCACGTAGGCCCGGGTGTTGTGCCGGAGGGGCAGACGGGACAGTACCCCGGCTGCTTCGAGCTCGCGCAGGCGGGTCGCGAGAATGTTCGTCGGCACTCCGAGGTCGCGCTGCAGATCGCCGTAGCGCTGCGGCCCGTCGAGCAGCCGCTCCACGATGAGCAAGGCCCACCGTGCTCCCACGATATCGAGGGCCGCAGCGAGGTCGCTCACTCGGTCGGATCGGCGTCCGGTTTCATCCAAAACGGCGAGTAGTGGTAGCCGTCAGGGTCGTCGAACTGGCGCTGGTACATGAAGGGGTAGTCGTCGATATCACCGATCCGCCCGCCGGCGGCACCGGCGCGCTCGACGAGCTCATCGACCGCCTGACGGCTGCCGAGGTCGAACGAGACCGTGACCTTGGAGGGCGTATCGGGGCCGCCGACCAGCTCCTCGGCGCCGCCGACGCTCGCATACATCTCGCGGCTGCCGAGCATGACGTACTGCTCGGGGGCGATCGCGAAGCATGACACGTTGTGATCGGACATTTCTGGGTTGAGGGTCCAGCCCAGGGCGGTGTAGAAGGCGGTCGCGCGCTCGACGCTCTCGACCGGGCAGGTGATGAAAAGGCTCATGCTGCTCATACTTGCAAAATGCAAGTATGACGTCAAGATCTCGGGAGCGCGGTCCGCAACTTGCAGGCGTGAGGAACACGTTCAGAGGTACGCGGGATCTCGTTCACGTTTCGAGCTGTGACGTCCAGCGGTAAATGGCGGCGCTTTGGCGGCGCTATTTGTCGCGCTCCCATGGGCCAGCTGAAAATTGTCTCGAAACCCTAGGGATTCGAGGCGTCTCATTGGACGAGCATTGATTGTCGTTGATTTCTTGGAACTGGGACCTTTTTGGCGGGACACCACCGCCAGGGATCAGCGGTCGATCGAGACCATATTGGCGTCGTCGTGCCGCGCCCCTGCTGCGGGCTGGAGTGAGTTCAGGCGCTCGAGCTGGTCTGCGGTGAGCTCGACGGAATCGGCTGCGGTGTTTTCCTCCACACGGGATACGCGGCGGGTGCCGGGGATCGGGGCGATGTCGTTCCCACGGGTCAGCAGCCAGGCGAGGGCTGTCTGGGCTGGGGTGGCGCCAATCTCCGCGCCGATGCTCTGGACTTCGTCGACGATGCGCAGGTTCCGGACGAAGTTTTCCCCCGTGAAGCGCGGGTTGGTTTTGCGCCAGTCATCATCGGCGAAATCCTCCACCGTCCGGATCTGCCCGGTGAGCAGACCATGCCCGAGCGGCGAGTAGGGGACGAAGCCGATGCCCAGTTCACGCAGCAGCGGCAGAATTTCGTCTTCGACGTCGCGGGTCCACAGGGAGTACTCAGTTTGCAGGGCCGAGACGGGCTGCACGGTGTGTGCCCGGCGGATTGTGTCCGGGGAGGCCTCGGACAGGCCGAAGTGCAGTACCTTACCCTCGGTGATCAGGTCCGCGACGGCCCCGGCGGTCTCTTCGATGGGCGTGTTCCGGTCGACCCGGTGCTGGTAGTAGAGGTCGATATAGTCGGTGCCCAGTCGCTTCAGGGATCCCTCGACAACCGTGCGGATGTTCGCTGCGCTGCTGTCCGTAACACCGGCGCCGCCACCGGAATGGGAGACAAGGCCGAACTTGGTGGCGATCTTCACTTCGTCACGGCGTCCCTTGATGGCCTGGCCCACGATTTCCTCGCTCAGGAACGGCCCGTAGATCTCCGCTGTGTCGATGTGGGTGACTCCGAGCTCGAGTGCACGGTGGATCGTGCGGATCGATTCGCTGTTATCCAGGGCGCCCTCGCTGGTGTAGGTGCCGGCCATGGTCATGGCGCCGAGGCCGATGCGGGAGACTTCCAGGTCCCCGAGACGTGCGTTTTTCATGCTGTGTTCTCCTTCGGTAGGGTTCTCAGGCTTGGGACGTGGGCATGGCCCACAGCTCAGCGATGGAGGATCGGCGGTGACGGGTCACCATGTACGCGATGCTCTCGGCGATATCCTCCGGCTGCAGCTTCTCGGGGATGTTCTCGGCGTCGGAGACGGCGAGGTCGCCTTTGATGGTGTCGTTGTTGTGTGAGATCAGTTCTGTTTCGACTGCGCCGGGCTCGAGTACGCCGACCCGGACGTGCTTCTTCGTGATCTCCTGGCGGAGCGCTTCTGTGAAGCCGTTCACGCCGAACTTCGTCATGTTGTACGCGGCGAAGTTCGCCCACGCCTGCCGTCCGGCGATCGAGGAGATGTTGACGATGTCCGCGACGCCGCGCAGTTCGTCGTTCGCTGCAGCCAGCAGGTGCGGGAGTGCCGCCTTCGTCATGTAGAGCAGACCGCTCTGGTTGACTGCGATCATCCGTTCCCACTCGTCGACCTCCTGATCGACGACCGGTCCGAGGAGCATGAGCCCGGCGTTGTTGATGAGAATGTCCAGGCGGCCGAATTGGTTTACAACCTCTGCTACGGCCTGTTCAGCCTGGGTTCGGTCGGTGATGTCAGCAGGAACGGCGTAGGCGGTGCCGCCGGCAGCCTCGATCTCGGCCACGAGTGTGTCGAGGCGGTCCTTGCGTCGGGCGACGACGGCGACGGACGCCCCCTGCTCGGCGAGGGCACGGGCGGCGGCGTCACCGATGCCGCTGCTGGCCCCGGTTACCAGGGCAACAGTTCCGATGAGTTTTTCTGTCATTGGTTGTTCTCTTTCATAGGGTTTTGGCTGAATTTGGGCAGCCGTCAGCAAAGTCCGTTCAACGGAGACTGTTAGCGGGTTGCCCGAATTGCTCGTTAAGTGGTTGCTACTGCTGTAAAGGCGGGGTCGTGTCAGTTATGTCGTTGTTCTGTCTTCCCCGCGTCTGGTTGGAGGGGCTGCGCCTGGGAACCGGCAGTTATGGCCGTTTCGTCTTCTGCGTCCTTGGTGGTGGACGGCCCCGCCGCCCAGCTGGCGAGGAACGCCAGCGCGCTTGCAGAGCCCGAGCCGGGCTCGGCGGTGAAGGTGAACAGGGTCTGGCCTTCGTCGCCGGGCAGGTGCAGCGTCTCGAACTGCAGGGACAGGTCCCCGGCAACCGCGTGATGGAAGCGCTTGGTTCCCGTGGTGTGGATCCTTACGTCATGCCCCGCCCAGAGCGCGGCGAACAGGCCGCTGCGGGTAGTGAGCTCCCCAATCAGTTCGTTCAATACCCGGTCGTGCGGGTTCCGGCCAGCTTCCAGGCGCAGCATGGCTACCGTGGTGCCGGCCACCGCGTTCCAGTCCGGGTACAGGTCCCCGGCGCGTGGATCGAGGAAGAGATAGCGTGCCTGGTTCGGCGGCCTGCCCGGAAGGTCGTGGCCGAAGGACACCTCGGAGTTGAACACATCCGCATACAGCGCCCTGCCCAGCAGGTTGGCTGCGAGCACGTCCGAGCGGCCGTTCTGCACCAGCGCGGCTGCCCCGCTCATCCCGTCCAGCAGGCGTAGCACCCCGGGGCGGACCCGCTGCTGGGATGGCTTCCCGGGCGTCCGGCGTGCCGGTGTATTGGCGGTCCGGGCCAGGTCCATCAGATGGGCCCGCTCGGCCTCATCCAGCTGAAGGGCCGAAGCCACGGCCTCAAGGACCGAGTCGGAGACACCGCGGAGGCTGCCGCGTTCCAGCCGGGTGTAGTAGTCGGTGCTCACGCCGGCAAGCTGCGCCACTTCCTCTCGCCGCAGGCCCGGCACCCGGCGCAGTTCCCCGTAGCTGGGGACACCCGCCCGCTCCGGGCTGATCTTCGCGCGGCGCGAGATCAGGAACTCACGGATGTCTTCTCCTCTGTCCACATCCCCCACGCTACGCACCGTGACCCGGCAGTGGCAGTGTCTGTTAGACACCCCCAGTGGCGTCAGGACGTCCGACAGGTGGGAACCGTAGAACTGTTTCTGCTACTCGGTTCAGCTGATCATGTATGGCGACCGTTTTAGGCCGTTGTTGAGGTGCGGCGTGTGGTCCTGAAAGCCTTCGATGAAGGGGCGGGCAGTCTCGTAACCCTTGAGATACGAGGCGTCTTGTCCAAGGGGAAACACCGCCGTCCGTATGGTTCTAGTTCCTGTGCAATCACGTGGCTTTCCCAGCACCAGGCCGTTCTCATAACTATGTCTCGAAACCCTCTGCTCGAATCGGCATACTAATCATTAGTTACGAGACACACTCGGAGGCAGGCATGTCGAAACTTATTGGGTACGCACGCGTTTCGACACGGCAGCAGTCCACAGACCGGCAGCGGACGGATCTCCTGGCCGCCGGCGTTCGACACGATGACCTGTACATCGACCATGGAGTCCCCGGAGCACGCGCATCGCGACCACAGTTCGACCGAGCACTGGACGCGCTTATGGAAGGTGACACCCTCGTCGTCACGACGTTGGACCGGCTCGGCCGATCCACCCAAAACATGCTCGCCCTCGCCGATGAACTCCGCGGCAGAGGCGCCGGTCTACGTGTGCTGAACCTGGGCGGAGGCGACGTCGACACTGCAACACCGATGGGCTCAATGTTGTTCACGATCATGGCCGCCCTCGCGCAGATGGAACATGAGATCAATCGCGAACGCGTGACGGATTCCATCAACAAGCGTCGCGAGGCTGGCCTCGGCCTGGGTGGCCGGCCCCGCCGGATCACTGATAGCCAGATTCGGAATGCTGTCCGATTGGTCAAAGTTGGAGAGCCCGCGGCGCAGGTTGCCAGGGACTTGAGAATGTCCCGAGCAACTTTCTACAGGCGGTCACGAGCCCTTGCCGACCAGCAGGGTGCCATTTAGCACCACAAAAATCGGCCATATCGCGCCGCATTGGCACCCGACTCCGTTGCGGGAGTGGGAGCGGTGATGTCTTGAAACGCAGTGCCCTTTTATAACGCTGGTGTCTTTCCTCTGCCCCATTGAGAGCGCCCGGCGAACTTCCGCGGTGCACAGCGCTGGGCGCTGTGTGACGGTCCTCGCTTCGCTCGGGCTGTAAAAGCATTTTTCTTGTTTTGGCTGCTGTCCCAAGGGATTGTACGTACCCGCTCCGGCCCGTCTAGCCCCTCCGTGAACTCCGGGGCCTGCATGCCGGGAATTTCCCTCCGGCGCTCCTGCGTCGCTGACTTCCTCCGGAATTTCCCGGCCCTTGCCCAAGGGTAGACAGGCCTCCGTCGGGCACAGCTCCGCAAGCTTCGCCAGCAGCCAAAACAACTGGGGGAGAGGGGAAGCTGGCCGGTCACCTAAGCCGCCCCCGCACCCGTTCCCACCCGCTTGACAGACATAGAAGCATCGGGGGAGGAGGGAAGCTGGCCGGTCAGCCAGGCCGCCGCCGCCCCACCTGGAAGGAACACAACCATGAGCGAAAAGAAGTCTCGCGAGCCCTACTCGGGAACGCCGAGCGAGAGGGGGCCGCCCCTAACCGACCCGCAGGAGTCCGTTGACAACATCATTGAGATTCGTTCGGGATGAGTGGCAGCACCTGGACGCACCCGCCGAGCCGAGGCGTCGGGTGCTCGCCACCCTGGCAAGGGCCGACACACAAAGGCGGCCCCGCACCGCATGAGCGGTCCCTGAGCGGGTCCGTTCGTGCGGGGCAGGGCCGCCTGAGGGGGTGGCTAAAGAGTCCCGGTGGCGATGTTCAGCATGCGCCGCAGGGGCTCAGCCGCACCCCAGAGAAGCTGGTCGCCCACGGTGAAGGCGCTGATGTACTGCGGCCCCATCTCGAGCTTGCGGATGCGACCCACGGGAATGTCCAACGTGCCCGAGGCTGCCACCGGAGTGAGCTCAGCCATCGAGGCTTCCTTGCTGTTGGGCACAACCTTGGCCCACTCGTTGTCCTCGTCAAGCAGCTTCTCGATCTCGGCGACGGACAGGTCTTCGCGCAGCTTGAGCGTGAGCGCCTGTGAGTGGGAGCGCATGGCGCCGATCCGGATGCACAGTCCGTCCATAATGACGTGGTTCTCGTCGGAGGTACCGAGGATCTTGTTGGTCTCCACCCCGGCCTTCCACTCTTCCTTGGACTGGCCGTTGCCCAGGTCCGCGTCAATCCAGGGGATCAGGGACCCAGCCAGCGGCACACCGAACTGTGTGGCGTCGACGCCTGTGCGCTGGTGGGCAAGCACCTTGCGGTCGATGTCCAGAATGGCCGACGCTGGGTCGTTAAGTTCCGTGCTGACCTCGGCATTGAGCGTGCCAAACTGGCTGAGCAGTTCGCGCATGTGCCGGGCGCCGCCGCCGGACGCCGCCTGGTAGGTCATGGACGTGCCCCACTCGACGAGGCCGTTCTTGAACAGTCCGCCAAGGCCCATGAGCATGCAGGACACGGTGCAGTTGCCGCCGATGAAGTCCTTGGTGCCGTTGACGAGGCCCTTGTCGATGACGTCGCGGTTGATGGGGTCCAGCACGATGATCGAGTCGTCGTTCATGCGCAGGGTGGACGCGGCGTCGATCCACAGGCCATCCCAGCCGCGGCTGCGCAGCTCGCCGTGGACCTGCTTGGTGTAGTCCCCGCCCTGGGCGGTGACGATAATCGGCAGCTTGGCCAGCGTCTCGACGTCGAACGCGTCCTCGAGCTTGCCTGCCCCTTCAGCGAAGGAGGGGGCGGCACCTCCCGCGTTCGAGGTGGAAAAAAACACCGGGTTGATGGTGGCGAAGTCGCCCTCATCCTGCATGCGCTGCATCAGGACGGAACCGACCATGCCACGCCAACCGACAAGTCCAACGGACGGAGTAGCTGCTGTAGTCATTCGTTCAGTTTAGACTTCGGAACCGGCACGGCGCAGTCGGTTACGTCACTCCCTGCCCGCGATCGGAATGGCGACGTTACGCAACCGGCCGGGCAAGATTGCGGGCCTTGCGAAGCTTCTCTGCCCGTCGCTCCTTGAAATAGCTGGCCCAAGCGAAAGTGAAGGGAAAGAGGCAGGCGGGAAAGACCCACCATATTTCGCCAAGAATGTGCCACGAACCCTGGATGGCGATCTGGACGACGCCGTAAATGAGGCCTCCCAGGCAGGCAGTGAGGAGGATGGCGAGGAAGAGCAGGCCGCCGGAGCTGTTCACGGGCTTGACCAAGCCGCCGCCGTCGTCTTTGCGAACACCGTATTCGGCTGGCGTGTAGCCCACCATCTCGCCATTCTCCGCCCTGCGGTAGATCAGCTGGCCGTCTGATGGGCTGGACGGCACGTAGCCCGGTTCCTGGGGTACTCCCTCACTTCGCCTAGCCACGGGCATCTTCAATCGCTGCCAGAAGCCCGGCGTCGTCCAGGCCCGGGGATTCGGCGACCTCGTCCTTGTCGAAGTCCGGGATGCCGGTAGTCCAGGTCTCACCTTCACGCCGGATCAGCAGGTGCCGTTCGGCGTCGAGCGTCTTGAAAACGAGGTAGGCGGAACCGCCGTCGTTCTGCTCGACATGCCGGCGGACGACACGAAGCGTCGCCTCTGCGGAAGTAATGACGGGATCCTGGGCGAAAACGAACCAGGTCCCCAGCAGCCGGGGCTGAAGCATCAGCGCCACCCCGGGTGCCTCCAGCAGCACCACGTTGTCCATGGCATCGCCGGTCAGAAGCGAGATCTCGGTCCACGTGGTCGCCTTGCCGAGGGCGGTAGCCACAGCCGCCGCGACGCCGGTCACTCCCAGGTCACCGTCCTCATCCACCGAGGCCAGATCCCGCGCCATCAGCGAGGAAGCCCCGGCCGTGGACAGCGTCACATCATCCACGACCTCCTCGGCGCGGAAAACGCTGACGGAACGGTCCCTGGCCGGCCCCTCAAACACGTTGAGCAGGTAGGCAAACTCGCCCACGCCGAACCCGATGACGTCGATGCCGAGCCTGGGCTCCTGCTGGGTTTCGTCCTGAACACTCATATTCGTCTCCTAGTCGCCGATTCCGAAGAACTTGCCTACGGACTTGCCCGCGTCCACAACCGAATCCTTCGTGTCGCTGACGAACTTTCCGGGATCCTTCACCGCGTTGACGATCCCCTCGCCAACATTTTTGCCCACGCTGCTGATGGTGTCCCAATTCTCATAGACGGCGATTCCGACGCTGGCGACCTGGCAGACGGTTCCTGCCGGAGGCGGCAAAAAGCAGCCGACGCCGAGGGCAGTCTTTCCGGCCCCCACAAGGCCTCCCTTGATGTCGCCGTCGGAAAAGCTCTTGACGGAGTCGTAGGCACTGAAGCCGACGCCCGCCCAGCCCAGCGTGCGCGCGACGCCGGACTTGCCGAGCCACTCGAGCTTGGTGCCCGCGCCGAGCCAGGGCTTTTCCGCGAACACCCCTTCGAACCTGCCCAGCGGGCCGACGTACTTATTCAGGTTCTTCAGGGAAGCAATGTCGGTCGCCTTATCGATCAGGCCGATGCCGCGGTTGGCAGCCGAAGATCCCTTAAGCAGATCATCCAGGGCTGGATTGCCAAGCAGTCTGTGAGCGGCAAAGCCGGGGCCGCCGATCCGGTGGCTCCCTTGGAGGAAGGACTTGATGAACTCTGCGCGCTGATTCTTCAAAACCCAGCCGTACTGTCCGGCGTGCTTGGCCAGGGTGAGCGGGGCCTTGATGAACTTTTGGATGGTCATGCCCGCCTTCAGCATCCCAAATCCGCCGAGCAGCACACCGCCAACGGAGAACCCGCCCGCGCCGCCGGCCGGGCCACCCAGAGAGCCCGGACCGCCCAAGGTACCGGGGCCGCCGGCGTTGCTGGCCTTCTCCTGCTCGTTGGCGTTTTCGAGCAGTTTCCTGGATTCTTCCTTCAGTGCGCGGGCTGTTCTCTGGATGAGGGCCCGGTGGCTGCCGTTCCAGTCCGAGCGGAACTGCGTCGCGTCGTTGCCCTTCCACGAAGGGTTGTTGTTGATCTGGTTGGTCAGCTGCGAAGACTGCTGCAACAGGTTGTCGGACACCTTTCCGAACTGCTGAGCGAGCGTGCGCAGCTGCGCAACGTCCGAGCCCCACAAGTTGCCTGCCACTGTGGCATCATCCCCCAAAATCTGAACGTTCTGCGTCTGAACGGTTGCTGCCGAGTCCTGCCAACACTGTAATGGCGGTGTGCCGCCGCCGCGATGGGCAGCGCTCCCCATCGCCGGTCGCCGTCGGCGGCCCAGAGCCGACGGCGGTCCCGGAGCTACCGGGGGTCGGTCTCCTCAAGGAGGGCACTCTTGCGGGCGCGCAGGGCAAAGAAGGCGCCGAAGGCAAATACCTGGGTTACGACAACCAGGACGATGATGCCCGCGATCTTGTTGCCGCCAAGGATCATGGTCAGCCCAACGATCGCGGACAGCAGGGCGAGCAGCGGCAGCAGCATGTAGCCCAGCACGAACAGGGTTTCGGGTTTTCTGAGCATCTGCATTCGTCTAACCTTCCGTCCGGTTCCACTGTGTGAACCGGTAGCGGGTGCCGTTGGCCGCGGTCAGCCAGCCTTCGCTGGGTACTGAGTCTTCCGGAACCCACGCCGCGTTGAGTTCGGGGGCGTGCGTGTCGCCATCGGCCTCCATATCAATGGTGGTGACTACGGCAATATTGGCGATCTCCGTGGACTGCTCTAAGATCTCGCCGCCGCCCACAATCCAGACCGCCTCGAAGCCGGGTGCAAACTGCGACTCGAGGAGGGCATCATCAAGGGACTTGACGACGACGGCGCCCTCCGCCTCGGGCGTGCGGGCCCAGTCTTCCTGCCGGGTAATGACGATATTGGTCCGGTTGGGGAGGGGGCGGTACTTCTCCGGGAAGGACAGCCAGGTCTTGCGGCCCATAATGACGGGATGTCCGCTGGTCACCTTGGTGAAGTGCTTCAGGTCTTCGGGCAGGTGCCACGGCATATCGCCGGCGTTGCCGATCACCCCGGCTGTAGTTTGTGCCCAAACCAGCCCGATCCCGGTCATGTTTGCCGCGATGTTCTCGCTGAAGGTCTGGGGATCCATGGTCTCTTCGGCACTCATACTGCGATCGGCGCCTTGATTGTGGGGTGGTGGCGGTATCCCACCACTTCAAAGTCGTCCAGCGTGTAATCGAAGATCGAGGCCGGCTTGCGCGTGATTTTCAGCTGCGGATACTCGTAGGGCTCCCGCTCCAGCTGTTTCAGGACTTGGTCCATGTGGTTTTCGTAGATGTGGACATCGCCGCCGGTCCAGACGAATTCGCCGGGCTCCAGGCCGGTCTGCTGGGCCAGCATGCAGGTCAACAGCGCATAGGAGGCGATGTTGAACGGGACACCCAGGAACATGTCCGCCGACCGCTGGTACAGCTGGCAGGACAGCTTGCCGTCGGCGACGTAGAACTGGAAGAACGCGTGGCAGGGCGGCAGCGCCATGTCCTTCAGCTCGGCCACGTTCCAGGCCGACACGATGTGCCGGCGGGAATCCGGGTTGGCCTTCAGGTTTTCGACGAGCTCCGTGATCTGGTCGATGTGGCCACCGTCGGGAGTGGGCCAGCTGCGCCACTGGACGCCGTAGACCGGGCCGAGTTCGCCGTCGGCGTCAGCCCATTCATTCCAGATGGTCACGCCCTGGTCCTGCATCCACTTCACGTTGGTGTCGCCGCGCAGGAACCACAGCAGCTCAACGGCGACGGACTTGAAGTGCACGCGCTTCGTGGTGATGAGCGGGAAGCCCTCGCCCAGGTCAAAGCGGATTTGGCGTCCGAAGACGCTGCTGGTGCCGGTACCGGTGCGGTCGGATTTATGCGTGCCGTTTGCCATGACATCGCGCAGAAGGTCTTCATAGGGCGTTGGGATGTTCACGCGTCCAGTCTAGTGGGAACAGCTTGGGGGTGCGGGGCCCCCGGGGCGGCGGCACGGTCAGCAGCTTTCAGTCGTCGAACGGCTTGAACTGCTCCACGGCCACGATCTTGCTCTTGCTGCTGTGCGCCACGTGGCAGATGATCATTTCCCCCGGGGCGAGGTACGGGTCGGCCACCGGAAGCACGCCCTTCAGCCTGGTGTTCATGTAGACGCCCAGCTGGCTCAGGACGGTAGGCAGTGCGGGCCGGTGGGTGCACAACACTACGGCGCGCTGCTTATCGAACAGGGACTCAATCGTGGCGGCCGTCTTCTTGGGATTGCGTGCGTGCCGGTGCTCTGTCAGCGCATCCACCAGCTTCACTTTTGCGTCCGTGGCCTTGGCGTACGGGGCGATCGTGGCGACGCAGCGCTGCCAGGGGCTGCTGACCACCCGAAGGGGCTTCCAGGCGTGGAGCAGCCTCCGCACGGCCTGGGCCTGGCGCACGCCGGTGGCTGCCAGCGGCCGCTCGCCTTCGGCCTTCGTCCACGACGACCTAGGCTTCGCCTTGGCATGGCGCACGATCACCAGGGGCCAGGTGTGCAGTTCCATCCGGGCATGGGCCGCCGCCAGGTACTCGAGCGGCCCGATGTCGGAGGGGTTGGACAGCAGTGAAGCAGCCTTCTCCGGGGTGCACCACATCACGCTGTCCACCTCCTTGCCGTCAGGCCGCAGCGGAGCGCCGTTCACTTCCACGGCCCAGTAGTGCACAACCTTCAGCCCGCTGGCCACGTGGTAGTGGATGGGCGGCAGCGGAATCCCCAGGGGTGCCTGGAGCCCGATCTCTTCCTCCACCTCGCGGACGGCGCACTCGGGGACCGTTTCGCCGGCGTCGAGTTTGCCTTTCGGCCAGGACCAGTCGTCGTACCGGGGCCGGTGGATCAGCAGGACTTCCAGCTGGTCCTTCCTGATCCGCCACGGCAAGGCGCCAGCCGCCGTGACGGCAACCGGCTCGCCCGGGTGATCGGTCTGGTCGGCTATCGGTGAATCGCTCTTCAAACCCGTTTCCTACCGCCGGGCAGTTGCGCGCTGGCGGGAGCGGGAAGCCAGGAGCCAGGACTGGACGTCGTCAAGTTCCCTGCCGTCCTCGTCGAGGTGATGGCGGTTCCAGATTCCCTGATTGTCGAGGTGCCAGCTTGCTGTTTCGGGATCCATGTACCGGCGGAGCATGTCCAGGACGTACGTGGTGTCCTCGCCTCCCGACAGCTGGACCAGTGCCTCAACCCGGCGGTCCAGGTTGCGGTGCATCATATCGGCCGATCCGATGTACACCACGGGGTCGCCGCCGTTGGCGAAGGCGAACACCCGTGAATGCTCCAGGAAGCGGCCCAGGACGGAACGGACTGTGATGTTCTCGCTGAGGCCCGGAACTCCCGGCCGGAGCGAGCAGATGCCGCGCACGATGACGTCTACCGGAACGCCCGCCTGGGAAGCCCGGTAGAGGGAATCGATGATGGACTCGTCCACGATGGAATTCACCTTGATCTGCACACGCGCCGGAATGCCGGCACGGGCGTTGCGGATCTCGGTCTCGATCCTGTCGATCAGTCCGGAGCGCACCGAGCGCGGTGCGACCAGGAGGCGCTTGAAAGTGGATTTCGGGGCGTAGCCGGAGAGCTGGTTGAAGAGCTTGGAGAGATCCTCGCCCACCTGCTCGTTGGCGGTCAGGAGACCAAGGTCCTCGTAGTAACGGGCTGTGCGGGGGTGGTAGTTGCCTGTTCCGATGTGGCAGTAACGGCGCAGTCCGTCGACTTCCTGGCGCACCACGAGGGACAGCTTGCAGTGCGTCTTTAGCCCGACGATCCCGTACACCACATGGACTCCGGCCTGCTCAAGCTTGCGCGCCCAGGAGATGTTGGCCTGCTCGTCAAAGCGGGCCTTGATTTCCACGAGCGCGAGTACCTGCTTGCCGGCCTCGGCAGCGTCGATGAGCGCGTCAACGATGGGGGAGTCGCCCGACGTGCGGTACAGGGTCTGCTTGATGGCCTGGACCTTCGGATCGGCGGCCGCCTGTTCGAGGAACGCCTGGACCGACGTGGAGAAGGAATCGTAGGGGTGGTGCAGCAGGATGTCCCGGCGGCGCATCGCGGCGAAGACGTTGGCGGCCTTGGACGTTTCGGATTCGTTCAGGTACCGGGACGTGTGGGGCACGTGCTTGGGATAGTGCAGGTCGGCGCGGTCAATGCCGGCAATGACGGAGAGCCCGCGGAGGTCCAGCGGGGCAGGAACCGAGTAGACCTCGGATTCGTCCACGCCCAGCTCCCGGATCAGGAGTGCGCGGATGTTGGGGTTGATGTCGTTGGTGACCTCGAGGCGGACAGGAGGGCCGAACCGGCGGCGCAGGAGTTCCTTCTCGAGCGCCTGCAGGAGGTTCTCGGCGTCGTCTTCCTCCACCTCCACGTCTTCGTTGCGTGTCACGCGGAAGGTGTGGTGTTCCAGGACTTCCATGCCGGCGAAGAGCCGGTCCAGGTGGACCGCAATGACTTCTTCGAGGGCGATGAACCGGGCAACCCGTCCCGGCACGGATCCTGCGCGCGGACCGTCGATGGAAATCAGGCGCGGCAGCTGGTCCGGAACCTTGACACGCGCAAAGAGCTCCTTGTCGCTGACGGGGTTCCGGACCACCACGGCCAGGTTCAGCGAGAGCCCGGAAATATAGGGGAAGGGGTGGGCCGGGTCCACAGCAAGCGGGGTGAGGATGGGGAAGACCTTTTCCGCGAACATGACGCTGAGGCGGTTCTTGGCCTCGTCGTCGAGTTCTTCCCAGTGCATGAGGTGGATTTGTTCATATGCCAGTGCGGGGCGGATCTGTTCGGCGTAGACCTGCGCGTGCCGCTGCTGGAGAGTGTGGGCGGCCTCGCCGATCTGCTCAAGGACCTGGACCGGGCTCAGCCCCGCGGGGGAGGGGACCGCCAGGCCGGTGGCGATCCGGCGCTTCAGGCCGGCCACGCGGACCATGAAGAACTCATCGAGGTTGGAGGCGAAGATCGACAGGAAGCTGACGCGCTCAAGGAGGTGGAGGTTGGGGTCTTCGGCGAGCTCGAGGACCCGGGCGTTGAAGGCGAGCCAGCTCAGCTCACGGTCCAGGAACCGGTCCGGGCTGATTTCGCCCTCGGGCTCCAGGATGGCGGCAAACTCCGGAATGTCGATCCGGTCCTGGGTGGCGCGGGACGCAGGCACCTCGGAGGAGCCGAAACGGGCGCGCACCGGGGCCGCCTTGATTTCGGTCGTCGCTGATCCGGCGGATTCCGGTTGCATGCTCTCTCCTTGATGCTGGCGGGATTTAGCTTCAACCTTACAAGCATTCGCACGTGCGGGACCCGCAGATTTCAGCGGGACCGGACAGTGCGTCGAATGACTGGACTAACGTCCGTCCAGCGGCCCGTACATCACGTCGACGTCCCACCGGGTGAAGCCCAGCCCGCGGTACAGCGAGACTGCCGGGGAGTTGTCCGCATCCGTGTACAACATGACCGCGTGCAGTCCCTGCTGCTGGAGGTGCCTGATGCCGGCGACTGTCAGGGCCTTGCCCAGGCCCATGCCCTGGGCGGCCGGCGTCACGCCCACGACGTACACTTCGCCGATGGCCGGATGGTCGCCATGCCGCGGATGGACCTTGGTCCAGTGGAAGCCAAGCAGCTGCCCGTCCCCGTCTTCGGCCAGCAGGAAGCCGGCGGGGTCGAACCACGGCTCCGCCATCCGGGCCTCAAGGTCCGCCCGTGTCATGGAGCCCTGTTCCGGGTGGTGCGCGAAGGCCTCGCGGTTGGCCGCCAGCCAGGCGTCCTCATCCCTGCCCGGCACAAAGGCGCGGAGCACCACGCCGTCCGGAAGACCGACGTCGGGCAGTTCAGCCGCGGCGGTCATGAGCCGCATCTTCCACAGTTCCCGGACGGGCCCGTAGCCGTAGCGGGCCGCCAGGTCCGCGGCAGCCTCGTGGTTGCCGTGGGACCAGGCCTTCAGCCCGCCGAATCCGCGTTCAGACTTCAGCGTGCCAACCAGCCGGTCAGCCACGCCCTGGTTCCGGTAGCTGGGGTGGACGGCGATCTCCAGGACTCCCGTGCCGTCCGCTTCTTCGACCACCACAGCGAAACCCGCCAGGTCCTGGGCGGTGGCAGGATCGGAGTCCTCGTCCGGGGAGTACAGCGCCAGCGTCAGCAGCGAGTGGGGCCCGGTGTCCGCGGCGCGCAGCGTCACCAGGGTCTGTTCCGAAATGGAGGGGTTGCCGTCCGATTCCTCGGCGGCTGACAGCAGGGGCTTGATGTCCCGCAGCAGCTGTGCGTCCACGCCGCCTCTGATGACGGTGACAGGCCAGATCTCCGGATGCGCAGGACTCATGCTGTAAGGCTATACGCAGCGGCCGCCGGGCTGCCCGATTTGTGGCCGGCCGGGGTGGCCCCGTATAGTCGTTATCTCATTCAGCTTCCTGAAGCAGAATGTGAGGGGGATCCACCACTGGGGTGGCCTCGATACGTTCGACCCGTATGTCCTCCACTAAAGCAAATAAGCAACGCAAACGGCCCGGACTCGAAAGAGTCCGGGCCGTTTGCGTTGCTTGGCTTCTTGACGCCGGAGCCCGTCAGGCCTCGGTGAGCTCGTCCTCTTGCTGGCGCACCAGGGTGAGCCGGTACCCCACGTTGCGGACGGTGCTGATCAGGTTTTCGTGGTCCGCGCCCAGTTTGGCGCGCAGGCGCCTGACGTGCACGTCCACGGTCCGGGTGCCGCCGTAGTAGTCGTAGCCCCAGACCTCGGTGAGCAGCTGCTGGCGGGTGAACACCCGGCCGGGGTGCTGCGCCAGGTACTTCAGGAGCTCGAATTCCTTGAAGGTCAGGTTTAGTGCCGCGCCGTTGACCCGCGCGGTATAGCTGGCTTCATCGATCACGACGCCGGCGGCCCGGATTTCGGAGGGCAGGTCTTCCTTCTCCGGGACGGCCCGCGCCACGGAGAGCCGGATCCTGGCTTCCACCTCGGCAGGGCCAGCGGAGTCCAGAACGATGTCATCGACTGCCCATGCCGAGGATACGGCGGCCATGCCGCCTTCTGTCAGGATCAGCACCAGCGGTGCGCTGAGGCCTGTTGCCTTCAGGAGTTGGGTCAGCGACCGGGCCCCCACTAGGTCCTTGCGCGCATCCAGCAGCACAATGTCGCAGGGATCCGTTTCGAGCAGGGCAGTGGGCTCCGCGGGCAGGATGTGCACCCGGTGGTTCAACAGCTCCAAGGCAGGCAGAATGTCCACCGATGATCCGGTGCTGTTGGTCAGTAACAGGATGTGCGACATTGTTCCTCCAAGGGGCCGTCCGCGCATCATTGGGCGACTGAACCGGGCTTTCACCGGCCGGTACTGTGCTGGCTGCAACGGGCGGAGCCTCCGGCGAGCCGGCGTCTCCGGTTCCCGCAGCGGGAAGCGTAGCTGAGCTTTGAGTATACCTAACGGCCCCCAGACAGGCACTGATCCTGGCCTGCAGCGTGCCTCATTTGCGACATATGGCAGTCACATAGGGCAGGATTGAAACCGTCAGGGCGTCAGCCCTGCCCTTCAACGGCACAGCCAGGATGAGGACGCAGCGAAGTTGAGTTCAGAGTCAGAGATGAGTACGCCATGGCCACGCCGGAAGTGAGCGCTGCGGCGCACACCGGGTCCGCCGTGAAGTCGTGGAGCATCGGAGTCATTGGCCTGGCCGGCCTGGCCACCATCATCGCCAGCGTCTACCGGACACCGGATGTCCTCCTCGCCGTCGGCGTCGTCGTTGCGCTGGCCGTGGGCGTCGGCTGGCCGCACTACCTGGGGATACCGGCCAAAAAGACCCTCGCGGCGGTGATCGGCCTGCCAGGTGCCGGCTCCGCGGTGGCGGCGGCCACCGTTTCCGCCCCGGGCTACCTCAATTGGACGCCGGGTTTCATCGCCTTGGGGGTCACCTCCGTGTTCGTGGTCCAGCTGATCCGCGGAACGGGGCAGGCTCAGCGGCTCGAATCGATCCTGGGCTGTTGCGTGGGCGTCATACTGTCCTGCATGGGCGCAGGCTGGATCGCCGGAGCGCGGTTTAACGGGGTCAGGGAAATGCTGCTCGTCGCCGGCGTCAGCGCCGCCGTCGCGCTGCTGGCAGGCCTCCTCCGCTGGCCGGACAGGATCGTCGCGCCGCTGGGAATCGTTCTGGCCGGTCTCGCGGGCCCGCTGGCCGGACTGGTGTTCTCCGACATCGCTGTCCTGCCCGCCGCGGTGTTCGGGGTTGTGGTCGGGGCGGTGCTCGTCAGCTTCCGGCGACTCGTGACACTGCGGGGGACGCCGCTGAACTTCCCGGCGGCCCTGGGCATGGGCCTGGCGCCCGTCGCGGCGGTCGGATCCCTTGCCTACTTCATAGACAAACTACTCATCTTCTAACGCGTTAGGATGGCACCATGTCCGTACTTGCATATGAAATTTTCTTCCTTGTCCTGCTCGGCGTAGCGAGCCTGTCCATGGCCTGGTTTGCCGGTTTCGTGGTCTACCGCCTGTTCAAGGGCCAGAAGTAGAACCGCTTCCCCTGTTAGCAGCTTCCAGAGGTAACAACCGTGCCTATTGAGATTCCAACAGACCTGACACCCGAACTGGTTCCGCTGTCCTGGCTCATTGGTGAGTGGGAGGGCCATGGACGGCTTGGTTCCGGCGACGAAGGCTCTGAGCACTTTGTGCAACGCGTTTCGTTCACCCACAACGGCCTGCCGTACCTGCAGTACCGTGCGGAGAGCTGGCTGACCGATGAGGACGGCACCAAGCTCCGGCCCCTCACGGTCGAGACCGGATTTTGGGCCCTTGAGCGCAAACAACTGGACGCCGACGGCGGTCCCGGCCTTGTCCCCGCGGACATCGTGCCGGCGCTTAAGAGTGCCGACGAGGTGGAGGCACTGCGGAACAAGGACGGCGGATTCGACATTTCCGTCTCCATCGCCCATCCGGGCGGGATTTCCGAGCTGTACTACGGGCAGATCAAGGGCCCGCAGATCCAGTTGAGCACCGACATGGTGATGCGGGGCAGCCACTCCAAGGACTACAGCGCGGCCACGCGGATCTTCGGTCTCGTTGACGGGAACCTCCTGTGGCGCTGGGATGTCGCCACCGGCGGCGCTTCCCCGGCAGCCGGCACTTCGGAGCCGGGCAACGGACTGGAAGCCCACGCCTCGGCGTTCCTGAAAAAGGTTTCCTGACGGCTCCCCGGCCGGGCGCCTGACAGCCCGGCGATCCGCTCTGTTCCGCCGCCCGCTCCCGTGGGCTACGTTGGTCTGAGGTCCCGAGTTCCTCTGCCCGACGCAACCAAGGGAGCACCACATGGCTGAAGCTGAAGTCCCGACGATCTACAGCGACCTCAAGGCGGTTTTCTTCAACGGCACCCTCAAACGCTCGCCCCAAACGAGCAACACGGAGGGCCTGATCCGGATCAGCCGGCTGGTCATGGAAAAGCAGGGGGTGTCGACGCGGCTCATCCGTACCGTGGACCACGACATTGCGAGCGGTGTGTACCCGGATATGCGCGAGTATGGCTGGGAGACCGATGAATGGCCGGAGCTGTATCCCGCTGTCCAGGAGGCCGACATCGTGGTAGTTGCCGGGCCCATCTGGCTGGGGGACAACTCCTCCCAGACCAAGAAACTCATCGAGCGGCTCTATGCGCATTCGGGGCAGCTCAATGAAAAGGGCCAGTGGGCCTTCTACCCCAAGGTGGGCGGGTGCCTGATCACGGGCAACGAAGACGGCATCAAACACTGCTCCATGAACGTCCTCTACAGCCTCCAGCACATCGGGTTCACCATTCCTCCGCAGGCCGACGCCGGCTGGATCGGCCCCGTGGGCCCCGGGCCCAGCTACCTCGATGAAGGGTCCGGGGGTCCGGAGAGTGATTTTACTAACAGAAACACCACCTTCATGACGTGGAATCTCCTTCATCTGGCCCGGCTGCTCAAGGATTCCGGCGGAATTCCCGCCTACGGCAACCTTCCGGAAGAATGGAAGGCCGGATCGAAGTACGGTTTCGAAAATCCGGAGTACCGCTGACGGCGGGTGCCGGACCCGCAGCCCGGTCCTGCAAGACCGGAATACCCGCCGAGCCAAGGACGTTCCCTTTCATATGACTATCAAGAGCCCTCTGTTGTCGCGCCCTGGAGCCGTCGAAGCGGGCGGTGCCGATTCCGGCGTCGCGTCCCACTACGGTGAGCCGCTGCGTGAGCAGCGCGCCCTCGCAACCGGCACCGCCGTCGTCGATCTTTCCCACCGCGGCGTGGTGACCGTTACCGGCCCCGACCGCCTGAGCTGGCTCAACACGCTTTCCTCCCAGCAGGTCACCAATCTCCAGCCCGGTGAATCCAGCGAGCTGCTGCTCCTGAGCGTCCAGGGGCGCATCGAATTCGACGCCCGGGTGGTGGACGACGGCGGCAGCACCTGGCTGATCGTCGAGGCAGCCGAAGCCATGCCGCTGGCGGAGTGGCTGAACAAGATGAAGTTCATGCTGCGGGTCGAAATTGCGGACGTCTCGGACGACTGGGCCGTGCTGGGATCCACCCGGGCCGTGCCGGAGTGGTCTGCCCTGACGGTATGGCAGGACCCGTGGCCGCACGTCAGTGCCGGCGGATACGCCTATTCCGTGGTGGGCGAGGACGCCCATCCCGGCGCCGAGCGCCCGTGGTTCGAATACCTGGTTCCGGCGGCGGAGCTCGAGGCAACGCTGGGGGACCGGCCCCTGGCAGGGGTGTCGGCGGCCGAGGCCCTGCGCATCGCGGCCTGGCGCCCCCGGCTGGGCGCCGAAACCGACGACAAGACGATTCCGCACGAGCTTGATCTGCTCCGGACCGCCGTCCATCTGGCCAAGGGCTGCTACAAGGGCCAGGAGACCATTGCCCGCGTGCACAACCTGGGCCACCCGCCGCGCCGGCTCGTGTTCCTCCAGCTCGACGGCTCCCAGCACACCATGCCGGTGGCCGGAAGTCCCGTGCTGCTGGGGGAGCGCAAGGTGGGAACCGCCACGTCCGTGGCGCAGCACTACGAGATGGGCCCCATTGCGCTGGCGGTCATCAAGCGTTCGGTCGCTCCGGATGAAATACTGACTGTCATGGACGGTGAAGAGCCGTACACGGCCGCGCAGGAAGTGATCGTGGCTCCCGACGCCGGGCAGGTCATTGGCCGGCAGACCGGATTCCTGAGGGGGACCCACAAATGACAGACCCGACTGCCCCGGGTGCACCGGGGACCGCGCCGTCGCCGGAGCCGGATGAGGAGACGCTCGCGCTGGCGCACTCGCTCTTCGAAGCCGCACGCAACGGGGAGACCGACACGCTCCGGTGCTACCTCAACGCCGGCGCTCCGGCCACCCTGACCAACGCCGCAGGGGATTCGCTGCTGATGCTCGCGGCCTACCACGGCCACGCCGAGACAGTTCAGCTGATCCTCTACCATGGCGGCGATGCCAACGGCGCGAACGACCGCGGGCAGACCCCGCTCGCCGGCGCCGTCTTCAAGGGCTACACCGATGTGGCCAGGGTCCTGCTTGACGCGGGAGCCGACCCCGATGCCGGAACCCCCTCGGCCCGCGCGGCCGCCGAGATGTTCGCCCGCAAAGACATCCAGGCGCTGCTGGCATAGGGCCGGCACCGACTGAAATACACCGCCGGCACCCACCAGCCGTCTGCAACTGAAGGAATTTTTCTTGGAAAACGTAAGCAGGCCGTGGCCGGCCCTCTGGTCGCTCGTCATCGGGTTCTTCATGATCCTGATCGACACCACGATCGTCTCCGTGGCCAACCCGAGCATCATGGCCGGGCTGGACACGGACATCAATGCCGTCATCTGGGTCACGAGCGCCTACCTCTTGGCGTATGCGGTTCCGCTCCTGATCACCGGGAGGCTCGGTGACAGGTTCGGCCCCAAGCGGCTCTACCTGTCAGGCCTGGTCGTCTTCACCCTGGCCTCGCTCTGGTGCGGGCTGTCCGGCAACGTCCAGATGCTGATCGCGGCGCGCGTTCTCCAGGGCCTGGGCGCAGCGCTGATGACGCCGCAGACCATGGCCGTGATCACGCGCATTTTCCCGCCGGACCGGCGCGGCGCCGCCATGGGGCTGTGGGGCGCCACTGCCGGCGTGGCCACGCTGGTGGGCCCGATCCTCGGCGGCGTGCTGGTGGACTGGCTTGGCTGGGAGTGGATCTTCTTCATCAACGTCCCCATCGGGATCGTTGGCTTCATCCTCGCCTGGCGCCTGGTGCCGTCGCTCACCACCCACCCGCACAAGTTCGACATCCCCGGCGTGGTGCTGAGCGCCGTCGGGCTTTTCCTCCTCGTCTTCGGTCTTCAGGAAGGCGAGACCTACGACTGGGGCACCATCACCGGTCCCGTAACGGTGTGGGGCCTGATCATCAGCGGCATCGTGGTGCTGGTGCTGTTCGTCGTCTGGCAGGCCGTTAATAAGGGCGAGCCGCTGCTGCCGCTTGGTCTCTTCAAGGACCGCAATTTCTCGCTCGCCAACATCGGGATCACCACAGTGGGCTTCACCGTCACGGCCTTCGGCCTGCCGCTGATCTTCTACTACCAGATGGTGCGCGGCATGACGCCGACGCAGTCCGCCCTCATGATGGTTCCGATGGCGCTGATTTCGGGTGGCCTCGCCCCCGTGGTGGGCAGGATCATCGACCGCGTAAACCCGAAATACATCACCTCCGCGGGGCTGGTGCTCATGGCCGTGGCCCTGTTCTGGAACTCGGCGCTGATGCATCCCGACACCCCGGTGTGGCTGTTCCTGCTGCCGAGCGCCGTGCTCGGCTTCGCGAACGCCGGTATCTGGGCTCCGCTGAGTTCAACGGCCACCCGCAACCTGCCGCCGCGGCAGGCGGGCGCCGGCGCCGGCGTGTACAACACCACGCGGCAGATCGGCGCCGTCCTCGGCAGCGCCGCCATTGCGGTGCTGATGCAGGCCAGGCTCGCGGCGGAACTTCCTGCCGCCGGGGCGCCCGGCGGGTCGGGCGGCGAGTCGGCGAGCTTCGGCGGCAAGTTGCCGGAAGCCCTCCACGAGGGATTTTCGACGGCGATGGGCCAGTCCATCATGCTGCCCGCGGCCGTGATCGTGCTCGGCGCAGCGGTGGCTCTCTTCTTCGCCCGGCCGAAGCCGGTGCAGGGCTGGGCGGGTCAGCAGGCCGCGACGCCTGAGAGCGCGGACGCGAAGACGCTGTAAGCCTGCCGTGCCGCCGGGACCTTTGTGCCCGGCGGGACCTTTTGGTCCGGCGGTGCCGTTGTGCCCGGTGGCGCGGCTTGTGCCGGCTTGTGTTGTGCGGGCGTGCTCAGCCCAGCAGCACGCTGGTCTGGATGCCGCCGGTGGAGAAGCCCAGGCTGCGTGCTGTGGCCAGGGAGCCCTTGTTGCTGACGTCCGAGCGCCACTGCAGCGTCAGCCCGGAGGCGAGGGCCTCGTGCGCGGCGATCGAAGCCGCCAGCGACCCCAGGCCTCGGCGCCGCCATTCGGGAGCCACGAGAACGCCCATGTGGGCCAGGATTCCTTCCCATTCCGAGTACGCACCGCAGGCCACAGGCACCTTGCGGCCGTCCTCGTCGTGGATGATGGTGTAGCGGTTTTCCAGGTCCGAGAGCCCTACCTCGTTGACGTCGTCCGGGGGGCAAAGGCCCTCCAGCTCGATCGCCTCCGGGTTGCCGTGTGAGACGGTCAGTTCCTCGGAGGGCTGCAGCAGCGGCAGATCATCGGCGAAGAACAGCGCTGCGGAGCCCTGTCCGTGCCCGCCGTGGTGGCGCGTGATGGTCAGCAGGGTGACGTGCTGTGCCATTTCCTCATCGGAGATTCCGACGGCGGCATCCAGCGCCCACTGCGGCCCCACCAGCACGGAGCTGCCGAAGAGTCGGACGAACTCCACCGACCGGGCGGAGTCCTCAACCCTGGTGATGCGTTCGCCGGTTTCCAGGGCCGTGGCGAAAGCGCCGTCGTCGAGCCCCAAACGGCGCGCCCAGGCTAGCTGGATGATGGCGGCGGAGTGGGGCTCAAGACTCATGCCTCCAGCCTACCGACCCCGGCCCGCCCCCAAGC